>NZ_JABXKL010000025.1 GCF_017114995.1 Nostoc sp. NMS9 | reverse complement strand
ATACTTTTAACTGCTTATTTTCCCTAACTCATAAAAAAATGGGCGAACCGGGAGTAATAAAGTAACTTATATAAGACTCCTATTTAATTTTTGAATAACTAAGCGGCTTAAAAGCTTGCCAGACAAAGATTTTTTTCAAAATCCTGAACAGAATTTAAGTAGGATTACTATATATATGAATATAATAATTACATAAATGAAAGTTGACATTCAAAATACAGTAGAAATTCTAGAGCAAGTTCACCAATTAGAGTCCACATTAGGTCTTAAAAATGAAGCCTGCCGTTCTAAATTTTTGATTCATCCTTACTTCACTTCAAAAGTTTTTTTGTTTTTGCATGGTTTTACAGCAGGCCCTTACCAGTTCGAGCCGCTTGGTAAAGCCTTCTTTAACACGGGATATAACGTTCTGATTCCTTTACAACCAGGTCATGGACGCTCAGGTGACTGGAAGTCTCAAAATCCTCCACCCCTGCCAACAGATATTGAGATTTATCAAAAATTTGTAATCCAATGGTTACAGATTGCAAAAACGCTAGGTCAACAAGTTGTGATTGGTGGATTATCAACAGGTGGAACTTTAGCTGCTTGGTTAGCTTTAGAGCATCCTCAAGAGATTGACCGCACCTTATTGTTCACGCCTTATTTAGGTAGCCGCTACTTAATATTCGATCAACTGATCAAAATTCTGCCAATTTACTTTGAATGGTTCAACAAAGATGCACCCGGCAATTTTGGTTATAAAGGTTTTTGTCTCAAGGCCTTACGAATATTTCTGGAATTGGGATATCAGGTTTTAGACAAGTCTCAAGGCTGTGTTTCTGCCCCAATTTTAATGGTATGTAGTGAGGCAGATAGTGCTGTTAGTCGCTCGAAACAGCAGGATCTTTTCCGAAGAGTACTTAGGCAGCAACCAAAATCCTGGTATTACTGTTTCGATGATTCGCTTCACATTGAACATCGAATGATGACAAAATTGGAAGACAATGATTATGAGGAACTGGTAATTACCCTTAGTAAAGCATTTGTTGAGAGTGATTTAACTTGGGTAGAGTTTCAGGAAATGGCAAAGCGGATAGCGCAGGGGCAAGCTTATGACCAAATCATGCGAGAACTCAACTTTGATGAACAAGTTTTTCCACAGCTATCTGCAATGATGACTCAAGGTTTTGGCTGTGAACATCTTAAATGTATTAATCCAGATTCCTAATGAGCATCCCAATTTTGCAAAAAATCGTTTTTTGTGTAAAACATGATATTTATCTTCAAATTCTTAAAAAAGAAAAAAATTCTTGGCGAGCGTTGAGAAGAATGCTTGCAAGTTGATGTCTGCCCTAATTACTGTAGGGTGTGTAAGACTAAATTAGTATCGCTCAAAGAAACATGCATTTGACTTTGGCAACTATGCTCCACCCCACGCATCAGCGATCAGCCTACCGAGATTTGACCTTGAAGTCTCCAGCAACTGCGTAGGCGTGGCCCGTCGTAGACATCGCCATACCTATCGGTAAAAGTCAGCGCAAGTTTTTTCAGTTACTAACATCATATCTGCTTGATTACTTATTAAACTATTGAAATTTTATATAAGGATATCTAAGTTTTCCCGGCTTAGATATCCACTAGCAACATAACCTACATTTAATAGATTGTTAAGCTTATTATAATTACTAATTTATATTTTTAAATGGTGCTTGGGACAGTTATAAATTCGTCCTTAAGTTAGATGTCAAAATTAGATATATATCTTTAATTTAATATAGTTTCAAATTTAATTAAAGTTTTTGTGCACAAGAGAAAGTTACTTGTATAATCATACCTTCCTAAATAGTTACTAAATAAAGTTGTCTGATTTTTACCTGAAGCTTTTATATTGAGCCTAACTTCTCAAGCTGATTAGCGATCGCAAGAATAAAACATCAGCTATGTGCAGGTGCGTTACACTGGTTAACGCACCCCACTTTCTAAGACAAGTTAGCAACGCTAGACTTTTCTAAACTCGCTACTAATTTCACTCCAAACTCTTCCTCAAACACTCCTTTTTTATAATCTAAGCTCCAAAGTTCTAAAGCACAATCATCATCTGATTGAGATGGAAAAATTAGCAGGTTGACCTGCCTAAGTTGTGGATAATACTCACATTGCACTTGAGCAACTGCACCAATTTGTCGTCTATCTAATGCCACTGCCAATCTCAGAATTGCACTTAATTGACTAACAATCTGCCGCTGTTGTTTAGTCAGCAAACTCTGGTAGTTTTCATGTTTTTTCTTGGGTGGCGATTTGCGATGATAACGCGCTAAATTGGCAATAATTTCAATCTCGGTTTCTGTATAACCGAGTAATTCTCCATTGCGAATTAAATAGTAAGAGTGCTTGTGGTGAGACGAATGGCTGATATAATGACCGCAATTGTGTAATATTGCCGCTGCCCACAGCATTTGTCGCTCGTCAGATCCCCAGTGATGTAGAGTACCTTGAGTTTGGTCAAATAAACTCTCGGCAAATTTTGCCACGCGATCGCTGTATTCTAAGTTGATGTGGTATTTATCCGCCAGTTTGAGAACATTCCGTTCCCGAACTGAACTTTGGTAGCGTAGCTTATCTTCAATTAAACCGTGGGTTAGCATCCAGTCTACGATTACGCCTTCTCTGAGAGAACGCTCACAAACTGTTACCGATTCACTACCCAAAAGGGTCATTGCTTCCTGTAATATGACTGCGCCAGCGAGGATAACTTCAGGGCGCTTCTCTGGCATACCGGGAATCTCAGCCCTTTCGGAATTACTCAGTTTCCGCAAGCGATTTACCAACTCTTGCAAGTCTTTAAGACTGAACTGGTAGCCATTGAGAGTAGAAGGAATAACACCCGACTTTTCCCGTGCATGAATCATCGCCAGGGTTTCAATTGTGCCCGCCGTACCCACCAAACGCGGAGATTCCCCAAGCTCTAGATTTGCTAAGATTTCTTCTACAGAACGTTCCAACATCCCGCGTGCATAAGCTTGCAGATATTGGAACTCAATGTTGCTGATGGGGTCAGTAGTGATTAACTCGCTAGTAAGTCGCACTGCACCAACTTTGGTACTGGTGAGAGTGCGGGCTTGCTGACTATCGCCTAAAATCAATTCTGTAGAACCACCGCCAATATCAATAATAGTATGAGGCTGGTTGTTAAATTCCATGCCCGACAGCACGCCAAGATAGATTCGCCGCGCTTCTTCTTGACCAGAAATCAAGTTAACGCTTAAACCCAACTCCGCTTCTATTGTGTGCAAAAAATCTTTACCATTGGGGGCTTCTCGCACAGCACTAGTTGCCACAGCAATGATAGTTTCAGCGTTGATAGTTTTGGCAACTTCTTGGAAGCGTCCTAAAGCTGCGATCGCCTTTTTAATTATCTCTGGTTTGAGTTCTCCAGTGGTAAGATTGCGATCGCCAAGCCTCACGGTTTCCTTTTCTCTAGCAATAATGCTGAAAGCTGGTAGTGTGGGGTCAATCTTGACTACTACCATGTGTAGAGAATTTGTTCCCAGGTCAATGGCAGCAATAATCCGATGTTGCTTAGATGGTTGAGTAGGAATACTCTCCCAGCTAGAAACTAAATTCAGCATCTAGTTTTCTCTCTTTATTAAGAAATGATGGCAAACGGTGATATGTCGGGGTAGCTAGCACTGATATTTCTGACAACACACTTGCTCAGACTGAGTGCTGTTAGCGGTAGCAGGAAGTTGAGCCACCGCTGAATATTGAGTAAATTAAAAAATACTCAGCATTCGCAACTCAGTTTGGTCGAGGGTAACTGAGCTATGTATATTCACCCTACTATTTATAACCTTAGTGGCTATTTAAAGATATTTAAAGTTGCCACTTTGGGTTATGTTTTTACAAATAACAAATAACGTTATTCTATAGATGTAAAGAAGTATGAATTAGAGAATAGGGAATGGGGCATAGAAGCAAAGAAGCAAGGGGAGAAATAACCAATGCCCAATGCCCAATGCCCAATGCCCAATGCCCAATGCCCAATGCCCAATGCCCCCTCAATCCTATGTTAACGACGCCAGAACGCCCCCAGTCACCAATTTGGCTTGTAATTATCCGGCTTTTACGCTGGCATAAACCAGAAGGGCGGTTAATTTTAATGATTCCTGCCCTTTGGGCTGTGTTTTTGGCAGCTTCAGGAAAACCGCCTTTACCTCTGGTTGGTGTGATTATATTGGGTACTCTGGCCACGAGTGCGACTGGGTGTGTTGTCAATGATTTGTGGGATCGGAATATCGATCCAGAAGTAGAGAGAACACGCGATCGCCCTCTCGCTTCTCGCGCCTTATCTGTGAAAGTTGGGATTATAGTCGCGATCGTATCTTTAGCTTGTGCAGCAGTCTTGGCCTTTTATCTTAACCCCCTGAGTTTCTGGTTATGCGTAGCAGCAGTACCTGTAATTCTGCTTTATCCAGGTGCAAAGCGGGTGTTTGCTGTACCACAACTGGTGCTTTCCATCGCTTGGGGTTTTGGGGTATTGATTAGCTGGAGTGCGGTAACACAAACCATTTCCCAAGCAACTTGGTTACTTTGGGGCGCCACTGTACTGTGGACATTGGGATTTGATACAGTTTACGCCATGAGCGACAAGGAAGACGATCGCCGCATTGGTGTTAATTCTAGCGCCCTATTTTTTGGTAATTATGCCCCTCTAGCCATTGGAATTTTCTTTGCTGGCACAATCTTGTTATTGTCTTGGTTAGGTGTAGTTATACATCTGCACTTAGCCTTTTGGATTAGCCTTGCAGTTGCTACTATCGGATGGGTTTGGCAGTCTCTGCGATTAAGAAAGCGATACTTAGCTAATTCTGCTTATGGTAAGATGTTCCAGCAAAACGTGTGGATTGGTTTTATTTTACTTGCTGGGATGATTGCTGGATCTTTATAAGAAGTAAATTGGATTTACCCCCCTTAATCCCCCCAATGCCTTGGGGGGAAATAAATGTCCGGTTCTCCCCCAAGGCATCGGGGGAGTTAGAGGGGGTCAGAAAGACTTGTGTGTACACCGTAGCTTTGGAAAAGGGGAGTTAGAGGGGGTCAGAAAGACTTGTGTGTACACCATAGCCTCGCTTGCTCTTAGGTGATTGGGAGTGGGATTCTTACTGAATTATGCGTTGAAAATTTCCCATGCTATTTGATGCGTTTAAAAATCGTAAATCTCCTAAAATCGAGTTGATCAAAACTAACCCAACCTGGCGCGTAGCGTGGGGAAAAATTAATGTAAATTATGAAGATATAGCTTGGCGAGACGAAAAAATTTCTGTAATTTTACCACGCACAACTTCGGAATTTCCGATGGAGAAATTAGCAATCAGTTCTAGAGGACAATTTGTTGCTGTTGGTGATGTTTGGTTAACTAACCGAGTGCAGTTGCTGCAAAAGTTGGGAATTGAACCGGATAGCTTTCAAGGAAGTTCTCTGCAACTGGTGGCCAATCTTTGGGAACGATGGGGTAATGAAAGTCTTAGCCAACTTGTGGGGATGTTTGCGCTAGTGGTTTGGGATAGAGAGAAACAGATGTTGAGATTGATTCGCGATCGCATCGGTGTTCGTACTCTCTATTACACTACCACTGGTTCAGTTCGTTGGATTGCGCCTCAACTGAGAACTTTAGCACCCCATCGTTCATCTGATTTAGATTTGGTGGCGTTGCGAGATTATCTTTGTTGTGCTTTTGTTCCCGGCGAACGAACCCTTTGGGAACAGGTGCGAGAACTGCGACCTGGAACCGTTTTAGAATTTCCTGACTACAAAGTTACAGCTTATTGGCAGCTTCAAGAACAGATTATCGCAATTGATCAACCCTTAGCATGGCATGGCGATCGCTTGCGAGAACTTCTAGACCAAGTTGTTCAAGAATATTTACCACCAGCAAATGAACCCGTTGGCGTTTTTCTTTCTGGTGGTTTGGACTCTAGCAGTATCACTGCTTTAGTAGCAAAATTCCATAAAGCACCAGTCCACACCTTCTCGATTCATTTTGGTTCGGAATGTCCTAATGAGTTAGAATTTTCCAGTCTCGTTGCATCCCATTGTCAGACGCAGCACCACATTTTAGAAATTACTTTTAAGGAAATGTGGTCACGCTTGCCAGAAACAATGGCTTATTTAGATGACCCCATTGGCGACCCACTGACTGTTCCCAACCTGTTGCTAGGACGACTTGCAAGAGAAAGCGTAGAAGTAGTTTTAAATGGTGAAGGTGGCGACCCCTGTTTTGGTGGGCCAAAAAATCAGCCCATGCTAATAAATAGTTTATATGGCTCTGTCACCAATCAAGATGCATTGCAAGCTTATTTAATTTCCTTTCAAAAGTGTGCTGTTGACTTACCGCAACTTTTAAAACCAGAAGTTTGGACAGCAGTACAAACAGCGCCTTGGGTTTTTGCAGAAGATTTATATTCTCAAGCTAGCTATCTGAATCGTTTGATGGCAATGAATATCAAATTTAAAGGCGCTGACCAAATTTTGACGAAAGTCAGTAACTTGACTCAAGCTGCTCTTTTGCAAGGTCGTTCTCCTCTGTTTGACCAACGAATAGTAGACTTAAGCATGGAGATACCTCCAGAGTATAAGCTTTCTGGAGTCGAAGAAAAAGCAGTTTTAAAGCAAGCGATTACCTACGGTACGTCTTCTCTACGTTCGCGCAGCGTGTTGCAGACAGACGCTGCGCGTAGCTTACTTCCCCGTAGGGGTACGACGAACGCAGATATTTTACCAGACAAAATTATTCATCGTCCCAAAAGTGGTATGATGGTACCCGTGCAGTTAGGATTTCGGAAATATTGGCAGCAAGAAGCCAGAGATTTATTGCTCAATAAAAATGCATGTATTACTCCTTACTTAAACCAGTTGCCAATTCATAATTGGTTAAACTATCAAGGAGATACCTGGAGTCGTTATGGAGTCAAGCTGTGGTTGCTTGCTAGTTTAGAAATTTGGTTACAAGTAAATCAAAAAGCGCAGTAGTGAAAGCAACAAAAGGGTATATTGAGATTACTTATCCTAATTTGGAATTTGGAGTAAGCAACATGATTCCTGTTATATTAATATTTCCTGACTTATGTCAGCATTTTTTGTTTTAAAAACCCCGAAAAAACGTATTTTCAAGTGATTGCCGATTTTTTGTTAATTTATTTTTGATTATTTACTGAGCTAATCTCCGTTTGCGGTGTACTCTCAATATACGGTAACTACCACACTCAACCTTTGAGATCAATTACACCCAGAGGTGAATACCATGAAAAATTATACTCAACAACAGGAATTTATTTTAAGTCAAATCACAAATAAATATTTTCAGCGTCGGGATTTCAGTGGATGTGACTTGAGAGGAATCGACCTGAAAGGAATCGATTTAAGTGGCATTAATTTAATTGGAGCAGATTTGCGTGATGCAAATTTGTCTGGCTGTGTTCTGACTCGTGCTAATTTAAGTGGCGCAAATTTGATGCAAGCTAGCTTACGTGAAGCTAATTTGTATGAAGCATCTTTATGTGAAGCCAATTTGACTAATGCTGATTTAACACGAGCAAATTTGTGCGGAACTTTCTTATGGCGAGTGAAATTCATAGGTAGTAACCTTTGGGGTACTTCTTTATGTGATGTGGATTTGAGAGAAGCAGACTTAAGTGAAGCCAAATTAATTGAAGCATCGCTGATTGAAGCTAACTTAAGTTTTGCAAATCTCACAGGAGCAAAGCTATGTGGAGCAAAATTACTAGAAGCGAATTTGACTGAGGCTAACTTAACTAGTGCAGACTTCACATGGGCAAATTTAACTAAAGCAAACTTGAATAAGGCAAACCTTTGGAAGACAAATTTGATTTATGCGAAGTTGCGAGATACTATCATGCCTGATGGTACAATTGAGCAACCTCAGATAGTTATTTATTAGCTAGAAGTAGCTCTGGCAAAGTGAGATAATCTTGTGATTTCGTTTTCATGCTCTGCATGGAAGCGAGATGCAGCATCATTCAGAATTCAAAAGTCAGAATAAGTAAACTTGAAACCCAATACTTCTCGGGTTTTGGGGAAGAGGAAAGGGAAAGAAAAAATCTTATAACCCTTAATCTTTTCCCAAAACCCAATTCTGAATTAAAAATGCTTAACCGAGAAGTCTTGAAGCCTTAGTTAATACGACTTAAGCATTAATTATAAATATTCATTATATGATAAGTAATCCTTAAGCTGTAATTAATACGACTCGTTAAATGTGCTTGAAAACCTTAATTTTTCGTTTTTAGTTCTCAATCAGCTTAAGCTTCATGGCATAAATCATATTATTAGTGGAACAGGTTCTTTGATGATTCACTACAGCGATCGCCGTGGGGAATTGTGGTTTTGTGGGGCTTATCTACGTACAAAATAGCTTGCTTGTATCAGGTTTTAGTTTTTTATCTCAGTAAAATGTTTGTGTCACCCGCATTGCTTACTGACTATAGCTTTCAGAAGATTGAATCTGAAAAAACGAATTTGTCATTTTGTGTCACTTTTAGAAAATGACACATTTGACCTATATTAATGGGGTTATTACAGGAACACGAGAAAGCAATAGGCTACCCACGCCATCATGTCAGTACAACCCCTTAATAGGGATTGGGTATCGGGGATTGGGGAATGGGTATCAGGCATGGGAGCAGGGAGTACGAAGCAAGGAAGATAAATCTTCCTCCTGCATCCTTTCCCTAGTTCTTAGTTCCTAATCCCTAGTCCCTAGTTCCTATGCTTCCAAATCTTATGCAGCAGTTTAATATTGGTAATATTGTTAGCCTTGCTAGCTATCTATATCGTTCAAATTTCAAAAAATTTTCTCGCTTGTCATTATTTGCCCATTTATGGTTAATAGTCCCGATTTATGGATGGGCAAAATTTTATGCGTTCGCTGGTTTAATTTCCTGTTTAGCGTTTAGTGAAATTAGTGGTCAGCCTGAAACAAAAGTTGCAAAAATTCAGATTAAAAAAAGATTTTGGCAGTTTCTCATAACTGTAATCCTAGTTATATTAATATGTTTACTACAATTTTTTATTTTTTACATTGGAATTTCAATAATTGCCGGAATAATATATGGAATATTAGCAACAATTTTTGGTGCCATATCTCAACCAATCAATCAAGCAAATCCTTTTGACAATACTATATTTAGAATCATCATTATTCCGACAGCTATACCTGTTTATTTCAGCCCTCTGTGGTTTTACTCGCGTTTCTTCATTACTGATTTACCTCTAGCAATAGAAGATGATACTAACTCCATTGGCGCAATTAAGAGAAGTAGAGAACTAAGCAAGGGTTTAACATGGCGAATTATTGCCATTATATTCATATCATTTGTAATTACTTTACCTATACAAATTTTAGGATGGTTGATTTATAGTATAGGATTCAACATTTTAAGACAACTAATCTCCCTATTGTTATCTGGAGATTGGGCTAATGAAAATGAAATGTTTATCAGTGCATTACCACTGATGATTTCAAATTTAATCAATGGCATAATATTGATGCCCTTTTGGCAATCTATTAAATCTATAGTTTACTATGACATTATTTGTCGTCGAGAAGGTTTTGATTTAAAAATACGCGATCGCACTATTGAACTAACATCTGATTAGAATAGATAAATTGCGAGAAATGATTTGGGTGCGCCTGCTGTGGCTAACGTATCCAAATGCTTGCTCCTGTTTCTTTTTCATCAAGGGTACATTTTACCTTTATTGGTAAATTCTTTGCTAGAAATCACCTTAATTCTAATAATTCTTTCTCCCCTGCTTGCCTCAACCGCCCGATGCCTAAAATTCGCGTTTTGAAAAGATAAAAATAGCGATCGCTAACAACATGGCACTATAAAGTAAGCCATAACTAGCATTCATAATCAGTGCAGTGGTGTCAGGTAGTGCTTGCAAACCATAAACGGCATCATTTTTCAAATCTAATCGAGATAAATCTGGCAAGAAAAGAAACAAAGCTTGAGTTAGACGTTCCATACCAGGGTTACGGCTAAGACGACCAAGTTGTACTAAATCTTGAGTAATATTTCCGATTAAATATACCGCAAAGGTTAAAACAGTCGCTAGCAGAGAAGCAGTAAAAACACCGAAGGTAATAGCCACGGCAGTAATTAATGACAACTGCAAAAATAAGAAAATTGCAGCAATTAGAATGCTTGCTGTAGGATGAGGAATATTGCCAAATTGCAGAAATATCAGATAAATTGCTGTCATCGTGGCGACAAGCACAGCTAGGACTGCGGATAAACCCAAATATTTGCCGACGATAATTTCGCTGCGACTAACAGGTTTAGCAATTAATACTAAAACAGTGCGTTTTTCAATTTCTTTATTAATTAGTCCTGTACCAATGAATATCGTAATAATTAACCCGATGGCATTCATCGCCGCCATTCCAAAGTCTAAAAACATTTTATCTTCAGCCGTAGCTGCAAATTCAGGAAGGACGCGGAAGGCAGTGGCGAGTACTAGCGCATAAAAACCAATAATATATAGGATGCGATCGCGTACCACTTCCTGAAACACATTCTTTGCCAATACAAAAATTCTGTTAATAGTCATTTGTCATTTGTCATTTGTCATTTGTTATTGGGAAAAGGCAGAGGGGAAAGAGGTAATTTTATTATTCTTCCCCCTGCTCCCCTGCTCCCCTGCTCCCCTGCTCCTCTGCACCCCTGCCCCACTCTTCACTGCTGCGGAGGCGGTGAACCAGAAATTAATTTACTGGCGCGATCGCATTCAATTTCTGCAACTGTAATCTTATTCTCTGAATTATTGGCTGCTGCAACTGGTTCAATGCGACAAGATTTTTTTAAGTAATAGCCTCGTGGGTTAGAACTCGGGCCTATCCAAATACTTAATAAATCTAATATATATCCAGACTTCGTATTAGTTACACGCGGTTCAACGCGCCATAGTTCCTTCTCTTCATATTTACTTAGGTTCTTTTTAATGATTTCCCTACCCAGATTTCCTACCCGCTGTTTTGCATCTAGCAACCATTTCTCTACTTCGGACCAAGGTCTTTGAGCTATTTGTTCTACTACTATTGGTTGAAGTTTCTCTAGAATTACAACGCCGTTTTGGGGAATTTTTACTGCTTCTTCTGTTCTAACAATAAAGGTACTATGTTTAAAAGTATCTGCCTGCAAACTGGGATATTGTCGTAACCAATTATCCGTCACAAAGTGAAACTGAATCCAGCAACTTAGCAGCATACTACTAGCAACTAAAATTATGATTCTTTGGCGGTCTTCTGGCTTAGGAATGCGAGCTTTTGCATCAGTATCATTTCCTTCAATAAACTCTGGTATTGCCGTAATCAGTGCTGAAATTGTTGGCCAAAAAACGATTGTTCTGGGTGTAATTACATCTCGTTGATCTCCAAATGCAAAAACACTGACTAAGAATCCAGTGATCACTGCCCCGACTGGCATAAAAGTCCCAGGAACTCTCAAAGGATCTTCAGTTGTATACCAAGCTGTACCAGCAATTAAAAATAACCAACCGAAAAAGGCAATTATATCTTTGATATAACCTGTGGCACAATATGAAAGTACCCAAGAAAAAATACTTAAATAAATAAATGTCTGCCAAGAATAAGCTTTGGGTGGAACTAATATTTTTCTAATTCCTGCATAAAGCCCTTCAGCAAATTTAAAAACCCCAAAGACATCTTTTAGTAGCGTATTCATATTCCTCCTTACACCTGACTAATCAATAATTTTTCTCTAAATTAAACAAGTAATTTCTTGCTATTTTGAACGAAATAATAAAATAACGGTTATTGCACTATAGCTCAGAGAATTTGCTATTAGTATAGTAGTAACTAAATTAGTATTTTGGAAGTTAAGGGTGGTAAAACGACGCCGTTGCAGGCGTTGAGATGTTTGAGGCTCCTCTTCTTTTTTCACAAATGATTCATTTAATGAGAATAGCAAAACCCTTAAAATGAAAAATTTCATCAAAAACGTAGTAAAAAAAATTATACAAGCAGTTAAAATAATTAAAGTCTGTGTATTCGACGATTTAAAATTATTAAAAAACATATAGTTAATTAATTCTGATTTAACCTGTATTGGCAATATTGGTTCGGATACAAAAAATATGAACCAACCAATTACACTGGAAAACAGATTAATAGAAATTGCATAAAAAGTACTGGTTTTTTTGTCAAATTTTAGTCGAGAATGCAAAACATAAGCTTCGATGGGGATGGCAATCAGTACAAATAAAAAGTCAAACAGAAATCCACCAATGGGAAAAATCCTGGGAAGCATCCAATTGTCAGGCATAAATGGTTAAGGGTAAGGGTTAACTGTAGTGAGTATAACTGGGATAGTAAGGGTGATGGGGGAAATTATCCCATTGTTCTTGTTCTTTACTATGCGGGTGTGCCAGTATTCCTCTATTGATATTGTTAAGTAGGTGGGCGTAAATAATTTGTCGTTGGGATAAGGCAGGAGGCAGGAGGTAAGAGGGTTTTAGCCTCGTTCATTTTTGTTAACATAGTTTAGTTTTATTCTGCCGACCTACTTCATAGATCGAACTGACCTTTGTACAGATGCGTTAGAGGGTAGTTTCTCTATCTGAGAGTACAAGAGGTTAGGTAAGATGAAAGACTGCCATAGTTATAGCTTTTCGAGAGATGACAAGGAACGGTATTGGTATTCGGACGGCGCAAGTGCGTCAAGAACGGCTTATTGGTCAAATTCACGTCTACGATGGTCTGGGTAAAGGTAAATCTCAAGCGGCTTTGGGGGTGGTTTTGCGCTCCATTGGCTTGGGAATAAATACGCCTAGCAATTCTAATCGTGTTTTACTGCTGCGGTTTTTAAAAGGGCCAGAACGTGATTATGACGAAGATGGCGCGATCGCAGCTTTACAACGCGGGTTTCCCCATTTAATTGACCAGGTTCGCACCGGCAGAGCCGAATTTTTTGGCCCAGACGAAATTACCACCTTTGACCGAGATGAAGCAATGCGGGGTTGGGATGTAGCCAAAGGTGCGATCGCTAGTGGTTTATATTCAGTTGTCGTCTTGGATGAAATTAACCCTGTTTTGGATTTAGGTTTGCTACCAGTGGATGAAGTGGTAAAGACATTAAAATCCAAACCCCAAGAGTTGGAAATCATTGCTACTGGACGCGCCGCACCCCAAAAGTTGCTCGATATTGCAGATTTGCACTCAGAAATGAAACCTCATCATCACCCAACAGCCAAAGCCCTCTTACTTGAAGGGATTGAAATTTATACTGGTGCTGGTAAAGGCAAGTCTACTAGTGCTTTGGGCAAAGCTTTACAGGCCATTGGTAGGGGAATTAATCATCCAGGGTCTACCCGTGTATTGATTATGCAGTGGCTTAAAGGTGGTAGCGGCTACACAGAAGATGCTGCGATCGCCGCCTTGCAACAATCATATCCAGAAGTGGTAGATCATCAGCGTTGCGGTGGAGATGCGATCGTCTGGCGCAATTCCCGGCAAGAATTAGATTATGTAGAAGCCGAACGGGGTTGGGAAATTGCCAAAGTTGCGATCGCCTCTGGATTGTATAAAACTATTATTCTCGATGAACTCAATCCCACTGTTGACTTAGAACTACTCCCCGTTGAACCCATTGTCCAGGCTTTACTCCGCAAACCCCGCGACACCGAAATTATTATTACTGGCCGCTGCCAAAATCCACCCGCGTATTTTGACTTGGCTAGCGTCCACTCAGAGGTTTATTGCCACAAACACTATGCTAATCAAGGTGTAGAACTTAAAAGAGGGGTAGATTTTTAGGCGTTGCTGATTAGTTGATATGCTAGATTTTCTAGAAAAAAACAAATTTATTTACCATTTTGGTAAACTTATATTAGTCTAGTAACGCATGGAAATCACTTTCGCTGACCGTAAACTGCAAAATCTATGCGAACAACAAGACGTAGCGCAAAGAAAATTGGGTGCAAACTGTGCCAAGAAATTGAGAACCCAGTTGGCTATTTTTGGGGCTGCTAGTTGTGTGACGGAATTAGTTATAGGTCATCCCCATCCCTTAAAAGGAGATAGGGCGGGAGAATTTGCAGTAAACCTAGAAGGTGGTAAACGACTTGTATTTAAGCCAGACAACGACCCTATCCCCCTTACCGAGGATGGAAGCATTGATTGGTCAAAAGTTACTGCTATTTGTATTGAATTCAATTGGAGATTACCATGACTGAGACAACCCGAACATTCACTCCAGATTGGGTATCTTCTCCCGGTGATGCCATCGCTGATTTCTTAGAAGAGCGTGACTGGACACAAACACAATTAGCAGAGCGTTTAGGCTACACCGCAAAACATATTAGCGAGTTGATCAATGGCAAAGCACCAATCAATGAAGAAACAGCCCTGAAGCTAGAACGGGTTATGGGTAGTACAGCTGCATTTTGGCTCAGATATGAAGCCCAATATCGTGCCGCTTTAGCACGGATAGAAGAAGAAAACCGCTTAAAGGAGTGGACAACTAGCAGGAATTTTTACTTCTGGGTAGTAAAATATTTTGCACAAAGCGATCGCGTCCTGCTGCCTTTGCTTTATACAACGCCCGATCCGCTGCGGCAATCATTTCTTCTAAGTCAGAATCTGGCTGAGGAATTTCCGTCGTAAACCCAACACTAATAGTTACGTGAGAACTAACTTGGGAATTTTGATGAGGAATTGCTAGTGCTCGGACAGTATGACAAATTTCGTCGGCAACATGAGTCGCCCCATCGGTGTCTGTGTTAGGTAAAATCACAGCAAATTCTTCCCCACCATAACGGGCAACTAAATCTCCGGGACGTTTAATCATATCTTTGATAGCTTGAGCAATTGTCTGAAGACAGCGATCGCCTACCCGATGACCATAGGTATCATTATATAATTTGAAGAAATCAACATCGCAAAGAATCAGAGAAAGCGGACGTTTCTCGCGTTTTAGGCGCTGCCACTCTTGGTAAAAATACTCTTCAAATCGTCGGCGATTAGCTACTTGAGTTAATCCATCGATAGTAACTAATCGCTGCAATTCCAGATTTACGGCTTCCAGTTTTTGCTGCAACTGAGATTGCTGAATCAAGCGTTTTACCCGTTGTCGCAAAACTGGCCAGTGAATCGGTTTGGTAACAAAATCCATTGCTCCCACTGCAAATGCACGGTCAACTGACTCTTGATCTTCAAGTCCTGTAATCATTAAAACTGGAGTGTGCTTGTTACAATCCAGAATTTCCAACTGAGTGCAACACTCGAATCCATCCATATCTGGCATTATGGCATCAAGGAGTACTATATCAGGGTGCAGTTGGTTAAAAACTTTTATTGCCTCTATGCCATTTTGAGCTTCCACTATTTGATAGCCTTCCCGCTCTAAGAAATGCCGCAGTATCAGGCGAATAAAAGGTTCATCATCAACAATTAAAACTAAAGATTGGCTTTCTTGAGCAGTGGCTTTCATGGTGCTTCCTTCGCAAGTTCTTTTTCTAAGGCAGTTTTAACTTGTTCATATTCCTGATACAGTAGTGAAAGTAATTCTAAATTGTTTTCTAAGTTACTGCTGCGTGCCTGTACTTCTAGCACCTTGCAAAGGTGAGCTAGAGCGATCGCTCCAATAGAAGCACTGCTGGACTTGAGTTTGTGCGCTGTCTTCCATATAGTCTGGATATCCTGAGTTGCGATCGCTGTGCTGATATGTTGCACTAGTCTGGCTGTCTCTGTAAGATAACACTCAATTAGTTCAGCATAAGCCACACGATCTCCTCTGAGCATAAGCTGCAAGGATTGGAGGATTTTGGCATCAATTTTGGTGCTTTTTAATATCTGGTTTTCCCCTGACTGTAAGATATTTGACAAAGGTTGCAATTCTGGGCGCATCACTTCCCCTTGTTGTTTGATGGAAGTGAATTCAGAATTTCTTTGGCGTGGACATTTGCTGAGTGCCTGAGCTAACTCTTGCAGTTGAATGGGTTTGCTAATGTAGTCATCCATACCAGCGGCAAGACAAACTTGGCGATCGCCCCGCATGGCATTGGCAGTTATGGCGATAATATGGGGACGAAAACCTACCCCCCATTCTTGACAGATTCTCCGAGTTGCTTCTAACCCATCCATTTTGGGCATGTGAACATCCATCAACACTACGTCAAATCGCTGTTTTTGCAGAGCTGCGATCGCTTCTAGTCCATTGCTGACGACATCTGCGCCATAACCTATTTTCTGTAGCATCAGTAGAGCAACTTTTTGATTCACAACCGTGTCCTCTGCCAGAAGAATCCGCAGTGGCAGTCGATGGCCCAAATGCCGATCTACCAAGGGAAAATGAGAAATACTGGCTAGGATCGGCTGATTTCCCAAAACACGAGTAATAACATCGTAGAGTTGAGAGTGTTTGATGGGTTTACTCAAAGAAGCAGCAAACTGGACATCATTAAAGTCAGAAGAAGTTTCTACTTTCGCCAAAGAGGTCATAATCACCAAAGGCAGATTTTGACAACCAGATTGCTTGCGGATTTGACGAGCTAGAGTTATGCCATTCATTTCTGGCATCTGCATATCTAAAATAGCAATATCAAACTGCGTTCCCTGAGCAAGTTTAACTAAAGCTTCTTTACCAGATTTGGCAGCATAAATTTCCATCTTCCAAGACTCAGCTTGCAAGCTGAGAATTTGGCGATTGGTTAAATTATCATCCACAATCAATAGTCGCTTGGACACAAGCAGCGGCGAAGTGCTTAATTCAGCTTGTTCTGACTGAGCAGCCACTTTGGTAATAATGGTGAAGTAAAATGTTGAACCTGGTGAAGAGTCAGGAGATGATAATAATTTTCCATTATCCCATCTAGGGCTAGGATTGCCACCAACCAACCCCTGGCTTTCTACCCAAAGAGTGCCGCCCATCATCTGACTGAGCCGCTTACTAATCGCCAATCCCAGCCCTGTGCCACCATATCGTCGAGTCATGGAGACATCAGCCTGAGTGAAGGGTTGAAATAATCGCTCTATTTTCTCTGCTGCGATGCCAATACCTGTATCTTTGATCGCAAATTGAATTTCGTAGAGAAGTTGCTCTTTTTCAACACCTATCAGGGATTGGGAAGAAATTTTTTTATTCAACTCAAGAGTCCCCAGTTCAACAGAGAGTACTACTTCTCCGGTTTCGGTAAACTTGATAGCATTGTTGAGAAGATTCATCAAGACTTGGCGCAGACGAGTCAAATCACCGACGATCTGAATGGGTACTTGGGGCTGGATCAGATAAACTAGTTCGATATCCTTTTGGGCAGCTTTCGGAGCTAAAAAGGAAATAGCTTCCTCTACACAAGCTCTCAAATCAAAAGGCTGTTCTTCTAATTCCAGTTTGCCCGACTCAATTTTGGAGAAATCTAGAATATCGTTGATGATGGTGAGTAAAGTATCTCCGCTACTGTGAACTATTTCCACAAAGTCTTGCTGTTGAGGTGTGAGGTCAGTATCCAACAGTAGACTTGTCATAGCAATAACAGCATTCATTGGAGTCCGAATTTCATGGCTCATCATCGCCAAAAACTCACTTTTTGCACGATTTGCGGCTTCTGCTTGACGTTTTGCCTGCTCCAAGGCAAAGTTTTTCAAGGTAAGTTCTTCACGTTGGCGCGTTTCTTGTTCCAGTAAGTGAGCTTGTGCTAGAGCAATACCTAGTTGAGCCGCCACAGCTTCTAGTAATTCGATTTCGTCTTGTGTCCATTGGCGAAAATAGCTGCACTGATGTAAGCCGATCGCACCATTGGGTTCTCCTTGATAGAAGGTGCGGATTGACAGCATAGACTTCAGCCCAATTTCTCGGCAGATAGGTTCAGCCATTTGGAGTAAAGGCTCAACGTAGACATTAGGAGAAGCGATCGCACTTTCTTGGGTCATCATCTGCTCGGCATGAGGATTGTTAGTCATGGGAACTTCCAATTTCAATACAGAGCAGTAACCAGGGAATGTATTATATTCTGCTACTAGAGGAATTTGCGGTGTAGGGTTACTAATGTAAGAGTGGATCAGACAGCGATCGGCTCCAAATGCTTGTCCAATTTGGGTAGCAGCCGTCTTAAAGATTTTGCTGGTGTCAAGACTTTGACGAATTTCTTGAGTAATTTGTTCAAGTAGTAAGGTGCGATGTAATTGCCGTTGCAGTGCCTCTTTAGCTCTTTTATTTTCGGTAATGTCGTGATTGATGCCAACAGTCGCAACAGTTTCCCTCTGTTCATCCTGTAAAGCGACTACGGTTGTTTCGCAAATTCCCTCACTGCCATCTTTGCGAATAAAGTGTATTTCCCCTGACCAGCGTCCTTGCTGATTCACTGTTGACAAAATGTTGGCGCTTAATGTTGCGGCTACTTCCGGCTGATGCAAAATACTGGGATGTTTAGCCAAAACCTCGGCTTTGGTATAGCCAAACATACCTTCGGCAGCAGGATTCCAGTCAATAATACTTCCGGTTAAATCTGTGATAATTACGCCATCATGCATGTTTTCAAAGGTGAGGGCTTGCCGGCGCAGACTGGCTTCGGCAAGTTTGTGATGACTAATATCTCTCTGAATGCCAATGAAGTGGCTTAACTCACCATTATCGTCATGAATAGGAGAAATACTCAATTCATTCCAAAACAAAGTACCATCTTTGCGATAGTTGCGGAGAACAACTTTGCAACTTCTTCCAGTTTGAATAGATGAACGCAATTCATTAAGTGCTGATTGCTGGGTATCTGTGCGTTGCAAAAATCGACAGTTTTGCCCAATTATATCAGTAGCACTGTAGCCTGTTATTTGCTCAAAGGCAGGGTTGACGTAAATAACTGGATTGTAGGCGAGTTTCGCATCGGCAATAATAATTCCATTACTGGTCGCGGCAAGTGCCCTTTCCCTCAGCCTCAAGGTTTCTTCAACCAGTTTCAAATCAGTAATGTCAAACATAAACCCCCTCAGCCCGATCGCAGTTCCGGCTTCCTCAACGACACTAACAATGTCTCGCAGCCAAACAACTCGCCCATCAGCAGCTAACATCCGGTATTCAAATTCGTGATTCTCGCACCTAGCAGTTGCTTCTTGACAAAAACGAACAGAATTTTTCTTGTCATCTGGATGCAGATGATTAACCCAAAAATTTTCCTCGTACCATTCTGCGATCGGATAATTTAGCAAGTCTACCGCTTGCGGCCCTACGTAAATAAATCGCCAAGTTTTCAAGTCTAATTCCCAAGGGATGACTTTGACAGTTTCCAATAGCTGTCGCAAACGATTTTCACTGGCGATCAGGGCAATTTCTACCTGTTTCTGTTCAAAAATCCTGTGAGTTAACTCCTGATTGATTACTGTTATTTGTTGGTTTCTTGCATTCATTGCCAAGGCAAAATAGATTGATAATGTCAGCGTGACAACGACTAATAACCCTGCAATCAATTCTACTTGTATTAATAACCCCAGATTTTGGATTAAAAGTCTCTGCCAAAGTAGGAATACAGAGATTGAGAAGAAAACCCCCAACAACAGGGCGAGTAATTCTCGTTGACGGAAAAATATCACATTTAACCAGTTATATCGGTGCTGTTTTACCACTTATTAACTCTCTAGCACTTTCAGGGCTTATTGCACTAACTTTTACTTTTAAGTAATCTAAAATATCAGTAGCAAGGGGGCAATTACGGAATTTATTTTTAGTTAATGTATTAATATGTTTATGTATTGCCAGAAAAACTTAATCATTTATGATTATAGTTACACTTCTTTTGATACCAATTCTTTATGAAGACGCATAGAAAGAACCCCACCGCCTGTGGGCAGGTTGGGAGGGGTCAAAATAATGTGTAGCTTCACCGAGAATTAGTATGAGAACTGCAAATTTTCTGTAGTACAGCGTGGCGGAAGTTTGCTTACCTTTAACAAGTTGCTCAAAGCAATTTGTCTGGTTAATTGAGATGGTAGAAGGTACTACAAACCAAAAGATCCCCGACTTCTTGAAGGAAGTTGGGGATCTAAGCCTCTCGCTGGAGAGCAAATTAAATATAGTGGTTCGCGCAAATTTTAAGTAGACTACACCTGCGATCGCAAGAAAAGGGTAATGGACATTAAAAACTAATACAGTCCAGATCAGTCCAAAACCCAGATGTAGAGACGCAATTTATCGCGTCTTGAAAGACCAATTATCTACACCAATAACCTTTAACCCAAGCGTATTGAATTAAAAACAAGGGTTAATGTCTATGCTTGTACTTTAAATTACAGCTTCTTGGCGTTGACAATCAAAAACAACCATGTAGGAAGCATTTGGTATTTCTTGAGGAAGGTGCCGCATATAGCCATCGGCATCAGAACGGCTGCGGAAGCGAGCAACAATCTCCCGTTGCGTATTAGGAAGTTGACGAGCGATCGCCCAAGAATTGAGGCGTTCTTTATACGCAATAGTCTGATTGTCTGATTGGGATGTTTTGTTATCCGTATTTTCTGGCATAATTATGTTAACCGTATGAAGTTTAATGAATGGCGTTAATTAGTTTCTAGGTAGGAATGCACTAACGCTTTTTTTAATGCTGCTGCCACCTTGTTATTCGATTATTTATAAATTGTCAACACTGAGCGCTATATTTTAGACCAATTAAGTTGGAATTTTCAGGTGGTAATGAATCTCAAAGCCTTAACTTGCAATTGTTTCCAGGACACAACAATGTTCAAGCAGAAAGTTTGAGAATTATTAGGTTTGCATGATTTGTATGCATACACACAAGTAAAGTCCGCATCAGTGGTAAAACAAACATTAATGTCTGAAAACACACTATTTAGAAGCTGAAGAGAAAATGAATAATAACGTACGTAGAATTAATCAGCACGTACACACTCTTAATTTTTCTATAGTGTGATTAGTAAAGCTGCATTGTAGGCATTTACATTTTTTATAGTTAGTTGAGAATAATTAAATTTTCAGAGTTTATTGAAATATTCAAAAATAAATTTTTCTTCAGCTTTTAACTAGAGCTTTAGGGACAACATATAGTGCAATTGTTTAAATTCAAAATTCTTGACTAATTGCCACAAAATAGTTAAAATTTTTTCGGCAAAATTATAGTTATCGATAATGAAAACACCATTTGTAACATCAATAATCCAAAAAATAGCAGAGGAAATAGGAGCAGTAGTTTTAGTAGACCCAGAATGTACTTTTATGGGATTGATTACATTTAAAAATGGCAATAAAACCTTTTTTTGTAATACCAGGTTTAGTATTAATTCTTTTGGTTCAGTTGCAATAGCTAAAGATAAAGCAGTTTCAAACTTTTTTCTGAATAAATTTGGTTATAAGGTTACTGAAGGAAAAACATTTTTTAGTGACGAATTATGCGAAGAGATAGCTAATCCTAGAAATATAGATGCAGGATTTTATTATGCTAAGGAGTTGGGATTTCCTGTAATTGTCAAGCCGATTAATCTTAGTCAAGGAATGTTTGTTACTAAGGTTTACAATAAGCAAGAATATTATCAAGTAGCTAAGAAAATCTTGCAAAAAATCTCAGGATTTATTGTTGAGCGATTCTATAGTGGCAATGATTATAGAATTGTAGTACTTGATAATGAAGTAATTTCGGCATATCAAAGAATTCCCTTATTGATCGTAGGAGATGGTCAATCTACTGTTTTGCAACTTATGCAACAGAAGCAGGAAACTTTTATCAAAAATGGTAGAAAAGAAATTATAGATTTTGAAGATTACAGAATCAAAAAAAACTTGCTAAGACGGAAGCTAAATTTTAGTAATATTATACCTAAGAATAATATAGTCTATCTTTTAGACAATGCAAATTTATCAACTGGAGGTGAGGCAATAGATTTCACTGAAAATATCCATCCTGATTTTAAAAAATTAGCAGTAAATATTACAAAAGATATGGAATTGAGATTATCAGGTGTGGATATTCTTGCTAGTGATATAACGTCACCTATGGGAGATTATACAATTATTGAAGTAAATGGCGCTCCTAGCTTAACTCACTATGCGTCATTTGGTGAAGTTCAGACGAAAAGAGTAGAAAATTTATATCTCCAAGTTCTCAAAGTACTTGAAAACGAGAATAATAGAGTAAATAATTGATTTTGACTGGAGGCGGAGCAATCCTTGCTCCCCTCCTGAATTCTTTTTCAATTCTACCTATCTCTTCACCACTCCTTATCTAGTAAAGATTCAAATTCAGCTTGTAAGGCGGTTATGTCCGCCAACCTTGTGACTAGTAAATTATCCTTACCAGCATCGTTTAAACGCACTTTCCAATAACGAATACTGTCTGAGTTATTCAACCAAAACTTAATCACGGTATCTACCACTTGATCCAAATTCCAATCCCACTTTGCTGGAACTGATTCTACCGATTCTAAAAACGTATCTAGCGTACATGTATGCATTCCCAAGTATTCTACACCTTGTTGGGGTGGTTTTTGCCCATTTTGCTGTTGCTGATTAAAAAACTGCAAAAGTGGAGATATTCCTACAATATCAAAAGTGTATTTCATGCCAGTACTCCCAATTTTATATTACTTACAGGAAATATTTAGTTTTTTCTATTTCTAAAATAATATCTGCAAAGGAACTAAAGCATCTGCAAAAAGTGCAGTTTTGGTCTATATCATAGGCGTTAAACCTCAGCTATAAATTAGCACTTACAGGCATTGAGTGCTAATATTTATTTGAGAGTTTGATTGATTACTAAAAAGTTTCAGCGATTAATTAAGGGATGCATATATCTTTAATAATGATTTAATTAGTTACGTTACGACTTGTAAAGGCTAGCTCCTCCCTAATTCACCTTTTTAAGGCTTGTGATTCCCAAGTAAAGCGGCTGTGTAATGAAATCAGCAGCCCAACACATATCCTGGACGCGATCAAGTCTGTCAAGCAAACCGCCTTTCTGGAGCGATTGCACCCAAAATGCAGATGGGGTCAAGTCAAGGGAATATAAACCAAATTCAATTGACGGTGCAGTTTTAAAAGTGTCACTTACTAGACTCGCCTTTTGATTGAAGCAGTGATACTATTTAGTTGTGTGAGGAGCAAGTTAAAAATAAAAACCGCCTGGGGTGGAAACACGGCAACACTCCCAGGCGCTTTTTAATTAATACACAGAAAAAAGTCTTTGCAGATAGATTCACTGAAACCTGATTGCTATGCATCGGATGTAGCAATAGCCCAATCTAAAATCTAAAATTCCTTAAGTCGCACCAAATTCAGTTTGTAAGGCTTCATCGTTATTATCAGCGATCGTTGCCACAACGGTAATTAGGCGAGACACTTCGCCAGGAGATAACTCTGCTAAGGTGCGTGTCGATATTACAACTACCCGGTTTTCAATAATGCCGAAACGTGCCTCAAAAGTACTAGAGCAGTTCAACTCCAAAAGATACCGCATCAACTTAAGTTCATTTTTGGCAGGTAAATTTAGCACCGCAGACCAAACCGTTATTGTGTCTTCATCGGTTGTCCCGTTGAGTTGAACAAATACTTCCACACTTCCATACTTAAACTTCCAGAGATAACCACCCTCTGGAGTGTGGCTAACCATCGCACTATCATCTTGTTCCAAAGAGTCGATGACATTTTCAATTACCTCCAGATGGTTAATGCTTGTTGTCTCGGCGATTAACTCATTAGATTCGTTACTAGTTAGGGTTTCTGGGTAGCTTGTCATACAGATTTTTTCTCAACATACTCGCTCTACACATACTTTATAACTTGTGGACGTAGTTGTAGAGGCAATTCATGAATTGCCCCTACTGATTGCAGGGTTCTTCCCGCAACCATCTGGTACAATACGGTTCGTTTAAGCCCAAAAAATAAAAATGTGTAGGTTGGGGAGCCACTGCGTTGCGGGGGTTCCCCCCGTTGTTCGCGCAGCGTCTCCCCTTCTCCCAAAGGGAGAGGCTAGCGCCAAGGGAGAAGCAAGTGGCGTTTGAGGAACGAAACCCAACATTTTGCGGGGTTTGTTGGGTAACACTAAAGTTCAACCCAACCTACAAATATTCTTAACCGAACCGTATTGCCATCTGGTATTATTCTGGAAAAATGAATGGCGATTAGCTCAACCTACGTCATCATGGGCAAAGCGGTTAAAGAGGAAGTCTAAGGCATAATTACGCAGTTGGTAGTATTGTGGATCTTCCATAATGCGGCTGCGATCGCGGGGACGACCAAAAGGAATTTCCATAACTTCACCAATTTTTGCATGGGGGCCATTAGTCATCATTACCAATTTATCTGCTAAAAATAGTGCCTCGTCGATATCGTGAGTAATCATCAGCACTGTACAACGGTTATCGCCCCAAATTTTGAGCAATTCTTCCTGTAATTCTTCTTTAGTGATGGCATCCAGCGCCCCAAATGGTTCATCTAAAATTAAGACTTTCGGACGAATCGCCAAAGCACAGGCGATAGAAACCCTTTGTCTCATCCCGCCAGACATTTACATTGGTTTCTTTTCCATTGCATCAGCCAGTCCCACCATTGCTAGATGATCGCGCACGATCGCTCTTTTTTCAGCTTGTGGTTTGTTGGGATAAACGGCGTTAACAGCTAAATAGATGTTTTCAAAAGCAGTCCGCCACGGTAACAGGGCATAGTTTTGGAAGACAACCATCCTGTCTGGGCCTGGTTTGGTAATGGGTTCTCCTTCCAGTAGGACTTGCCCGGAAGTGGGAAAGTTCAAACCGGATACCATATTTAGTAACGTCGATTTGCCGCAGCCAGAGTGGCCAATGACGCAAATAAACTCGCCCTGTTCAACGTTAAGGTTAACGCCGTCGAGTACGGTGAAGGGGCCTTTCTTTGTAGGATAAACTTTGCTAACGTCTTTAATTTCTAGGAAAGGTCTGCGGTTGGTGGTTGTAGTGGAGAATGGTTTTCCTAATGTGTTTGTAGCTGTAAAGTTGGGGTTTGGCATGGTATTTGGGGATTAATACGCGATGTGCAACTGAATATTTTGACCTCTCTCCAAACCTCTCTCCTAAAAGGGGAGGGGCTTTGACTTTTCCCCCTTCCCTACAAGGGAAGGGGGTAGGGGGTTAGGTCTTTTGTTGGTTTTTCCAGATGATGTGAAAAGTCAGATGATTAACTGAATTCAGAGGTTCATTTATGGAATTCAGAGGTTCATTTATGGAATTCGGAGGTTCATTTATGGAATTCGGAGGTTCATTTATGGAATTCAAAGACTCGCGCGTGATGTGCTACTTCTTCCACTCCCTCTTTCTCTCACCATTTTTTTATGACGCCAGTTTTCTTCTGGGTGCGTCAAGAACAACTTCCGCGACTGAAAAATCACGTTTAATTTTCAAGCTGTTGAGATAGGCGATCGCTACACGCTGCTTTTGTCCGCCAGATAACATTCCGGGCTGTTTGTCAGGAGAAGATATTTGGTTACAAGCTAAAACATGGGTTCGGCGTTTTTGTGCCTTAATTCCTTCATTTTCACATTAGCCATTACTGTTTGAATGGTTTATTCGACACACTACCTTTGATTTTGCGACTCTTAGGACGGAGTTTTTTCAACAATCAAATAGGATTCCTATAGCTACTCTTCAATTAATAATACGTAAATAACTGAACATTGCTACAATCAAGGCATTTATGTGCTTGTAACTTTTCACCTTCTCCCCACCCAGTCCCATAGCACGGAAATATACCCACTGACTTGTTGATTCTCCAACGGTGCGACCCCAAACAACGTTCTGTAAACTGCACATAGGACATGGCGCTTATTGTAAACTACGATTTTTGTGATTTGGTTGGTTGTATAAATGACATCGAAAACCTTATACTACCAGCACTGCTTAAACCTTAACAGAACCGTATTGGAATCTGTGGGAGTTGGATTGGGTCTTTGCCAACGCAAGTTAATCGTAGCTAAATTAAATTTTGAGTAAATCAAACGAGAAAATAAATCATGAGCACACAAATTGGTACTCCTTTTTCTGACAACCTGTTGGGCGGTAGTGGAAATGATAATCTACTTGGTCGCAAGGGCGATGATAATCTGTTCGGTTATGACGGGAATGATAACCTATACGGTGACGAAGGAAATGATAACCTGTTTGGCGGCAGTGGAAATGATAACCTGTTTGGCGGCAGTGGAAACGATAACCTGTTTGGTGGCAGTGGAAATGATAACCTGTTTGGAGAAAAGGGAAATGACGTAATATTTGGCAGTGCTGGTAATGACATTATCAGTGGTGGGGATGGCATTGATACGCTTGATTACACTGGTTTAGGTCAAGTAATTACTCTTTTTGCCGATCGTACAGAAAAGGGTGGTGGTCTTGGTATCGATCGACCTTCAAAGCCTCCTAGTACAGAGATCATCATTGCTGATCCAGGTTTTATAAATGTTATCGATATCTCTGGTACAAATTTAGCATCTTTAATCGACTTGGGTGCAGAAAGATTTGATATTTTTGATGTTCCTGAGGCAATTACCATTAAAAACTTTGTCAATGTCATTGGCAGCAATCAAAATGACACAATTATTGGTAACGAACTAAATAACATACTCATCGGTGGCAGTGGTAATGATTTCTTAGGCGGTAGCGCTGGCAATGACATCTATGATGGAGGAGATGGCATTGATACGCTTGATTACACTGGTTTGGGTCAAGCAATTACTTTATTCCCTGATCGCATCGAAAAAGGAAATCTCGGCACTGATCGGGAAGTCGTTCCGACTGTAATTGAGATAGTTATAGGAGATGTTGGTTTCGCCAATACCATTAATGCTTCAAGTCTAGAAAGTCCTGTTTCTGTAAATGTTGACTTATCTAAGGAATCGTTGACTGGCGTTAGTATTCCAGGGGTTGTTAATAGCGTTGGCACTGTCAAAAATTTTGTCAATGTCATTGGTACAAAACAAAACGACACAATTATTGGTAACAAGTTAAATAATATAATCAATGGTTTCGGCGGTCGAGACACTTTATCCGGAGGTGCTGCTCAGGATACATTTGTTTTGGGAGAAAAGGGCAATGTTCTTTATCGCAATTCTGGTTTCGAGGACTTAGCTATCATCAAAGATTTTGTCTCTGGTGAAGACAAAATTCAACTAGCCGGTAACATAAGTGACTATTCCTTCTTTAACCAAGGTTCGAGTAACTTTATTGCTCTAGTAGGCAATGGCAATGGCAATGGTCAATTTAACTTTGGGACTGATGAGGTGATTGCATCTCTCAATAGTAGTTTCAATATTGTTAATGACTTGATATTTGTCTAAAAAGAAAGCTCTTTATCTGCGGCGTTGCACATTTGCGGCATGAAAAAGCATTAGCTAATAAGTATCTCCAAAATTGAACCGAGAAGACAGTTAAATCCGGCGCGCCCGTCGCAGCGAATTTAACTGCCTTAGAAGAACAAGCCCAACCCAGCCTTTCCACAACTCTTAGAAACGCTGCGCGAATGCTGATAGTTGAAAATAAGATTTCGGGTGTGGAAATCAAAGCAAATTATGAGGGTATCCCTTGCGCGTTTCGTAGAGAAGTTTCCGCCGCGACCGTCCCAAATTTTGAAAAATGGCCAGATCATCAATTACCAAGCAAATATTATACAATCCCTGAGCTTAAACCAGTTGAATATCTAAATTAGTTTGAAAACCAGTAGGCTTATTTTCTAGAATGGCAAATCTAGAATTTTCAAATAACAAAGAACCATTTAGTTTTTACTTCCTTCTTTTATAACTTCATTTTAGTAGTAATTTGTCAGTCATATAATAGTTGTTATAAATAACAACTATTATGTTATATCTATAACTTAATCGCGCACTGCGATGAGAGTGAGATGGTAAGGTTAGGGAAGTTGGAGGCTTAAGCAAACACCCCAAATAGATGTATTTCTTATCCAGTGATGGTAACTATCTGCTGTTTCCAACACCAGAAAGAAACCCCGTCTCTTTAAGCAGCAGTCGTAGTTCTGTGTGACGAAGTTTCGTGTCTTTGTTGTTATTTGCCCACATATCAGAAAAGAAGTCTTGCATCAGCGCAATGATGCTGCGGTATTTGACGATGCTGGCAACATAAAACTTATCTAACTTCATGACTCCATCAGCATGTATCTGCTCGATGTTGTCGAGTAATATAGAGCGCAGTTCATAAGGTTTTAAGCCTTCTTTTATGCCATATTTTTCTATAATCCTGCGTTTATCATTCTCGGAACATAAATCATACGATGAGCGAATGAGATGACCAAGATTCCGCAAGACTTCTCCGTAGTCATAAAATGTGTTTTGCTTAAAAAAAGACTCTTCATCTTTAGTCAAAGTAAAACTCTTGTCAAGTACCAAACCAAAATCGGTCAAATATGTCTGCTTACCGTCGGTGAGGATGTTGCGAAAATGTGCGTCAAAATGGATGATTCCCTTCCTTCTCAAAAAAGTAATCGTCGTGCGTAAGTCATCCAGGGGTTTTTGAAGTTTGTTGGGGTTTTCCCGCAGCCATGTTTCCAGAATATGCGGTATGTACTCTAGAAACAGAACCAACTCATAGTTGGCGTTTGCTCTATCTAACATATAATTCCCGGCGTTGGCACTATTGCCCCAGTACTCCACATAATCTTTTAGACGCGACCTATCGACATCCGCACGCCGCCCAAAGAAGGGAATAATTCGATAATGGTACATTAGTGGGAAGGTGGCAATTACCCCCGACAATACCCAATTGGTTGTCTTGATATGGGTAACAAGTTCCCGGAAGACCCCAAAACCAGTGGAACCGAAGCCGTAATTACAGTAAGTCGGCAGGTTATAAAGGTTTCTGGTGGAGAACAGGTTATCAAATTCGATATTTGTAACCGGAACACGTTTCACAAAAACCTTGGATTCGCCAAGAATGATGGTGTGATTCATTCCCCAACCCGTGCTCGACTCATTTGACTGACTATTGTCAAACAGAGAATGCAATTGTGCATTATCCAACTGAGCGATTTGTGAACTTAGCTTGAAGTACCTTTTCCTTCTAAGTTCTATATGCTTCTTAGCCATTTTCCCCGTCCAGCCACAGCATGAGAAACTGTAAGACTATTCTGATACCAATTCAATTAATGATTGCAACACATCCTTGGGTAAAGACGCGATGAATCGCGTCTCTACAGCGCAAACAATTGGGAGTAGTTCACGTAGTGTATTCGGCGTTAATCTTCACGTAGTCATAACTCAAATCACAACCCCAAGCTTTACCTACACCATAACCATTGCCAACATTAACGGAAATTAACACCGTATCCTGTTGCAGATAAGCACCCACCGATGCTTTTTTCAAATAAGTACTTGCTGCTGCTCGGTCAAATTGTAGAGGTTGTCCATTTTCTAACATTAAGAAATTCCCTAGCTTAATTTGCAGGTTTTCTTGCTCAAAGGGCACACCTGCACGCCCGGCAGCGGCAGCGATGCGTCCCCAATTTGGATCGCGTCCAAAGATTGCAGATTTAACTAAGGATGAACCAGCGATGGTTTTGGCTATTTGTCGGGCTGAGATTTCATCATGGGCCCCTGTAACTTCCACTTCAATGAGACAGGTTGCGCCTTCACCATCACGAGCGATCGCTTTGGCTAAATGCTGGCAAACTGCTGTTAACATCGCCTCTAATTTCTCTGCTTCTGCGCCCCATTCTATAATTGCTGGGGTGCGAGATTGACCATTTGCCAAGGCAATTAAGCTGTCGTTGGTGCTGGTGTCACCATCCACAGTAATGGAATTAAAGCTTCTATCAGCTGCCCTTGCTAACATCTGTTGCCAAAGGTGAGGCGAAACCACAGCATCACAAGTCACAAATGCCAGCATGGTTGCCATATTGGGGTGAATCATGCCGGAACCTTTGGCAATGCCGCCAATTCGTACCGAGCGATCGCCTATAGTTGTTTCTAGGGCAATAGATTTTGTTACCAAGTCTGTAGTGATAATCGCACCGGCTGCGGCATCTGAGCCTGTTTCTGATAGTGCTGCTACTACCTTGGGAATTCCGCTTCGCAAAGCATCCATCTTAATTCTTTGACCAATCACACCAGTGGAAGCCAATAACACAGATTCAGACGAGATGTTTAGAGCTTGGGCTATTGCCAGTGCAGATTCTAGGGTATCAAGGTAGCCTTGAGTTCCTGTAGCGGCGTTTGCTTGTCCAGCGTTGCAGAGGATGGCACGAGCGCTATGTTTGGCTTGCAAACGTTGGCGACAATATTCTACACAGGCAGCTTTCACTTGGCTGGTGGTGAACACACCCGCTGCGATCGCTTCCACCTCTGAGAATATCAAAGCTAAATCTGGCAACCCCGAAGGTTTCAACCCTGCGGTAATTCCCGCCGCCTGATACCCCCTTGGTGCTGTGATACCACCTGTTATTTCTTGCCAATCTGCCATTATTTTTCCTTACGACTATCAGGTTGTATAAGTCAATATGTACTTTACAAAAGTGCTGAGTTACGAGTTAATAGTAATTAGTTTCCCCTACTCGCCACTCCCTTTTATTGTGAGTTTATTTGCTGATGGCAATAATAATGCACCAGTTGGCGATTGGCATAATTGTTTTTACCTTTCTTATGACGAAGTTGCATAAGAATGTGCATCTAAAACCAGGAGAAAAGAGTTGTGAAAGCAGTCTTGATGATAGCAGCTGGCAGTCCCGAAGTTCTACAAGTACAGGATGTGCCAAACCCTGCTGTTCCTGTAGGGAATACTGAACTTTTAGTGCGTTTGGTGGCGGCTGGCATTAACCCCATTGACACTAAACTTCGTAGTCGAGGCAGTTTCTACCCCGATCGCACGCCAACAATTTTAGGATGTGATGGTGCAGGTATTGTTGAAGCAGTAGGTGCTGGCGTGCAGCGTTTTCGCGCAGGTGATGAAGTATATTTTTGCTATGGTGGCTTGGGCGCACACCAAGGAAATTACGCTGAATATACCGTTGTGGATGAGCGATTTGTGGCACGTAAACCCGCCTCTATTTCCTTTGCTGAAGCAGCAGCAGCGCCTTTAATATTAATTACCGCCTGGGAAGCTTTATATGAACGGGGACGATTAGAACCTGGGGAACGGGTTTTGATTCATGCGGGTGCTGGTGGTGTCGGCCATGTAGCAATTCAATTAGCGAAACTCAAAGGTGCTACTGTTTCCACCACAGTGAGTTCTGAGGAAAAAGCTAATTTTGTCAAAAAACTCGGTGCCGATCGGGTAATTTTTTACAAACAAACAGACTTTGTGCAAGCGGTATTAGATTGGACTGGTGGCGAAGGCGTAGACTTGGCTTTTGATACCGTAGGCGGCGAAACCTTTCACAAAACCTTCCCCGCAGTGCGAGTTTATGGTGATATTGTTACCATTCTCGAACCAGATGCCAATACTGTTTGGAAAACTGCTAGAACTCGCAACCTCCGCATTGGTTTAGAATTCATGTTGGCACCAGCATTGCTAGGATTACAAGATAGTCTCCACCATCATGCAGAAATTCTCGAACAATCTGCCACCTGGATCGATGAAGGCAAATTAAAAATCCATGTGAGTCACAAATTTCCCTTAAAAGAAGCAGCTAAAGCCCACCAACTGATTGAAAGCGGGTCTGTGGTAGGTAAAATTGTTCTGCTAATTAGCGATGAATGATCGAACAATTTGCATAATTTATCTTTTAAACACAGATACACCCAAAAGTTAAACGCAAAGGTACCCAAAAAAGTATCTCTGCGTACCTCTGCGCTTCCCTTCTCTACGAGACGCTTCGCGAAGGCGTTCCTTTGCGTTTTACTTCTCCTCTTCCTCCCCCTACCTGCTTGGGCAGCACAAACACAACCAGAACGCACACCCCTAACTCTAGAATTATTGCAAGAACGACTACGCACACCCACAATCCGCGAAGGAAATTTGACCGTAGATTTGCAAAAGATGGCGATTGATTTACGCCCAGAAAACGCCAACTTTCGTGATGCTTTTTACCAACTACTGCGAAAAGAACTCGGTACAAAACCTCTAGGTTTAGACCTTAGCTATGCTTTGATTCTGGGGGATTTTGTCGGCAGCGATTTGGGTTTAAGAACACCATTGTATGCAAAAGCCATTGCACCCATTTTCACCCCTACCGAACAAGAAAAACTAGAACGTTTGCGCTTCGTTTGTCTAGAGTCACTCGCAATCGCTTTACCCAACTCCAAAGATTGTCGATCGCTTCTGGGAACAGAATCAACCCCAGCCAGTGAAATCGCCGTCTTTCGTGGTGTCTTAACACTGGTGCAAACTCGCTTCAACGGCGAAGTGAAGTTCTCCAATACATTTTTTCTTCAGTCTGTTGATGCCCAAGGTGCAACTTTTCTCCAACCCACTAACTGGACTGAAACCAGATTTGCTCGTCTTGTTAGTTTTACCAGTGCTAACTTCCAGCAACCAAGCAATTTTCAGGGCAGTATATTTTTTGAAAAAGCTAATTTTAAAAAAATTAAATTTCGGGAACTCGCTGATTTTCAAAATAGTATCTTTGAGACAACTGCCAACTTCAACCAAGCAACTTTTAAACAGTTGGCTAAATTCAGTAGTGTCCAATGGCAAGGAAATACTGATTTTTCGGAAGTGGATTTTGTCAATCAAGCCCAGTTTACTAAAGCAGATTTTAATCAGTTCCTCCTTTTAACAGAAGCGATTTTTGAGCAAAGCGTAAGCTTCCGAGAAGCGGAGTTTAACCAATTAGTAAATTTGCAAGGTGCGAACATTCTGAACCAAGCAGATTTTAGTGATGCCAGGTTTTCTAAAGAGGCTTGTTTAAACGTATCTGGTTTAACTTTTAACTCTAACCAAGCGAAAATTTTAGGTAATCCCGGTGAGATTGGTAAGATGTTCTGCATCCCAACATTGCAAGGTAATCAAAATATTTTGCGGAATTTGGGGCAAAATTTTCGTCAGCAACAGCAAGTTGCCGATGCTAATGAACTGGAATACACAAAACAACGACTGCGATTAATCGAGTTTAGCCATCGTCTGACGGCTACAAATATTAATAGTGCAACTGTTGCAAGTTTGATTAATCTGGGTTTTTCTACAACTCAAGCTGAAGCGATCGCCCAGCGTCGTCTAGTAAAATCCTTTCGCAACAGTAGTGAGTTACTTACCATAGCAGACATCGATTTAGAAAAATATACCCAACTAAGCGATCGCTTAATTGTTGGCGAAACCCTTTCTATATTTGGGTGGTTACTACAAGCTTGGAGTTGGTTAGCGTTGAGTGTACTGCTGTTGTTGAGTGGCTATGGGACAAATTTTTGGTTAGTTTTTGGCGTGGGAGGATTAGCGATCGCTTATTTCGGCTTACTATTTTGGCTAGTGGATCGCTATCGCAGGCTGCATCCCGTACCAATTATTCCCACATCTTACGAAACCATTTCGATATTAGTCAGTTTTAGCGTTTTAGAATTCTTCAGCTTACTAGCAATCTTTCGCAATGCTGAACAACCTTGGCTGACATTGGGGTGTCTGTTAATAATTCTTGTCCCCGTCCCAATGGCTTTATTGATCCGACTTTACCAACAAGGTCGTTATCACGACTTAATGGACGTTTCTTACTTCACAGAAGACGGTACATTTCGCCAATTACGATTATTGATTGGGCGTTTACCAGTGATACCAAGGAATGAGACATTTCGGGAACGATATATGCCCTTATTGTGCGATCGCCGTTGGAACTGGCTCAACTACTATGATTTTAGTCTCAACAACCTAGTTAAATTAGGATTTAATGATATTCGCCTGCGAGATGAACATTTACCAGGTATTATCTCTGCACTTGCTTGGTATCAATGGAGTTTGGGTTTAATTTATATCACCCTAGTTTTGTGGACACTTTCTCGCACAATTCCCGGATTGAATTTGCTGATTTATCTAAAGTAATCCCTGCACTGAAGTTTTTTTCGCTGCACTTCGTAGTGGTGCTAATATGATGCAAGATAACTAGGTCGGCGTAAATAATTATCGTTGGGATAAAGCAGGGAGCAGGGGCACAGGGCAGGCAGAAAAAGCGTTTAAACCTTGTTTGCTTTTCTTCACACAGTTTGCTTTTATTGTGCCAAACTACCTATTGTAGGGTGGAAGTAACTGTGCTGTTTATTGTTATCAGTCTTGCGCTACAACGTCGGTTAAAACTGATAGAACCCAGGATAAATGCAGATAAATTAAATATCTAAAAATTTGGTAAATTTATCAAAAGATTATTCATTGCAATATAATGTTTAACCCAAATTTAATTTTATTATCCAAATATTTTAGTTAAGTTTTTTAAATCATTGTCTACAAATATCTAAAAATTTGATAAACACATCAAAATATTTTTCATTGTCCTTCAAAATCAAATCATATACATTGTAAGTGTGAGTAGCAGTGATTAAAAATAGATTATCTACACTTAGCAAAGATAACCGAATAATCTAATAGCTACTAACTAGTTCTGCTAACAAAAAGACAACAATAAAGTTATAAAGCACACTTGATTTTTGTCTATTTTATGTTGCGATCTAGCAAAATTTTCATCAAAACAATAAGAGGATTAATCCTAATGGCAGAAGATTTGAGTAATAGCAGTAGCAGTAACTCCTCTACTAGTGGGAACAATCCGCTTGGACAATCACCCTTCGGTCGCTTGGAAGAAGTTGTCGGTAAGGAAGGCGTCAAAAATCTATTCAGTGGTGTTGGTAATGGAGAAGGTGGCAGTAGCCCATTTGGTGGTAGTGCCGGTAGCGGTGGCAGTCAGCCTGATTTACCCTACGGTGGTAATCCTTTCGCTGGCGACAACTTCTGGAATATCTTTGCAGGCGGTGTAAACCCATCTACAGTTGGTGGTAGCCCATCTACAGGCGGCGGTATCCCATCCACAGGCGGCGGTAGCCCATCTACAGGCGGCGGTATCCCATCCACAGGCGGCGGTATCCCATCCACAGGTGGTGGTATCCCATCCACAGGCGGCGGTATCCCATCCACAGGCGGCGGTAGCCCATCTACAGGCGGCGGTATCCCATCCACAGGCGGCGGTATCCCATCCACAGGTGGTGGTATCCCATCCACAGGTGGTGGTATCCCATCCACAGGTGGTGGCTACGACCCTTTGACTGGTAGTAGCAGCCAGACCTATGGTATTAGCACAACTGAAATACCGGACGGGTTCACTTTGAGGGCTACTATTGACAAGCTAGTTAACTCAAAGCTTGACAAGGAAGTGGGTGGTGGACAAACCTCGCCATTTCCTACAGGTGGACAAACCTCGCCATTTCCTACAGGTGGACAAACCTCGCCATTTCCTACAGGTGGACAAACCTCGCCATTTCCTACAGGTGGACAAACCTCGCCATTTCCTACTGATGGACAAACCTCGCCATTTCCTACTGATGGACAAACCTCGCCATTTCCTACAGGTGGACAAAACCCCTTCGCTTAATACAATATTTGCGAAAATCAGCAGATAAATAGAAGAGAACAATGATGAGTTCTTCAGTAGATAGTATGCTAGTACAACTTGGCGCAAATAAACATATTATTCGATAAACCAGAAAAACGTGTATTATCGCTGATGTGCCTTCTGCCTTATTGTACTAGTTTGCTATTTTACGCCCAAAACTCTTCTCAGGTAAAGGTTTAGGCAATATCTTCTGTTAGTTTGACGGTAAGATTATTAAAGCCTTTATTTTAGAGAGATTTTGGGTTTAGCAAATTCATAATTGGTATAAGAAGTACTGAAGACCCCATAATTTTTTAACTAAAAATAGGAGAATTAGTGCCAATGGAAGCGTCTGCTGTCAATCCCATAAATGGTGGATTTAATCCATTAAGTGCAGGTGGCGCTAGCAACCTATATAACAGTAATTCCTTTGCTGCCAATGACAGTTTGTCTGCTGCTAAAGGCAGCCTGTTGACGGGTGGTAGCAATCTGTTATTAGGTAACGGTAACAATCCTATTCCAGGTGGCGGTATTAACCCGTTTGCAGGCGATGCTGGCAGTGGGCTTCAGAAATTAATCTTTGAGCGATTAAAGTTAGTTCTGGGTGATAACTATTTCAAGGGTATTGACAACACATTAGCAGGAGGTAGTAACCCGTTTGCAGGCAGTGGTTATCCCATTCCAGGTGGGGCTAACAACCCGTTTGCAGGTAACAGTAATCCGATTGCAGGTGGGGCTACCAATCCATTTGCAGGTAACAGCAATCCGATTGCAGGTGGGGCTACCAATCCATTTGCAGGTAACAGCAATCCGATCGCAGGTGCTGGAAGTCTGCTTCAACAATCGCCTTTCGATCCTTTGAAAGAAGTCCTTGGTAACAATATACCCTTTAGTAACACTGGCAATACATCTAATTCAGGTAGCCAAACCTTTAATCAGAGCAACGCACCGGTTGGGAATGGTAATAAGAACTTTGGTAATAATAACGCGACTATTGGTAATTTTAACTCGGATTATGGCAGTAACAGTGCAACCATTGGTAATGGTAACTGGAACTTTAATAATGACAACGCAACTATCGGTAATGGCAACTGGCTATTTGGAAAGAGTAACACAACCCTTGGTAATGGCAACTGGGATTGGGACAACGGCAGTAATAATGCAACACTAGGTAATGGAAATTGGCACTTCGGCAGTGACAACGCAACCATTGGAAACGGCAATTGGGACTTCGGCACTGATAACACAATTATTGGTAATGGTAACTGGGTTTTTACCAATGGAAATGAAATTATTGGTAATGGCAATTGGTTAACAAAGACTGATAACACAACGATTGGAAACGTCAACAATATCAGCAGTTTAAATTTATTCCCACAAGGGATCAAGACTGATGTTAACAATCTGATTGACTCTCTTATAGGTAAAATAGGTCAAAATTTTCTTGGGTTCACGGGAGATTTTGATGTATCAAGTAGCCAAACCTTTAACCGCCTCATCTCTTCTAAAAGTGTTGGTAATGACACTAATATATCTAAGGATATTGAGCAACTTTTGGCATCACTCAGCCCAATTCAAGGAAATTTCATCAATTATCAGCCTGTGCAAAACCCTCAACCTGTCCCAGAATCTGCTTCTTCAGTGTCGTTGGTAGTAATGGGAATGGTGTGTTTGCTGTTGTCACTGTTCAAAAAACAACAACTGTTAAGGTAAATTCAATCCTTCTAGTACAGCATGGCGTAAATAAACATACCATTTCAAATGGCGCAAGAAGCTCGGAATATAATTATGCCTGACTTTTGACTTTTGACTTCCGCCTTGCGCTACTAGGCTTATTGCGATCGCAGGAACACACCATCAGGTGAGATAATTATTCACATCTTCATCAAGACTGAGACGGTGTTCTTGTGCAAGATGCATAACCGCTAAAGCGAAAACAGGTTTGCGATCGCACTACAAAGTTAAGTGAATGCATTGGCTTACATTGTGAATGCGGCGGCCGCCTTGTTAATCGAAAGCGGCGGGAAACTCCATCCCCTTGTGGGTGGAGAGGGGCAGTCGCCCCGCCGCTTGGGGCATTGGGGATTGGGCATTGGTAACTTATGCCCCATGCCCAATTCCCCATGCCCAAAAACTCCATCCCCTTGTGGGTGGAGTTTTTTATGTGTGGTCAGCAACCGCCAATGAATCGGTTCTTGTCCTGCGGGTGGTTGGACTTCCAGAGCTTCAACAGCAAAAAGGGTAACGCTAGGAGGATAGCCAAAAACGCTTAATTTATCGGGGCGTTGAATCTCAACTCGTCCACAACGAACAATAAGCAAAGCTTCTCTTGGCATCCGCTTTCGACGTGGGTCTGCGGGTACGTTAATTATACAAGTACCTTCACAGGGCTGCTGACTCAAAAAAATCACAGCCAACCACTTTTCAAACAACCTCTTAGGCATTGTACTAGTGAATATTTGACTTAACTGCGGTAAGCTATAACGGCATAAAATGGATCTCCCCCAGCTGCACCCAACCACTGTAATAAATTCGGTAATGTTGATTTATGAGCTATAACTTCTGCGGTTGTAAATCCTGGAACTGACGCAAAGTAAGCTTTGACTAATTCTACTCGCTGTGCTTCTGAAGCCTCCCGCCAAGCTTGAATCGCCTTTTCAAAAAACATTCGGTTAGAAAAGCTGATAATTGCAATACCACCAGGTTTTAAGATGCGGTAAATCTCGGAAAATACTGCTTCTGGATATTGCATATATTGCACAGATACGCAATTGAGAACAGCATCAAAATTTCCATCTGGTAAAGGTAGCTGCGGATTTTCGTTAAGATTTTGCACAAAGTAATGATTTAAGCAGGGATTTCGCGCTAGTTCCTCTCCATTAAGTCCGTGTCCCTCCACATGGTCAAACTCTATCTCTTCTGGCAGATGAGACACCCAACTGCTCATCATATCAAAAATGTGGGTGTTGGGTTTCAGGCGATCGCGGTATAAATCCGTTAGCTGTTGAATAAATCCTTCATCGACATGGGTAACGAAGCGGGGATAGGCATAGAACAGCTTATCGTCTGTGTCATCTAATTTCAGGCGTTGATTCGGTCTTAACTGCATAAATCTCTGTTTTGGAGAACTTTTTCCGAAAAATGTGGCAATTTCAAGTATTTTTCAACAATCACTATGTAACATATTTTAATAACAACAGGATACTTAAACGAGTCTAAATAGCAGTATTCAATTTTATCAATTCAATGTTCCATAAACTACACTTTTTGCAGCATATTTGCCGAAAAATCCGCCTGATAGGATCGTTACCCTATTTAAGTTTGTTCCTTTGGATGCTACCCTTATTATTATTTACTTCTGGGCACAATAGCTTGATGGCACATGATGAAGCTCTTTACGCTTCGCGTGCCCGTCTGATGTTTGATTCTGGTAATTGGATAGCTCCTTGGGAAAGGGCACATCATAAAACACCTGGGCCTTATTGGTTAATTGCCACTTTCTACAAGTTGTTTGGTATCAGTGATACTAGTGCGCGTCTTCCTAGTATGATTGCTAGCATTTTTAGCTTATGGCTGGTGTACGAAATTGGCAAAATTATGCTAGGCAAAAAATTAGCTTGGCTGGCTACTGCAATTTTAAGTGTAGAATTTCTCTGGCTGCAATACTCTCGCTTAAGTACGCCTGATGTACCGATGATTTTCTTGGTATTTTTAGCTATTTTTTCTTTACTAAAAACAGAATTACATCCTAAATATCACTATTTTTGGAGTTTTATCGCTGGTTTAAGTTTAGGTTTAGGCTTCTTAGTCAGAAGCTTTATGATTTTTTTACCAATTATCGCTTTATTACCTTATTTAATTTGGGAACATCACCGTCATCGTCATCTTAGTAACCCAATTTTATATCTAGGCTTTTTCGTAGGTTTAATACCCACTTGTGTTTGGCTGTGGTTAAGCTGGCTGCACTACGGAAATCAGAGTTTTGAGGAGTTGCTCAAGTTTGTTGTGCAACTAGGTTCTGAAGATCACAATCATAGTGGGCCGCTATTCTATGTATGGAATATTCCTTTAAAAGCATTTCCTTGGGCTTTTTTCGGAGTTTTAGGTTTGTTTTTAACTCTCCGTCGTCCGATTCCTCGTTACCAGTTAATATTAGTTGGCTTTCCACTTATTTTATTTGTAGAACTTAGTATTTTTAGCACTCGTTTATCTCACTATAGTCTTTGCCTTTATCCGTTTATAGCTTTGTTGGCATCTCTGGGTTTAAGCTGGTTAGCCAATATTTACCAGACAGGAATTCCCCCACAATTCCTTCTTCAAAAAAGTAAAAATAAGATATTAAACCTTTTTGCAAGGAATAATCTTCCTCGAAACCTCAGTTATGGCTTTGGTGGATTAGGTGTTTTACTTGTAATAGCAAGTATTGTTGTTTTGAGTTGTGGTAGTTCTGATATCCGCAAGGATGCAACTATTGGTTTGGCTATGGGGTTGGGTTGGTTAATTTTACCTGTGGTGTGGATTAGTCGTTACCACTTTGGCAAGAAGTTTCTCACAGCACGTTACTGGATTGCAGGATGGTTAATTCCCTGTTGGCTGACTTTGGCGACGACAGGTAGTATAGGTCTGTTAAGTGACTATAACCCTGTTTTAAGAACTTTTTTACAACAAAGTGCGATCGCTTCAATTCTCCAATCTCATCCTATCTACCTTGTGCAAATAGACCAGAAAATCCAAGTACTGCTTAATTTCTATCTTTCTATTCGCCCCCAAGCAGTAGTTTCTATTTCCCAAGTACCAGCTTTGAGCTATGCTTTGATCTATACTGACCAGTCCCCTAAATTATCTCGGACTCACCACGTTCTTGGTACAGTAAAAGAGTACCAGTTGATTCAAGTTCTTCCCTAAGACAGATGCAAAGTAACTATTGCTAAAAAAAATTAATTTAGTTATAATAGTACGTACACTAAGTATTTTATTATAATGGTTTCTACATCTAATCACTCCCCAACTTTAGAGTCGTGGCAGCAAAATCTGGCACCATACAATTTGGGCTACAGAATCAAATTAGTCTCGCAACTGCTGAGTCGCAAGTTTACTGAGAGGCTAGAACCCTTTGGACTTACGCCATTTCACTGGTTGGTGTTGTGCTGTCTTTGGCAAGAAGATGGTTTACCTACTTCTAGTATTGGGGACAAACTCAAACAAGTGGGAGGGACTTTAACAGGCGTACTAGATCGGATGGAAGAACGCGGTTTGGTGCGTCGAGAACGCGACACTAACGATCGCCGCATCTGGCGAATCTGGCTCACGGATGCAGGTAAGGAACTAGAAGCTGTTTTGCCGCCAGTCGCCGCAGCCGTGCGTGATGAAGCGATGGATGGTATTTCCTTTGCTGACCGGGAAGTGTTTTCCCAAATCTTAAATCGGGCGATCGCTAACCTCTCTTAAAGATAATTTTATAATCACCCGACCGGGGGAGGCAGTGTAAAGATTTATTTTGAGATAATATTACGCATACTAAGGAAATAAGGATTTTTTTCAGGGAATATTACGCATTCTAAATAAACGACTATTAATCAAGTTATTGAACGAGCAAGCGAGGTAACAATCATGGGCGCTAATACCTTTAACGGACGCAACGGACACAAGACCATAATTTTAGAAAAAGAAGTGATTCCTGATTTAGAGACTTTAGAAACTGTTACCGCAGATAGATCCGCAACAGCAGAAGCACCTGTTGTAACTCCTGAGATCGAGAAAGAAGTTCCAGCGAAACCGAAGCGGAAAAGACCGACTGGTTTAATTTTGGCAGGATTAGGCGTGGGTGCGATCGCCGCAGGTACTTTTGGTTATCACTACTGGCAATATGCCTCCACACACCAGGAAACAGACAACGCCACCGTTGCGGGAAACATTCACCAAGTTAGTAGCCGCATTCCCGGAACTATAAGTGAAGTACTGGTGAATGATAACCAACTAGTGCAACCGGGACAATTGTTAGTGAAGTTAGATCCACGGGACTATCAAAGTAAGGTGCAACAAGCACAAGCAGCCTTAGAAAATGCTCGTGGTCAAGCGCAAGCCGCCCAAGCAAATATTGCTTTAAGTTCACAAACCACCACTGGTAAGACAACTCAAGCGCAAGGAGATGTCAGTGGTGCAGTAGCAGCAATTTCTACAGCCCAAGCAGCAGTACAAGAAGCCCAAGCTGGGATTCCCGCATCCCTTGCAGCAGTACAAGAAGCCCAAGCTGGGATTCCTGCCGCCCAAGCGCAGGTAGCGCAAACAAACGCGAATTTGGAAAAAGCCCAAGCAGATTACAATCGTTACAACGAATTGTATAAAACAGGTGCGATTCCTCGTCAGCAACTAGATACAGCCAAGGCTGCTTATGATGTGGCGACCGCACAGAAAAACGGCGCGATTCAAGGAGTACAACAAGCCCAAGCCAAGTTAGCCTCCGCCAAAGTTGGTGTCGCCAAAGCCCAGTCTCAATTAGCACAAGCGCAAGAAAATGTCACCAATGCCCAAGCTAAATTGGCAGCCTCTAAGGGAGGATTGCAACAAGCTACCGCAGGCGGACAAGATACCACAGTTAAGCGTAGTCAATACGAAGCGGCAAAAGCAGCGATCGCCCAATCAGAAGCATCGCTCAAAGACGCACAATTGCAACTATCTTATGCCAATGTTACCGCCCCCAGTGCCGGACGGGTAGGTAGAAAAAATGTGGAAGTTGGCAACCGAGTGCAATCGGGAACACCATTAATGGCGATCGTGGATAACAGCTATTGGGTAGTTGCGAACTTCAAAGAAACTCAATTAGAAAAGATGCGCCCAGGAGAGCCAGTAGAGATCAAGCTAGATAGTTTCCCTCATCATACCTTTATTGGTCGTGTTGACAGTATTTCGCCAGCTTCCGGCGCTCAGTTTGCTTTATTGCCACCGGATAATGCTACAGGTAACTTTACTAAAGTTGTCCAACGCATTCCAGTAAAAGTAGTTTTCGATCAAAAGAGCATTCAAGGGTATGAATCGCGGATTACTCCAGGGATGTCTGCGGAAGTTGCGGTGGAAGTCAAATAATATCATGTCCCCCAAATTACCCATAATAAAAGAACCCCACCCCCAGCCCCTCCCCGCCTGCGGGGAACTCGGGGCCCCCTCTGGGGATTAGGGGCAGGGAGACAAAGCGTAGCTTTGGCGGGGTGGGGTTGTTGGGGTTTAGTAAGTAATCAACCGGACATCATTAATACGAAATTGCCTGCAAACAGATGAAAAACCTCTTTCTAGCTGTGACTTTCTCCTACATCTAAAGAGAGGCGTATAGAGATGAGGTGAGATGATATCTATGAAAGCAGATTGGTATAAAACAAGCCTGAGATGAAAAAATCGCTACTACCTGCTTTAAGGTCAAGAAACTACCAGCTATTTTTTGCTGGACAAGGTATTTCCCTAATTGGGACGTGGATGACGCAACTTGCCACGATTTGGCTAGTTTATGACTTGACAAAATCCCCATTAATGCTAGGAGTTGTAGGATTTTCGAGTCAAATTCCTAACTTTTTTTTAGCTCCCTTTGGCGGAGTATTTGTAGATCGCTTTTCTCGGTATCGTACCTTAATTGGTACGCAAGTCTTGGCGATGATTCAATCGTTAACATTAGCAGCACTGGCGTTAACTGGAGTGATTGAGGTATGGCAGATCATCGCCTTGAGTTTGTTTCAAGGATTTATTAACGCCTTAGATGCGCCAGCCCGTCAAGCTTTTGTACCAGAATTGGTTGAACATAGAGAAGATTTAGCCAATGCGATCGCTATCAATTCCACGATGTTCAACGGTGCGCGATTAATTGGCCCTGCGATCGGCGGTTTATTAATTGCTAGGGTTGGAACTGGCTATTGTTTTTTAATTGATGGTTTGAGCTACGTTGCTGTAATCGCCGCTTTATTGGCAATGAAAGTTAAACCTTGGAAAAATTCGGTAACTGACGGTAATCCCTTACAAAAAGTCAAAGAGGGATTTGTATATGCCTTTAACTTCTCACCTATTCGATCCATTTTATTGCTATCAGCTTTAGTCAGCCTGATGGGGCTGCAAAACACTATTCTCGTCCCCGTTATTGCCGAACAAGTTCTCAAAGGTGGTGCAGAAAGTGTGGGTTTTTTGATGGCGGCATCTGGAGTTGGAGCCTTAACTGGTGGTATTTATCTAGCTACCCGCCAAACAATCTTAGGAATTGGGAAATTGATTGCTCTAGCTCCAGCAATTTTAGGAATTGGTCTAATTGCCTTTTCTTTATCTAGATTTTTACCACTCTCTTTATTTACAATGTTATTTGTTGGATTAGGAACAATTCTCCAGATTGCTGCTAGCAACACATTTTTACAAACCATTGTTGAGGACGATAAACGCGGGCGATTGATGAGCTTATATACAATGTCATTTTTGGGGATGATTCCCGTGGGTAATTTATTAGGAGGTTTATTAGCAAGTCATATTGGCGCTCCCAACACTTTAATGATTGATGGGATAGCTTGTATTTTAGGGTCAATTATTTTTAGCAGACAGTTACCTGCTTTAAGGAAAATAATGCAGCCAATTTATGAGCAAAAGGGGATTATTACGACTCAAGAAGTTTAAGATAAATAACCGCAATTAAATTTAGATTTATCTTCATGGGGCTTTCTATAGAAATTATTTTTTAATTTTTAGCGTTGCTGATTCAAGCTCACGCAGAGGTAAAGAACATACTGATATAAGATTTAATAATAAAGTTTTTTGTTATTTAACCTTGAAATTGGAACAAAATTATGGCTAATACAGGTGTAATTCGTCAGAAAGGGCAAAATCCTGCTTTACCACCAGAGCGTGTACCGCTAAAAACCTGGATTGGGGTATTAGCCAGTATGCTTGGTGCATTTATGGCGGTATTGGATATTCAAATAACTAATGCTTCACTGCAAGATATTCAAGCAAGTTTAGGAGCAACTCTCGAAGAAGGTTCTTGGATTTCTACGGCGTATCTCGTAGCAGAAATTGTGGTAATTCCTCTAACAGGATGGTTGTCACGAGTATTTTCTCTGCAACGTTATTTATTAGTCAATACTGCACTATTTATCTTCTTTTCTATTTGCTGTGGTTGGGCATGGGATCTTAATTCCATGATTTTCTTTCGCGCCTTACAAGGTTTTAGTGGAGGAGTATTAATTCCCACCGCTATGACAGTTGTCTTAACAACTTTACCCCAATCAAAACAATCAGTCGGACTGGCTGCATTTGGGTTTAGTGCAGTTTTTGCACCCTCAATTGGCCCAACTTTAGGAGGTTGGTTAACAGAAAATTTTGGTTGGGAATACAACTTTTATATCAATGTAATTCCAGGGGCATTAATGCTGGCTGGTGTTTGGTACGGAATTAAGCAAGAAAAACCCCAAATCAGTTTACTTAAACAAGGTGACTGGTGGGGAATTATTGCAATGGCTATTGGGTTAGGTTCCCTGCAAGTTGTTTTAGAAGAAGGTAGCCGTAAAGATTGGTTTGGTTCAGCGTTGATTGTGCGCTTAAGTGTAATTGCAGTAATTTTTTTGGCGATATTTTTCTTTATAGAATTAACTCGTAAACAACCATTTATTAATTTACGGCTTGTACTTAGGCGGAACTTTGGTTTAGCCAGTATTGTCAATGTGTCATTGGGAATAGGATTGTATGGTTCAATTTATATTTTACCGTTGTATCTCGCCCAAATTCAAAAATACAATGCTCTGCAAATCGGTGAAGTATTGATTTGGGCTGGTATTCCCCAACTGTTTATTATTCCCCTCATCCCAAAATTGATGCAACGCATTGACGTGCGGTTAATTGTAGCTGTTGGTGTAACTTTGTTTTCTATCAGTGCATTTATGAACTCAGGAATGACTAATGAAACAGGATTAGATCAGTTACGTTGGTCACAATTTGTGCGTGCAATGGGACAACCCCTAATTATGGTGCCACTGACTTCTATCGCTACTGCTGGATTGAGTCCGAAAGAAGCAGGTTCAGCAAGTGGTTTATTTAATATGATGCGGAATCTGGGCGGTTCTATCGGAATTGCTTCTTTAGCGACTTTATTAGCAAATAGAGAGCAATTTCACTCGAATAGATTGGGTGATGGAGTATCTTTATATAACCCAGAAACTCAACAGCGAATTGACCAAATGACGCAGTATTTTATTAGCCGCGGAGCAGATTTAAGTACAGCACAAAATCAAGCGATCGCATCTATATCTAACATCGTCCGCCGGGAAGCATTTGTAATGGCTTTTAACGATTGTTTCTACTTTATTGGTATCGCTTTGTTACTCAGTGGAATTGCTATTTTATTCTTGAAAAAGGTGAAGCCAACTGGTGGCGCTGTTGCTCATTAGATTTGTTGTATGGGTTAAAATGTTTGATAAAACTACTAAGGTACTAAAATGGTCGTTAGCCAAAGTGAGTACTATATCTCCCCAGAAGAATATCTAGAAGGCGAGAAATTTAGTGAAATCAAACACGAGTATATTGATGGGCAAGTCTACGCAATAACAGGGGCGAGTGATGCTCATGTCACAGTTAGCATGAATGTATCTATGCTGCTGGGAAACCATCTCCGGGGTAGTGGTTGCCGTGTCTATATGTTAGACATGAAAGCACAAATCGAGGTCATAAATCGCTATTTTTATCCCGATGTAATGGTGACTTGTGATATACGAGATAAAGAATTTGAATATTTTAAGTGCTATCCTTGCTTAATTATCAAAGTGCTTTCTGAGTCAACAGAAGCCTATGACAGAGGGAAGAAATTTGCTAGTTATCGACACTTAGAATCTCTACAATAATATGTGCTAATTTCACCAGATAGAATGAGTGTAGAATGCTTCCGCCGCAATCAGGAAGGACATTGGGTACTTTATCCTTATGAAAAAGGCGAAGAGGTGCATTTAGCTAGCGTTGATTTTCGGTGTGCGATGCCTACGGCGGGCTACGCCTACGCAGAAATATATGAAGATGTAATATTGATAGACAATAATATTTCCTAATCTAACATTTCTGGGTCAATTCCTAAAGCGTTGAGTTGTTCAGCAGAGAGAGTACGCAATTTCTCTACAATTCGGGAGCAACGCGATTTTGTGAGGTCGGATCGAAAACCAGCGATCGCTAAAACTTA
>NZ_JABXKL010000056.1 GCF_017114995.1 Nostoc sp. NMS9 | reverse complement strand
GGGCTTTCTGCATAGAGAAAGGGAATTATAACTAATTAGCCGGACATGATATCAGTGATTTATCAAGAAATTCTTGGAGAAAGGGAACAACGCGGCGAACAACGAGAACGAGCGCTCATTCTCCGTCTGCTTACTCGACGGGTGGGAGAATTACCCCAAGAGTTGCTAGACCGGATTGAAACTCTCTCTTTAGAACAATTAGAAAATCTCGGTGAAGCATTGTTGGATTTTCAGGCGATGCCTACGGCGGTAAACTACGCGGATTTAGAAACCTGGTTTGGTACATTAGACATAGGAGTGAAAATGACGTAGATACAATTTATGAATTATGCCTACCAAGGATTTCGGGCAACGCATAATTAATTTCCCTCCTATGTCTATTAGATGAATTTTTCCATTTGAGCCAATGTCTGATGGCGCTAGGGGAAAAAATAGTTTCAGAAGAACGAAAGCGAGTTGAGCTTGTCAGATTGCCACATTAAAGCTCAATTAACTTGAAGCCCCAAGGTTTCAAAGCTGCTAAAGCTATTTCTTCATTTACACCCTCATAAGCCTCCCATTCCAACGGGTGTTCTTTGGGATGTCCGTCGCCGACATTACCTGCAACTTTAATTATCGGACAGTTGGCAATGCGATCGCGCTCCAGCCCTCTTGGAACTACTAGTTGGATTTTGTGCCCGATAAACTTCGCTGTACTATCATTAGCTACAGATTCACGGATTAAACAAATATCACCAGCAGTCCCCCAAGTCGTTTGGTAAATGTGAAGGAATGATATATAAGTTGCTGGTTTGATGGATCTTTTGAGAACGTGCATTATCTGTAATCCTTATACTATGAGTCAAAAATCATAAATCATACAAGTATTTTCTATCACGTTCGTAGGGAAGAATGTTCTTAACTCACATTTTCCACCTGGCCCAGGCGATTAGAAACCGCCTGGTGGAAGATGTGAAGCTTAAAAGACGATAATTGCCCACATACTAACTCCCAAAGCGATCGCTGCTAAGTGTTGCCAAAGCAGTGATAGCTTCGCTAACCCCTTTGGTGTACCCACTGATTGCTTGGCAATTTTTTGCGTTAACAAAATAGTTAGTAACACGGAAAAAATTATCGTTGTACCTTGCAAAAAGGCAATCACAGCCGGGTGAGCAACCAATATTGGCAATTGTTCACCACTCAAACCAAGAGTCGCAAAGGTAACAGGTAAAATCCGACCGCCTTCGCTTAAGCCCAAACGTAGATAGTGAGCCAAGTTGCCTCCCAATACCAATGGTAGGTAGCCGTAGGCGAGTTCTACAAACGATCGAGGTTTACGGTTAAAATTGAACACTTGGATCAAGCCATAAGCCCCCAAGGTAAGAGCTGCTGGAATAATTAATACTAGCAGCGATAATCCCAAGTGCTGCCAAAACTCAGTTAAATCCAGTTGCAGCCCTAACCAAGATTGCAACTCTGGTAAGCGGTGTAGATATATACCACCCAACAGCAAAAACAATAATGCTACTTCATAGCTGCGGGGTACATGAGTTGTCCACAGTTCAATACCAGGGGGACGCAAGTTGAACTCAACGGAACGATGGGGACAGGCTTTGAGGCAAGTCATGCACAGTACGCAATCTCGGTTATCTTCTAACTGCGCTGGGTGTGAGTATAAGGGACATCCATTGGTTTCCAGCCCTTCGCCTTTTTGCGGCCCACCTTTATAACATTGATACGTGGTGCAACTGGCAGAACATATCCCTTGCTGTGCCCGGAGTTCCGTCATTGAGAGTTTGGCAAATAAACCATTCATCCCGCCGATGGGACAGAGATAGCGACACCAAAACCGCCGCTCAAAAAGAGCCGAGAAAATCATCGCCCCAGCAGTAATTAATAGCAGCAAACAAGCGCTGAGGTAGGCAGTATTTTCTAAATGCCAAAGTTCTTCCCATAAGAAAATTAGGGTAAATAAGCCAAACATGAACCATCCGCCCCATTTCTCAGCTTGTTCTCTCGGCCAGCGCTTGAGTTTTCGAGGCCACAGCCATAAAGAGAGCTTTTGGGTAATTTCCCCGTAAATCATGAAGGGACAAACAGAACACCAGATACGTCCCAAAAAGGGAAAGAGAAATAAGAAGAAAGGCCACCACCAAGCCCAAAATAGATTTAGGACGAAATTGCGATCGCGGGTTTGCGGTCCAATAAATAATATTGCAACAATAATTGCAAAAGCCGTTGCAGTAAAACCATAATTAATGCGATCGGGCCACCAAGGACTACGTAAAAACCGCCGTAAAGCAGGATAGGCATTTAACAGATTCACCCGAAATCGTTTTTTCTTAGTTTCGGCTGGCCAGAAAATTTCTTCTGTTAATTCATTTGCACCCTCAGCTTGCACGATCGCTCTTTCTACCAGATTTTTCAATTCCCTGAGGTTGCCAGGAAAATCATAAGACTGGAGGCGACGCAAAGCTTCTGGGGTAATGTGCGGTTTAGAAATGCCTCTAGAGCGAGTATAAAGACTGGTATAATATTCGACTTGTGTCTGAATATCAGCTTTCCGCACCCGTAGCGGTGGTACTTTGATAATGTGACCAATACAGCGTTCAATTGTCGACTGAGTTTTTTCTGAAACAATCAGAATTCTGGCTTTACTGGGACGAGGTTGGGCGGCTGAATCTCCAGAACGACTGACGGGTGTATATGTACCAGTTTTGAGCAACTGCGTCACCGGAGGCAATAATTCTTCGGGCAATTCTTGGATGTTGTTGAGAACTAGAGTACCTTCCCCCAACCATTCCAACAGTCCTGGTTTGCCGCCAGCACGACCAAATAAATCTGCACCGCTAGTTTGGAGAATACCACAATTTACTTTAATAATTGGTTCTCGCCTTTTGGGAGAACCAAAGTGGATCAGAGCTGCTATATTGTCTTTTTCTAACCCTGGTTCTCCGAAAATATCCACTGATTCGCGGTCAGCAGCCGCTTCTCGAATTTGCTCCCGCAGCCGCACAGCATAGCGACTTGTACCGACAATTCCCCGTTGCGCTTTGGTAACTAAATATGGGCGCAAGGCAATAGAACGTTCTTGTTCATAGCCAAGTGCAGATGTTACCTGAGCTAATTCTTGAGCCAATTGACGGGAAAAAGCCTGAGCAATTTCGGGGTATTGAGTGGTTAATTCCCGAAATTTAGCAGCAGGCACAACCCACAAGTGACATTCGGTTACTGTAGTAATTGTGAATGGAGTTAATTCTTCCAACAGCAATTCTTTGAGTTCAATCACTGCACCGGGGAGAAATCCACAAGCTAAAGCTGGGTTGCTTTGATTGGTGCTATTGCTTTCTAGTTGACCTTCTACGAGAATATAAAGGGCTTCTGGAGAATTGCCTTCACTAACTAAGTCAGTTTCGGCACTCACTACTTGTTCTTCAATTACTTGAGCGATCGCATTTAATACTTCAGGTGAGAGAATTCCTAAAGAGGTACGTTCTTGTAGCCATATAACCGTTTCTGGAGATGTCATATTAAGTTCTCCCTGTAGGCTGCTGTATAACAAGAATTATCCCTGAAAGGGTATATCAAAATATCTATATTCAGTTGTTGTGTATTAATACTCCCGGTTCGCCCATTTTTTCAGAAGTTAGATAAAAGTGAGCAAAAGCGTAAA
>NZ_JABXKL010000063.1 GCF_017114995.1 Nostoc sp. NMS9 | reverse complement strand
TCAAGTTTTATTACTTCACTAAACCTGATACAAGTTATTAGTTTTGCTTATTTAAAAGCAAACAACAAAGTAGGAATACGCCGATGTTATGTTTTGTATGACATTACATATCTGGTTATATGGTTCTTTAGAATGTGTGTCTAATTTATGTCTATGATTGCTCAACGGGAGTAACCCTCTGTTCACGCAGGCTTTCGTAGAAAAGGGAACAAGAAATTCTGATGGTTGAAAGCCACTTCTTTTTGCAACAACTGGCTTCTGTATTACACCAAATTAAAAAGGGCTATAAGTATTATTTACTTACTTATCTGGGAATAATAGCTTTGTATATTACCGCTATTCTAAAAAAAATCAACCCTCAGCTTACCACTGAGGGCTTTTTTTTGTTTGGCAAAATGGCATATCTGTAAACTAGAGGGTTGTTATGGTATTGGAGTAGGATACATTCCATGCGAAAAGTACTGACTTGCATTACCCCTGGTAGTTAGCCAGGGGTTTTTATTTAAACTAAGAGCGATCGCTCTTAGATATTCTGCTGAGAAATTTATTTTTAGCGATTTTGAGATAAGTAATTTTAAAATTCTCTGCATTTGGGAATTTAATTAGCGATCGCGATTTTAATTCAACCAGGGAATTGACAATAAATATAAGCTTATATCAAGTGGAAAAATCAAGTACAACGAATTAACGATGACAGACGCTAAAAATGTAATCGATGGAAACCTAGAGGTTTGCTGTACTTCTCCTGTGACTGGGTTTTACCGCGACGGTTTTTGTCGTACAGGTGGTCAGGATTTCGGGTCGCATGTCGTATGTGCCCAAGTGACGTCAGAATTCCTGGAGTTCACCAAATCGCAGGGGAACGACCTAAGCACACCTGTTCCTGATTTTAATTTTCCTGGATTGAAGCCTAGCGATCGCTGGTGTTTGTGTGCTTCTCGTTGGCAAGAAGCTCTAGAAGCTGGCGTTGCTCCACCTGTAATACTTTCAGCAACCCATGCTAGAGCTTTGGAAGTAGTTTCTCTAGACGAACTCAAAAAACATGCCCTAACTTCATCTTGATTGGGCATTGGGCATAAGTCTGGGGGAACAGAGGGGAAAACTACTGTAACTTCTCCTCTGCTCCCCTGCCCCCCTGCTTTCCCCACTCCCCACTCCATAGTCCAAATCAACTCACTGGAACTTCCAGAGGCAGTTCTAATACATTGGCAACCGCAACAATCAATTTATTGGGGTCAATTGGCTTAGATAAATGCTGCTGAAATCCTGCTGCAAGGGCTTCCAAGCGGTCTTCCTCTCGCGTGTATGCTGTTAAAGCGATCGCGGGGATGCGTCCGCCTTTTTCTGGTTCTAAAGAGCGCAGTTTCCTAATAAGTGTATAACCATCTTGCTCTGACATGCCGATGTCGCTAATCAGGATATCTGGTTTTGCTTGTTCAAGTACTACTAGCGCTTCATCAACTGATGCTACCGCAGTGGCAAAAGCCCCATATTCCTCAAACATAAAACTGAGAAAGTTACGGGTATCTGCTTCATCATCTACAACTAAAACTCTTAATCCCGCAAGGGGCGTAGATGCTACAGAGGAGGAAATTTTTCCTGTTGCTTCTCTATTTACCCTATTGTCTTGTAAGAGTGGTAGTCTTACAGTAAAGGTTGCTCCTTGTCCAGTACCTAAACTTTGGGCAAAAATTGTCCCCTTGTGTAGTTCTACTAGATGACGGACGATCGCTAATCCTAGTCCTAGTCCATTGTGCGATCGCGTTGTGGTGCTGTCTGCTTGCCGGAACCGCTCAAATACTTTGGGTAAAAACTCGGAACTGATGCCAATGCCTGTATCGATAACTTGAATTTGGGCATACTGGGATTTTGAACTTTGAATTTTGGATTGTAGATTACTGCTTTCATCAGTATTTGAAGAGTCTAAATTTTCACTATGAGATTCAAATCCAAAATCGTTCGACTGAGCGCTTACACCGAAGTCTGAAATCGAAAATCCAAAATGCTTTGACAGCCTGACTTCTACCCTACCACCTTTTGGGGTAAACTTGATAGCATTAGTTAGTAGGTTCCAGACAATTTGCTGTAAACGGGCTGGATCGCCATAAACTGACCCTATCGAAGTATCGAGGACAGTATTTAATTGAATATCTTTTGGCTCTGCTAGGGGACGCACTGCCTCTAAAGCTGCCTCCATCACCGAGATTAGATTCACTGCCGATACGTTTAACCGTAACTGACCACGGATAATCCGGGATACGTCCAAAATATCCTCAATTAGTTGCATCTGAGATATGGCGTTACGTTCGATCGCCTCCAAAGCGCGGTAAGTGGCTTTTTCGTCAAGTTTCTTGGTGCGGAGGATTTTTGACCAGCCCAGCATTGAGGTTAGAGGCGTGCGGAGTTCGTGGGAGAGAACAGCTAGAAACTCATCTTTCATCCGATTCGCAGCTTCTGCTTCCTGTCTTGCGGTTTGTTCGCGAATCACTTGAGCGCGGACTTCTTCTGCTTGCTTGCGTTCGGTAATATCTTCAAGAGTGCCTACATAACCCAACAAGTCTCCTTGACTGGAAAGCATCGGTGATGAGCGAACTTGAACCCAACGAATGTTACCGTGAGCAGCTTGAAAGCGAAATTCTTCTGAGTATTCTCGACCTTCACAAATGTAAGCAGACCAACTAGCGATCGCTCGTTCTTTGTCTTCTGGATGAACAGATTCCAGCCATCTCTTTTCTAAACTCTCTGACGCTTTCAAGCCACAAATTGCCTGATAGCGGGGATTAGTATATTTACAGTCGCCTTCAGTATCAGTTTCAAAAATACCAACGGGTGAGCAGGTACTTAGTGATCGGAATCGTTCTTCACTTTGCCTGAGTTCGGTATTCACAGCTACCAGTTGCGCTGTTTGTTGCTTGACAGCTTCTGTTTTCTTAAATAGTTCTACAAATACTGTGACTTTAGAAGTCAAAATATTGGGGTCTAGTGGTTTGAGCAAATAATCAACTGCACCCAAGGCATAGCCTTTAAACAGCATTTGGTCGCTGGTGCTAAAGGCAGTGAGAAAGATAATTGGAGTGTGACGCGATCGCCCGCGATTGCGAATTAAGGTAGCAGTTTCAAAGCCATCCATCCCTGGCATTTGCACATCCAGCAAAATCACCGCAAAGTCTTGATGCAGCAGACACCTCAAAGCTTCTTCCCCGGAAGTAGCTCTCACGAGATTCTCCCCTAGTTTTTCTAGGATTGCCTCTAGTGCCAGCAAGTTTTCTAGTTTATCATCTACTAGGAGGATGTTGACTTTGGGTTCCATCTGCATCGGTTTATTTCTGTGATAATTGACAAAGCTTGACCATCTGGGAAGCAATGTTTGAGAGTGTCAAAATCCAGTCTACTGTAATAGCAGAAATTGCTGCCTCTGGCATAATGTCGCTCTCCGCTGTGGCAGGTTCTTGTACAATGGTAATTCCTCCCCGCGCTTTTATTTTCTTAAGACCTTGCATACCATCTTGGTTTGCTCCTGTCAATATTACACCAATAACTTCCTCTATGTAGACATCGGCTGCCGACTCAAATAGCACATCAATAGATGGTCTAGCATAAGAAACAGGCTCATCAGTCGAAAGAGCAAAGTGACCTGGTTCAACCAGTAAATGATAATCTGCTGGGGCTATGTAGATATGTCCCGGTAGTATTTCGTCCTTGTCTTCCACTTCTCGAATTTTCAACAAACTGGATTCTTGTAATAAATCCTGGAGTGTGTTGCTAGACTCTTTGTGACGGTGTTGCACGATCGCGATCGGTACAGGGAAGTCTGCTGGTAAATTACCCAGGACAATTTTCAATGCTGATAATCCGCCTAAAGAAGTACCAATTACCACAATTTTAAACGACACTTGTTTCGCCCTCACACCTGCAGAATGTGGGTTATGTAAATGCAAAAGCTCTTTCATACTGAATTCAGTCAGTGTTTTCCTGCTTCTTTGCTCTTACCAGTAATCCATGTTTAGGTGCAAAAATCATTGCTATGACAAACAACAAGGTTTGTAACACAACTATGCAACCCCCTGTTGCACCATCGATATGATAGCTGATGTAAGTCCCCATAACACTAGAAAATACGCCCGATGCCATTGCAATTAGTATCATGTGGTCGAAACGGTCTGTTAATAAATAAGCCGTTGCTCCCGGAGTAACTAACATCGCTACAACCAGAATAATTCCTACTGTCTGGAGTCCGGCGACAGCAGTTAGCGATAGTAATGATAGTAAAATATAGTGTAGCACTCCTGTATTCAAGCCGATAGAACGTGCATGAGTGGGGTCAAAACAAAATAATAGTAGGTCTTTGCGTAAAACAGCTATTGTTACTAAGGTAATTACACTAATAATCACAGTTTGGATAATGTCTTCATTAGAAATACCTAAGACATTTCCAAACAAAATATGCGTCAAGTCTACGCTGCTTGGAGTTTTGGAAACTAGTACCAAACCCAAAGCAAAAAATCCTGTAAATACAAGTCCGATGACAGTATCTTCTTTAATTCTCGTCTTCGCTTTAATATAACCGATCGCAATAACTGAACCCACTCCAAAGACAAAAGCGCCTACAGCAAAAGGGATATTTAAAACATAAGCAATTACTACCCCAGGCATTACCGCATGGGAAACAGCATCTCCCATCAATGCCCAACCTTTGAGGGTCATAAAACAAGATAAAACAGAACAGACCACCCCAACTAAGGCACTTACACAAATTGCCTTCACCATGAATTCATGCTGTAGGGGTGTGGTTAACCAGTCTAATAATCCGAGAGTATTCATATTTTTATAACTCTAATCCAAGCAATATCAATTAAAAAATCTCAATCAATCAGATTCATTTTGATTTCCACGGATTATCTGACTTTTGCTGAGAGAGAAATCTCCAAGAGAACCGCCAAAAGTGCGTGATAGATTTTCTTCTGTGAATACTTCGGATGTATCACCATAAGCTAAAATAGTCCGGTTAATGAGTACTACTTGGTCACAGAAAGTAGTGATAGAGGCTAAATCATGGGTAGAAATTAAAATTGTATGACCTTCTTCTCGCAATTCCAATAATAAGTCAATCATGGCTTTTTCTGTTTTGATATCTACCCCAGTGAAAGGTTCATCTAATAGTAAAACTGCTCCCTGTTGTGCTAAAGCACGGGCGAGAAAGGCACGTTTTTTCTGTCCACCAGAGAGTTCTCCAATTTGGCGATCGCGCATTGACCACATTTGCACCCTTTCCAAACTTTCTCTCACCACTCTTTGATCTTTCGCCGACGGAATTCGCAGTATATTCATGTATCCATAGCGCCCCATCATCACCACATCATGGACACTTACTGGAAAATTCCAGTCTACCTCTTCCGACTGTGGTACATAAGCAACTAAGCTTTTTTTCTGTACAGTTTTTATCGGGAAGCCATTAATCAAAACCCGCCCTGTAACTGGCTTCAAAAAACCCATAATCGCTTTAAATAGGGTTGATTTACCACTACCATTCATCCCCACTAAACCACTAATTGAACCTGCTTTAATTTGCAAATAAGCACCGTGTAAAGCAACTTTGCCGTGGTAAGCAACTGTCAAATTTTCGACATCAATACTAATAGATTTCACTAAAAATCACCTCTAAGATTAATCATTAGTTTGTAGTGAGCGGCTCCAGCATTTTTTGCGAACACGTAACGTTTTCCAGAGAATAAAACAGGACTAAAGTCCTTACTACAAGCTAATTTTAAATAATTAAATTTATTCTTGCATACTTGCTCACTTTTCCTCTAATCCCTGAGTTAGAGTATTAATATTAAGTTCTAGTAACTTGAGATAAGTTGGTGCTGGCCCATTTGCTGGAGATAGGGAATCAACGTAAAACACTCCACCAAACCTTGCTCCCGATTCTTTAGCTACCTGACGTTGCGCTCCATCGTTGATTGTACTTTCACAGAAAACTACAGGTATTTTATTTTTTTTAACTATATCAATGACTTTTTCTAGCTGTTTGGGAGTAGCTTGTTGTTCAGAGTTGACTGCCCAGAGATAAGCTTCTTTCAAACCATAATCGCGGGTAACGTATGAAAATGCGCCTTCACAGCTTACCATGTAACGCTTGTCTGCTGGAACTACCGACACGGCTTTTCGCAGTTTCTCATCAACTTCCTTAATCTTTTGACTGTATGCTTTGGCATTGGTGTTATAAGTCTCTGCATTCGCTGAGTCCAAATTAACTAATGCCTTACGAATATTCTCTACGTAAATCAAGGCATTTTGTGGTGACATCCAAGCATGGGGATTAGGTTTCCCTTTGTAGGCATCCTCCGTAATTTCTACAGGTTTAATTCCCTCACTTAAGGTAACGTGAGGTACATTAGGAACGCTGTTATACAATTTCTGTGCCCAACGCTCTAAATTCAGACCATTATTCAAAATTAGGTCTGCTTTTTGCGCCCTCACCAAATCGCTAGGAGTTGGTTCGTAACCATGAATTTCCGCCCCTGGTTTGGTGAGAGATTCAACAATCGCCTTGTCTCCTGCCACGTTTTGCGCCATATCTGCAATGACTGTAAAGGTTGTAAGAACTACTTTTTTACCTTTTTTATCTAGGTTAGTGGTGGCACTTGTGGCTGGGTTTGCACTTAACTGTGGTTGAGAATTGGAGGTTGACGGGCTACACCCACCCAAACATAGCCCCAATAGCAGCCCAGACGCTATAACTAATTTTTGCCCGTACTGCGGTAGTTGCATCTGAAAGTTATTGATATTGAATCTCATTATAACAATTTCATAATCTTCTCACTTTTGTCTCACTTTAGCAGAAGTAAGATAAAAATGAAATAATTATGAAAATAATATTAGAGGAAAAAAGTGAACCTATTGCAATAAACTGTATTTCTGTATTTCTGGGTTCTGATTTAACCTGGATTCGCCTTGATTCCTTCCTTTTCTCATTTTACGGCACTTTTTAAGTGGTTCAAATATTTTTGTTGTTTGCATCACAAACCAATATTTTCTTATTGTGAAATACCTTACAGACAAATCTTATGTTTGGAATTTTTTATATTTCAAATAATGCAAAAATCAATACATTGTAAAAATATTTTTTTGTTAGATAACTAACTTTTAAAAGTTTAATATTTATTTTTTTGACAATTCATAAAAATTTACTTAAGCTAAAAGATAGATTAAGCAAATCAACAAACGACAGCGATTTTATTTAGCTACACCAAGAATTGCTGTTACAGACTATTGGCATAAGGAAATGAATCAAAACCAAAATTATTTCATGTAGGCAATTTAACCAGATTTGGCTATAAAAAGCTAAGACATGATTAAGCGTATTGAACCGCGCAGATATTGAACAGAATCCGGTCAATTATGGATGGATACTTGTGGTGATGTTAGTGAGTGTCCATCAATTATTGAAGTTTGACTAGCGATTTTAGATTTTTGGTTAGGTCTTCTAGTTTATATCTCGTCTGGGACGGAATAAATCTAAAAGACGCTTGCTAAGACTGCGCGATCGCCAATCCAAAATCCAAAATTGATTGACCAAAGTGCGGTAGATATGTCCAGGAGAAGACAATGCTTGAGTATTTGACATCTTTGAACGACCACAATTTGCCCTATCCAGATACGATTCATCCCATCGTTGTCCACTTCGTAATTGCGATGGTGTTGTTTTCCTTCTTCTGCGATGTAATTGGCTATTTTACTGGCAAATCCGGTCTTTTTGAGGTGAGTTGGTGGAATATGTTGGTTGCCACGATCGCCATCTTCGTTGCGATTATTTTTGGTCAGTTTGAAGCGGGATTAGCACAGCCTTACAGCCTAGCGAAATCGGTGCTGAATTTACATACGCTAATTGGTTGGTCGCTTTCAGGAATTATTACAGCGATTACAGCTTGGCGCTATGTAATTCGTGCCCGTAATCCGCAAAAAGTACCGATTTATTATTTGGGAGCCGGACTAGTTTTAACCTTGATAGTTGGCTTGCAAGTATATCTCGGAGATCAACTTGTTTGGGTGTATGGATTGCATACCGTGCCAGTGGTGGAAGCAGTAAAGGATGGTTTGTTGCGATGAAATCAGAATTGATTGACCAATTGAGCGGCTCTCTAGGCGCAAACGGATTACCTTACACAATTCCCATTCATCCCAACTTAGTCCATCTGACAATAGGTTTGTTCATCATTGCAATGACCTTTGATATTGTTGGTGTTCTGTTCCCCTTTGAAAAATGGGTCTTCAAATTTTTGGCAATTACTGTCGAACGCGACAACTTATTTGCTGTTGGCTGGTACAACATGTTAGCTGCCAGCATCATCACATTTTTCACGGTGGGAGCAGGCTTTTACGAAATGCTATTGGCAGCACCACCAGCTGATATGAAGAGTGCCTGGGGATTACAGGCAATGGAAACTATGCTTTGGCATGGTGTGGGTGGTGTGTTCTTATTAGCGCTGATTGTTAGCATGACCATCTGGAGAGCATGGCAGCGCTTCGTTTGGGGGAAACAAGAATATAAACAGACAGATAGAGAAGTGCAATGGATCTATCTGTTCGCAGGCATAGCAATCATGTTCATTCTGTACATCCACGGCACACTAGGAGCGCAACTAGCCGCCGAGTTTGGCGTACATAATACCGCAGATAATTTGCTGCGATTAGGTCAAGACCTCAACACAACACTCAAATAAGTCATTTGTCAATTGTCTTTTGTCATTTGTTTAAAGTTACTAACCCAATGACTAATGCTCAATACCCAATGCCCAATAACCAATGACCAATGACCATGAAAATCCAGAAGATTTTAAATATTTTGACGCTGCTTACAGGCGCGATCGCAGTGACTTCCACCAGTCTCTGGATTGGCAAGCAGGTTTACTCCTGGCTTCCCCCCCAAGCAGCAGCCGAATCCCTACTAATTGATGATTTGATTAGCTTCTTAGTAACCCTCGGTGCTTTCATCTTCTTGGGAGTAACAAGTACTCTGATGTATTCTGTAATCTTCCATCGGGCAGTCAAAGATGACTTCACTGACGGCCCCCCAATTGAAGGTAATGTCACCTTGGAAGTTGTCTGGACAGCAATCCCAATTCTGTTAGTGTTTTGGATTGCAGGCTACAGCTACCAAGTTTATGAACAAATGGGAATTCAAGGCCCATCGGAATTAGTTCATTTGCATAATCCGCTGAGAATGGAATCGGCTCATGCAGCACCAGCTAACGCTTTAGCAGAACCTGTAGAAAAAATCGACGTACTAGCTAAACAGTGGGCGTGGGTTTTTCATTATCCTGAAAGAGATATTACCAGTACCGAATTGCATTTACCTAGCGATCGCCGGGTACGTTTAGCGCTGCGATCGCAAGACGTTTTGCACGGCTTCTACATTCCTGCATTCCGCCTCAAGCAGGATATTATTCCCAACCATGCGATCGACTTTGAATTTACTCCCATCCGTCCCGGCAAATACCGATTGACCGATTCTCAATATAGCGGTACATACTTTGCGACGATGCAGGCGAATGTAGTCGTCGAATCTCCTGAAGATTATCAGCAGTGGCTAGCACAAGCTGCAATCCAAAAGCCATCCCTAGCAAATAATCAAGCGGCTTCTGAGTATGCCCAAACATCCAATCAATCAGTCCAAACTGGTTGGGTCACAGTTCCACCTGCTGCACCTCCTCTAGTCAATTCACCTGGTTGAAAGGAAAGTAATCATGACTAATGTTCCTATTGAAGGTATCCTTCTCCCTAATGAGAAGCCTAACCACGAATCTCCGAGTAACTGGAAAGAATACTTCAGCTTTAGTACCGACCATAAAGTTATTGGTATCCAGTATCTCGTTACCTCATTTTTCTTCTTTCTCGTCGGCGGTATCTTTGCAATGGTGATGCGGGGAGAACTGCTAACACCCGAATCAGATTTAGTCGATCGCACTGTCTATAACGGCATGTTCACCATGCACGGCACCGTGATGCTGTTCTTGTGGACATTTCCCTCACTGGTTGGTTTTGCTAATTATTTAGTGCCCCTGATGATTGGGGCGCGAGATATGGCATTTCCCCGCCTCAACGCCGTCGCCTTTTGGATGGTGCCAGTAGTTGGGATTTTGATGATGGGTAGCTTCTTTGTTCCTGGTGGCCCTGCCCAAGCGGGTTGGTGGTCTTACCCGCCAGTTAGTCTCCAGAATCCCACAGGTAACTTAATTAATGGTCAAGTTATCTGGCTCTTAGCGGTGGCAATATCCGGCGTATCTTCAATTATGGGCGCAGTGAACTTTGTCACCACAATTGTCAAGATGCGGGCCCCCGGAATGGGCTTCTTTCGGATGCCCTTGTTTGTCTGGGGAGTGTTTAGCGCCCAGATTATCCAACTATTCGGATTACCTGCACTGACAGCTGGTGCAGTAATGCTGTTACTCGACCTCACAGTTGGCACCGCCTTTTTTGACCCCGCCAAGGGTGGGAATCCAGTTATGTTCCAGCATTACTTCTGGTTCTACTCCCACCCCGCCGTTTACGTGATTATTTTGCCTGTCTTTGCGATTTTCTCAGAAATCTTCCCAGTTTATTCACGTAAACCTCTATTTGGTTACAAAGTAGTTGCTATTTCATCCATCTTGATTGCAGGAGTGAGCGGCATTGTTTGGGTACACCACATGTACGTCAGTGGTACATCAGGATGGATGCGGTTGATTTTCATGCTGACAACGATGTTTGTATCTGTCCCCACAGGAATTAAAGTATTTGCCTGGGTAGCAACTATTTGGGGCGGTAAACTGCGGCTAAATACCCCCATGCTATTTGCCTTGGGCGGATTAGTCATGTTTGTCTTCGCTGGTATCACAGGCATCATGCTTTCCTCCGTGCCGGTTGATGTCCACGTTAACAATACCTACTTTGTGGTGGGACACTTCCACTACGTCCTCTACGGCACCGTGACGATGGGCTTATTTGCTGCCATCTATCACTGGTTCCCCAAAATGACTGGGCGGATGTACTCCGAAAGCTGGGGTAAAATCCACTTCTGGTTAGCCTTCATCGGCACCAACCTCAACTTTTTGCCCATGCACCCATTAGGATTGCAAGGGATGTTACGCCGAGTCGCTTCCTACGCCCCAGAGTATCAATTCTGGAATATCATCGCTAGCCTCGGCGGATTTCTCTTAGGAATGTCCACCTTGCCTTTCATATTCAACATGGTGATTTCTTGGATGCAAGGCGAGAAAGCACCCGCTAACCCTTGGCGAGCAATCGGACTAGAGTGGCTAGTTTCTTCACCCCCCCCAGTAGAAAACTTTGAAGAAACTCCCATCATCATCTCCGAACCCTACGGCTACGGCAAATCAGAACCCTTAACATCCAACCTCCCAGAATAAACGCAAACTATCGGGAAGACGCAAAAACCCTCCGCGTACCTCTGCGCTTCCCTCCGCGTTCCTTTGCGTTTCAAACTCCCCCTCAAAAACCAAAATGGACAGCTATATCAATTCCCATGAATTGCCCCATACAAGCGCAGAACACAGCCACGACGAAGAAGGCAACAAAATGTTTGGCTTCATCGTCTTCCTCCTGTCAGAAAGCGTCATCTTCTTAAGTTTTTTCGCTGGATATGCCATCTACAAAACAACAACACCTAACTGGCTACCAGTTGGTGTTTCTGGACTAGAAATAAAAGAACCAGCAATCAACACAGTAATTCTTGTTGCTAGTAGCTTTGTAATTTACTTAGCAGAACGTGCCCTGCAACGCCATGACTTAGTGAAATTTCGCCTATTTCTCTTGGCAACAATGGCAATGGGAACTTACTTTTTAGTTGGTCAAGCGATTGAATGGAACGGCCTCGCCTTTGGTTTCACCTCCGGGGTATTTGGTAGTACATTCTATCTGCTTACAGGCTTCCACGGTTTGCACGTTTTCACAGGTATTTTGTTGCAGTTGATAATTTTGGTACGTTCTTTCCTACCTGGCAATTACGATACAGGTCACTACGGCGTAAATGCAACCTCATTGTTTTGGCACTTCGTCGATGTTATCTGGATTATTTTGTTTGTCCTGATCTATGTTTGGCAGTAAAGATTGATGGGAAGGAAAACCCAGATAATTTCTCTGGGTTGGTGTATGTGGCATTGTTAATTACTTTTATGCCCCATACACCATTTACTGTAATAACTATATTTGGGTCTTAGTTCAACCTTTCAAATTCAACCTTTCCTCAAACTTTGACCCATCTTGATGAGATAAAAATTTTTCACTACTGTGATAGCTTCTTCGCCATTGTTCAAGCTTATCTATAGATATTGATTTAGATGTGACATTCACACCATTTCCTCGCCAAGCAACTTCTGCATCTGTTGTGAAAACCCCGCACTCTAATTGATCTAGCCTCATATTCCAATATTCGCTAAATCGACCTTTTAAAGTAATAACTTGCTCAAATACCTTGTTTCTATGCTTATTTCTTCTTTTTCGTTCTGTTGCTCCAGTTGCTTCTGTATCAATAAACTTAGTTTCAATTAAAAACAGACTACCTTTAAAAGTCAGGAAGACAAAATCACACTTCCCTAAATCTGTGTAATCTGAAATTGGAGACTTTTCAAATAACAGCAATTCAGCGCACGAGGGAAACAATTCTTTAATATTCAGAAATAAATAAGCTTGCAATAGAAGTTCCTTATCATAAGGAAATAATATCACTCCTTCAAAAAATTTTTGAATGTCCTCGTGAGTTTGGGGTTGAATTTTTTTACAGTATGAAACAAATCTATGTAGCTCGTTGACGATCATCAAGTTCTAACTCCTTCCCCCGGTCGCAGCCTTAAGGGTATTAGCATAAAAAGATACCACTCCCTCAAGGAAATTATCATCCGCATAAGTAACTAAAAAAACGATTAAAATCCTAAATACTTAAGGCAATTTACTGTTGACAGTTCAATCAAATGAATTTTTAAGTTGCTTTTCAGTATTGGTGGATTTTTCACTCCTGGCCTCAGCTACCAGTCAGCGATTTTATATGAGCATGAAAACTGGCGTTTTGTAAGGCTTGAACAGTTATTCGAGAATCTTGTACACAAAATTGCCAACCCAAGCGAACAAGCTTACGAGAAGTTTCAGTTTGGATAATTCCAATCACTGGCATTTTTGCCTTTTCTTTGTCTACTGAGTGGTCTTGTAAAATTGTTTTCAAGTGATGTAAGTAATCGATATTACCTGCTTGCTGGGGATTTAACTCCACCATCACCATTTGTACTGTTTCCACTGGTTCTGCATCTTCGAGAATAAATTGAGTTTGCTCGTCACGTCGATCTACTTTTCCCCAAATAATCAATCTCGTATCAACTTGGAGTATGGAACTAATGCGTTCATAAGTTTTAGGAAAAACTATAGCTTCTGATTGTGTAGTTAGGTCTTCTATTTGCAAGATTGCCATCTGATCGCCTTTTTTTGTCACCACTTTTTTCACGTTATTTAACATGACAACTGCACAAAGCCTCGTTTCTTCTCTTTGATCTGCTAGTTGCGAAAGGTTAATTGGTGTCAAAAGTGGTGCTATTTGTCGTAAGGATTTCAGGGGATGATCTGATACATAAAAGCCTAGTAATTCTTTCTCCTTTTGTAATTTTTCCTGGGCAGTAAAATCCATTATAGGTTTAGATTTTGGAGCAGTTTCAAAGGCATTACTTGCTCTTTTATTCTGAGTCGAAGAAAAGCCGTCGCCCAATAAATCAAATAGATTCCCTTGACCACTAGCTCTATCTTTCGCGCGAGATTGTGCCCAATCATACACTAATTCTGAGTCGTTAATTAACTGTTGGCGGTTGGGTTCAATTTTGTCAAAGGCTCCACAATAAATCAGCGACTCTAGAGTGCGGCGGTTAACTGCACGCAAATCCACGCGATCGCAAAAATCAGCGAGTGTTTTAAACTCTCCTGTCTCATTTCTCGCCTCCAAAATACAGGCGATCGCATTTTGTCCCACGTTACGCACCGCCGAAAATCCAAACAGAATCTTGCCTGCCGTTGGCGTAAAATCAACACCAGAACGATTAATATCTGGCGGATCTATGGAAATCCCCATATTTGTACAGTTAGTAATGTATCTCTGTACCTTATCGGTATCACCACTGTTAGCCGTTAACAGCGCTGCCATATATTCCAATGGGTAATTAGCTTTTAAATATGCTGTTTGATAAGTTACATAACCATAGGCTGTGGAATGGGATTTATTGAAACAATTAGCAGCTATTAAGCCATTTTTAATTGCAAAATTATGGTCACGCTCAACCCCAATGTCATAAACATTTTGTTTGCCTAAATATTTACGTGTGGCTATTTTTATCATCCTACCTTACCTCGAAAAATTTTGTGGAATTGATAAAATTATAATTTTTGTAGTATTAAGAAGGTTGTAATACAAAATTATATCATTAGAAAACACTGCTATACTCTTACACAAAAGTAGCCAATATATATGAAAACTTTGGCAAACTATTCAATAGATGGTTGATAGCCATGTATTTGCTGTTTTTCAAAACTTATTAAACACATTTCAATACATATTAATCCGCTTATTCAGATGAATGGGGAATGGCAAGCAGAGGAGAATAAGCCATGCCCAAAGCCCAATAATCAATACCCAATTTTGACCAATATGTACTAGAATCAATGACTTGAGTCACAAAGAGAGCAATCATGGCATCCATCCGCGAGTTGCACCAACAGCTGGTTAAAAAAGAACGTTCTGCCGTTGAAATTACCCAAGAAGCTTTAGAGCGCATTCAAGCGTTAGAGCCGAAATTGCACAGCTTTTTATGTGTGACGGCAGATCGGGCATTAGAGCAGGCGGGTGCTGTGGATACCAAAATTGCTGCCGGAGAAGAAATTGGGCTGCTAGCGGGCATTCCTGTGGGTATCAAGGACAATATGTGTACCAAGGGGATTCCTACCACCTGCGCCTCCCGGATTTTGGAAAATTTCGTGCCGCCTTATGAATCAACAGCGACGCAAAAACTGGCAGATGCTGGGGCAGTAATGGTAGGCAAAACCAACTTGGATGAGTTTGCAATGGGTAGTTCCACAGAAAACTCTGCCTATCAAGTCACGGCTAATCCTTGGGATTTGTCACGAGTTCCAGGTGGTTCTTCGGGGGGTTCGGCGGCGGCGGTGGCGGCTCAAGAATGTGTAGTTGCTCTCGGTTCTGATACTGGTGGTTCGATTCGGCAACCTGCATCTTTCTGCGGTGTGGTGGGAATGAAACCTACTTATGGTTTGGTTTCTCGTTATGGTTTGGTGGCTTACGCTTCATCTTTGGATCAAATTGGCCCATTTGGAAATACGGTAGAAGATGCCGCAATATTATTAAGTGCGATCGCAGGTTACGATCCCAAAGATTCTACCAGCCTGAAGGTTGCCATTCCCAACTATGCTGCTAGCTTAAAACCAAACTTCAAACCCAGAGGTCAGCTAAGAATTGGTATCATTAAAGAAACTTTTGGTGAAGGTTTAGACTCTGTAGTGGAACAAGCTGTTACCAAAGCAGTAGATCAACTACAAAGTCTAGGAGCGGAAATTCATATAATTTCTTGTCCCCGCTTTCGCTATGGCTTACCCACCTACTACATCATCGCCCCATCAGAAGCATCAGCAAACCTAGCTCGTTACGATGGCGTTAAATATGGGTATCGCGCTCCTGATGCAGATAACCTGCTATCAATGTACACTCGTACCCGTGCAGCCGGTTTCGGTACAGAAGTCAAACGCCGGATTATGATTGGCACTTACGCCCTCTCGGCTGGCTATTATGACGCCTACTACCTGAAAGCGCAAAAAGTCCGCACCTTGATTAAGCAAGACTTTGAAAAGGCTTTTGGCGCGGTTGATGTGTTAGTTTGTCCCACATCTCCCACTACAGCATTCAAAGCAGGGGAAAAAACTACTGACCCTTTGAGTATGTATTTAAATGACTTGATGACTATTCCTGTGAATCTTGCTGGTTTACCTAGTTTAAGTTTGCCATGTGGTTTTGACGAACAAGGGCTACCGATAGGATTACAGCTAATTGGCAATGTGTTGCGAGAAGAGCAACTGTTTCAGGTAGCTTATGCTTATGAACAATCTACTACTTGGCATCTGCGTAAACCGCAAATATCTTGAAAATTGTCATTTGTCATTGGTCATTGGTCATTGGGCAAAACAGTTCTGTTAGCTTTCTTCTCTAGGAGAGGCTGCGCTAACGGGGCGTTTAGTCCGTTCTCTGTTCTGAGTAAAAAAGTGAGATTCCCCACTCAGCACTCAGCACTCCTGAGAGTCATTGGTCATTTGTCATTGGTTATTAATTCTTTTCTTTTACTCGGTAGAGATACTCGGTAGAGACGCGATTAATCGCGTCTCTCCACTCCCTTTATGTTTTTGGTCATTTGTTAGTCTGATTGCTGACTATTGACTGTTGATTATTGTCTTCTGGAGTCAGGGATTCAGCTGTAAGCTGTGGATTAAGTATATGAAGAAGACCAGCAGATGCACCGACCAATAATAAAATATAGGTCAGAATAAGAGGTATGTATGTATTTTGTTTGTTGTCTGAATTATTACGAGCATTTTTGGAGTCTTGACAGACAATATTAGTTACAAGGCTGTACGATAAAGCATTTCCATCCAGCCCTAAAGCATCTCCATAACGACGGATGAATCCTTGAAGAAAAATTGGCTCAGGCAATTCTTCAAATCGATCTTCTTCTAAAGCTTGCAAAATACCTACTCGAAGCATTGTCTGAGAGGCTATTTCTTCTATGCGGATAGATTTTTCTTGTCTTACTTGTCGCAAGCGTGTGGTTATTTCCTTTAGTTGCTCTACTTGAGCTTCATTTAAGAGCGTCACAGTCTTCTCCTGTATGGGCTAATTCTACTATTCATTGAGAAGACTTCAATCCGCATACGTAAATTTACTGAATATTTGATTTTAGGATAAATTTTTTTGATAATGGCTTAATCCTGGATTTTAAAATGCTAGTCCAACTCTATCTAAGTAAAAAATTAGTTACAATTAATACTTTATTTACAATAGAGTTGGTTACAAAAAGTAATAAGCTGCAACTTATAATACAAGTATTTTCCCAACGGCTATCTGGACTGGGATAATTGCAGCGATCGCTAATGTTCTATTCAATAACGATTAGTCATCATTCTTGATTGTGCCAACTCCTTGATTATTATTAAATATGGCATTTGCTGCACCATAGATATTGACAAAAAATGTTTCATTGGGTTCAACTTTATTATCACCTCTGACGCCAATACTAATAACTTTGCTAGTTTCGCCAGGGTTGAAAACAATTGTCCCCAACCCAAAATTGTAATCCGAGTCAGATTCTTTAGCAGTCCCATCACTTGTACTGTAATTTACGACTATCGGTTGATAGAATTCATTAGAGAGGGTGACGACAAAATTAGCATTAGTTGTCATTCCTGTGGTGCCTTCTTTGACTAACACATCTGCAATGCTGATGGCTGGGGGTTGGTCATCATTTATGATAGTAGCCACTCCCAAGCTATCAGTAATCGTGGTGTTTGTAGCACCGAAGAGATTGACAGAAAATGTCTCGTTGGTTTCAGCTTTTTGATCACCTATGACACCAATACTAATAACTTTGCTAGTTTCACCAGGATTGAAAACGATTGTCCCAGAAGCAGAATTGTAATCAGAGTCAGAAACTTTAGCAGTGCCATCAGTAGTGTTGTAATTTACAGTAACCTGCTGTAAACTCGGTGCGGAGAGAGTGACGAGAAAGTTAGCATTAGTTGTTGTGCCTGTGTTACCTTCAGCAATTGAGACATCCGAGATACTGACAGTTGTTGGGTTGTCATCATCAATGATGGTAGCAACTCCTAAACTATCTGCTATCGTCGCATTTGTCTCACCTGAAAGATTGACAGAAAATGTCTCGTTGGCTTCAGTTTGGTTATCGCCGATGACTCCAATACTAAGAGTTTTGCTAGTTTCGCCAGGATTGAAAGTAATCGTCCCTAAAGCCGAATTGTAATCAGAGTCAGCAACTTGAGCAGTACCATCACTCGTGTTGTAATTTACAGTAACTTGTTGATAACTGGCATTGGAGAGAGTAATAATAAAGTTAGCATTATTTGTTGTGCCTGTATTGCCTTCGGTAATTGAAACATCTGAGATGCTGATAGTTGGTTGGTTATCATCGTTGATGATGCTAGCAACTCCTAAGCTATCTGCGATCGCGGCATTTGTAGCACCCAAAAGATTGACGGAAAATGTCTCGTCAGCTTCAAATTTGTTATCGCCTACAACACCAATGCTAAGGGTTTTACTGGTTTCACCAGGATTGAAAGTAATCGTCCCTAAAGCCGAATTGTAATCAGAGTCAGCAATTTGGGCAGTGCCATCACTCGTGTTGAAATTTACAGTAACTTGCTGAGAACTAGGATTAGAAAGACTGATAGTAAAGTTAGCATTAGTTGTTGTACCTGTGTTACCTTCAGTAACTGAAACATCTGAGATAGTGATAGTTGGTTGGTTGTCATCATTGATGATGGTAGCAACTCCTAAACTATCAGTAATTGCGCCATTTGTCGCACCCAAAAGATTGACAGAAAATGTCTCGTCAGTTTCAGTTTTATTATCGCCTATAACACCAATGCTAAGAGTTTTGCTAGTTTCGCCAGGATTGAAAGTAATTGTCCCGGAAGCAGAGTTGTAATCAGAGTCAGCAACTTCAGCAGCACCATCACTGGTGTTGAAATTTACAGTAATCTGTTGAGAACTAGGATTAGAAAGACTGATAGTAAAGTTAGCATTAGTTGTTGTACCTGTGTTACCTTCAGTAACTGAAACATCTGAGATAGTGATAGTTGGTTGGTTGTCATCATTGATGATGGTAGCAACTCCTAAACTATCAGTAATTGCGCCATTTGTCGCACCCAAAAGATTGACAGAAAATGTCTCGTCAGTTTCAGTTTGGTTATCGCCGATGACGCCAATACTAATAACTTTGCTAGTTTCACCAGGATTGAAAGTAATCGTCCCTAAAGCCGAATTGTAATCAGAGTTAGCAACTTGAGCAGTACCATCACTCGTGTTGTAATTTACAGTAACTTGCTGATAACTGGCATTGGAGAGAGTGATAGTAAAGTTAGCATTAGTTGTTGCACCTGTGTTGCCTTCAGTAACTGAAACATCCGAGATACTGATAGTTGGTTGGTTATCATCGTTGATGATGGTAGCAACTCCTAAACTATCTGCGATCGCGGCATTTGTCGCACCCAAAAGATTGACAGAAAATATCTCGTCGGTTTCAAATTTGTTATCGCCTACAACACCAATGCTAAGGGTTTTACTGATTTCGCCAGGATTGAAAGTAATCGTCCCAAAAGCAGAGTTGTAATCAGAGTCAGCAACTTGAGCAGTGCCATTACTAGTGTTATAATTTACAGTAACCTGCTGATAACTAGGATTAGAAAGACTGATAGTAAAGTTAGCGTTAGTTGTTGTACCCGTGTTGTTTTCAGTAACAGAGACATCCGAGATGCTGATAGTTGGTTGGCTATCATCGTTGATGATGTTTACTGTAGCCAAACTGTTAGTAATTGTGGAATTTGCTGGCGCAGTTGTGAGGTTGGGGTTACTCAGGATAACAGTAATATCTTCATTGAGTTCAAATGTGTTGTCACCCAAAACATCGGCTGTAATTGTTTTCGTGGTTTCCCCAACAGCGAAGCTTAAAGTCCCAGATGCAGCACTTCCTCCACCTGTCACTTGAATATTGTTATAGTCACTGCCAAAAATTGCCGCACCGTTAAAAGCATAATTTACGGTACTAGCCACGCCAATACCACCACTGCGAGTAACCGTGAAGCTAACAGCTTGAGTACCGCTATTACCTTCAATTAAAGTTGAAGTGGGAGTGGAAATTGCATACTGAATTGAATCATTAGCAGCAATATTTAGAGTAGTTTCAGTTATTGTCCCCAAATCAGCCCCTGTTAGCGTGCCGAAGTTGAGTACAACTGTTTCTGCATTCTCAGGTAAATCGTCTGGGTTAATAGTAAAAGTAATTAGCTTTGTTAAATTTGAGCCTGTTGCGCCAGCAGCAAAAGAGATGGTAGTGGGGGAAAAAGTGTAATCGTTGCCACTAGTAGCCGTGCTAGTATTTCTGACGACAATAGGAATTGTGACAGCCGTTTCTGGAGAAGCATCTAAGGTAACAGGAATAGTTACTGTAGTGGCGGTACTATCTTCTGTTGCATTGTACGTAGCAGCACCAAAGCTGACTTTTGGAAGCACATATTCAAATGCTCCAATGTCAATTTTCCCGCTTTCAATACGGTTAAAATCCGTGCCACGCTGATCGGTAGTTAAGCCACCGCTGTAAGCCGGATCGCCAGCATTCCTGGCAGGGCTGGAAAAGCTTAGGGCGTGAGTTTGTGTAGAACCACCGTAATCTCCTAACGGTTTGAGTCCGGGATTGGGGTTAATAATATCTGTACCCGTGCCCAGAGTCCCGGATGATTTACCAGCAAGATTGCCAATCAGGTTGTAAGCATTACCATTGAAGTTGATCCCAGAGATATCTGGCCCTTGATTACCTCGGTCAATATTGCCAGCAATGATGCTATTGCTGATACTTACTGTACCGCCAGACCTAAAAATGCCACCACCATTACCTGTGCCATTGTTATCACTATCAGCAGTGTTCTCAAAAATAGTGCTATTACTAACCGTGGCATTGCTGGTGTAGATGCCACCACCAGAATTTTTTGCTGTATTGCTAGAAATAGTGCTATTGCTTATGGTCAGAAGAGTACTGCTGAAGATACCACCGCCGTTATCGTTAGCAGTGTTGCCGGAAAAAGTACTATTGCTAATAGTAGTATTGCTGCTGTAGATGCCGCCGCCCCTGTTACTCGCGGTGTTGCCAGAAAGAGTACTATTGCTGACTGTTGCACTAGTGGTACTGTAGATACCACCGCCGTTACTGTTGGCTGTGTTGCCAGAAATGATGCTATTGCTGACTGTGACACTACTGCTATAAATGCCACCACCACTACTGTTAGCGGTGTTGCCAGAAAGAGTACTATTGCTGACTGTGACATCACTATTACTGTTGATGCCGCCACCGTTGTTATTTCCTGCATTTCCTCCAGTTATCTTCAACCCATCAATTGAGAAGGAGGCAGTGGCATTAAAAACACGAGAAGCATTGTTACCACTAATGGTGAGTTTATTAGCCCCAGTTCCTTGAATGATGACTCCTTCAGTAATACTTAATTGCCCAGAAGTTAGGGTAATAGTGTCGGGGGTAGCATCACCGAATATCCCAGTCGTATCAAAGATGATTGTCTCAATCCCTGGATCGTTATTGGCATTGATAATAGCTTGCCTCAACGAGCCAGCACCGCTATCATTGGTGTTAGTTACTATATAAGTGGTGTTATTTAGTTTGACAGATACATCGTCAATCGCTAAACCATGATCGTTGTTTCCATTATCTATGTCTTCCCAACGCAATATAATCTCTTCACCGTTAGCTATTGGGGTAGCTAGGTTAAATATTACAGGGGTTATGACAGTTTGATTGGCACTTTGATTGCCATTTAGAGCACCTGCGTTTGCAGTTGCAATTGGCCCGGTGAAATCTAGCGATGTCACAGGCGTCCATGTTCCTGTTGTCAAACTTGTGAGAGTTAACCCAGTTTGATAACTGAATTTCAGCTGTTGCTGCGATGTATTACCACCATTACGCCATTGCTCACCCGTGTAACTTACTTGCAACTTAGTAATTGCTGAACCTGTGTTGTTTTGAAGGCGCAACCCATAATAAATAGCTCCTGTAGTACCAGAAGCTACGGAACCAAGTGCCCGATCTGCGTTATTAGCACTACCAAAACTGTACAATCCACCTGTGTTATTACTGCCAGTACCAGTGATGTAATTTGTTCTTGTGGCATACCAGCCTGAAATAGTTGAATCATTAGTCCAAGCAATAGATGTTCCTGAAGCAGCTAATGTGTCGAAGTTTTGAGAGTATGTGCCAGTAAAACTAGCTGGTAAAATAGATTTGTAAGCCTGTATTACTTGTGATTGAAATGCCAGGGAAGTCTCAATTTTCCCCGTCTTCACCTCTAAATCCCAGTCGCCACCTAAAGCTGCACTTCCTGTTTTATTATTGGAAGCGGCAACATCTGCTCCAGTAATTCGGCTAATCTGCTGCACAAATTTTGTGCCTTCACCACTGGCTACGTCACAGCCATAAAGTAGGATGTCAGCTTTCTCAGTTAAAGCACTTGCCCACTTTTGTAACTGATTTTTGTAGCTATCCAGGTTGCTAAGGCTGAAGTTGATTGACCCTAGTTGCAAACTTCCCACACTTCCGTGAGAAACAATGTGAATTGATTGAACTGAATTGGATTCACGTTTTGCGAGAAACTCAGTGATTTGTGCTAAACCGTCTCTATTGGGATCAAGAATAACAACTTCACTGCCGAGTGCGATACCAGACACCAAACTTTGGTAATCTATAACTTTTGGATCTATAAAAACAATATTTGTGCTTGCTTCTAGTAATTTTATAGTAGACTTATTTCTGGTTTTAGGGTAATGATTTTCTGGCAGTTTGATCATAATTATTGTCCTTAAATATAATTTTTTAGCTTTAGTTAGCTTGGTAATATTGAGCGTGCATAACAAAATAGAAAGTGAATGACTATGCATTCGCTTTCATTCCCAAATTAAATCGGTAATTAAACCTTTTATCTAATGAGAAAAAACCGCAATATTTTTAGTTGTTATATAAGCAAGCACGCCTTAAATAAAGTTAGCTATTTTTTAGTTACAGCTTTTGTTTATAGCAATTTATACTAAGTCTAGTGACAAGACAACTGCATTTCCACTTAAATAGCAATAGATTGACTGAAATTTGAGTATATCTAGCTTTATTAACAGTTCTGGTACTACCAATCCTTTTTGGATAGCTAAAACTTTGGTCTGGATGCGATCGCGTACTTCTAATTTGTACAAGATAGTATGGGCAGGAACCTTGATGAAAAACTATATTTAGCAAGTAGACCGATAAATTTTGCTTGATTACCTTCATCAACCGGGGTAACTTAGATACTCATTTAATACAAGATTTCGTCTATGCGCCTGACTTCACTGGATGTTTTTCGTGGCATTACCATTGCTGGAATGATTCTCGTCAATATGGCGGGTGTCGCAGATGATGTATATTCTCCCTTAGCCCACGCCAATTGGCACGGCTGCACGCCAACGGACTTGGTATTTCCCTTCTTTCTCTTCATTATCGGTGTAGCAATGACTTTCTCGCTGTCAAAATACACCGAAGGCAATAAACCAACCTCAGCTGTTTACTGGCGGATATTGCGCCGCGCCGCTATTCTCTTTGCCTTGGGATTGCTACTAAATGGCTTTTGGAATCAGGGTATTTGGACTTTTGATTTGAATAGTATCCGCATTATGGGAGTGTTGCAGCGCATCAGCCTTACTTATCTGCTGGCTTCCCTAGCTGTTCTCAACCTTCCGTGCAAAGGTCAATGGATACTAGCAGCAGTGCTACTCATTGGCTACTGGCTAACGATGATGTATGTAACAGTGCCAGAATATGGTGCGGGAGTTTTGACGCGAGAAGGTAATTTCGGTGCTTATGTTGACCGCCTGATTATTCCCAATGCACATTTATATAAAGGTGATGGTTTCAACTTTATGGGAGATCCAGAAGGACTTTTCAGTACTATTCCCGCCATAGTAAGCGTCCTCGCTGGCTACTTTACTGGTCAATGGATACGCAGTCAACCTGTACAGTCACGTACAAGTATCGGTTTAGGATTATTTGGAGTCGGTTGCTTAATTATCGGTTGGGCGTGGGGGTGGACATTCCCTATTAACAAAAAGCTGTGGACAAGTTCTTATGTAGTATTTACAACAGGTTGGGCGTTACTATTGCTAGCAGCTTGTTATGAACTCATCGAAGTACGGCTGATGCGTCGCTGGAGTAAACCTTTTGAAATTATGGGCTTAAATGCGATCGTTCTTTTCGTTGCATCAGTTTTGTTGATTAAAATTTTAGTCAAAACCACTATTGGCACTGGTAAAGACGCTGCCAGTACCTACAATTGGATTTACCAGAATTTTTTCGCATCTTGGGCGGGTGTGCTGAATGGTTCCCTGTTATTTGCCTTAGTCACCGTGTTGTTGTGGTGGGCTGTTGGTTTTCTGATGTATCGGCAACGCTGGTTTCTGAAAGTATAGCTACGGCTATATAAAAAAGATTTTTGTTGTTATTTACGTTTTCATATTTTCAATGTTACAACAGGTGTCAAGTGATAGATTTGTAACACTTTAGGAACAAAGGCAATTGCAACTTTATCAATATTATTGGCGCGTTAATCTGCGCTTTCTTTAGCAAACTTACTTAAGTCCTGATATCGTTTCTAACGGCAGAAGTGTCTACAGACTTATCTGTGCGTTGAAAATTCTTATTTCTTCTAATTCACTAAATTAATCCATAGAAAAATTGTGAGGTAATCGATGCGTCGCTTGAATTTTTGGGTATTTTTGCCAATTACCTTGATATTGGGCTGCTCAAATCAACTGCTTCAATCTAACCCGTCTGTAGCCAACTCTAACCCAGCAGTACAAACTAGTCCAACTTTATTAGCAAAGGCGAGTTACCTTTCACCGTTGGAACAACAGGTAATTGTTGAAACAAATAAGGTAAGAACAAATCCTAAAGCATACCTTCCAATTCTGGAAAACTATAGAAAGCGCTTTGAGGGGAACCGAGTCAAAATTTCTAATAATACTTATCTGCGAACTCAAGAAGGAGTCAAAGCAGTTGATGAAGCGATCGCATTTATCAAATCAGCACGTCCTGTAGGAGCCTTGAGTGCATCTAAGGGTATGTCTTTAGGAGCAAAAGACCACGTAAAAGACCAAGGCTCAAAAGGTGCTATAGGTCATGATGGTAGCGATGGTAGCAACCCTTTTAGTCGCATCAACCGCTATGGTAAATGGCAAACAACCGCAGGTGAAAATATCAGTTATGGGCCAAACAGCGCTCAAGATATCGTCATGCAGTTAATTATTGATGATGGTGTGCGCGATCGCGGCCATCGAAAAAACATTTTTAACGGTGCTTTTAAAGTCTCTGGTGTTGCTTATGGAACTCATAAATCATATAGAACAATCTGTGTGATTGACTACGCTGGAGGGTATAGGGAAAAATAATTTGAGGAAATTGAGAGAAATATAGCTGGCGATTAGAAATCGCGGCTATACAAACCTAGACGCTTTGCGGCTACTCTTACGAGAACGCTTTCAGCGAACCCGCAGGGTAGTCCGCCTGCGCTGACTCAAAGAATTTGAAACCCGCCTAAGCGGGTTTTGTCTGTGTAAATGCAGTTTCTAACTGCTGAGCTATTCTCCGGCAAACCAAGCACCATGAAACCCATAAGGCACTCGTTGGGGAATTATCACCCGCGCTACAGGTTTAGCCATCACATCTTGGGCATTCACCACTACTAATTCTGAAGTGTTTGAATTCTCATCGTGGACGAAAGTCATCAGCCAACCATCATCCTCAGCCGTTGCACCAGGACGCGGCGCAAATACAGCTTCACCGCTATAGCGCCCCTGTCCAAATTCATGTATTTGGGATTTTCCATTGCTGAAGTCGTATTTGATGATACCTTCAAATAAAGGTACGGGACTGTTTGCCGCTTTGTTAGTGTAGCCATATCGGTTTTGTCGCCCCAATCGGTTTTCGTTGACGCGGGGAAATTCCGAAGCTACATCATCCAACATCTCTTCACGCACTGACCCTGTGCTGAGGTTAAATCGCCAACGATGCAGACGGGGAATATTTGCGTCTGGGTCGGGTTGCGAATCATCAGAACTCAAAACACTTGTAGAACTCATGCGACAGGCAATCAGCACTACTTCGTCTCCCTCTTCGTAAGCGTTGAGAGTATGGAAGACGTAGCAAGCAGGACTTTCAAACCAGCGGATATTACTGTTGTCACCGTGACGTGGTACAATGCCGAAGCGACTGGGGCGATCGCGCTCAAATGCCACTAAAGGTTCTCCCCGTTGCGATCGCTCAGGGTTAAAAGTCAGCGGCAAATCCATGAAAATCGTGTAGTTTTCAGTGATGGCAAAATCGTGCATCATCACCCCTATTGGCAGTTCAATTGGCACTGTTCGCAACAGTTCGCCTTGTGCTGAGACCACACTATATTGCAGATACGGTGGCGCAAACAGAGAATAGCCAAAGAAGATCATTTCCCCTGTAACGGGGTCTACCTTGGGATGGGCTGTGAAGGCAGAAACCAGCTTGCCATTGTAGCTATACTCGCCAATGGTTTCTAATTCAGGCAGTTTAATAGCGTGAGGTTTACCCCCCTCGTTCAGCGCCAACATCTGACCAGCGTGCTGTACTAAAGCAGTATTGGCAGTATTTTTGTAGCGACCGTGGGGGTTATCCATTTGTGGTGGTTCTAACAACCCAGTCCAGATAGCTTTACCCGCTTCTCGTTCTTTTTTCCATCCAACTGTCTGGACGTAGCGGTTACGATAAGTGGCTATGCCGTTGCTAATTTGCACACCATGCAACATCCCATCTCCATCAAACCAGTGATATTGACCGATAGGTGTCCATTGAGGGTTAGGGCCATTCCGCACAAACATCCCTGATAGATCAAGCGGTAATTCACCGATGACTGGCAATTTGTCGGTGGTGATTTCTTTATGGACTGGAGCAAAATTGCCATCGAGATAGGGATTGATTGCTATTGTTACCATTGTCTTGATTTCAGTGTATATTTGTACTATACATTCCAGCTTGTTATCATGCCCACATGTAAATTTTGAGGGCGTTGTGGAATTTTTGCAATCGATCTACAAATTCAATTTTTTCTCTAGTACAGCATGGCGTAAATAAACATACCATTTCAAATGGCGCAAGAGCTTGGAATACAATTATGCGTGACTTTTGACTTTTGACTTCCGCCTTCCGCCTTGCGGTACTAGCTGTTTAATTCGTTTGATTTGTAGGAGTTCCATTCATCTTCATAATAGGGTGTGCTAAAGCAGATATCTAAATATTTATTTAGCGATCGCTTCGGTACTTGCACGTATTAATACAAGGACATTATCTGCTAATCTAACTGCTATAAGTTATTTATTCTAACCGTTGACTTCTGTTTTAGTTTTCCTTTAAGAGTTAAACCAGTGCTGAAAGCACCAAAAGCTACTGTGCCATTATCGTTAATCGGGCCACCACCGACATCAAAGAAGTTTTTATTATCCCTATCGTTAACGATTGATGTAAAGGTAAAATTGCCAGCTTGTGCAGAGTTAACATCTATCGTTACTAGACTTAGGAAAGTAGCAGCTATAGCAGCTAAAATTTTTGGACAACTATTCATGTCAGTATTTACTAACTGCATCACTTTATTTTTGGCCAACTTACTTTTACCATCAAAGTAAAGATATAGTCTATATCCCGACAGGAATAAAACGGCGATGTCTTTAATATCGAGTCCGGCAGTATTTAAGGTACTTGCAGTTAAAAAAACATCCCATAGCAGGAGAGCAAGACCTTGCGCCCTGACGATGAGATAATTTGTTTTTTGCAAGTCCCTAAATTGATTTGCTTCAATCGATAACGAGAGATACTCAATCCTCAGCTTTTGTTGAATATACAGCAGTGCTACCATTTAATGACACTGCTTCTGCTAGTATTTTTTGATGCAGATTTGGTTTGATAAATTGCTCTGGGATCGTCTTAATCACGATATACAAAATTGGCACTACAAACAAACTCAAGAAAGTAGCGATTAACATCCTACCAAAAACTGCTGTTCCCAAAGATTGCCGACTTCCTACACCGACATGCGTGGCAGTAGCCAAGGGAAAAATTCCCAAGAGTGTAGAAAAAGCAGTCATCAAAATTGGGCGTAACCGCTCTTGTGAAGCCTCAATTACTGCTTTGGTCATCGAAAGCCCTTGGTGTCGCAATTGGTTAGCAAATTCCACAATCAAAATCGCGTTCTTACTAGCTAAACCGATCAACATTACTAGACCAATTTGACAGTAAACATCATTTGCAAAACCCCGCATTGATTGAGCAAGAAGCCCCTTGTCCCCTGTCCCTCTTCAGCTAAGGCTTCTGGCTACCAACTTCTTGTGTTTCAGGAGTAATGGGAGCGCCATTGGTTAAGTTAAGAATGCCGGAAACAACAATTTTGTCCCCTACTTTTAGTCCTTTGATAACTTGATAATTATTCCCCTCAATAACTCCTAATTTCACCGGTTTTTGTTGAGCTACTAAAGCTGGCGCTCCAGGTTTAGACTTTTCCTGCGGCGCCTGCGCCACAAATACAAAAGTCTCTCCACCCAAGCGAGATACTGCTGTAACTGGAATTAAAATTCCTGGACGTTCGTTCCAGATCACTTTGGTTTGCACTGACTGAAGATTAACCAGTCGATTTCTCGAATTACCAAAGTTGGCTTTTACCAAAACTGTCTGCGAATCGGAACTAGCGTTTGGGGAGATAAAACTGATCCTACCCGTTGCGATGGGTTTATCTTGGACATCCAGCACTTGCACAGGTAAGCCCAAGCGCAACTTTCTGGCTTCGGCTACGGGAACAGAAATATTCAGTTCTAAAGAGTCGTTTCTGGTTAGTGTAGTGAGTTGATCTGCTTTTTCCACATAATCTCCCACTTTTGCGGGAATATCACCAACAATGCCAGTGAAAGGTGCCAAAACTTTTGTGTATTGCAGTTGGACTTGGGCAGCTTGAACTTGGGCAGCTGCTTGAGTTACTTGCGATCGCGCTTGGGCAATTTCTTCTGGACGAGAACCATTTTCTAGTTGTCTTAAGTTTTGTTTCTGTTGTTCCAAAGCACCACCTAGCTCATTAATACTAGATTTTCTGCTTTGGCGGAGTTGATCTAGGCGTTTTTGGGCTACGACCAGGGCAGCTTCAGCGCTTTGCTGTTCTTTGACATATCCTTCTAAGGTATCTTGGGAAACTGCGCCCTCTTTTCTCAATTGTGCATATCGTTTGGCGCGTGACTGTGCTAGTTCCACATCGGATTTAGCTGACTGAATTTGAGCCTCAGCCTGAGCAATTTCTTCTGGTTGCGATCCCGATTGAGCATCTCTAAAGCGAGCTTGGGCTTGGGCTAACTGCGCTCTAGCTTGGGCAACTTCTTCTTGTCGCGTACCTGCAACGAGTTCAGCAAGACGTGCCTGGGCTTGTTGCAGTGAGCCTCTAGCTTGTAACAATTGAGCTTGGACATTATCACTTTGCAGACTAATAATGACTTGTCCTTGTTGAACGCGGTTGCCCTCTTGGATGAAAATCTCGGTAATTCGTCCTTCAACCTGTGGCTTGATGATTACTGAACGTGGAGCCTCTAAGGAGCCAATAAACTCCGAACTTTCTTGCACGGTTTCAGTTTTCACTGTCGCTAGCTTGACTGGAACTGCTCTAGGTTGACCAGCATTTGCTTCAGCACCACCTGGTGCATTGCTAGCATTACTAGTTTGCCACCAACGCCAACCAAAACCTACACCTGCAATTAATAAGATTATTCCTAACAGTAGGGGCCAACGACGTTTTTGAGGTTGCTTAGGCGATCGCTGTGGCAATTGTTGCGACTCTTGACTAGAATCAGTAACAGCGGGCTGTTCTGTTTCAATCGAAAGGGGAGAGTCAGGGAACTCAGAATGGGACATCTTGGTTTTCTCGTCTTGTGGATTTAGACTTGGGCAATCTACTCTTCGCTAAAAAAGCATTATTTTGATTTGAATAGTTTTTTAGCCCTTTTTTCTCTATGTTGGTAAAAAATATGTCTGGGTATTTGGGCGATCGCTCACGATGTCTAGCACCTAAAATGAACCAATTTTGTTCAGCACATTATGGTTGATTTGTACATTACTTAACTCCGTTCAATTTCTTAAAGTGTAATTTATAATTTTTTGCTAACCAGTATAAACACAGTGCTTTATCTCAGAGAGAAAGCATGGTTCTGTGCCTGTAAAGCGATCGCTTCGGTAATCAGAGCAAGTTAGTAGTTGCTCTTTAGTTCTGGAAATGACGAAATCAATTTACCTCATTGACCCCAGCAACACGAGTAATTTCTCGTGTTGTCGCTGTGGTTAAACCTGCTGTTGCAAATACCTTAGTTGCTAACTAGATCAAGGGTGCATGAGTTTGTGCCGTCTTTGATGCTAAGTTTTCTATAAGTGTTTGCAAGCGCTTGCTTGCATTATAACCAGATAGCAGACAAGATTAGTATTAGTTACAGATGAGTTTATCGCTCTTGAGTAGCACTGAATACTGATCTTAAGGAAGAAAAGAGTCTGGAGCTATGCCAACTCTTGGAGACACTTCTCTACGAACGCGAATAGCGTGTCGGAGACAGAGGCTCCGCCAACGCGTGGCTTGCTTCCCTGTACGGGTACGGTGGGCTACGCCTACGCTGATTAATTCAGCTCTATTAATCATCAAGTTATCCTCACCAAGAACGACGTGCAATCAATCAGTATTCTCTAGATTCCTATTTTTGACCAGTCTCAACTTCCTACAGTTAGTTCACCCGATCGGTTGATCTTTAACTCACCCGAATGGGTGATTTAATTTATCCCAATCAGGGTTTTATCTATGTAGCCAACGAGTGAGAAATCCTCAATCCCCTTCAACCATCCACCTATCCATTACCCGGATCTTTCTTAACAAAAGTGAGAGCGATCGCTCACGTTTTTTCTAACCCTGATTCGTTCGTCGTTTATTCTCAATAAAAATGTATTTTTAGCGAGAATAATAAGGGGAAATTTGTCAAGTATGCTTAACACCTCAGTCTTCAAGATGCTTGCAAAATCTGGGTTTCAACATTGTAAAGAAAGATGTGACTAATGCATAGAACCATCCACAACTGATTTCTTAGAATCGAATTTTGGTAAAATACCTACAGTTGATTTTCGGTTGGTAACAATATGAGAAAAAAGCCACTCATACCGATCGAGAGCTTGCTCTAAGGAATAGTTTTCTTCGGCAAATTGTCTTCCTGTGTTACCTAGCTTCGTCCCTAGAGCCGGATTAGCATATAAATCATGCACCGCAGCAGCCATTGCCTGGGGCGATTCTGGTTCAACAACTATCCCACCACCACTGAGTTCGATCGCTTTAGCAGCAGTACCAGTGGCGGGAACTGAACCCACAATTGGGCGACCACTCGCCAACAACAGTGGTATTTTTGAAGGCATATTGAACGAAATCACATTGTGCTTTTGCACAATTAGCCCGACATCAGATGCTGCTAGCATTTCAGGTAGTTTTTCTCGCGGCTGTAACGGTAGTAGCAAAACATTATCTGCTCCATTTGATAGACAATATTCCTGCAACCTTTGCAATGCTCTTGATTCGCCAACAATGACAAAGACAATATCTTTGATATGACGTAAACAAACGGCTGCTTCTATTACTGTCTCTAAACCTTGCGTTAGAGCAATGTTGCCTGAATAAAGTACTACAAATTTCCCATCTAGTTGATGGTTAGAGATCCAAGAGTTGCTCTGTTTCGGTAACGGGCGAATGAAATTTACATTTACCCAATTGGGAATACAAACGATTTTATTAACAGGGACTCCCTTATTTACTAAATTCTCACGAAATCCATCAGCGATCACACTAATAGTGTGTGCAGTCCGATATGCAAATTTCTCTAAAGCTGCAAGAGTTCGGATCATCCACTTGTTTTTTAATAACCCGATACGCACAGCAGCTTCTGGTAAAATATCTTGCACATTTAGAACTACTGGGCAGTTGTATAACCAGCCCAATGTTGTTGCTGGTAACGTACCTAGTAGCGGCGGTACTGTTAAGATAATCACATCAGGTCGCCCACCTTTAAAGGCTTGGGGTAAGCTTGTGAAAACAAAGCTCAACTCCAGTAACAGCCGATCCACGAGGTTAGGTTTAGACTTAATTCGGACGTAACTTCGTTGAATAGTGACGCCATTTTTTTGTTCAGTAAGATACCATTTATTCTGATACCCATCGTAAATTTCGCGCTGAGGATAGTTGGGCATTCCCGTAATCACTCGCACTTTATGACCTCGCTTTACTAGTCCTTCTGCCAATTCAGTCATTAACGGAGCAATTCCAATTGGCTCTGGATGATAGTTGTAGGAATAAATCAGAATATGCATGAACTATTTGTGAATTTTGTGAAGATAGCATGAGACGATCGGATTACTTATTAATAGCCAGTGGGGGCTGCTATTTTTATTGCTTACAACGTTTTCTTTTGCATGAAGCATAAAGCTATAGGTTTAGAGGCAGAAGGCAGAGGTAGAAACTGTTTATATCTAATTTGTATCTCTGCATTTTATTACCTTATTTATTTACAAATGCTGTATTTTGACTGGTAAAATTGTTTGATTAAAAAAAATGTGTTAAACATTGGTTATAAATTTTCTTTGTGGTTTTCAAAAGAGAATTCTTGTACGGCATAAAACACTTAAAAATCAATATATGACTTTGTATAAACAAGTTAGGCTATTGATAAATATAGACTTTATTTTTTGGCGATTATGACAATAGTTGGTCTGTTTATTTCCGAACTAATGCTTAAATTTACACTTGGGGAATTGTAACATTATATTCACTGTTATGCATATAACCCTCATTCCGCCTTTTCAACTGGCACATGAAATATTTTTAACCAAGTCATCAGTATTGTATTCATTGAGGAGAATCCTACTTTTTAAGTAGTTCAAAGGCGCTGACCAAAACAGTGTTGAGTGCTGAGTAATAAATGCTGAGGTAAAAGTAAAATTAATTTCGCTCATATTTCTAATGAGATTATATTGATAACCCTACTAGTTAACTGAACTAGTAGGGCTAGAATAGAGATTCAGTAAATTTGGCAAGCTCTGACTAGAAAGCCCTAATTTCTAGTAAAAGGCTTGCTTTTTCTTTAAAGTTGAAGCTACACCCAACCCGGCAAATGCTAGCAAACCCAAGAGACAAGCAGGCTCAGGAACTTTGGATACTTGAATAGAGCCAGAATTTTGATCTAGTGTTGTTGACGTTCCTTGTTGATCGACATCCTGACGTAAGAACAAAGAGTCGCCAACCGTTCCCTGGAAGAAATATTCTCCAATCACACCTGTCCCTCCTGCGACATCAAAGGGGCCAAATAATGTTTGAGTGGAAGTATTAAAGTTGAAAGCAAAGAAGCTAGATTCTGACACTCCACCACTAACGGTGTTATAGGTTCCCAGAAGATTTTTAGATGGGTCTAAGAAGGAGACATTCAAGGATTGTAAAAAGTTGGTGGCTCCACTACTAGCTTCTGAAATGATTGTTGGTGCTGTAGTTTCGTCGTAGCTGAATGAACCTATTGCTGAGTAACCAGCATTACCTTGCCAGTTAAAGTTTAATTCAATAGCTTGGGCTGGGTTGTTAGCACCAGCAGCGATCGCAACACTAGTTGCTGCGATCGCGGTGATTTTGGCGAAAATATTTTTCATGGTCATAACTCCAAAATTGATTGTCATGATGCATATATCAATGCATCAATCAACACTAAGCTTACGATAGAAATATATACCAGTAAATACCGCATAAAATCCGGTATCTAATGTAATGAATCTATGAAGAGAAGCACTTGTTTTATAAAGTTTTGCATAAAATGTCAAGTCTATAGCGATGTCTTACGACAAGCCGCCTATGCAATCCACTCTGGCTTAACTTCCATTCCTCATTTATCGAGTTACTCTGAGGGATCTTGCAACAGTAGGGGTTTAATCCCCGTCTGTTTGCATAGGGTGCCGCAGACAAAATGTCTTTAATATTGAATTTTGAATTGTTAACTATGGGGTTTTCCTTTTATTCTCTTCAATGACCGATTCAGCTAAAAATCACGAGCGATCGCCTGAGAATAACTGATAAAGTTGAGCTACGCAAAGTTGAAAACAGTGTCCTATGCCTGGGTTTCTATTAGAAGTTGGTACAGAAGAACTACCTGCAAGTTTTCTCAGTGATGCTTTAGTGCAATGGCAGGAACGCATTCCCCAAAGCCTGGAAGCAAACAGCCTCAAGGGCGAAAGTGTCCAGATATACGGTACTCCCCGGCGGTTGGCGGTATTGATTAAAGGGCTACCATCGCAGCAACAAGATCGAGAAGAAGAAATTAAAGGCCCCCCCGCCCAAGCCGCCTTTAAAGATGGTCAGCCGACAGCAGCAGCAGCAGGCTTTGCCAAAAAGCAAAGTGTGGAACTGGATGCGCTGTCTGTTCGCCCCACTGACAAAGGGGAATTTGTATTTGTGCAAAAAAGAATTCCCGGTCGTCCTGTGGCGGAAATTTTGACAGAACTTGTTCCCCAGTGGATTTGGGGTTTAGAAGGTAAGCGGTTGATGCGTTGGGGGAATGGGGATGCCAGGTTTTCCCGACCAATTCGTTGGCTGGTAGCTTTGTTAGATGAGACGGTGCTGCCTTTAGAATTAGTGAATGGTTCTAAAACGATTCAGAGCGATCGCATTTCCCAAGGTCATCGGGTTTTGCATTCTGAACCTGTGACAATTGCCCAAGCTACTGATTATGTTACCGCCCTCAAGTCTGCTTATGTCACCGTTGACCCAGAAGAACGGGCAAATCTGATTAAAGAGCAAGTAAATGCAGTCGCAGAGAATTTAGGCGGGTATACAGTAATTTACCCCGATTTGTTAGCGGAAGTAACCAACCTTGTAGAATATCCTTCCGCAGTTGTTGGTAAATTTGAACCAGAATTTTTAGAATTACCAACTGAGGTAATTACTGAAGTCATGGTTACTCATCAACGTTATTTTCCCGTATTCAAACCAGGGAGTTTTGAGCAAGAATTATTGCCCAATTTCATCACCATTTCTAACGGTGATCCTCAAAAATCAGATATTGTTGCCGTCGGGAATGAAAGAGTAATTCGTGCTAGATTAGCTGATGGCAGATTTTTTTACGAAGCTGATTTAACTAAGCGTTTAGAAAGCTTTTTACCCAAGTTAGAAAAAGTCACTTTTCAAGAAGAATTGGGTTCGGTACGTGCCAAGGTAGATAGAATAGTTAAAATTGCCGAGCAAATTAGCAGTCAATTAGAATTAGCGGAAAATCAAAGCCAAATAATCCAACGTGCTGCTTTATTATGTAAAGCAGATTTGGTGACCCAAATGGTGTATGAATTTCCCGAATTACAAGGCATTATGGGAGAAAAATATGCCTTAGCTAGTGGTGAAGATGCTGAAGTAGCCAAGGCAATTTATCAACATTATTTGCCAAAGGGAGCCGGTGATATTTTACCTGGAACACTCACGGGTAAAATCGTTGGTTTGGCAGATAGATTAGATACTTTAGTGAGTATCTTTGGTTTAGGCTTAATTCCTTCCGGTTCATCCGATCCCTTTGCCTTGCGCCGTGCTGCCAATGCTGTAGTTAAAATTGTTTGGTTTGATAATTTGCCGATAAATTTAGATGATTTATTAAAGCAAATAGCAACAGACTTTGCAGCAAAATATCAGAAAGATTGGGCATCATTAACCGCAGCATTACAAGAGTTTTTCTTGCAACGCATCCGCACTTTACTACAAGAAGAAAAACAGATTGATTACGATTTAGTAAATGCAGTTTTGGGAGAAAATGATCCAGAATACACAGAACGGACGTTAAAAGATTTATTGGATGTCCGCGATCGCGCCTTATACTTACAACAAATCCGCAACAACAGTACCTTAGATAACATCTACGAAACCGTTAACCGTTCCACACGATTAGCCGCCCAAGGTGATTTGGATACAAAACAACTAGAACCAACAACCGTAGTTCGTCAAGAATTATTCCAAAAGCCCTCTGAGATAGCTTTGTATAATGCACTAATCGAATCAGTACCGCTTTCCTGGGCAGCACAGCAGACACGAAATTATCAACTGTTAGTAGCAGCACTAGCAAAACTGGCTCCGGCAGTGAGTAACTTCTTTGATGGCCCAGATAGCGTTTTAGTTATGGACTCCGATCCAGAAGTCAAGCGTAATCGGTTACATCTGCTGGGATTAGTTCGCAACCATGCCCGTGTTTTAGCTGACTTCGGTGCGATCGTCAAAAATCTGTAGCGTAGGTCAACAAAAACTGGTGTAATTTTTGCCAAGAAACGCTAGTATAGGGAGTGCTTAACCAGGGACACTCTGCTGCAATCTATGTCCAAAGCTACTGTAATTGGATTGGGAAAGTCCGGTATTGCTGCGGCGAGATTGTTGAAACGGGAAGGTTGGGAGGTAGAGCTGAGTGATGGCAACACCTCCAAAACCCTCCTAGAACAACAACAAGAACTCGCTGCCGAGCAAATAACCGTTAAACTAGGACAATCCCTAGAATTGAATGGTGCTAATTTACCCCAATTAATAATCGTTAGTCCTGGCGTGCCTTGGGATATTCCCGTATTAATTAAGGCACGCCAATTAGGTATTGAAACCATTGGGGAAATAGAACTTGCTTGGCGAAATTTACAATCGCTACCTTGGGTAGGAATTACTGGCACTAACGGCAAAACTACTACCACAGCTTTAATTGCTGCCATTTTCCAAGCAGCAGAATTAAACGCACCCGCCTGCGGTAACATTGGCTACGCCGCTTGTGAAGTTGCCCTATCTTGGAGGGGGAGAGGAGATAGGGGAGATAAGGTAGATAAGGGAGATAAGGGAGAAAATTTTACTTCCTCATCGTCCTCATCCCCCTCATCCTCTTCACTCGATTGGGTAATTGCGGAAGTTAGCAGCTATCAAATAGAATCTTCGAGTTCTCTTGCTCCCCGGATCGGAGTTTGGACGACTTTCACACCGGATCACCTCAGTCGCCATCAGACTTTAGAGAACTATTACAACATTAAAGCCAAATTATTACGTCAGTCTGAGTTGCAAGTATTCAATGGCGATGATGCCTACTTGAGCCAGCTTGGTTTAAGTGCTTGGCCTGATGCCTATTGGACAAGTGTCAGAGGAAAAGATTTTCTGATTAGCGAAAAAGGCTTTTACATTGAAGACGGTTGGGTTGTGGAAAAATTGACTGCAACCTCTGCACCAGAACCGATTGTGAAGGTATCTACCTTGCGAATGGTGGGAGAACATAACCAGCAAAATCTTTTGATGGCAGTAGCAACAGCAAGATTAGCGGGAATTAATCGTGATGCGATCGCACTTGCAATTCGGGAATTTCCTGGCGTTGCCCATCGTTTGGAGCATATCTGCACATGGGAAGATATTGATTTCATTAACGACAGCAAAGCCACCAACTATGATGCGGCTGAAGTAGGTTTAGCATCTGTTAACAGTCCAGCAATTTTAATTGCTGGTGGAGAAGCCAAACCAGGGGATGATTCTGGCTGGCTAGCACAAATTCAAACCAAAGCTGCTGCTGTGTTATTGATTGGCTCTGCTGCACCCGCATTTGCCAAACGTCTCCGAGAGGTGGGGTATCATACCTACCATATTGTGGAAACTATGGAAAGGGCAGTTCCCAAGTCGGCAGAATTAGCCAAGCAGTATCAAGCGCCTGTAGTATTGCTATCTCCAGCTTGTGCGAGTTTCGACCAGTACCCAAATTTTGAGGTGCGGGGCGATCGTTTCCGTCATCTATGTCTTGCTTGGGCAGGAGGTTGGAAACCCGCCAGAGTAGAACTTCCAGAACTTGAAAACTCTAGTCAAGAGTCCATAGTTCAAAGTCGATAAGCATTGTTTGTCAACAAGTTCGTAGTAAGCACTTTAGTCTTTATTTTCTAAGTACTAAAGTCCTTACTACAAACTCTCAAAACTAACTTGACAAAATACTAGAAGGATTATTTGGTACTAATTTAGTAGTTTTCTATAATTATATTTTGCTGTAGTTTGCAACTTCAACTTCATGAGCAATGCTTGTAGGTTTAGGAATAGGTAAACCATCTTCTAGCATTCCTTCAATATGAAATTCAATAGCTTCTGCAATCATTTGCTTAACTTCTTCTAAGGTTTTACCCACAGCTACACAACCTGGTAAATCAGGGACATAAGTGCCGTAGCTAGTTCCTCCCTTTTCAATCACAACTGTATAACGCATCAGTCTTCCTCCAATTGAGCTTGTCTCCAGATATTTTTCAGAGTACTGGTACATCTACATTTGGCTTACTAGGCACTGTTACAGTACCAGGTTTATCAGGATGTTTGAACTGTCGATGACTACCTTTAGTTCTAGCAAGATACCAACCATCAGCTTCTAGTCGTTTGATCACTTCGCGTACTTTCATGCTACTACTTATCTGTACAGTTAAAATTTATGTTACAGATAGAGTGCCTTATTAAGAAAGCAAAGTAAACGCAATTCTATCCCTCATTTTGTCGTGGTTTTCAGTATTACTACCCAACATATCAATCAACCAATAGGGCGATTTCCGGGATTGACTGCATGAATATATTCACTACCCGATCGCGGTCTTCCTCGTTTATAATAAGCCTCTTCTGGTTTACCCCACCCTAGCTGCAAAATCATTTCCAAAAAGCTAGAATTTTCCCACTTGCACAAACTTGCCCACTCTGTTCTTTGAACAATTCTTTCTACATCTGATGTGACAATTTGTTGGTGTTGTTTACTATTATTAAAACTCAAGTATAAATCCATCCCTATAGTGACATCATACCAAAATTCTACGATGGAATTTTTAGCGGCTTTTAATATCTCTAAGTCACCATTGAGGGCAATTAACTCACTATCTATTTCGGGATAGTGCAAGTTTTTTCCTTTAACTGTCACTTCCCGCCAAATAATACCGGAAACTCGATTTTCTTTCTGATAATCATGAATTGCAGTTTTGAAATCTTGATACGCAGTAAACTGTTGCAATCCATCAGTGCTGATAAACTGGTCAATTACAGGATTGCCAGAGACTTTTATTTCTAACTTTAAGCGTTTTCCTTTGAGGCAAGCTTGGCGTTCGGCTGCCAAAATTTGAATTAGTTCCTGGGTGGTGTAAACCTTTGACATCAGAATACACTTTAGTTAATTATTGGGCAATGGGGATTGATTACGGACTATAGACTATGGATTAATTTCCTCAATTGTGAATCCAGATATTTCAATATTATGCTTTGACATCGGTAGCAATGTAGTAACAGATATAACTAAAAATTAGGGCAGACCAATTTGGTCTACCCCATAAGTTACTTAGCTAACTCACTACTAAACTCGTTAAAAGCTCGCCGCTTTAGCTGTGTTGTCTCAGTGCGTGGTAATAAATCAAAGATTTTACGAAATTGATCATCTATCTCTTCAAAAGGTACTTGACCCTTTTTATTCAAAACTACCTCACCTGATTTATTAAACACAACGACTTGAGGAACACCCCCAGAATAGTAATATCCTACTTCTGTAGGGTCATAGGTTTGTTTCGGCGGGATAGTATCTACATTTATCGGGATAATTTCTGCGACTCGACCATAGAATTCCTGTACCCGTGAAATGGAAATGGCATATCTTTTGGACTCGCTGCTGTCATCTACGTAAAAAGCCAAAAATACGGGTTTATGTTCCGCTAAAGACTGTGCGAGTGTCTGTTTGGGAGGAACCAATGAACCATTGCCAGCATAAACGACAAAGATGTTGCCATCATATAAATCATTATTAAGACCAGCAGATGCAGGTTGCATACTTATAATGAAAAGACTTACAAGCAACAACAGGCATTTGGACAACCACCTTCGCCAGCTAGTAATTTGTTTATGTAAAAAAAGAAACTTTGTGCTATTCATCAAAAGGAACCTTGCAAGCTACTACTTGTCGTGAGTTTGTGCTGAATTCGGCCAACTGGGCTGGATATGTAATTACGCCCACGCACTATTTTTTAAGATAACGCCTACTGAGATTATCTCTCGCAAGTGGCTGGTATCGCTACGCGCAAGTCAAAACAGAGGTAAAGTAGCGCAACAATCCAAAATTCAAAATTGCGATGACTGGCTTTTTCAGCCAGGATTCGCTAAACTCACAAGATTAAATTTGCACTTTTAATTAGCAACCGCCAGAAGACTAGGGTAGAGATGTGGGAAACAAAATACAATTCATAGATAGGCTGCGATTGGGTTTCGCGGTGTCAGTGGCAAAAAGTGTGACGTTTATTGTGCGAGCGCTCCGTCTGGGTGCTGCTAGTGTATTACCAGGCTCGATTGCTCGTCGCATTGAACCCCGACTTTTACAATTATTGAGTCAGCAAGTTAAAAACGGAGTGATTTTAATTGCTGGTACTAACGGCAAAACCACTACAGCACTGCTTTTATCCACGATACTAGAACGCAAGGGTTTTCGCGTCACTCATAATTCTACAGGTGCAAATCTGGAAAATGGCTTAATGACGGCGCTGTTGGAAAGCACCAACTTACTAGGCACGCTAAATGCTGATTACGCCATTTTGGAAGTTGATGAAAATATTGTACCAAGAGTATTAACGCCACTCCAGCCGCGAATCATTCTTTGTTTAAACTTGTTCCGCGACCAACTAGATAGGTACGGCGAAGTAGACACAATTAGTAAACGTTGGACAAAAGTTATTTCTACACTACCAGCAGAAACGGTGGTAATTCCTAATGCTGATGACCCAACTTTATCTAACCTGGGTCAGCAGCTACGCCAACGGGTGTTATTCTTTGGTTTGAATGAACCAGAACATTATCTGGAAGCTATTCCTCACGCTGTTGATTCTATTTATTGTCCCAAATGTGGACATTCCCTAGATTATAAGGGTGTTTATTTGTCTCATTTGGGAGATTTTACTTGTCCCAAGTGTGGTTTTAGTAAAAGTAAACCGACTTTAGAAAGTAATGAATGGTCGCAAATTCTAGTTGGTTTGTACAACAAATATAATACTTTAGCTGCTGCAACTGCGGCTATTGAGTTAGGAGTTGATGAAGCAACAATTAGAGATACTATTAACAATTTCCAAGCTGCTTTTGGTCGGGCTGAAGATTTAGTAATTAATGGTAAACGAGTGCGAATATTGTTATCCAAAAATCCTGTAGGAACGAATGAAACCATTCGCGTAGTTACTCAAAGCACAGATAAAACCACACTGCTAGTATTGAACGATCGCACGCCCGATGGCACTGATGTATCCTGGATTTGGGACGTAGATACTGAGAAATTAGTCGAACGGGGAGGCACTTTAGTCGTGAGTGGCGATCGCGTCTATGATATGGCACTACGTCTACGTTACAGCCAAAAGTCACCTGAGAGTAACTTAAATTTAATTGTAGAAGAAGATTTGCGACAAGCGATCGCAACTGCATTAGAGCATACACCAGAGAATGAAACTTTGCATATTCTACCCACCTACTCAGCCATGCTAGAAGTACGAGAAGTTCTGACTGGTCGGAAAATTCTTTAAATTTTTCATTGGGCATTGGGTATTGGGAAAGAGGAGGCAGGAGGCAGAAGTTCTTTAATTTTGAATTTTGAATTTTGAATTTTGAATTGATTTCTCCCTCATCTCCCTCCATTCCCTACTCCCCATTCCCCATTCCCCATGCCCCATTCCCTATTCCCCATTCCCTAAATTTATGACTTCTCAAAATTTGGAATTAACAATTGGTTGGCTTTATCCGATGCTGATGAGTACTTATGGCGATCGCGGTAATGTCATTACTATAGAACGTCGCGCTCAATGGCGGGGATACGATGTTAAAGTGTTACCCTTAGATCAAAATTCCACTGCCGCAGATATTAAAACTGTAGATGTCATAGTTGGTGGTGGCGCACAAGACCGCCAGCAAGAGATTGTCATGCGTGATTTGCAAGGTGCGAAAGCTGATGCAATGCGCGAAAAAATCGAAAATGGAACACCGGGAGTATTTACTTGTGGTTCACCCCAATTACTGGGACATTATTATGAACCAGGCTTGGGACAACGAATTGATGGTTTGGGAATACTCGATTTAGTTTCTGTGCATCCTGGTGAAAATACTAAGCGCTGTATTGGCAACTTGGTAATTGAAGTGACAGCTTCACGTCTGGCGCGAGATTTAAAAGAGATGACGGGTAGCACACCATATTTGGTAGGCTTTGAAAATCACGGCGGACGTACCAAGTTGGGGAAAGTGGAAGCTTTAGGGCGAGTTGTGTACGGCTTGGGAAATAATGGTGAAGATGGGACAGAAGGAGCATTTTATCAGAATGCGATCGCTACTTATTCTCACGGTCCTTTGTTACCGAAAAATCCCTTTGTTGCCGATTGGTTAATTCAAACAGCGCTGCGGCTAAAGTATCAGCAGGAAATTACCTTAGAACCTTTTGACGATAGTCTCGCTGTAAAAGCACGAGAAGCGATGTTTAAGCGCTTGAAAGTGAATTTACCAAGTGCTGCTGCGACGACAGTTTAACTTCAGTTCGTTGATTAAGCCTCTCCTCGTGTTGTGGAGAGGTTTGAGAAAGGGTCAAATTTGACATAAAGCAGACGGCAAAATGACTCAAGCATTAGCCAAACAAGTAAAATTTCTACCAACTGGAGTTAAACAGTAAAGCAAAAAGTAATCATCAATTCTCCCACAGCATTGCGTTCGATGCGAAAGTCGCGGATTTAGAATTTACTTGCAGACCCCTTAATGGGAAGTTAATTTACTCAGAAATGTTAATCGAACTTTCAACTTGAGAAGTAGCCAATGTTGGTGCAGAGAAAATACGCGAGTACAGACTTGATGGTTGTTGATGAGCAACAACTGGTAGAACTTGACGCGCATGGGCGGCTAATTCTACTGCTTTCACATCATAAGTCTGCGTTGCTAATTTGGGATAAAACCCGATTCCAATGATTGGCAGTAGCAAACAAGCGGTAATAAATATTTCGCGGGGTTTGACATCAGATATTACAGCATCCAAGTGCAACTCTTTATTTTGCTCCCCGTAGAACACTTGACGCAGCATCGACAGTAAATAAATCGGTGTCAAAATCACGCCAACTGCTGACAGCAGCACGACTACAACTTTGAAGCTGGAACTGTAAACATCACTGCTGGCGATACCCAGAAACACCATCAACTCACCTACAAAACCACTCATTCCGGGTAAAGCAAGAGAAGCCATTGAACCAATGGTAAATAGAGCAAAGGTTTTGGGCATTACCTTAGCCATACCGCCCATTTTATCCATCATCAAGGTGTGGGTGCGATCGTAAGTCACGCCAGACAGGAAGAACAAGCTAGCAGCAATCAAGCCGTGAGAAACCATCTGTAGCACTGCACCGCTGATACCCAGCTCTGTGTAAGAGGCAATCCCAATCAGCACAAACCCCATGTGGGCAATTGAAGAGTAAGCCAAGCGGCGTTTGAGATTGGTTTGAGCAAAGGCACAGCAAGCACCGTAGACAATGTTAACCACACCCAAAACTGCTAACACTGGAGCAAAAGTCACATGGGCATTGGGCAACATTTCCACATTGAAGCGGATCAGAGCATAACCACCCATTTTTAACAACACACCAGCCAAAATCATCGAACCGGGTGCTGATGCTTCACCGTGGGCATCAGGTAGCCAAGTGTGTAAAGGGAAAATCGGTAACTTTACACCGAAGGCAATTAAGAAACCTGCATAAACCAACAATTCTAAGGTTTTGGGATATTCTTTCATTCCTAGAGTTGCCATATCGAAAGTGACGGTATCTCCAGAGAAGACAAGTGCAAAACCGGCAATCAAGATAAATATTGATGCAGCGGCGGTGTAAAGAATGAATTTGGTAGCGGCATAACGGCGGTTTTGTCCTCCCCAAATGGAAATCAGCAGGTAAACCGGCACTAACTCGATTTCCCACATCAGGAAGAATAACAGCAAATCTTGGGCAACAAATACGCCAAGCTGGGCGCTGTACATCGCTAACATCAAACCATAAAATAATCGCGGCTTGGTGTTAACTTTCCAAGCCGCGAATATTGCGAGGGTATTTATTAAGCCTGTCAGAAGCAGCAAGGGCATCGATAAACCATCAACCCCCACAGCCCAATGCAAACCTAACTGCGGTATCCAAGGATAGTTTTCTATAAGTTGGAGTCTTGAACTCTGGAAGTCGTACTTATACCAAAAGGTATAAATCATCAGTGCAAAATCGGCAAAAGCAACTCCCAGACCATACCAGCGGACAGTTCTACCTTCCTTGTCTGGGATTAGGGGGATGGCTAAGGTAGCCACCAAGGGTAAGAGGATTATGGCTGTTAGCCAGGGAAATTCAATAGCATTCATCACTTCTGACAATCAATTTGCCTTATCACTTTTGATTTCATTATATTAAGGAATTAATACTTTTGTAAATATTCTTTAACTCTAGAATATTAAATTTTTGACAGAGATAAGAACATATACTCATTGAATGTCAAATTTTCAGAATAAATAAGAATAAATACTTATCGAGTTTTGACGATTCCATTCTAAATGTAAACTTTTGCAACGTCAACAAAAAACGGCAGCTAAAGCCACCGTTACAATACAGTTACATTTTCTGCTTCAGCCCAATTGTCAGGGCTATTTAGTCTACGCTTCTAAGTTGAGTCATAGACTTAACCCCCAACCACTTCCCAACTAGCGTTGGACAGGGTGCTTTCATACATACAACGAGAAAAAAATAATAATGATTTGTATAGGGTGGAGAAAAATGGATAACTAACAAGTATGAATCTCGTCGAACAATTGCAGCAAGTCCCAGACTATAGACACATCCGGGGACGAAGACATGAATTATGGTTGGTATAAAAAATTAGTGAGATGGCGATCGTACAGCAATTAATATCCGAAGTCTACGATGGGCTACCTTATGCACTTTTATGTAAATTTTCTTGAGCTACCCAATAGCCAAAACTTTGTTTAATTACAAATCAAAATTAATTAATGCAACCTAATAACTATTTTTTAAGGTTTCTTCTAATGTAAAAGGAGATTCTTTAGGAAAGAAATTTATTTTAATCCCTGTTTCCTCGTAAGGATTCCGGTGGCAGAGTATTGACAAAGAGGACAGTTGAGGTGGAGTATCACAGATATGAACCAGAACCTGCCTCAAAATTTAGACCGAGAAAGCTTGACCCAGTTATCGAGACAAGAACTGGTAGAGATAATCATTGAGCAGAGCAAGGTAATACGTGAGTTACAGAAAATCATCAAAGAACTACAGCAAGAAATAGAGCGTTTAAAAGTCAGCAGAGATTTAGACAGTTCTAATTCGTCGAAACCACCATCTGGAGATATCCACAAAAAGAGCGAAAACAAAAAGGTACCCCCGCAAGAAGAATCAAATCAACCGAAAAAGAAACCAGGGGGACAGCCAGGACATCAAGGTAAGACTCGTAAAGGTTTTGGCAGAATAGATCGTTATGAAATTTTACGACCTACTGATTGTGTCTGTTGTGGACAAAAAGCATTTGCTCCTGCGGCAGTAAAAGTAGAAAAACGCTCTGTAGCGCAATTAGTGGAACGTCCCATTGAAGTAGTGGAGTATCAACGCCATACCTGTGTGTGTGAGTGCTGTGGGAATATACAAACTTCCCAGTGGCCAGAAGATATCATCCCAGGACAAGATTTAGGGGTGAAATTACAGGCGTTTTTAGGATTCCCGGTCTTCACAACCAAGCTATCAGCGAAGCTTTTGTTGACTTAATTGATGAAGCTTTTAGAAATTACGCTCAATGGTTTGAAACTCTCGATTCGGGCATTTACAACGATTGGGTCAAACAATTCAAATTCAAGTTGCAACAAACACTCGATGACTGGGTTGACTTAGCCTCAGCTACGGCAGGTAAGTTTTTACGTTCTTTGCGTGATAAAGCTTCCCAATGGTGGTATTTTCTTGACCATCCTGAAGTTCCTCCTGATAACAATCAAGCCGAACGTTCGCTTCGCTTGGCTGTCACAAAACGTAAGGTAAGTGGTGGTTCCCGTTCGATGGAGCGGTTTCAACACACTGCCAATTTGTTGACGGTGGTGCAGACTTGTCGCCGTCAGGGCAGATCTGTCATTGATTTTTTTGCACAAGCTCTAATTGCTGACTCTAATAATTTTCAGTCTTGCCCTTCATTACTTCCACAATATTAGACCTGAATCCTTACAATTCTTCTATAGTGAGTGAAGCATGGTAAATATCAGGTTCTATTTTATAGACTTCCAAAAAAGATGCGATCGCTTCATTAAGTTGCTTGATTGCTGCTTCTGGATTTATCCCTTGTCCTACCAGTCCATTTTCTAAGCATAAAGCAACCCAATAACCCGCACTCTTTCGCAAAACTGTTGTGTAGAAGTCCATAAATGTGTAGACGAGAAGAAACTTTATTCCGCATTCATTGCAAAATTTCATCAAACAAGGTGCTAATCTCAGAGGAATTAGACTTTAACAGTTTACAAATATCACACTTTTAGGTTAATTAAAAGGACAATACACCTTTGTTTACTCCCATATAGTAAGTTGATAAATCTAGTATCTATACTTGTAAGCAAATTTATAATATTATGTTAAGTTACACTTAAGCTAAAATTTCTACTTAGCTGTTTGTGAATTTTATCTCTCTCCAAAACTTTAGAATAAGGTATAAATGATGGAGACGATTCCAATCTTAGTGAGCTTGCCCGACAAAGACGAAGAAGTAAAAGGCATTTTTTCTCCTGATGCAGAAGTAATTTTACGCGATATTCCCACGGAACTGCTTCGAGATAACTTAAACAAGTTATGCCAAGGAGTAGACATCTCCAAAATAGTATATTTTGTGATAAAAGAACATCATGAGAAGTTTTTTAACACGAAAATATGAGTGACATACTGAATCACATTGAGGAG
>NZ_JABXKL010000019.1 GCF_017114995.1 Nostoc sp. NMS9 | reverse complement strand
TAATTGTTACGTTTAAAGAGAATTTGCAAGGATTGGTCTCAAAGCCTTGTAAATATTGGCTTGCAAGTTTTAGGACGGGTCTATTGATGAAAAATCTCTAGATTTTATTTTTTCTGAAATAAAAGCCCAAAAAATAAGGGAAAGATAAATTTATCTTTCCCTGCTCTCTGGTTTTTATTATTGTCTGACTTGTTACTTTCTTTAAGTCTTTGGCGTAACATTTGCCTTTGTTTTTTCAGTTGACGCTTCCTAGCAGAACCGCCTCTACCTTTATCATTTCTGCCTTCTTTACGGGGAGATTCCCATCTTTTCAGGCGCATAAGTTTTTAACCTCTTTAGCAGTTGTTTGGTAGTGGGCAGGAGGAGAATCGAACTCCTATGACCGTAAGGCCGCCACATTTTGAGTGTGGTGCGTCTACCAATTCCGCCACCCGCCCCTATATCTAACCTTAACTAATATACTCTAAATTAAGAGATTTTGTAACAAGTCTGAAAATTATTTCTCAAAGTTTTGCTGGAATAACAATTTTAAGAATCTCCAACTTAAAGGCGTGGCAGGTTCAATAAACTAGGGTCAATATCCTGTATTTTGGCACAGCCGCTAAGGGCCATTCCCACATTTAACTCATCTTGCAGCAGTGAGATGATATGAGATACGCCGATTTGTCCTGCTACCGCTAGTCCCCACAGTATGGGTCGTCCGATCAGTACTGCTTTTGCTCCTAATGCCAGAGCTTTGAGAATGTCTGTGCCCCTACGAATGCCTCCATCCAACACCACTTCTACTTTACTATCCACTGCGGTTACTATTTCAGCGAGGGCATCTAAAGAAGCGATCGCACCATCGAGTTGTCTGCCACCATGATTAGAAACAACAATTGCTTTGGCTCCATATTCTACAGCCCGCACAGCATCGTCTGGGCGTAAAACTCCTTTAATGACTAAAGGTAGCCCAGATAAAGACTGCAACCACTCCAAATCGTCCCAAGTGACTGCTGGGTTTAGCTGTTGGGCAAAATAGGTAAATAACCCAGATTCGCCTTTTTCATGGGAAATATCTAGCCCTGAGATACTAGCAAGATTAGCCAGATGTAAGTCTTGGGGTAAGGCAAACTCATTACGTCTATCTCTTTCACGCTGTCCGAGAACAGGTGCATCTACAGTTAGACAAAGTGCTTTGTAGCCTGCTTTATAGGCTTTTTCTACCAAAGCACGAGTTAATCCTCGGTCTTTATGCATGTAAAGCTGGAACCATCTTAGAGAATCTGGAAACTGATGACATGCAGTCGCCACTTCTTCAATGCTTTTTGTTGCCATTGTACTTAACACCATACCCACACCAGCTGATGCAGCAGCTAAAGCCGTGGCAACTTCTCCGTCTGGATGGGCTAGACATTGAAAAGCCATTGGTGCAATTAACAAAGGTAGTTGCAGGGGTTGTCCTAAAATAGAGGTACTTAGATTGCGATCGCTCACATCGACTAATATCCGAGGTCGCAGCTTGACTCGTTCAAAGGCAGCACGATTATCTCGCAATGTGATTTCGTCCCAAGCACCACTGCTATAGTAATCAAGTGTCGTTTGAGACAGATGTTTTTTTGCTAGCTTTTCGTACTCAAAAAGGTTGATGGGTTGAAAGCGATCGTCAGTGGATAAGTAGGTAGACATAATTAAATCTAAGATAAAACTTTTGTTCGTAGTAAGCGATTTATCGCTCTGCATAAGATTTTAAATGGCTAGAGCCGCTAACTACGATTATTCATTGTCAAGGTTTTCAAATGGATTTGTAGCATAGTTGTATTTATTTTTACTTACTTAGTTAGCGATCGCTCAACGGAAGTTATGTGCCGAGGCGTTGCTCAAACAGCACGAAGATTGCTCCCAAAAAAAAAGACCTCTACTTTGCGCCAGAGGTCTTTCTGTTTCAGAACATTGTAAAATTCATAAGCAATGTAAAACGCTGATATGGTTAATTTAGTGGCTTCTGTGCCATGAACGCAAAAATAGCAACCCAATTGCCAATCCCATACTGACCATTATTATTACTTGTATACCGAAAATGCGTAGGCGCAGCCCGCCGCAGGCATCGCCAATATTTAGGTACAGACCTAGAAATCTAATGCTGCGACCAAAACTTCATCATACACAAGGTTTTAGGAGAACTTTTCCCAGGATTGGGCAACTAATTGGCTTAACCAGCGGCGTTGTTGCTGATCCAGCAGTGGATCGTCTGCTAACAACTGAGCAGTCAATTCTTCCAAAGATTGACCCTGGGCGCGGACAATTTTAATTACTCCAGCGATCGCACTGGCAACTAGTTCTTCATCAATCGGCTGTTGTCGCAGAGCAATAATTTCTTGGGGACTGTCTGGAATGGGATAATTCATGGCGTGGGTTTACAGAAATACAAAATGAACAATAAATTTGACAAACTCTTAAAATTTCTTCACTGAATCTTTACGAAACTAATAGGGCGGAGTTTACCTTACTTTATGCCTTAAGAAAATCTGTCTTAGTGAGTAGATTGATGGGAGATGTCAGGAAAAAATGAAAGAAATACTTTATTTAGAAGTTCCAACTCCAGATATAGAAACTGTGCGTAGTTGGTTACAAACAGATTTTGAACCTGGAAATGGACAAAAAGTCCTTACCTCAGAAGGTTTTCGCCTTCAAATACCCAGTGCTACTACATTTCCTGGAGTGAGTCTTTCCCAAAACTTGCCTACAGAACTTTCGGTATTTGTCTGGTCGGTGCAACGAACTACCTATCTGAAAGTGTTTCGCTGGGCAGAACAACCTTTTCCCAGTGAAGGACAAATTCTGCAACGCTTGGCCAAGGAAATCAGAAGCCGTTTTCCGCATCATTACCCAGAACCGCCAGCAATTGATTTATCCCAGCAATCAATATTTGCCGCACTAGGCTCGACTTACCCCCTTACCGTCAAGTATTTTCAGAAAATGCCCAACGGTGAATATGACCTAACTCGTGCCTATTGGTGGGAAAAACGATGGCGCGAAGGAGTGCGGAATCCGCAGCAGCCGCGTCAAGTAGTGTTTTCGCAGGGGAGCAGGGGAGCAGGGAAGCTGGGGAGCAGGGGAGAAGGTGCAGGAAGTCTTTCCCCTCTGCCCCTCCGCCCCTCTGCCCCTCTGCCTCTTGTGTCCCATGCCCAATACGACATCATCTATATTGGCGGCGCACTAGGCGCAATCCATGCAGCACTGATGGCAAAACTCGGATATAAAGTCTTGCTGGTGGAACGAATGCCCTTTGGTCGGATGAACCGAGAATGGAATATTTCGCGCGACGAGATTCAAAGCTTAGTTAACTTGGGTTTAGTCACCCCCGCTGAGTTAGAAACCATCATTGCCAGGGAATACAAAGACGGATTCAATAAATTTTTTGATGCTAATAATCCATCCAAACTGCGATCGCCCGTACTCCACACACCCACAGTCCTAAATTTAGGCTTGGATTCCGAAAAATGGCTCCAAATGTGTGGGCAAAAACTGCAAGCGGCAGGTGGTGAAATTTGGGATGAAACAGAATTTATCCGTGCAGATATTGATATATCACAAGTAGTTTTGCAAGTCAAGCACTTGCCCAGTCAGATTGAGAAGCAAGTAAGTGGACGACTGCTAATAGATGCAATGGGAACTGCGTCCCCCATCGCTTGGCAATTAAACGGTGGTCGTGCATTTGATAGTGTCTGTCCAACAGTGGGAGCGGCAATTGAGAGCGGATTTGAGCCAGGGGTATGGGATTCCCAATATGGGGACGTTCTTTACAGTCATGGGGATATTTCGCGGGGAAGGCAGTTGATTTGGGAATTGTTTCCCGCAGCAGATGATGAACTGACGATTTATTTATTTCATTACCACGAAGTCAATGCTGAAAATCCTGGTTCCTTGCTGGAGATGTACGAGGACTTTTTCACAATTTTGCCAGAGTATCGCAGGTGCGATATGGACAAATTGGTGTGGAAGAAGCCGACATTTGGGTATATACCAGGGCATTTTAGTGTGGGAAGTCGCGATCGCACAGTTGCCTTCGATCGATTGATTGCGATCGGTGATGCGGCATCACTCCAGTCTCCCCTCGTCTTCACCGGTTTTGGTTCCCTAGTTCGCAACTTAGAGCGCTTAACAACGCTGTTGGATACTGCCCTCAAACATGACTTGTTGAGTTTCCGCCACTTGAACCAAATTCGCGCCTACCAAAGCAACGTTTCCGTGACTTGGCTATTTTCCAAAGGCATGATGGTGCCCACTGGGAAATTTTTACCACCGCAACGGATTAACGCCATGCTCAATACCTTTTTTGGGCTGTTAGCAGACGAACCGCCAGAGGTGGCAGATAACTTCATCAAAGATCGGTGTGATTGGTTAACCTTTAACCGTTTAGCACTAAAAGCAGCTAGGAAAAATCCTGCCTTGCTTTTATGGATTTGGGAACTTGCTGGCCCTAGAGATTTAGTGCGATGGCTTGGTAGTTATTTCAACTTCGGTCGTCATGCCCTGATTAGTGCTTTATTAAGTCCGTGGTTCTCGCGCTTCTTAAACCGGGTAGGTTTTTGGCTAGAACCCCGGAATCCAGGCTTGTGGCTGTGGTTATTGGCAATTAATTATGCGATCGCCACAGGCAAACCGCGATCGCCAAGTCAGGTGGCAAAATCAAACCCAGAAGCCATAATTCCGAAGTCAGAAGCAAGGATTCTGAATTAGGAATGGGGCATTGGGCATTGGGCATTAATCACTTTACTCCCAACTCCTAACTCCTAACTCCTAACTCCTAACTCCCAACTCCTAACTCTTGGGGCGAAAATTCGGCAGTTCTACAGATGCCAATGATTTACGCCCCTTGGGTGGACGCTGGGGATAAACTACTGGTGAAGGTGAATTGTCATCATTGGTGTTATCACCTAATGACTCTGAGGACAAATCACTTGCTGATAATTGTGAAACTTCTGACCAGTAGTCTTCAGTTTCTCCAACAGGCGTTTCGGTGTGAGGTGAAGTGGAGGAAACCAGTAAGTCATTGGCTGGTGAAAGCACAGAATCCGTCGTCCAAGAAGTAGACGTAGTTGCAGGAGGATTAATTTCTGCTTCCAAATGTTCCTCCTGTGGATTTTCTAGTTCCTCATCGTCTTCTAAGATTGTTGCTAAAGTCTCCCAAATAGGAGCATCACTAACATCTGTTTTCGCAGCAGGTGGTGGTGATATAGATGCAGGCTGGGAGGTGAAAAACATTTGGATTAAACTATCTAATTGCTGATCTAAATTTGATGAACCCGAAGGTGAAACCACTTCAGTTGTATCTGGAGAATCATCAACTTCTGGAGATGGCGTGGGTTGTGTTGGTGTTGGCGTGTCTTTCTTAACTGTCCAGTTCCAAGGAGATGATGGCGGTGTCGCAGGGGCTTCATTTCTTTGGAATGGGATTGGTGCTGAGGGTTCACCCCAAGAATTATCTAGATCATTACTTAAGGATTCTTCTTCTGCTGACCAAGGTTGAATTGGCTGTGCGTTAGGAAACAAAGACCGAGCTTTTCTAGAAAATCTTCCTTGGCTACTAGTTATGTCTTTAGGATGTTTTGCAGCATCCTCTAAGGAGTCATAGCTAGGAACCGATGTATCTAGACATTTTTCCAAAGCTGCTTTGAATTGCAGCGTCTGGCGTTGTTGTCGCATCAGTCTAGTACGTAATTCCCGACAAACATTTTCTGACTGCAATAACTGCTGAGATTGTTCGTTGTTATTAGTGTGTAGCAACGTACATTCTCGCTCTAACTGGGCAAGGCGTTGTTGGCTAATTTGTAGCTGTGCTTTATAAGTATCAGTGAAAATTTCCTGACGTTGAACAGTTTGTACAGCAGTTTCTAATTGTTGAAATAAAGATTTTATCTGTTCTTGAGCCGCAGCTAGTTCCTGAGTGTGTTGGTTGAGCATCGACTCACTAACGCTAGAACGCGTTTTCTGCCACTGCAAAACCTTTTCTGACTCAGCTAGGTTGTCTTTTAGCTGCTCCACTTGTTCATACAAGTTATTATTAGCCGCACGTAATTCTTCGTTCAATGCCAGCAGGTTCTGAAATTCCGAGTCAATAAGTGCTTGTTTGCCGCTTTCAGGCTCTGCAACCCAGTCCTGCTGGGTGGTATCTTGTAAAAATTGTGTATCTTCAGCTGGCATGAGGAGTGGCAGTTTTCTAACTGTCATATTGTCATTAGGCACAACTGAGTAAAAAGGACAACTCGCCTGCTCTGATTGTGGCGAATTGACAGAATTTAGGGATTCCATCACAGCTCCCTTGTTTGAGGTGTCAGCTTCATTCATCACTCTTGACTCACCTGCTTAAAAATATTCAGCAGTGCTGGCATTAGCATTGCTTATAAACTGTGTCTAATCAGGGTTTGCTCTAGAAGCTAAGTTTAACTCTCTCCAAGCACCAGCAATTAATCATCAATTGATGTTCCCCATTTTGTATCTAGACTGATGCCGTTATAACACTATGATGCTCTGCCCCGTCAAGAAGAGGTAGAAGGGGAACTCTGGCCGCCTTTGAGGATAGGCGAGAGAGAGGAGAAACCCGATACGTTAAAAATTAAACTGTATTGGCTGGCTGATGAAGTTTTTTTAGATGAAAAAACTGCCTAACCTTATACTTTATTTTTTATAATCGCATCTGTCTTAAGAGATAAATTATGATTGTCTCCTGAAATACATTTTGTAATGCCTTATTGAGTACTTAAATATAGACATCCGTACAAATATTTACTCTTCAATGATAATTCTCTAATCCTAAGCGATCGCATTGCTCAGTATGAACACTCTCTAGTTGAATTTACATATACACGGCTTGGGCTGATTCCTGGTGTCAAAATACATATTCCCGGAGATAATTTAGCCCATGTTATTCCCTTTGATATTGATGGATTTGACGGATGCTTAGTAGCAGAAATTTTGGCATAAGAATACGGCATTGGCGTTCGGGCTGGGGCTTTCTGCACTTATGAATACATTCGCAAACTCAAGAATGTTTTAGACGAGCAAGACTGTGAGATTGCTCAGGAAGTAGATAGAGGAATTAGACGTAACATTCCTAGTATTATCCGAGCCAGCCTTGCTGTATATAATACATTAGAAGATTGCGATCGCTTTATAAATGCGATCGCTCAAATAGCTAAAAACGGATTGTCTCACTATTTGCCCAACTACACACAAGATCAGATAACCGGTGTTTGGACAGCGATAAACAGCTAGTCTCGCCTCTTTTTCTCGCCAAAAAATATATGGCAGTAGGGGCACGGCAATGCCCATTGGTGTCAACTTAAGCTGAAACTCTTTTAAAACCTCGTTTCCAGCCTCTTGCTGGAAATGCTGCTCCTGGCGGCAGAGCCGCCAGCAAGGGAGGCGGAGGCCTATAGGACGGCATTCCCAGTCTCCGACTGGGAACGAGACAATATCTAAAAGCTTGTTATAGGCTGGCTTTCAAGTCACACTAGGTTATACTCCCGTTCAGGCAATCGCTACTCAGAATTACGAATTACGTTAGCGAGTCATCGAGCGTCACGAGCGTCATTACGACTTACGAATTATTCGCTCAAGGTAGCCATCGGGGATGAAATCCGGCTAAGGGGAGTTGTTCTGGTCTAATTTCAACAGTCGCAGCATCAGCGATGGGCAACAGAGGCATTAACCACAGGCTACTGGTAGCAATAACATCTCCATCATCAGTTTTCAAAGTGTTTGTGGGTAATGATGCTGTCGTGTTTGTCTGCGGTACTACTTGGTCAAATAACAAGCCCAAACCGTCGGCAGATAAACTCATTTGCACATTCCGTTGAGCGGGAGGCAACACTAACAGTGGTTTCTGTTGCCCAGTTTTCAGATCAATTGCCACCACATATGGCTGTTCTATGTATTGTTCTTTGGATACTAGCTGTGTTAGCAAGCAGTAGAGCGTGGGTGAGGCGATGTCAAATTGGCAACTGAGAATTGAACCTGTTGTTTTTAATAGTTGTTTCTGCACACCTTGGTTTGTCACCAAAAATAAATCCCGCGTGTAATCTGTATTAAACTTTACCATCGCTGCTTGAGAGCCATCTTTGGAGAAAGCTTGTACCAAACCAAACTGCGGTAGAAAATCCAAAGGTTTACTGGCATCACCTTGCAGTGGTAAAATCGCTGCTCCCTGTCCTTGAGCAACTGCTACGGCTTTACTATCTGGTGTCACCATAAAGTCTCCTCCCGGCTGGCTTTTTAGACGTTTGGGGGTGGGTTTTTCTGCTGAAGCATCACTGGTTGCTGGCATAAACCATAGTCCAAAGTCACCAGGATTAGTTTTATTTCCCCGCTGGATGACAATAGTTTGCCCATCAGGTGATAAGTCAAATTTCAGGTTTTGATAATCTTTACTATCTAAAGTCAGGTCAACTTTGCCTTCTGGTTCTGCTTTCTGTCCAGATTTAGCAGAAACGCCTGTTGTCACTGTATACAGTTGGGCTGAAAGTAAGTCTTGATTGTTTGCAGCGCGAGCAGAAAATAAAATTTTCTCTCCATTAGGAAATGACTCAAAGTCAATTACTATTAGGTCTTTGGGGGTAAGTACCCTTTTTTGCTCTTGGGTTAAGTTGTAAAGAACTAGCCGTCCCTGTTCTTCTCGATCGGTTCCGATATAAAGGATGACCCGATCGCGTGTACGGAAGCTACCTGTAAAGGGCTGTATCAGCCGATTTTTGCCCTCTTGCTCCGCAAATTTATCTTTAGCTCCTTGTAACTGCACTTTATAATTTGTGCCATAAGGTGCTGGTGTCACCAGTGTATAAACCATCCGCCGCCCTGCCCAACTGAATTTACCTGCTAGGGGTGGCTCGATTTTCAAGTTATCCTCGACGCTTTTTACTTCCATTGGGCGGCTGAAGGTGAGGGTGAAGGAATTATCTTCTGCCCCAATTTGTTGATTTTGCCAAGTAAATTCCCGGACACGAGCAGTTACCACATCACCTTGCAAGATGATTAACCCAATCAGCACACTCAGCAGTAGCATTAGTGCGATCGCTATACGATCCAGTGGTTGGATAAATGCTTTAGATTTAGTCATTGGTTATGGGGCATTGGGCATTGGGCATGGGGCATGGGGCATCTACAAATGACAAATGACTAATAACTATAAGGATTCTGGGGTTGAGGAATCTTTTTGAGAGAGGTAGCGGCAATGGTAAGTTGGCGTTTACCTGCCAAATTTTCTGTCACCATTTGTCCTTCTACTTCTAGCCATGTATCAGCAGAGTAAAGCTCTTGATTATTTTGTAGTTTGACGGGCAATCCCACAGGGTAAGCATCTGCTGCACAGCAACTTAAGACAAATCGTGCTAAAAACAAATATTCTTTTCCTATATCGGGCGGGTGAATCACAAATCCCTGCACCTTGACTTTTTGTCCTGTATATGTATCTGGTTCAGGATAGACATTGACGGTGCGTACCCAGTCTACAAGCGATCGCTCCTCTGGACGAACAGTAGCTCGAAAGGCTTGGGGTTTGACACGTGTGCTTCCCAATAGATCAGTCGTCACCCCCCTTTGGAGTGCTTTGTCACTAGCAAAAACTTGCGGTGTAATCATAAAACCTAGAATCGCTGTAGTCAACAATAAAGCACTGCCCCAACCGGGGGGAAATAAACTAATATGCTGGGTGTTTGGCGTCACATCACGGCGACGCCGTTGCCAAAGTTCCTGCATCTTGAACAAACCAATAATGATGAAGCTGATACCAGTCACAATCACTAACCAAAAGTAATTTGGGTGAATCAACAGATTCAACTTATTAGTTAGCCAATATTTCAACATCAAAATGCCCCAAGCAGTAATTGCTAGAGCATCCAGCCAAGGGAGTAACAGATTTGGGATTTTAGATTTGGGATTTTTGTTAGTCATTAGTCATTGGTCATTGGTCATTGGTCATTGGTCATTGGTCATTGGTCATTAAACAAAGGACATAGACGCGCCAGCGGCTTCCCGCAGGGTAGGACAGATGACTAATGACAAATATTTTCTTAAAAGACGTGCAAGTTCAGGAAAAGAGTGAAGACAAATGTCAATTGTGCTGCTAAAGCAAATAAGTAAAAGATGGTCTTGGGTTTAAAAATCGATAACATCAAACCAACACTTTTGATGTCAATCATTGGCCCAAACACCAGAAATGCCAACAATGAACCGCTGCTAAAGGTCGAGGCAAAAGATAGGGCGAAGAAAGAATCGACTGTAGAACAAATTGATACTATTACTGCTAATATCAGCATGACCACAATTGAGGTAATGGGCCCAGCACCCAAACTGAGAATTAATTCACGGGGAGCTAGGACTTGAATAGCAGCAGCGATCGCACTTCCTAAAACCATTACTCCGCCCAATTCCCGCAATTCTTGAATGCTATTATCCACAACTAGGCGCAGTTTAGCTGCCAGCGGTTTATCAGCAGTAGAGACTGAGGTAGGCAGTACTAAATTAGGATCTATCCGTAGAGGTATACCTGCTTTTCCTCCTAAGATATAAGTCCCCGATTGCAACAGATTTGGTACTGTTTCTTCCTGTTGTCCTTGGTAACGCTTACCACGGCGTTTGGTTTCAGGCTGTGCGGGTGGATTAAACTTCATATAACGAGCGATCGCAGGTTGGACTATGGGATTTAAGTCCTTTTGAAAACTGAAAACAAACCCGATAATTGTGGCAATTGTTAGGGAAAATACGACTCGTAAGACTACTATTTCTGGCTGATCTCGAAATGCTGTCCAAGTGGCCCAAATTACAACTGGGTTAATTGTTGGTGCTGCTAGCAAAAAACCAATTGCCACTGGTGTGGGTACTCCTTGAATCAGGAATCGCCGCGCTACCGGTACATTCCCGCACTCACACACCGGAAACAAAAAGCCGATCATGCTGCCAACTAAAGCACCCAACAGCGGATTTTTGGGCATTTTTTCTACTAGTTTGCGCTCATCAACAAAAAACAGCAGCAAACTGGAGAATAAAACCCCAAGAAGCAAAAAAGGCATCGCCTCGACTAGCAGACTTAAAAATAGCGTAAAACCATTGTTCAGTTGATTCATGAGCGTCGCAGTCAAAAGCGGTTTTTAGTTTTAGGGTTCTGCCTAGTCATTCTATCGAAATGGGGATCAAAAGCAGTTCGGGAAAATTAAACATCATTTAAGTAGCAAGTTATCCTACCTTTAAAATAGCGGTTAAGCGCTACAAACCTTGACTTCAAACGAGTTCGTGACTTTTAACTGAGTGCATTTACTGACGATGACCATTTCTAAGATTGTCTAAGTTCAGAAATTGTTCCGATCTAGAGGGCAAGTAACTGCACAGATGATTTTAAATTACCTATGTTTATACTTACAGTAATTTGCTGGATAAGATATTAGTTCGGCTGTATTTTCATCAAGTATTCACAGTTCTTCAAGATTTAGGATCGTTATTGGTTGCTACCATCATTGATTTTGACTAGTTATAGCAAAATTTGATCTGAGCTTTGGTTGATTTTTTACTACAAAAACTCTAAAAAGGCAAGACCAAAGTTTAGCAGATACGGGAAATGATTGGGGGAATTTTTCGGCGTTAGTGATAGCGTGACTTTCTACATGACGTGAGAATTTGAGCTATGGCGATTCACAAAGCCTTGAAAGGAGCGTCACGTCGCTTCTCTACGAGACGCTGCGCGTAGCTTGCTTCCCCAAAGGGGTACGCTCCGAATTCAAAATTCAAAATTCAAAATTAAAGACACCCATAAATAAATTTAGGGGCTTGTATCCTTTTCGTTTTCGGTCAACATGATATCCCCAATTTCTTTTCAGAAGTCGGGGATATAGTCTACTCTTTGACGATTATTTTGTGAGATCGCTGTTAATTACGTTTTGTTGGAATCCCCCAAATCTTAATTTGTCGATCGAATCCACCACTGGCAAGAATTTTACCATTTGGACTAAAAGCGATCGCACTTACCCAGTCTGTATGTCCACTCAGTGTATTTATTAACTCGCCTGTAGTTAAATCCCACAATTTAATTCCATCTCTACCAGCACTAGCAAGAGTTTGTCCATCAGGATTAAGAGCGATCGCATTTACCCAGTTATTATGTCCTGCAAGGGTGCGGACTAATTCTCCAGTATTAATATTCCACAGTTTTATGGTGCGATCGTGGCTAGCACTGACTAATGTTTGTCCATCTGGTGTAAAGATCACAGCGCTAACAGCACTAGAATGAGCTGCCAATTCACTGATTAATTTACCAGTACTCAAATTCCACAGCTTGATTACACCCTTATTATCACCACTAGCCAAGGTCTGTCCATCAGGACTAATAGCGAGAGTATAAATCAAATTATCAAAGCGTACTATAGTCCCTAGAGGCCGCTGCTGTAGCAAATCCCAGAGACGAATCCCATCTAAAGCTCCACTGACGAGAACTTTACTATCAGGAGACACAGCTAAAGATAATACGTTACTGGTATGTCCGACAAAAGAGCGGCTAAATTTTAAATTTTTCAGGCTCCAGAGGTTAATCGTATTGTCATCACTACAGCTAGCGAGGGTTTGTCCATCTGGCGAAATCACTAAAGATTCTACGGCTGCTTTGTGCGCTTTGTTAATAGTCGCCAACTTTTTGGCTTTTGCTAAATTCCACAGGCGAATTACACCCTCGTTTTCTGCACCTCCACTCACAAGAATTCTGCTATCTGGAGTGAAAGCGAGGGATTTAATGGTTCCGTTATGTCCGATGAGTGTGTAAAGTAGTTGAGCATTAGCAAAGTTAGTGTTACCTGGGGAGTTTGGTGTTACTTCAATGGCAGCATGAGCTTGATGAATATAAAACCCTTCCCTGGTAATCACTGGAAGGGCAACAGCTGCCATAAATGCCAGGATAATATACGGCCGCAGAAAATTACCGCCACCTCTTCCCTCACTACTCACTCTTTTTCCTCACTTTTATAGATACAATTAAACCCAATAAATTTTGCAGAGTTATTACTGAAATAACTCTGCACATTTTAAAGAGGTGGTTTTTTCTTAGAAACGCTTAACATTGGTAAAGGCGCACTAGAAGAACGAGAGGGCAAATAATGTTGCACTACAGGCTCCTCTGGTAAAGAACGACGCTGCTGGAGACGCCACAACTTAAAGCCTAGCGCTATCCCTGCCGTTCCCAAACCAAAAGCAAACAACGACCAGCTATCATTCAATCCGCCAATCAGGGCATCCATAACACCCATTGTCATCAATACACTGATTAGTGGCTCTTTTCGGTAGGTTGACTTCAAAAAACGAGGTAATACAGCATTCATCACAGCTTGGTTGGTTCCAGTTCACCTTTTGTGTATATTTACCAAGAATACCTCACCCATAATTTGCCTTTCTCATTCAAGGCAGACACTAATTTATGATTTTTTTAGTAGGGGAGGAAATTTACTCATCAATCGCCTTGCATATACTAGTTGCAAGTCTATGATATTTCAATCACTAATAGGTATTTCGATTCCTCTCTTGCTTACATTCTAGGGCAGTTATTTATGAATAAGTATAATTAATCTATGTAGGGCAAACTACTCCGCTATCAATTATTGAAGTCAAAACCAACTGGTTGTTCCAGCTGGTTGAAACTCTTTTAATTACTAGCTTACAACTTCAAGATTGTGCTTGTTGATGGCACTACTTCAGACCCAGCCATGATAGCACCCCTTGATTGGTGACATATTCAATCACCAGCAGTAAACCAAAGCCAATCATTGCAGCTCGACCATTCAAGCGTTCGGCGTATTCGTTAAAGCCAAATTTCGGCTCTGCTAGTTTAGGTGTAATTGTTGGTTGTGTTTGTGTCATCTTTTAAGAAACCTTATTTTTGGCAGATGGGACTTGATATCAGACTTCTGGTAGAAGTCGCAGAAAGTGGGTATAATCGCTACTTGCTTTTCCTGGTATCTGGAAAACCTTTCTCTAAATCTCTCTCTTAGAAGGAAAAAGACTTTGAATTTTTCAGATGACGTTGAAAAGTCAAGTTAACTTAAAAGCTGATTGCAATGCTGGAATGCCAAGATGACTTGAGAAATTCTGCAATAGCTTCTTAGTAGGGAGCTATACAATCACTCTTTTAATAAATTGTTACTATTCTTTATATATTGTATAAATACTGGGGCAATAGTCAAGGGTAAGAGTTTGGGCTACTCAGATTGAATTAAGAAAGTTAGAACAGAAATTAGGTATCTCTAATCCAGCTATCTCTAATACGGAACTAGAAAGATAGAAGTAGCAAGCTTGAGATTGCCAGGCTACAGTTAAACAAAAAAATTATCAGAGGCGATATATGGAAATCGGCGTTCCCAAGGAAAATAAGGATCAAGAGTTTCGGGTAGGGTTAAGTCCTTCTAGCGTGCGGGTACTGCGAGAAAATGGTCATAGTATCTTCGTCGAGACACAAGCAGGTAATGGTGCTGGATTCTCCGATGATGACTACAGAAGTGCTGGAGCCGAAATTGTTCCCACATCAGAAACGGCTTGGAATCGGGAATTGGTTGTTAAAGTCAAAGAACCTCTAACATCTGAGTATAAATTTTTGCAAAAAGGGCAGATATTATTTACTTATTTACATTTAGCAGCTGATCGCAAGTTGACAGAGCATTTAATTGATTGTGGCACAACTGCGATCGCTTACGAAACTGTAGAACAACCTGGGGCAAACAGACTACCCTTGCTCACCCCCATGAGTGTAATTGCTGGTCGGCTAGCAGTACAATTTGGGGCGAGATTCTTAGAACGTCAACAAGGTGGTAGAGGTGTGCTTTTGGGCGGTGTCCCTGGAGTTCAACCAGGTAAAGTAGTAATTTTAGGTGGCGGCGTTGTCGGCACAGAAGCAGCTAAAATTGCCGTAGGCATGGGTGCTAGTGTCCAGATTTTAGATGTGAGTGTCGAGCGCTTATCTTACTTAGAAACACTCTTTGGCTCTAGAGTCGAATTGCTTTACAGCAACTCTGCTCATATTGAAGCCGCCGTTAAAGAAGCCGATTTGCTCATCGGTGCAGTTTTAGTGTTAGGACGTAGAGCGCCAATACTAGTATCCCGCGAATTGGTCAAACAAATGCGTCCTGGTTCAGTAATAGTTGATGTAGCCGTTGACCAAGGCGGTTGTATAGAAACCTTACACCCGACATCTCACACAAATCCGGTATACATTGAAGAGGGTGTGGTGCATTATGGCGTTCCCAATATGCCAGGAGCAGTACCTTGGACAGCAACTCAGGCACTTAATAATAGTACATTACCTTATGTTGTCCAGTTGGCGAATTTTGGAATTATGGCACTGGAGGTTAATCCAGCATTAGCTAAGGGTGTAAACGTGCAGAACCATCGCTTAGTGCATCCTGCTGTGCAAGAGGTGTTCCCCGATTTGGTAAATTAAGGTGTGCAAGGATTAGGCGATCGCTTATTTTAATGGTGGTAGCGATCGCCAATCAGACTAATTTTCTTACCAAATGCGCGGCTGGGTAGATGTACAAAATGAGAAGGGGCAAAAAAGGCTGTAGGCTCCATCTATACAAGACTTTGAGGGCAATGGTACTTTCAAACCATCCGCGCACCTTATGGGGAGTGGTTTTCAGCGATTTGCATCTTGTGATATGACTATTCTGTTTGTTTTGAATTCGTTCATTCGCACAACTAAACCTTGAAATTGCAATTCAATAAAATCCCTATTAGGGATTGAAACGAGTTTTTCAAGTCTTTACAATCAATTGCTAAAGTTACCGATGCTTCAGAGCGCGATTGCCTTTGATAATGGAGGTATCAAATTTAACTTAGAGCAGTGATTAAGAAATTGATTGCTTTGTGTCTTTTGCCTTCTGCTGTTTGCCTTCCCGTTAATGCCCAGATCGCTAGTCAATGGATACCTGTAGCCAAAGGAGCGCAAGGTGAGATTTTTTCCATTGATAAAAATGATATTCAGTCGAGTGGTTCCGCTTATGGCTTTTGGGTGCATATAGATCACACTCAAGGAAACATATCTGCGACTCGGATATATATGGCGGCTGATTGTGGTACTGATGCAATTCAGTACGCTTGGATAATCGAAGCCAATCAAAGCGGGCAGGTAACAAAAAATGAGCGATTGAATATGCCAGCAATACAAGCTCAGTCGGGGACAGTAAACAGTCAGTTAGTAAATGCTGTTTGCACTGGTTTTTCTACAGACCCGCAGTTAGCAGCATTAACAAGAAGGGCGCAAACAAACGCGGAAGCAATTACTAAGGCGATGCAGTCTGTCGCAAATATGTATAAGTGATTATCTGTACATTATTGTAACAATATTCATATCCTTATTAGATAGATCGCCTTTTCAACCCAACAATTCGTCTACAGCTACACTAAAACCCAGTAGTACTTTTTGAGTGCTAACCACATCACCAGCTTTAAACCCGCAAACCTGATTATCAGTAATGACAAAAACTAACCGACTTTCAGGAAATACCAGCCAAACTTCCTCACAACCGGACTGTAAATACTCCTGCGCTTTGAGAAATAATTCTTCAGCTAAATCGGTGGGTGAAATTATCTCAGCAATCAACGGGAAACTCTGTGGCAAAGTGGGAACATCGCCAAACTCAGTTACCAACTCAGGCGTTAGATAAGCTACATCAGGACGACGACCCTGTTTATATGTACGACAAGGTACTTCAGTGTAAACTTTCCCGCCTTGTTGATTGGAATTGATGTAACTTCTCCAGTAAAAGTAGATGTTGCCTTGAATTTCACTATGTTTTAATGTCATCCCTGTTTTTTCTACTAGTTGCTCGTCTACCCACTCCATCCCCTCTGGAGGATTTGCCATGAAGTCTTCTAATGAGAGAATTTCGGGGATGATTACAACATCATTGTGTTTGGAAACTAACATTGTGAGCCTCCATTTTGGCTAGTTAAACATTCAAAATTCAAAATTCAAAAGAGTTACATAAGAAGATTTAAACCCTAACTGAAATAGTAGTATCCAAGCGATCGCGTAACTTTTAGGAAGCAGCAATATCACCCCAAGCTAGTGATAAAATCAACTTTTTAAAGCATTACCAAACTACCTTCTGCTTCTTCCTCTAGTTCATAACCATTAGCCAATTTTTCAATTGCTTGATCAATCATTGCCAAACCCTGATCTACCTTTTCAACTAAACTTAGCTGTCCTCGGAGTTCGGCAGCACCAACGAAACCCTTAGCATACCAAGTCATGTGCTTACGGGCTTGACGTACACCGCGATCGCCTTTATATTCCCACAAGGCTTGTAAATGATCTCTTGCACATTCCAAACGCTCAATCGGTGTAGGTGTCGGTAATATCTCCCCTGTTTTTAGGAAGCGATCAATTTCTCCCACCAAAAACGGATAACCCAAAGTCCCACGGGAACACATGACGCCATCAGCGCCAGTTTGTTCTAAACATTTCACTGCCGCTTCAACGGAAAAAATATCTCCATTCCCAATCACTGGGATAGAAAGCACTTCTTTTACACGGGTAATCCATTCCCAACGGGCATTACCATTGTACCCTTGGGCACGGGTGCGTCCATGTACCGTAATCATTTTCGCCCCGGCATCTTCCATTCGCTTGGCAAAGTCGAGAATAGTAATTTCGTTATCATTCCAGCCAATACGGGTTTTTACTGTCACAGGTACATCAACAGCTTTTACCACTTCCTGCACAATTGCTTCTGCTACTTCTGGTTGCCGCAACAATGAAGAACCACCACCATTTTTAGTGATTTTATTAACCGGACAACCCATATTAATATCAACAGTATCAGCACCCTCGGCAACTGCTTTTATTGCTGCTTCTGCCAGGAAATCTGGACGACAATCAAATAGTTGAACGCTAATTGGGCGTTCATTTGGATCTACCTCCATGATTTTGGGTAACTGCTTGACATAATGCAACCCTGTAGCATTCACCATTTCGGTATACATCATTGAATCTGGTGCATAGCGACGCACAAGACGGCGAAACACCATATCTGTCACTCCGGATAGAGGCGACTGGAGAACCCGACTTTTTACCTCGAAAGAGCCAATCTTTAAGGGTTGGGAGAGTCTAGCTTGAAGAATAGGAGAGAGCGAAATCATAGAAAAAATTAAAAATTATGGGAATGGAAAATAGCAAGAATATGTAGGTAAATCTTTGATAAAGGATGCAGCGAATTTCAAGTTAGTGAGGTACACAAGCTAAGTCTCAAAGCCAAGTATAAAGCCTGTTTTACTTCTGTTAGCGCAGCGGGGCGGAGCGTCTCCGGCTCCGCTCCTGAATTCTGGATTCTGCTGTAATTGTAGGTTACGTATCCTGACTTGGAGGCTGTTTTTGTATTTCTTGCTGAATCTCTTCTAGACTCAAACCTAACTCTTTCGCAGTTTCTTCAAAACTCAATCCCAATCTCAACAACAAAGGTATCATTCTAAACTTTTGTTCACGCGCTCCTTCTTGCTTGCCTTCTTGCTTGCCTTCTTGTTTGCCTTCTTGTTTACCTTCTTGATAAACTCGTGTTTGTTTCAAATCACTTAACCCAAACATACCTTCAATCTCCTCTCGACTCATCGTCGGAAACTTGTAAACTAATATTGTCTCTATCAATTCTAGTAACTGCCGCCGTTGTGGTTCGATGTTGATTTCTTGCTGGGTTCTGTCTATTAACTGTCTAGCAGCTATAATTGCTGTCTCCTCTTCATCGACGACTAATTTCATCGTAGCAATTCCAACTGGCAATGATGCAGTTTCACCTAATTCATTAAGGTAGATGCGACTGATGCGCTGGCTAGTGAAAAATTCACTGTAATTCTTGATATCTGCTGTATCTAAACTGCGATTGGGATAGATAACTACTCCTCGCCAAGAATTTTGAGGTTTATTTTGGCGTAAGTATAAAAAAATTTCTGAAAATAAGCGTGAATAAATTTCTGTGTCAGTTTGAAACTGGACTTCAACAAAGTAAATCGGATTTTCTTCTCCTTGTGTTGGGATAAAAACACCATCTATACGGAATGCAGTTTGCTTGATTTCAATTGAGGAGAATTTATAAGTCTCTGCCGTTTGGGGTGGATTGCCAATTAATTCAAAAAAGATCCCAGGAAATTCTTGAAAAAGGCGATAAAAAATGCTGTCAGTTTTCACACTTGATGCACTACGGTGATTGAATCCGTTAGATTTTACCGTGAAATACTACTGATAAAAATTAGTAAGCCGACTGCAAGAAGCAATCGGCATAACAAATTTATGATAATTTGGTTGCAATTTAGCCGTGAGTTGCACCTTGAGGAGGACGCGAGACAACCTTTTTAGCTAAACCCAAAGTCTGCAACACTAAGATGCTCCACCAAGTAACATCAATTTCCCACCAAGACAACCCAGATTTCGCCATGTGGGGATAAGTATGATGGTTGTTGTGCCATCCTTCTCCATAAGTGACGAGGGATACCCACCAAAGATTACGAGCGCCATCATTAGCATCAAAGGTGCGATAACCCCATAGGTGTGATGCTGAGTTCACAAACCAGGTTGAATGCCAAAGCAAGACACATCTGAGAAACACTCCGTAGAATACAAAAGACCATCCTCCTAGAGCATAAAGCAGCAGCCCGAAGGGTATTTGCAATAGCAAGAAGTAGCGATCTAGCCAACAATAAAAGGGTTGTCTGGCTAAGTCAGGAGCATATTTTTTATAGGTGTCATAGTCAAAAAATTCTGGACGTGGGTAGAAAATCCACAATATATGGCTCCACCAAAATCCTCTTTGAGCAGAATAGGGGTCTAAATTGATATCTTCTGTGTGGGCGTGATGTTGGCGGTGTCCACCTACCCAAAAAATTGGCCCTCCTTGCAAAGCCAGCGCTCCGATCAGGGCGATCGCATACTCTAACCACTTAGGAACCTGGAAACTTTTATGGCTTAGTAGTCGGTGATATCCCAGGCAAATACCAATGCTCCCGAATAACCAGTGGAGAAACACTAGCAAACCTAATGCTGGCCAGGAGAAAAACCAAGGAGCCAGAAGTGCTAAAGCATGAAATGTAGTAAAAAATACTACATTTGTCCAACTGAGTCGAGGTGAGTTGCCTCTCTCAGGGGCGATGGCTTCGCCAACGCTTTTAGCGAACGCCCCAAAATTTGCGGTCATAAAAATTCCTGTTGATGGATGAGAAAGCGATTTGCTTTTTCTTGGGCATAATCCCACAGAGATTTACCCGCCCTGTATACTAGTTCGTTACAGTAGAGTAAAGCAAGTATCACTTACATTTGTTATGCTAGCAGAACTCTGATACTTCCTGCAAGTGCCACTTGCATTTTTCTATGTCATCTCAACTCATTTCCACTCGTCAACGCCTGATTCAAGCTGCACTTGAGTTGTTTTCTGCTCAGGGTGTTAGCGCTACCACAACCCGCCAAATTGCTGAAAAAGCCGAAGTCAACGAAGTGACTCTATTTCGGAATTTTGGCAATAAACATGGACTGCTTTTGGCTGTGCTGGAAGAGTCCGCAGCCTTCAAGGATTTAGGTGAATCGCTGGTACGGCGGGCAACACCTCCCGGCAATGTTTACCAAGCTCTTAAAGATTATGCAAGTGATAGCTTACATGCATTAGAACGAGTACCAGAGTTCGTCCGATCTGTGGTAGGTGAAGCCGACCAATTCCCGGCAGAAAATCGCCGCGCACTAGGCAGGGGAGTAACAGAGGCAAACCGTTATGTAGCTCAGTATTTAGCTACTGTAATCCAGCAAGGACACCTAAATACCTATTTACCCGCAGAAAAATTAGCCAGTTTGCTGAATGGGATGATTTTGGGATATGCAGTAATTGAGTTCACCAGCGAATTTCACGAACTTTGGGAAGATCGGGATGATTTTCTGGAAAATTTGGTGGAGTTGTTTTTACATGGAGCCATGTCATCTTCAACAGAATCAGCAATAAACTCCTTACAAGGAGGGTTCACCACCACAGAAATAGCTGATTTACCAGCTACTTTAGTTCACGAAATTCTGCAACAAGCCAGGAAATTCGGAGTACGAGATTATGCCTTAGCTTACGTATTATTTGGGTCTGGGTTATCCGCCACAGAAATAATTAGCTTGGAGCGATCGCACCAAATCTACGATACTCAAGGGCACTTCCTGCAAATCACAATTCCCGGATTTGTCCGTCAAGTGCCTTTGAATCAATGGATTTTGGGCAAACGCTACGGTTCCTTTACTAATAATCCCTTAATCAAATGGTTGAAAAGTCGTAAAGATGCTCAAACAGCCATGTTTCTAAATGATACAGGCACACCTATTTCAGAATCAGAACTTGAGACACGTTGGCAAGTATGGAGCGAGAGATTGTTAACTCCCCAAGGACAAACGCCAGCGATCGCCCAAGCACAACAAACCTGGCGCGTAGAAATGTTAATGCGGGGGATTACCTTGGAAAACCTGAGTATTTTTACAGCTTGCGATCGCACTCAGTTACAACCCTATGTCCGCCGAGCCAAAGAAAAAGCCGCCCTAGAGCAAGCGACTCGTTTGGATCATAAGCCAGGATAGGGAGTGGAGAGATTAGCTGTACTCTCATACCATTTCACTAAATTATTGATACAAATTACTTCCCCTGCCTCCCCTGCCTGCCATCTGTATCAGTCTTAAAGTGAAACGGTATCAGATGGGGATTGGGTGTTGCTCGAACGGCGTGATAATTTCTTGCGTGACTTGCCTCCCGCCTGGACATATTGCAAACTGTCTTTGCCATAATGCGTTGCCACACTCATTAACATCTTTTCAGAATAGCCGCCCAATTCTTCTTCAATTAGAGAGAGGCGACCTGCCATTTCATCTATGCTAGAGAGTAAAGTGTTGTAGGTAGATAGCTGGGTTTGCAAGGTTTGGATGCGGCTGTCGTAGTCTGTCAAATTTAATCCGTTGCCAAATTCTAGCGTCGGGCTAATTGATCGCATTCCTGCAATTCGACGGAGAGCCTTTTCGAGAGTCGGTGAACTGCGTTTTAGTCGTGCCATAAAATGCGCTCCTGAAGGAAGTTATAGGATTACTGCATGTACTCTAACCAATGCAACAATAAACTTCTCTGAGAGATAATTCGGAAAAATTAAAGCAAATTAAGATCGACCTAATTATTTTTAGTGGATTGTACTGAAGTTTTTATTCAGGTTGTCAAAAAAATTACTTTAAATAAGCGACATATACTTCAAAGTCGTGTTGAGGTACTTCAACATCGTGTTGAGGTACTTCAAAGTCGTGTTGAGGTACTTCAACATCGTGTTGAGGTACTTCAACATCGTGTCGAGGTACTTCAACATCGTGTCGAGGTACTTCAAAGTCGTGTTGAGGTACTTCAACATCGTGTCGAGGTACTCCAAAGTCGTGTTGAGGTACTTCAACATCGTGTTGGAGTATTAGATGATGGGTTTCCTTAGCTCAACCCAACTTACGGCAAAGGCGATCGCGCTCAAAAGTATTATAAATATAATTCAACTATAGGAGTCCTATTTGATTGCGTGAAAAAAACTCAGTAGACCTTAATCTTCTAGAATCCTTTAGTTAGTGCCGAACGGAGTAACAGTATGTCTGAAGTAGCAAGTTCAGAGCAGGAAAATTCGGTTCTCTCGCCACCTTCAGGTTTCAAGCTGCGCTATACCCTGGAAGGACACAGTGACATCATCACTCAAATTGCATGGTCAGCAGATGGGAAAAAGCTTGCTTCAGCCTCCAAAGACCATACAATCCAGCTTTGGAATACAGAAACTGGAGAGCTTATGTCCGTACTTGAAGGACATACAGACACTATATTTGGAATAGCATGGTCGCCAGATGGAGAAGTTTTAGCATCAGTCTCTGGCGATGACACAATAAAGATTTGGAATACCAACACAGGCGATCTACGATCTGCAATTGAAAATGAGAACAGTAATGCGATCGCATGGTGTCCATCTGGAAAAATGTTTGCATCAAGAAATAGCGATTACTATAATAATAAAGAAATTAAGGTTTTGGGGGGTACACAAATACAAACAATAATGGAGAAAGAACTTAAAACAATTTCTGCAAAATTTGAGTGGCTGGATGCACAAACAGAAAAATATATAAATAAAAAAAATATTTTTCCTACAAAAATTAATTTTTGGGATGCACAAACAGAAAAAAAAATAGAGGATATAGAGGAAAAACTTAAAAGTTTTTCTAGAAAAATAGAATTTACTTCTAAAAAGATAGCGAATCTCTTTAGCGACAACAAGGTCAATAGACCTGATAAAGAAACATTTGTTATATACTCTGATAGTAATGAGAGCTTACAGTTTTTTTCTAGAAATGATATTAATATTATTAATAATAAATTTCCAAAAACATATTATTATAAACGTCAATCTTTTGATGAGCTATTAGATGAATTACTAGAAAACAAAAGATTAGGTAATCTTGTTTGGGATTCAAGCGGGCAAATGCTAGCCTTATTAGATCAAAATCTAACTAGCATTAGTCTTTACAAGATTCATGCTGCTCACCAAAAGCACCTAGAACAGCTAGAAAAGCTGCAACAATTAGAACGAGAATGGAACGAGATATTGAGTAATCTCGAAGAGATTGAAAACAAGGAAAGTATAGAAGTTCAAATGACAGAGTTAAGGGAGTTGCACGCCGAGTTAGCCGAAACAAATGAATTACAGCTAGTAGCTTCTTACATAACTCAAACATCCTCCAAGTCCATAAATTTAAAAAATAGCAAATTTCTTGCTATAGCCTGGTCGCCGGATAGTCAAGTGTTGGCATCAGCAATTCTTGATGGTACGATCATGCTCTGGGATACTGCCACTGGATCGCTAACTAGGGTTCTTGAAGGACATGCAGATGCAGTGACTGATGTTTCTTTTTCCTTCGACGGTAAATTTCTTGTATCTAAATCTCTGGATAACTCTGTTCGACTCTGGAATTGCAAAACTTGGGAAACTATAGCAGTTATCCATGAATCCACTTCGGCTAAATGGCTCTCCAGCGTTGCCTTCAATCCAAAGCTGCCTATTCTTGCCACACTTGGAGAAAAGGACACGATCATCCATATTTGGGAGTTAGACTTTCCTACCTTATTGACTGTTCCTTCGGTTTCATCTTCGGTTCATTATGCTAATGCCAAAGTTGTTTTAGTAGGAGATAGCGGAGTAGGAAAATCTGGACTTGGTTTAGTGCTAAGTGGCGAACACTTCCAGCCAACGGAATCAACTCACGGACGGCGAGTTTGGACGTTCGATAAACAAGGCATTGTAGAAAGTTCTCAAGCAAAGACTCGTGAAACTATGCTATGGGATCTGGCAGGGCAACCAGGCTATCGTTTGATTCATCAATTGCACCTAAACGAAGTAGCTGTTGCTCTCATTATCTTCGATACTCGTAGTGAAACTGATCCCTTCGCTGGAGTGCGTCACTGGGATCGGGCGCTCACTCAAGCACAACGGCTTCAGTCTTCTAGTACTTCTTCATTAAAGAAATTTCTGGTTGCTGCTCGTGCAGATCGCGGTGGTATCGGCGTTAGTCAAAAGCGTATCGATACATGGGTAAAAGAATTAGGCTTTGATGGATACTTTGAAACTAGCGCCAGAGAGGGGTGGAAAATTCCAGAACTAATCGATGCAATTCGCAACGCTATTAATTGGAAAGCTTTGCCAAGCGTCAGCTCAACAAAACTCTTCCAGCAAATCAAAGATTTCTTAATTGCAGAAAAAAAAGCCGAGCGATTGTTATCTACAGTAGATGACTTATATCGTGCATTCCTAAAGTCTGAAAACGCTCCTACCGAGACAGAAAAGTTGCGTTCCCAATTTGATATCTGTATTGGACGAGTCGAGTCGAGGGACTTAATCCGACGAATTTCTTTTGGAAATTATGTTTTACTGCAACCCGAATTGCTAGATGCTTACGCTTCTGCCCTAATTAATGCTGCTAAGGATGAACCTGATGGTTTAGGCAGTATCGCTGAAGAAGATGCACGACACGGGCGTTTTCGGATGTCAGAAGATGAGCGAATTAAGGATAAAGCGCTCGAAGAACTACTGCTAATTGCAACGGTTGAAGAGTTACTATACCACGAGTTAGTGTTACGCCAATCGGCGGACGATGTCGCGTATTTGGTATTTCCATCACAATTTACCCGTGAATGGCCCGATGCACCTAATCCAGAAGGTCAAACAGTAATTTTTGAATTTGAAGGTGCAGTTCTCAATATTTATGCAACTTTAGCCGTGAGGCTCACAAGAAGTGGATTTTTTATCAAACAAGACTTATGGAAAAATGCCGCAACTTACAAAGCAAAAGTGGGTGGATTATGCGGTATGTTCTTACGGGAAGTTCAAGAGGGTAAGGGAGAATTAACACTCTTTTTTGACAGAGCGGCAAATGAACAAACTCGCTCTCAATTTGAAGATTACATCCTGATTCATTTGAAGCGACGGGCGTTAGCAGAAAGTATCAAACAGCGGCGCACTCTTGCTTGCCATAATTGTGGTGCAACAATTCCTGAACAGCATATCCAGATGCGGCGTGAACGTGGTTTTGACTGGATTGGTTGTAGCGTTTGTGGTGAAACTCCTATTTTTTTGATAGATCAAGAACAGGCAGAGCAAATAACAGAAACACAGGCATCCACTCTTGCAGAAATGGATAAAACTGCCAACTTGCAACGCAATCGTGAAACTGCGACTTCTTCAGTTCAAGGGAAAATTGCAACAAAAGACTTCGACGTATTTCTCTGCCACAATAGCGATGATAAGCCAAATGTCAAGCTCATTGGCCAAGAGCTTAAAGAATTTAGGATTTTGCCTTGGCTAGATGAATGGGAACTCCGACCCGGTTTACCCTGGCAACGAGCATTGGAAGAACAGATCAGGAATATAAAAGCTGCGGCTGTCTTTATTGGAAAGAATAATACTGGCCCCTGGCAAGACGCAGAATTAGATGCTTTTTTGCGGGAATTTGTTAGACGACGATGTCCCGTTATTCCTGTACTACTTCCAGATTGTGTTCAAACTCCAAAATTACCAATTTTTCTAGAAGGCATGATGTGGGTTGATTTCCGCCAGTCAGAACCCGATCCCATGAAGCAACTAATCTGGGGAATTACAGATGAACGAAAATCTTAAATATCCAGACGCAAGTCGCCAAATCAGCGCAGATATAAGGGTGTGCGATCGCGGGAATATCGGCGTTGCTGAATAAAGGCAAGTCCCAAAATTCACATTGAGTCAAGCTGCTAAATTGAAAAAACCCCGTTACTGGAATGTCAGTAACGGGTTCTATGTTAACTAGCTTGATTAATACGCCGTTTTAACTCAGCCTCTAATTGTTCTGGAGTGCTGACCACTACCCCCGGTTTCGCTCTCATGATGCTGAGGTAATGCTGAAATGCCTCCTCATCCTGGGGGTTTGATATCACATATTGTCTTAATTCTTGCTCATTAAGAGTTAAATAGTCTGTCATCGGATAATGTTCTCCGCATTAATAAGAATTTCTACTTGGATGGTTTCGCCTATCAAAATCACGATTCGGCTTGTCCTCTCATCAAATCTAACCAATGCTATATCTCTAAACAAATTACTAGCCCGAACACAAAAGTCAAAGAATGCTTTAAGTTGTTCGATGGTCGGTTCCATACCTTTTACCATTGAATAAAATTAAATCGGTTCATTCGTGACAAGTTAGGATAACATTGCTTTTGTCAATTATAAATTCCGCTGAAAAGACTGATAGTGATCGCACAAACGCACTAAAATTTAAGAAACTATCATGATGGGTACTGACATGGTATCGATCCCAATTACTTTGGAACAACTCATTACGGCGGTACAACAGTTGCAGCCAGACGAACGAGCAAAAGTCGCTAGAGCCTTGATTCAAATAGATTTACGTTCAGATTTGACGGCTTTAATTCAAGAACTTTATGCCGAACCCCCCGTGAATGAGATTACAGACGATAAAATCAGGGCTGAAATTAAAGCTGTGCGTCAGCAATCCCAGCAGGTCTAATGTTGCGAGTGGTCATCGACACCAACATTTGGATTCGCATTTTGCTGAAAGGGCGAGTTACATTGCCGATTTTGGCAGCATTTAATGAGGATAAATTCCAGTTGGTATATGAGTCAACCCCTTATGGAAGAACTCCATCTTGTTTGGAATCGCCCCCGTTTAAGAGAGCGGATTGATTCTAGTCAGGCGATTCGCCTAGAACAACAATTGCAGTACCGCACCTTATGGGTTGAGTTGAAAACTGTTCCGCCTAATTGTCGAGATTCTAAAGATTTACCTGTGTTGGCTACAGCGATTGATGGCAAAGCGGGGATTATCGTATCTGGAGATGATGACTTGCGGGCTGATGATGATTTAAGAGCAGTAATGGCAAGCTATAGCATTCAGTTACTGGGTGTTCATTCTTTCCTGAAATATCTAGATGAAGGTGATGGATAAAGGATGCTTTCCCCGATCGCTCTCTAAAACAAGAACGCGATCGCTAATTCAACTTATGCCTAATCGCGATCTCACCCCCTTGACTAAAAGAGCGATGCCTTCCCACAGTAGGAAAGCGATCGCTCTCTCAAGTCGATTGATATCATTTTGACCCGCGATCGCCCTGACATCAAAATTCAAAATTGAGGAAAAAGACTGGAGGGTATGTAAGTCTTTCCCCTCCACCCCTTTTGCCCTATGTCCAATGCCCAATTAATTCAACGGCTCCATAATGACTCTTAAACCATTATTAGAGAGTGTTTTGAGCATTTCTTTAGCGTTATATTCACTATTAAATACTCCTGCTTGCATAACTCTTTGACCTTGCCAAACTGTGGGAAACGCGCCAGGAGCAAGGAATCGTACTAAATCTCGATCTTTATCGGTTGCAAGTGGCACTACTACGCGATAACGCACACCAGATTGTGTTGCAGATTTACCACTATAGGGAATACTTGCAGAACTTGTTTGCAGATTGCGAGTATTAACAATGGGGATATTGCGATCGGGAAGTGGTAAAAGTTCTGAAGCACCTGGAGCAGCAGTTTCTAATATTGGTAATGGCCTTTGTGTTTGATCCCTCTGTCCAACTGAATTGGATGGGGACTCAGGGGCAGTAAACTCAATGGTATTAGGATCGATCCGCACATAATTTAACTGTGGTGTATCAGGTGGCTGTGCTGGACTGGAAGTTGCAATTTGAGTGTTAGTTGGTATTTGTCTACCTGACAAGCTGCTAGGAGTAGGAAATCCGGCAACTCTAGAAGTGGGTGATTGTTTGGATATAGGCAGGGAAAGCGGTACATTATTGGCTGGGATTAATGGCAGCAGTTGACTGTTTAATTGTGTAGAAACAGGATTATTTGCTGCAATGCTGTTGCTGGTTTGCCTATTAGCAGTTTCAGAAATTTCAGGAGATGAGAAGGTGATTTCCCCGGTTGGTGGTATTTCTCGTAATACGTTGTTGGGAGCGGGTTGGGAATTTTGGGTTGCTAGTGCTGTTGTACCATTAATATCTACCTTGCCAGTGATGCGATCGCTCACAAGGTTGTTACCAGCAGCAGGAATCACCTGTTTAGCAGCACTGGCGTTAATGTCGTAGCGGGCATTATTTTGAAATGTATTACCCCCAGGTTCCGATGCACTACCCAAATCTGGCATTGCTTGAGCGATCGCAACTAAACCATCTTCTTTATTATCTTGAATAATATTATTCCGCAAAATCGGGCGGGCATTTGCTTGCACGACAATTCCCGATCTATTGTTCTGAATTTGATTACTTATGACTATAGGAGCGGCGTTTTGGGCAATATTAATGCCAAAACCTGTTTGGTGAAAGACATTTTCCTTCACTTGGGGATTAGAGTTACCAGCAATTGTGATGCCATTGGCTCCATTGCGATCAAAGTAATTTTTGCTAATGGTGGGTGCAGCATTACCACAGACAGAAATCCCATCTTGAGTACTGCCAGTAAATGTATTTTCCGCGACTACCGGATTGCTAGATTCAATCCATAAACCGTAACCACGGCGATTAGAGTTCGTCACCGTTACCCCAGTCAGCAAGACTTGATTGGCCCCTACAATTGTGACGTTTTGACCAGCAAAGCTCCGACTTAGGTAATCACCGCCTCCTTGAATGATAATGTCTTTACCTTGATTGCTGGGATTGCCTTGAATTGAAATACCCGGTTTCAGTATTAAGGGAAATTCCTCCCCTGTCTCGGCGCTATAAGTGCCGGTGGAAAGCATAATTACAGTATTGGCGTTAGCTAATCGCAACGCTTGGGTAATCGTCTTTACAGGAGCGGATTCGCTGCCATTGCCTGCCTTGTCATCTCCAACACCAGGATTGACAAATAGTATATTAGCCTGAGAAGGTGTTTTCTGATTCAGAGGCGCTGAATCTGGTGTTGATGGAATTTGAGCGATGCCTTCTCTACGAGAGGCTTCTCTTTCAGAGACGCTAACGCGTAGCTTGCTTCCCTGTAAGGGTACGCCAACGGCGAGCTTTGCTAACGCACTATCGAGGCTTATACCCAGGAATGCTATACTTGCCGCCCCCATACTTACAGTAAAAGATAATACTGAAAAATTAAAAAATAAAAGCCTTGCTGATTTCAGAAACTTCAGCTTTGCAAACAGAACATCTACTCTACGGTACCCAGGAAACACACGAGGGAGAATCATATTTAACACGACTCCTTATAAGTAATCATAAATTCTTATACTCTCTAGAGGTATTATGTCGATAATATTACTCATATATTGACCGATTGGCGATATTTAATACATAGTAATAAATGATATTAAACATCTCCAGAAATTAATTGTGCGTTGCCCAAAATCATTTGTACGCACAATTCATGAATTTTGCCTACGTCAATTTAACTCCCATATCTAAATAGATATAAGAGTTAAATTAAATATGCGTTATCCAAAACCCTTGTAGAGAGGTAACACTGCTAGTCTTTACATGATTTTCACTAATATATATATCTATTGTGGATTTTCTGGTGTATTACCTTTTGGCAGTCCTTTGCAAGCTTGTTGTTTACCGTAAAATACTTGACTAAGCTCAGTGCGAAACTGTAGCCTCAAACTACCCTTATCACTGTTTATAGGAACATGGGATAATTTACCGTAACCCTCACTACTGCGTTTTTTTGCGTAGATTCCGCAAAAATTAGTAAAAAAAAGCAAATTAATTAACTTATGGTTACTAGGACTTATGATAATTCACACTTCGATGAAAGCACTAATGGGGTTGTTGTAATGGTCGAGCCATACAGCCAAAAAGAGCAAATACAGCAAGTTGTTTACCGCATTTTAGATGCCAATTTAGACCGCGCTCGTGAGGGCTTGCGAATTATTGAGGAATGGTGTCGGTTTGGGTTGAATAATGCCCAGTTGGCTCTTGAATGCAAGCGGCTGCGACAAGAGGTAGCCAAGTGGCATACCCCAGAATTACGGGCGGCGCGAGATACACCAGGCGATCCGGGGACTGAGTTAACCCATCCTCAAGAAGAACAACGAGCTAGTATAAAATCGGTATTGCAAGCTAACTTTTGCCGAATAGAAGAAGCATTACGGGTGTTGGAAGAATACAGCAAGCTAACCCTGCCAAATATGGCTAAAGCTTGTAAGCAGATGCGCTATCAGGTTTATACCCTAGAAAGTAATTTAATGGGTCATCAGCGCCATCAATTGTTGTGGCGATCGCATTTGTATCTTGTGACTTCCCCTAGTGAAAATTTGTTGAACAATGTCGAGGCTGCACTCAAAGGGGGATTAACGCTTTTACAATACCGCGACAAAACCGCCGATGATTCTTTGCGTCTGGAACAAGCGAGAAAATTACGGCAGTTATGCCACATCTATGGTGCTTTGTTTATTGTTAACGATCGCGTGGATGTAGCTTTAGCTGTCGATGCCGATGGGGTGCATTTGGGACAACAAGATATGCCTATTGCTGTTGCTCGACAATTACTGGGTTCGCAGCGTCTGATAGGGCTTTCTACCACAAATAAAGAAGAAATGCAAGCAGCAATTGCTGAAGGTGTAGATTATATTGGCGTGGGGCCAGTTTATGAAACTCCCACCAAAGTAGGTAAAGCAGCAACAGGGCTAGAATATGTCAGCTATGCAGCCAAAAATTGCTCAATTCCCTGGTTTGCAATTGGGGGAATAGATGCCAATAATATCAATGATGTGATCGATGCCGGAGCCGAACGTGTAGCGGTGGTGCGATCGCTCATGCAAGCCGAACAGCCTACCCTCGTGACACAATATTTGCTCTCGCAACTCAATCGCATTAAACCAGAACTCTAAAAGAGTCATTTGTCATTTGTCATTCGTCATTTGTCATTTGTCCAAAGTAAGTAACCAATACCTAATACTCCATTCCCTAGTCCCAATTCCCCACATTTATGTCTAACGAGATTACGATTCAGGTAAATGGGGAAACCCATAGCTGTTCGTTTCAAACTTCTTTACCCGACTTACTCCAACAGTTGGGTTTTAACCCCCGCTTGTTAGCTGTGGAGTATAACGGCGAAATTTTACACCGCCAATTTTGGCCGGAAACAAAAGTGCAACCAGGCGATCGCTTAGAAGTGGTAACTATCGTTGGTGGTGGTTAGTTAATTTGAGCCAGTTTTAATCTGTTTCAACCTCCAGGGTTTTCGGCATATTTCTGATCAACCTATTTGGGGTTGCAAAATTGTCGTTAGATTCTAAAAGTCCCATTATCTGGAAACCTCAAGTAATAAAAAACCTTCTACAATCAATGTAAATTGATTTTTACGTATTTATACCCAATTTTATAAGTTTGTTGTGAAACGCATAGTAGAATTTCCTCTTGAAAGTGGCGAATCCATTCTTGTTGAAGTAGACGAAGCAGCACAAATCGACGATCGCATCGGTTTGCGAGACCAAGTGGTTGATAAAGCTACACAAACTTTCGAGTCAGCCCTAGAAACCGTCAAGCCGATCACTAATGCAATTATTACCAAAATAGGCAGCATCAAACAACCGGCAGATGAAGTGGAAGTCAAGTTTGGCATCAAGATTAGCGCTCAACTTGGAGCAGTTGTAGCTTCTGGTAATAGTGAAGTCAACTATGAAATCACCCTGAAGTGGAAAAGAGATTCACAAAATGGCAGCACCCCTTGAGTTATCTATTGTCAGGATTTACTCCAATGGTGGCAAAGTAATTGGTGCTGGTTTCTTAGTTTCCCAAAAGTACATCCTCACCTGCGCCCATGTAGTAGCTGATGCCTTGGGACTTCCAAGGAATACTGTCCAAATGCCAGATGCAGAAATCACCTTGGATTTTCCCCTAGTGGCAGCTAAACAACTCCTCCAAGCTAAGGTTGTTTTCTGGCTACCTGTAAATCCTGGTATGGCACTAGAAGATATTGCTGGATTGGAATTAAAACATTCTCCTCCAGATAAAGCTCTACTCGCACCATTAATTACATCTGATGATTGGGCGGGACATCCTTTGAGAGTATTAGGTTTTCCAGCAGGACAACCAGATGGTGTTTGGGCTACTGGCGTTTTACGTGGACGCACAGCTAAAAGTTGGGTGCAGCTAGAGGATGTGAAACAACCAGGTTATAGACTAGAGCCTGGTTTCAGTGGTGCGCCTATATGGGATGGTGAGCTTCAGGGTATAGCAGGTATAGCAGTAGCAGTAGACATCAACCGACCAGAAGCTAAAGTTGGGTTTATGATTCCCACACAAGTGTTGGTGAGTGCATGGTCTGTGTTGCGTGACCAAGCTATTGCCTCTTGTCCCTATCGCGGTTTATTTCCTTTCCGGGAAGCAGATACACGGTTTTTCTTTGGACGGGATATTTTCACCCAAAAACTAGTAGATACAGTCCAAAAACAATCATTGGTAGCGGTAATTGGATCGTCTGGTAGTGGTAAATCTAGCGTAGTGTTTGCGGGTTTAATTCCGCATCTACGCCAGCAAGGTAATTGGCTGATCGAATCTTTTCGCCCAAAAACTCATCCTGTAGATGAATTAACAGCAGTAATTGTGCGCCTGCGTGAACCAAAGGAAACGAAGATACAACAAGATATTGATGCCAGAAAATTAGCTGGTGCGTTGCGAGAGGGAGAACTAGGACATACTTTTTTATCGCAGGTTTTGTCGGAGAATGAGGATAACCGCCTGTTACTGGTGGTCGATCAATTGGAGGAACTTTATACTTCTTGCTCAGATGTTAAAGAGCGCCAGCTATTTTTAAATCAATTACTAGAAGCGGCTAAACTGGTACAGAATTTTACCCTTTTGCTGACCTTGCGGGCTGACTTTCTGGGATATGCACTTTCTGATCGTCGTTTCGCCGATGCTTTGCAGAATGCTGATTTAAAACTTGCTCCGATGAACCGAGAAGAATTGCAGCAGGCGATCGCTCGACCTGCAAACAAGCAAGGAGTAAGGTTAGAAGAGGGTCTTGCAGAGCGGATTCTCAGAGCAGTGGCGGATTCACCAGGCAATTTGCCATTACTGGAATTTACTTTGACGCAACTGTGGGCAAAACAGCAAAATCGCCAAATGACTCATGCTGCTTACGAAGTGATCGGCGGTGTAGAAAAGTCGTTGGCGAACCATGCAGAAGCTGAGTTTACTAGGCTCAATCCAGAGGAGCAACAACAAGCACAGCAAATATTTGTTCAACTGGTGCGGCCTGGGGAAGGCACAGAAGACACCCGCAGACTAGCTACCAAAAATGAGGTGGGAGACAATAATTGGGATTTGGTGAGGCGTTTGGCTGATGCGCGGCTAGTAGTAACTGGACGTGATGAAACTGCTGGTAAAGAAACAGTAGAGATTGTCCATGAAACCTTGATTCGGGAATGGGGACGACTGCACGTTTGGATGGAGAGCGATCGCTCTTTCCGCACTTGGCAAGAATTATTGCGAACAAGAATACGTCAGTGGGAAAATGCCGGACAAGATGAGGGGCCATTGCTGCGAGGTGTCCCCCTAGCGGAGGCAGAAAATTGGCTCAAGCAGCGCCGAGATGAGTTGAGCCAAGCAGAGCAAGGTTTCATCCAGCAGAGTTCGGCACTGCGCGATCGCGATCGTCAGCAAAAAGAACGCCGCCGCAAGCTGACTCTATTTGGGCTGACAGGTGGTTTAGTAGTAGTCTCAATCTTAGCTATGGTTGCATTTTGGCTGCGATGGACAGCCGAAGTTGAAGCCTCTGGAGTCACCGCTTTAAGAAATTTTGAGTCTGGCGCTGGAGAAATGGAGGCTTTAATGTCAGCAATGGAAGCCGGACAAGAAGTTAAAAAGATGGCTTTTTGGAACAGTCAATGTTTGCAAGACTGTCCAGCTACAAGTCCTCTGCTAGCTTTGCAAAAGATTCTGGATAATATTCATCAAACAAATCAAATCAATACTTACCAAAGAGGTGTAAATAGTATCCGTTTTATTCAAAAGGATAACCAACAGGAATTAATTGTTGTCGGTGGAGAAGATGGCACAGTCACATGGCGGGATTTCCTGGGAAAGCCATTGAGAACATTGAAAAATTCTAAACTGCACAACAACAGTATCAAGAGTATCGATTTTAACGAAGATCAAACAATATTGGCGACAGCTACAAGTAATGGTTGGGTAAAACTGTGGGATGTCTCACAGATGTGGAATTTTTTATCAGCAGATCAAAATTGGTCTCCACCTTCCATAACATCTATACATCATCAATGTGAAATAAAAGAATACGACTTAGCAAAAGAGGGTGATAAATGTAGTGTTAACAATGTTCGTTTTCTTCCCAAGATAAACCTGTTGGCAACAACTGGAGATGATGGCTACGTCAGACTATGGACTCTCCAAGGACAACTTTTTAAAACAATACCTGCTCACAGCAGTAGTATCAAAAGCCTTAATCCCAACCCTTATAATAACCAGCAATTTGCCACAGCTGGAGAGGATGGACTGGCAAAGCTTTGGGATATCAATCAGACAGAATCGATAGCAATATTTAAAGGTCATCAATGCAATGTCAAAGACACTAAAAAATGTAGTGTTAACAGCGTCTGGTTTCACCCCAAAGAAAAACAACTTGCGACAGCTGGAGATGATGGTACCGTCAGGCTGTGGGATTTTTCAGGAAAAGAACTGGCAGAAAAAAAATTTGAGGCTCACCCTGAAGGTGTGGAGACAGTTCGTATTAGCAATGATGAACTGATTGCTACATCAGGTAGCGATGGCAAAGTCCGACTGTGGAAAAATTTCAATAGAACACTGGAAGCAGAATTTAAGGGTCATCAGGGCAGTGTTGTCAGCATTCGCTTTAATACGAAGGGCGATACTCTTGCTACTGCTGGAAAAGATGATGGTACGGTGAAATTTTGGGCAGTTCCAGGAAAATCATTAATCAAACCCAAAAATCCCTTAATCAAACTAGAGGGGCATGAAAAAGCTGTTGGTAGTGTTCGTTTTAACCCAGAAGGCAACTTACTGGTTACAGCTTCAGATGATGACTATATTAGGATTTGGAACCTCGAAGAGAAGCTGGTAAAAAAATTCAAAGCCGGTCAAAGTGGTGTCAATACTGTACGTTTTAGCCCAGACAAAGCAAAAAACTTAATTGTTACAGGTGGAAAAGATGGCACAATAAAGCTCTGGACGCGCACTGGGGATTGGTTAAATAGTCGGAAACCTTTTGAGGGGCATTCTCAAGCAATATGGAGTATCAATTTTAATACCGCAGGAAATGAGCTTGTTAGTGCTGGAGATGATGGCAAACCGATACGGTGGGATCTCAACGGAAACAAGTTGCAAGAAGTTCCGCACGAAGGCAAAGTTAACGGCGTTACATTTAGTCCAGATGACAAGCTTATAGCTATAGTTGGAGAAAATACGAAGGCATTTCTATGGGATATTAGTAGCAAGAGCAAGAAGTTGTCTATAAAATTGATCGGTCATAATGGCAATGTTAACACAGTCAATTTTAGTCTCAAAGAAAATAAACTGGCTACAGCTGGAGACGATGGGACGGTTATCTTATGGGATTATTTCGGAAATAAGTTAAAACAATTTAAGACTTATCAAGGCAGGGTTACACAATTACGTTTCACATGGGACGGTAAAATCCTAGCGACAGCTTCTGCTACTAACAAAATTCGGCTGTGGAATTTATCATCAGGACAACAGGTAGCAGAATTTACAGATCATCAAGGCAATATTAATAGTTCAGATTTTAGCCCGCATGGTAAACTGCTGGCTACAGCCAGTGAAGACAAGACGGTAATTGTGTGGCGTATCCGGGGACTAAATGAACTGCTGGATGAAGGGTGCGATCGCCTTAAAGATTACCTTGTAACTAACCCTGATGAAAAGAAAAAACTGAGTGTATGCCCTTGAATGTAATAAAGTCTTACAAATCAGACTTGTAAAGCGATCGATGAAGGGTTCTACGCTTGGCTAATTCTTTACCTTTGCGACCAAGTTGCTCGCGTAGTTGCTGGTCTTGGCACAACCGATTGAAAGCTTGAAACACTTCATAACCAGAATTAGGATTGACCAGTATGCCATTTTCTTCATGCTGAACTGTATCTAGAACACCGCCTAAACGAGGGGCAATTACAGGCTTACCGAAGTAACTTGCTTCTAAATAAGCCATACCAAAACCTTCCATATTATTAGGTTTAGTATCCGATAAAGTCAGCATGGCAAATATGTCGCAAGCTGCATAATAACTTGCTAATTCTCGCTCTGGCACATATCCAGCAAAGTGGACGCGCTTATTTACTCGCAAACGATGCGCCAGAGATTTCAGTTCCGACTCACTTGGCCCTTGACCGCAGAGTATATAGTGGACATCAACCCCAAAAGTTAGCAGTATTGGGATATTATCAATTACTCGGTCGAAAGCTTTATGTTTTACTACCCTGCCGATGGAGAGAATAACTATTGCTGTGTCGGGAATGTTGTACGTCTGACGCACGCGAACCCGTAAATCATCAAGGCTACTGGGACTGACTACATTATTACCAAATTTTTCTGGTCTGATTACTGGGTTAATGACGTGGGTAGGAGTATTTAATCGGAAAGCAGTTCTAAGGTAGTCTCTTGTATAATAACTGTTACAAACAATACCTTCGGCGCGTTTGAGTGTTAATTTAAATAGCGATCGCAGCACGGGATTGTGTAAAGTAGAAAGAAGATCGTTGCCGTGCAGATAGATAAAAAAGCGAATAGGTAACAAATAGCTCAATAGCAACAGTGAAGGAAAATCATAGCCGTGGGCCCACTCTATGTAACGATAGTGATAGCGAAAATAGAGTTTAATTGCTAGGACAAATGAGCAGACGATATTGAGCAAAGGCTTCAGGATATTTCCTACATAGCCACTACGCCAATATTTAGGATAATACCAGCGATACACAGGAAACTGTTGACTCTTATCAAATACTTGATCTCCTGAGCAACTAGCTGCCAGCACAATTATTCGTTCTGGATCTTGGAGACAGCGATTGTAGATATATTCCCCAATTACAGCTTCTTTCGGCAGAAAGATCCGGGATATGACTAGGATATCTGGGTATGCAGCTTTGTCTCTGATTTCGGCTGTTAGTTGAGAAATATGTTCCATAATAAAGTTGATGACTATATTTCAAATAGTTTTTAATATTTACAATTAGGATTACTTTCAAAGCCATCATTATTATTTTATTTCTTTTAAAACGAATTTGGTAGACAAATTTGAAGCCTATTTTAGAAGATTAGCCGGGAAAATTGTTTTTTAATTGTGTTGATTTTATTTTTGTTGCAAATTTCTCATTACTTGATAATTTATGTGCATGATGAACAATAAATAAAAGCTAGCACTTGTAGCGAAATTGCTCAGTGAACAACTGTTGCGAAAATTCCTAAATTTAGCTACGTTCAATAGAATATCCTAAATACCTGAACTATTGTGCCAAAATGATAAAAATTTTTATAACTTTTTAGCAGCAAGGTAGTGTCTGTCTGGGATGAATTACAAGCATCACAGGCACTTATTATTATACGTACGCGTACATTTAAAGCTTACGAATGTACTAAATAATGCTATTAATGGGGGCAGGTCGTTGAGCCAGTGCTAAATCATGAGTAATCAGTTAAAAAGGAGTACTTATAATAAATATTCCTGACTTTTGACGTGATGTGGAAAAGCCCAGAAAAAACCTAACCTCCTTGCTGTGTCGGGAAGAGAGAAAATTTAAAGTCTCTCTGCTAGAAGGGAGAGATATGAAAAAGAGAGATTTTCCAAATTCCGTGAAAAGTCAGATTCACTCGCTACTCGGATGTTTACGTAAGTCCTATTTTTACTCAACACTGTTCCAGTGAATAATTAAAAAAATTAGTCAAAATAATCACTAAAAATTAAAATCATCTGTATAATTCAAAACTGTAGTGTGAGACTCCTAGTCCAAGGCATAGCAAACAATTGCCCGTAGGCGTAGCCCATCGTAGACATCGCAAATTTCTCTAAGGATAAACATGTCTTCAGGTACGGTTCCCCAGTCGAGAAATCCCCCCTGCGATCGCTACTTACCGAAGATAAGACGCGGTAAATTAAATATGTAGCCTCTAAAAGGGTATGCTACGTGAATGCTACAAACTTGCTTGTTACGGGCTAGTGTTAGTGACATCCTGCAACACTGGTTCCAACATGGGGAAAAATCATAAATAATAATTCCGTTTTTCAAGCGATAATCTTATGCGTAAAAAACTACAACAAACCATCAAACCGCTGTTAAAAACCTTCTTAGCCCTAAGCTTGGTGTTAGCTTTGGCTCTTGGTCATGCTGACGGCGCATTAGCAGCCCGCAGTGGGGGTCGCATCGGTGGTGGCTCCTTTAGAGCGCCTTCTAGCCGCACCTATACACCGCGCACTTATGCACCTCCTGGCGGGGGCGGATACTATCCTGGTGGTGGTTTTGGTGGTGGCTTTGGCTTTCCCTTCCTACTTCCCTTCTGGGGTATTGGAGGAGGATTTGGTGGTATATTTACCATCTTAATTTTCTTGGCGATCGCTAATTTCTTATTGCAAACTTTCCGCCGCGTCTCTAGCGGTGAAACTGGAGAAGCAGATTACAGCAGTAACTCTCCTGTTTCTGTAACTCGTTTGCAAGTAGGTTTGTTAGCTCAAGCTCGTGAATTGCAAAATGAACTCAACCACATTGCTGAAACTGCTGATACTAACACCCCAGAAGGCAGAACAGAAATTCTCCAAGAAGCCAGTCTCGCTTTACTCCGCCATCCCGAATACTTTGTATATGCAGGTGGTGGCACTCAACAAGCCAGTTTAAATTCAGCTGAGGGTCAGTTTAATCGGCTGTCATTGGCAGAACGCAGCAAGTTTAGCGAAGAAACTCTTTCTAACGTCAACAATCAGCTAAGAGCAGCCCTTGCCAAAGATGCTTTACCTCCGGCTGGTGAACTCGACAACCCCACCCGCCTATTTACCGAAGGCGCTGGTGAATACATTATCGTCACCTTGCTGGCGGCGACACTAGGTAAGTTTGATATCCCCACAGCGATTAATAGTGCTGATGATTTACGTCAAGCTTTGCGGCAAATTGGTAGTATCCCTAGCGACAAGCTTCTAGCAATTGAAGTTCTTTGGACTCCACAAGCTGAAAATGATACTCTGACATCTGATGATGTGTTAGCAAATTATCCTGATTTGAGACTTGTTTAATCTCTGAAGAATATTGCATCTTAGTGCAACGAATAAGTTCCCCTTAAGAACAATAACTAAAAAACCGCTTGTCATTGACAAGCGGTTTTTTGTAGAATTTATATCATTTCCAGATAATTAGTTATTATTCCCACAGTCATTGCACCCCACCTTGCCCTAAGAGTTTGCAAAGAGGGGATTAAGGGGAGCCAGTGCGGTCTTCTCCCTTGGCGTTAGCCTCTCCCTTTGGGAGAAGGGGAGACGCCAAGGGCGATAGCGCAGCATTAGCGAGTCCGCGTTCGCTTTTAGCGTCTCGTAGAGAGCGTCTGGGGTCTCCCCAAGTGGAGCATCTGGCGTGTGGGGTTCTGGGAGGTGAATAAGTAATTATGCGGACATAATAGATATATTTAACTATGATTTTAGAAACATTTTGATAGTATTATCAAAATGAATTATACGCAAAGTGTTATCTTATGCCTAGTATTGAAGCCGACGAAAATCGAGAGCATCGCATAAAAACAGAGATTATTGTAGATGCTGAAGATAAAGAAGACCGGGCTATGGGTTGGTACTACTACCTCGAAGAGACTCTAAATTTTCCCTTTTTGGCTAGATGGACTAAGAAGGGACGCAAATCAGGTACTGTCGAGGAGAAACAAGTCGAAGTATTGGGAATGGCCCCAGACGATGAGTGCTTAAAAGATATGTTTGTCGAAGTAGCTTATATTAATGGTAAGGATGATGATGTATATTCTGCCAAATTATCTGAAATAGCAGTCATTGATGCTGATAGTGAAACTCAAGAAGCGATCGCAGACTGGCTCTATTGGATTGCTAGAGGTTATAAATTTTAAACTCTAGGATAAGTACCGAATGACGCGACAGGGATTACCAACAGCGACAACATTCTCAGGTATATCTTTGACAACTACACTACCAGCACCAATGGTTGTGTTATCACCAATAGTTACACCTGGACAAATAATTGTATTGCCACCAATCCAGACATTATTACCAATGTTAACTGGGGCAGCTAATTCTCTACCAGAAAGACGAATTTCTGGCTCTGTTGGATGATAAGCAGTATAAATTTGCACATAAGGAGCGCACAAAACATTTTCACCAATGTGAACTGTATTACAGTCTAAAATTACACAGCCATAGTTCATATACAATTTGTCGCCAGCAAAAATATTACTGCCATAGTCACAGTGAAAGGGTGGCACAATTGCTACTTTTTGACCGATTTTTCCAAATAATTCTTGTAAAATTTGCTGCCGTTGCTCTTGCTGTTCTTCGGTTGTAGAATTGTACTTTCGCAACAGACGATTGTCTAGCTTATTTTCGGCAGCCAATTCTGGATCTTCGGCCAAATATAATTCGCCTGCGAGCATTTTCTGTTTTTCGGTTTTTTCCATGACAGAATTATCGGGCTTCTTGGTTGTGCATGATATATCTTAGTAGCGGCTAGAGTAGCATATTTCATGCATATCAAAACAACAAAAAGATCCCCGAGTTATTGAAGAAGTCGGGGATCTGAGCCTCTTGGTAGAGAGCAAGTCAAATAGGATTGCTATTTTTCTATAATGATGGGATTGAGCCTTTTCAAGATAATTTGAGTCATATTAATCTCCTTAAAAATCAACCAACTCATCACTAATGAATTTATCACAAATTCATCATACTCCTTGAAGTACGAACTGTGCCTAAATCCAGACTTATTCTCATTTATCAAAGTTTATTGACATACAGACACACAGGACTGTATTACTACAAAGGTTACTCTATCTAGTTTTCAGACTTTTTCTTACGTCGAAATCAGGTTGAAGTGGCAGCAGAAATTACTAATTAACTAAATATGGCATAAGTAGCTTTTCCCTGCCGTTTAGCTCGATACATCGCAATATCAGCATCCCGCAGCAAACTTGCAGGCTCCTCATAATTACTAAAATTCCAAGTAATACCAATGCTAGCTGTAGTAGATAATTGATATCCATTCAGGTTAACTGGCAATCTTAAGGAATCTTGAATACGTTTGGCAACGTTGGTAGCGTCGGTAATGTCTTTAATATCCTCCAAAAGAACAGTAAACTCATCACCACCAAATCGTGCTACAGTATCGCCACTACGTAAGCATGACTCTAAACGTCTAGCGATCGCTACTAAAAAATCATCCCCTATTCCATGCCCAAAGCGATCGTTAATCTCTTTGAAGCCATCTAAATCCAAAAATAAAACTGCAAAATAATAATCGCTTCTGCGTTTGCTACGTTCAATGGTTTGTCTGAGCCGATCTAAAAATAAAATACGATTCGGTAATTCTGTTAGCCCATCATAAAATGCATTGCGGATCAGTTGCACCTCTGTCTGCTTACGTTTGGTGATGTCTTGAAAAACTAAAACTGCGCCAGTAATATTCCCATCTCGATCGCAAATAGGTGCAACATTATCCCCAATCGCTATTTCTTTGCCATCTTTGGTAATCAATGTACAGTTTTCTGGTAAATTGAAAACTTCACCTGTTTCGATTACATAAGTGGCCAAATTTTCAATTTTTTCTCCTACATCTTTATTGACTAAGTTAACGACTTCTATTAAATCTTTCCCGAACGCTTCACTTTGCTTCCAACCAGTGATTAGTTCTGCTATGGGATTCATCATTTCAATACAACCATTTGCATACGTCACAATTACTGCACAACCCATACTATTAATAATTGCCATCAACCTCTGTTTTTCTTCGTATAATATTTTTTTGCTCTGATGTTTGTACAGGGTCATTTCAATCATAAAATGTAAATCACTTTCAATAAACGGTTTGACTACGTAACTAAAAGGCTCACTTAGCTGATTTTTATGTAATGCTTTATATTCCGAACACTCCGTTAGATATACTACAGGCACATGGAAGTGATTCTGAATAATATCCGCTACGTGGAAACCGTCTATTTCTCCAGCTAGACAGATATCAATTAATACTAAATGTGGATGAGTTTCTGCTACCTTTTTTATTGCCTCCTCACCAGATTCAGTTATTTCTGATACTAAATAACCTAATTTTTGTAAACTTTTTCTAATATTTGAGGCTATATTTTTTTCATCCTCAACAACTAGGATTTTGCGGGCGAACATGTTACGATAACCTGTTTGCTAAGGTTCAGATTCTTGTTGTCAGTGTCAACTCAAGTTAAAAGTGCTTATCTTATCATAAACAATTTCTAACTACCCTGTATTCTTGCTTGATATTAATACTGACTAATGAGTAACGACAATTTCTATGCTTGTCAAAGCTAATTTTGATTAATTTATGTAGCTAATATGATGCTACTAACATCAAATTCAAATTAGAATGTAATTATCAAGCACTCAAAAACTGATTTTAAAATGTATACAATAATTTTGTATTGGCAAAGTATAAACACTAAGTATAATATCTATATACAAATTAATCAAGAAGAAAATTTTATAAAATTCCAGTATATTACTTTAATATAAGTTAAAAAATCTAGAGTGTGTTGTATGTAATACAATAATCTACACTCACTAAATTATTATTAATAATTAATTTTTACCTGTAATTAAAGAGTTTAATGCTGCTTTACCTACAAATAGTTTTTATATCAGATTAGGTCTAGATTCCGGTCTAAAAATGTCTGAAATCTTGAATGATGAGTGAACTCGTATTACTTAGAAATATTCAGATAAAAATCGTAAAGTGTTTTTTTTAAAATATCAGTAGTCTTGTAATAGCCTGGCAAGCCTAAATGTGTGCAATAGAAAAACTAGTTATGTTTCTCAAATCTCAATAATTGATACATTTTTAATGCACTATTTTAACCTTGCCATGCCACTACGCATATTTTACAAATCAAATACTAGCCCTATAGCTTCTGGTTAATACTTAATCACAATTCCTGTCCTCTGAAAATATGCAAGTTAAATGCTCATCAGCAGATCGCACTATTTTTTAGCTTTTTGATAGTTAGCAGGTGCTAAGGACAATGGCAGGAAAGATTCTCATTGTGAGACACTTCCAAGCTCCACGTAAACCCCCTGTTCTTTGCTAGCTGATAGATATTGAAAAAAAACACATTTTGTGAATTAAATATTGGACTTGATTTTAGTCAGTTCAATGCTAATTTTGCCACCAAAGTCTGGAATAGGTGCAGCAGGTTTGCTGAGAGTGACTTGGACTTTTGTTACACGATCGCACTCTTGGAGGAGAGAATCTGCGATCGTTGCTACCAATTTCTCCACCAAAGCAAATTTAGACGTTTTGATCAGATGTTGTATCAAGCTAATGACGCTGCGATAATCTAAAGTGTCTTCGATCGCGTCAGTCTTGGCCGCTGTGGAGATATCCAACCATAACCTCACATCCACCTCAAACCATTGCCCTAGCACCTGTTCTTCTGGTAGATACCCAGTGTAGCCATAGCCGCGAATTCCCGTTAAATGAATGCAGTCCATAAAAATTTGAGAGCAAATTGTGCATTTTGTAGAAAGTGAAGCAAGTTTGCTTGGAGATTTTCTTTCCTAGAAACTCGCGTGGCGGTGTTGGATTCCATCACCGTATTGATGGATTTTAAATTGAATTTCCCTAGACAAAATCTAAAATTTAAGATTGTTTTATAGCTATGTTTGATTTAATGCCGATCGCTTATAGGAATGTTAATCAACTTTGGGCTTACATTTTAACAGAGACGCTAAAGCGGTTGGGATTGACTTGTGCCATCATTTGTCCTGGATCGCGCTCTACACCCCTAGCGATCGCTTTTGCTCAACAAGCACCTGAGATTGAAGCGATTTCCATTCTCGATGAACGTTCCGCCGCCTTTTTTGCCTTGGGACAAGCTAAAGCAACCAGACGCCCGGTGGTACTAGTTTGTACTTCTGGTACAGCAGGGGCAAATTTTTATTCAGCAGTCATTGAAGCCTCATATAGTCGCGTACCACTGTTGATATTAACCACCGATAGACCTCCAGAATTGCGAGATTGTCACTCTGGGCAAACTGTAGATCAATTGAGATTATATGGAAACTACCCAAATTGGCAAACAGAGTTAGCCTTACCCTCCGCCGATCTGGGAATGCTAGCTTATCTGCGACAAACGGTAATTCATAGCTGGGAAAGGGCGCAAACTCCTACAAAGGGGCCAGTACATTTGAATATTCCCTTTCGCGATCCCTTAGCGCCTCTGCCTGATGGAACTGATTTGAGCTATTTGCAATCACAGTTTCACCCAGAAGACTTTTTCGCAGCAATAACAAACTCATGCCCCATGCCCCATGCCCCATGCCCCATGCCCAAAGAATGGAAAGAATGCGATCGCGGCATCATTATTGCAGGTGTTGCCCAACCATCGCAACCAGAAGAGTATTGTAGAGCGATCGCGCAACTTTCCCAAACTCTCAAATGGCCTGTGCTAGCTGAGGGACTTTCCCCAGTGAGAAATTATGCCGAACTCAACCCTTATTTGATTTCCACTTATGACCTGATTTTGCGAAATCAGCAACTAGCAAAGCAGCTAGCGCCCGAAATGGTGATTCAGGTGGGAGAAATGCCTACGAGTAAAGAACTGCGTACCTGGATAAATGCAACCCAACCGCGACGCTGGGTAATCGACAAGAGCGATCAAAACCTCGACCCTTTGCACGGGAGGACAACGCATTTACGGATATCTGTAGAAGATATAAAAGCAGAGGAGATAAATTTATCTTTCTCCTCAGACTATTTGCAGCAATGGTGTGATGCGGAAGCTAAAGTCAGGTTAGTTGTTGACCAGACGATGGGGAAAATAGATGAAGTCATTGAGAGTAAAGCAGCTTGGTTAATTTCTCAGATTTTACCAGCTGGAACGCCTCTGTTTATTGCCAATAGTATGCCTGTGCGGGATGTGGAATATTTCTGGAAACCGAATAATTTAGAAGTGCGATCGTATTTTAACCGGGGTGCAAATGGTATTGATGGCACATTGTCCACAGCTTTAGGAATTGCCCATCGCCAGCAAAGTAGTGTGATGTTAACGGGAGATTTAGCTCTGTTGCATGACACCAATGGTTTTTTAATCCGCAATAAGTTTGTCGGACATCTCACAATTTTGTTAATCAACAACAATGGCGGTGGTATTTTTGAAATGTTACCCATTGCCAAATTTGACCCACCATTTGAAGAGTTTTTTGGCACTCCCCAGGATATTAATTTTGCACAGTTGTGCGCTACTTATAATGTGCAGCATGAATTAATCACTTCTTGGCAGCAATTGCAGCAAAGATTAAACCCATTACCAAATACAGGAATTCGGGTTTTGGAATTGCAGACAAATCGCAAAAAAGATGCCAAGTGGCGACAGGATAATTTGCGTAAATTTAGCGAAGTGACCTGTAATCCTTCGTAAGTTTTGTCAACCGTTCGATCTTTCTATTTGCATCCCTTGATAGAGGAATATATAGTCCAGTAGAGAAAAGTCCAGTTACTGCTGTAACATTAGCTTGAGTAGCGTTGCCTGACAGCATGAGAAAACCAGCTAATAAACTCATGCTAATGGAAGCAGCAATCGCTACACAAGATAAAACGTAGCTCAATCGAGCTTGATAGTGATGTTCTTGATAGGTTGACCATTGCATCTTGTCATAGCTAGACATAGTTTACTCCTAATTTTGCTAATACTTAGTTAAAATAACCTAAAGCTTTTTAGGCTTATTTTTTTAGGCATGAATATAATTTAGCCTAAAACGGACAGGTTAACAAGTATTGCCTAAGCTTTTTTAGGGAAAAGTGCTAAAATAAGAGTTGTAAGCACAATAAGTAAGTGTATGGAACACATGAAAGCAGTCTCACGACTAGCTATACTTCGTGAGAAAGAAAACTTAACCCAGCGCCAACTAGCTGACCTTTTAGAGATTACTGAGAATACGGTCGCCAATTGGGAAACAGGCAGGAGTAGCGTGGAATGGATTGATAGAGTAGTCAAACTGTGCAAAATTTTTGCTTGTACACCAGAGGAGCTTATTGAGTATGTTGCAGATACCAAACCAGTAAAAACAGATTCTTTGGCAGAAATACGTGCCCGCTTAAATCCTCCTAAATCAGTCTCAGTAAACCAACAAAATCGTGACCAATCTTTGGAGTCGAGGGCGCACTAATGATGAAGGTGATACTTGATGCTGACTTGGTAATAGATTATTTACTACTACAACGAGAAGAAGTAGAAGAGTTAGGAAATATTATCGAAAATCAACAATGTCAATTTTTTATCACACAATCTGGGCTTGATAAAATTATTTCCTTAGCAGAGAATATATATTCCCCAGAGATAGCTAAAAAATTGATATCTGCCATATATAAAAAAATCACAGTCTGCGCTATAAACTATGAATTAAGTGAGCAGGCAAACTCATTCAATTTGATAGACTTTGAATCTGCGTTAGAGATTGCCTGTGCAACATCTATGAGGTGTAGTGCAGTCCTCACACGCAACCACCAAAATTTTCATGGTATAGACTTTCCTATCTGGTTATTAGAGAATTTACCAACACGCTTACAGTTGGATAAATGTCTACATTTTCCATTAAGAGTTAATTATTTAGAAAGTCAATATTTATCGAATTTAGATACACCTTCGTTCCATCCTTTGGAGATTGTAGGTATTATGGAATATAGAATTAGAAACTCAATTACTGTAGTTATTGAGTTTTTTGAACTTTTAAAAAAAGAAGGTTGCCAAGATATAATTTACAGAAAGTTTGAAAAAAAATATAAATATTCTGAAAGCAAAATTATTAATATACTGTCAGATTTGCAATTTTTTAAAATGGTGACAGTTAAAGATGGAAAAGTTAGCATACTACAAAATTTAGCAAATTCAGAAAACATGATTATAGCTAATTATTTGGCTAAATTTCTCAATCAACACATTGTAGTACAAAAACTTTATAAAAAATTTAAACCAAATGAGGCTTTTAGTAGAGAATATCTAAAGACTTTAATAAAGGAAGTATATCCTGAAGATAAATATAAAAGTAAGCGGTTTAAAAATTATTTACCACTACTATTTGATATATATCCTGATTCAATTGCTACGAAGTCAGCTGGAGATTATGTCAGCAGAATGCTAGGGTGGTTATTATTTACGGGGATACTAGAAAAAAACAATAAAGAGACAGTCACAATACCAATAAAGGCAAATGAAGGGAAGCAGAAAGGAAAGTTATTAGAAGAAACTGCAATTCAACAGCTAGAGCTAGATATGTCTATCCAGCAGTTAAATCTGTTTTAGAATTAGGTTCAAAGTTCGGTTATTAAACTTACAAGATCAATTAGAAGGTTAAAAGCGATCGCAATCTCAATTCCAACAACGCCAAAGCTAACGCTTCCAACGTTCCTCAGCAATTTCACCAAATAGTCGTTTTAACAGTCGGAGGACGAGCGATCGCACTTTTTCTTTCACCACTTCTGATATACCCGCGTGTCTACAAATGCTTCTTCAGTTCGGGAAACTTTATTTGTAGCCATAATTATTTTACGGAGTGCGATCAACCTCTTCCTCTACGTATCTGGGTAAAACTTACCCGCTTAGTTGACCTTGTAACCACCCTTCCAAATCAGCAAGAGTAGAGAAATCCAACAAAGCATCACCTAAAGCTTCTAACTGTTCCACCGATAAGCCTTGAATCTGAGACAGAAGCGCATCAGGAATTGCACCCACAAGTCGGTTTAACTGTCGTAAAACGACCTTTCTTTCTCCTTCTTCCTTCGCTTCTCGAATAGCCCGTGGTTCTTCCAAATTCAGTCCCAACATAGCTTGAATCTCCTCTCGACTAAGGTTAGAAAACTTGTAGACAATAATCGTCGTCACTAAATCAATTTGAGATACCAATTTTAGGGATCGCTCTTCTTCTCTGCCTCTCTGGGTGAAACTTACCCGCTTATTTCACCTTGTAAGCACCCTTCCAAATCAGCAAGAGTAGAGAAATCCAACAAAGCATCACCCAAAGCTTCCAACTGTTCCACCGATAACTGTTGAATCTGAGACAGAAGCGTATCAGGAATATTACCCACACGCCGATTTAATAGTCGTAAAATGATCGTTCTTTCTCCTTCAACCTTTCCTTCGACTTTTCCTTCCTCTCGTCCTTCAACCTTTCCTTCCTCCTTTGCTTCCAGAATCGCCCGTGGTTCTTCCAAATTCAGTCCCAACATCGCTGCAATCTCCTCTCGACTAAGGTTAGAAAACTTGTAGACGATAATCGTCGTCACTAAATCAATTATCGCTTGCTCCGATTGTTGCCGTGCTTGCTCCAGTAAAAACCGCGCCCCTTCCACTGCTTCAGTTTCAGAAGTAACATTTGTCAGCAACATCAAACCTAATCCTAAAGGTTGTTCTCGCAAATCCCCCAACTCATCCAGATAAACCCGCCTGATTTGACTGCTTTCCAACAAAGCGCGGTGAATCCTTGAGTTAGAAGGTTCCAGGCTGCGAGAACCAAAAATTATGACTCCAAACCAGTCATCGTAACGGATAGAGTGGCGGTAGAGAAACAAAAACAACTCACTAAAGAACCGGTGATATAAGTCTTCGTCCTTCTGAAACTGCACTTCTGCAAAAAAGACGGTTTTGGAAACTGCATTAGCGGGAGGTAAAAACACTCCATCAATCCGAAACGCGGTTTCTTTCACTTCAACCGATTCAAACTGGTAGTTTTCCGCTTCTGGAGGTGGTTCATCTACTAATTCAAACAGCAAACCGGGAAATTGCTTAAATAATTTGTAGAAGATGGTGTCACGTCGCATTTTTATTCCTCAACACCCAGACAATTACCAGATCGTAAAGGCTTGAGATACCAATTTTAGCGTAGGCGTAGCCCACCGCAGGTATCGCATGTCCCTACGTCCGCGATAAAATTCTCAAGCACAACAGCGCACTCCATACCAATGCAAATTAACTGGCAAACTGCCAAAACCTACGAAGATATTCTGTATCAAAAAACTGATGGCATTGCGAAAATCACCATCAACCGTCCCCATAAACGCAATGCTTTCCGTCCTGAAACCGTCTTTGAACTGTACGATGCTTTCTGTAATGCTCGTGAAGATACTACTATTGGTGTTGTCCTATTTACTGGTTATGGCCCACACACTGATGGCAAATATGCCTTCTGTTCTGGTGGCGATCAAAGTGTGCGCGGACATGCAGGTTATGTGGATGATACTGGCATCCCTCGCTTGAATGTGCTGGACTTACAGCGTTTGATTCGTTCCATGCCGAAAGTGGTGATTGCTCTAGTAGCTGGATATGCGATCGGTGGTGGACACGTTTTACACTTAATTTGCGACCTTACCATCGCTGCCGATAATGCCATTTTCGGACAGACTGGCCCGAAAGTCGGCAGTTTTGACGGTGGTTTTGGAGCCAGCTATCTCGCCCGCATCGTGGGACAAAAAAAAGCTAGAGAAATTTGGTTTTTATGCCGCCAATATGATGCACAACAAGCGCTAGAAATGGGTTTAATTAATTGCGTCGTCCCAGTCGAAGAACTAGAAACTGAAGGGATTCAATGGGCGCAAGAGATTTTAGAAAAAAGTCCGATCGCAATTCGATGTCTTAAAGCCGCCTTTAACGCTGATTGTGATGGACAAGCTGGTTTACAAGAACTCGCTGGCAATGCCACCCTACTTTATTACATGACAGAAGAAGGATCTGAGGGCAAACAAGCCTTTCTTGAAAAGCGTCCACCAGATTTTCGCTCTTTTCCTTGGCTACCTTAGAATTGCAAAAATCGCACCTCATTTAAGGGGGGCGATTTTTGTAGATATCAACTTTTACAGCACTAAAAATCTTAAAAACAAATCTTATTTTAAGCAGACTACAAACTCAGTCCAGTAATAATGGATGACTAAATGACCACTGCTTTAGTTTTTACCTGTTCAGATATAGAGGCCGTTATTTCTTCTATAGGGGCAAGAGCAGCATTGTCTAAATCTGAGGCTAAAGATTGACAAGATGTTAAAACTGGAGCTGCATCTGGTAAACCCCAAGCATCTTCCAAGGTTTCCCAAGAAGGTGCAAAAGGTGGAAGTGCCAAAGAGCAAGCTTTCCAAGTCGCTTGAACTGGTGCGCCCAATTGCTGGCACGTTCCACCACGGCGACCTTCTGGCTGGTAATGACGACAATATCTACAGGCAGATGCTAAAACTTTAATGGGTTTCATTCGGATTCATCTTTAGTGTCGTTTCTGGCTGAATTTCATCTTTATATTCTGCTTCTATATATAAAGACGGAGAAAAGCCAAAAAGTCATTATTTTCTATAGGTTTCAGCGATCCCAAGGAAAAAATAAACTTCAGGATATTTTTATAATCTTGTTATATATTTAAATAATCGTTAAAGCGGTTACATACAGATATTGTCTAAAACTTATTAGGGATCAAGACTAAAACTAAAGCTTTTGATTTATCTAGCCTTTTAATTTCCTCCTTAAGCCATCCTTAAGGCATAGAATTTTAGATAAATAGTCTGCTTTGCTTACCACATTCGGCAGATTTTATCAGTAAAATAATATCTTTTCTCAAGATTCAGAACTATTTGATGTAATGGCAGCAAGTTACTTCAGGATAAATTCTGCTCAACGGATAATAGTTCAACTATTTTGCTTTGAAAACTGTTTAGCAGCACAGACAGAACAGACTTCCCAGCGCTGGAGTTCACCAGGTGGCGTGGGAGATTGACACTGGGGACAAAGGGGTAAGCCATGCGATCGCGATCGCACAATCTTTGTCCAATGTCCAAAAGCCGCATTTACATCCTTGGTGGGTGTAGCATCAGGGCGGTTAACCTCATCACCAAGGTAACTGGGATGTTCATAGGGCGAAACCGATTGTTGCTGTTTTCTCTCCACCGACGGATTCTGCCAGCCAGCTGTAGAGAAGCGAATATCAACCAAAGGCGTTGGCAGCTTTTTATTCAACTTTAAAAGTAGAGATGTGCGACCAAAAGTCAGGTTTTGCGCCCAAGCAGCACTAGAAGTTGCTACCGACAAAACATCGCGCTGAATCGACAATGGTCGAGTATTTGCGGCAACCACTGGGCCAACAACTTCTGCCCAACACTTGAGCAGGCGTTGAAATGGTTGCTCCTGCCATTTAGCCTGCTTTTCTAGAATCCTTAAAACATCATTAATTGATTTCAACGACATTATTCAAAGTGGGGAGTGAAGAGTGGAAAGCAGGGGAGCAAGGGAGCAAGGGAGCAGGGGAGAAGGGGAGCAGAGGAGAAGTAGCAGTAAGTCTTTCCCCTCTGCCCTTCTGCTCCTCCGCACCTCTGCCTCTTGTGCCCAATGCCCCATGCCCCATGCCCAATGCCCACTCTATCTATTTAAATAATTTCCGCTACTATTGTCACAAAATATATCTAAAAGTTGATTCCAGTAATCTACGTTTGAGGCAGAAAAGCAATGACTCAAAACCCCCTGAACGACTCCGGTACTCATCAATCGTCTAAAACGCCTGGGTTGAAACCATTACTAGCAGCAGCACTAGCAAGTTTAGAGGTGCCGCTAGATCAAGAATTAGCTCGATACCGACGCACGCGAACTGGTTTGGTGTCATCGAACCAATCGCGTGTTGCAAGTTACATGAGCGGACAACCCCAACCGTTAACTGCTATTCCGACAATATTGGGCGCAACTCAGTCATCAGCAACGGAAATTAAAACTAACGTACCGCCTGCATCTGTACCCGTGAATCTTGAGATGAACTCAGCGCCAGCTACAGCAAAAATTGATGTACCACCCGCATCTGTTGTGAATCCTGAGATGAACCCAGCACCAGCTACGGCAAAAATTGAGGAATTGAATAATCTTAATGTGTCCTCCACCTCCAATGCAGCTAAAACACAAACTCAACTTCCACCACCCCCACCCAACTTTAGTAGCAGCATCGTGCCAGCAATCGTTAAAAATACTAAAAGCGAAAATCAGTTGCAGCCAGATGATAGCCCCAAGCACCCAGATGACTATTTAGAATCTAGTGAAGCACTGCTGCGAAGTCTGACAGAAGAACAACCAGAAACCAAAAAACCAAGCAATTCTAGCGACAGTCTGTTATCACCTTTGGGTATTGGCTCCATGTTGCTGCTATTAGTGGCAAGTCTTACCTTGGGTTATGTAGTCTTCAATCCTAAAAGCTTGCCACAATGGAATTTAGGCAATTTATTTAACGGCAACTCCTCTCCCACACCAGAAAATACTGAGGAAGTTGGGAGTAATGTCCAACCTCAAATCCAGCCACCAAGCACATCTATGCCCAAATATCCCAATCTAGCTACTGAAGAGTTTCCTGAAGTAAGAGATCCCAATGATGTAGTTGGCTTAAAACCTAAAGTCCAACCAACCCCCGCAGTAGTGCCTAATCCAGTTGTTCCCCAAAACCCCGCAAATCCTCAAGCGCCATTGTCTGACCCCAATACACCCCTAAAACCGACCAACCCGATCGCCTTAGCACCAGTACCGACACTACAATCCTTGCCTCCCCTAAATTTACCTCCCACTTCACCGACAAAAACCTCACCTAAGCCAATCACAACCTCACCACAGCCAAATGCAGAAATCAAACCAGGAACAGATGGGTTTTATCATGTCGTGATAGATAATAAAGGCGCAGCTTTTGCCTCAGCACGGCAAGTAATTCCTGATGCTTATTTATCGCCCAACAAAGAATTGATTTATCTGGGTGCTTTTAAAACTAAAGAGCAAGTAAAACAACAGATGAAACTGTTAGAAGCGAAGGGAATCAAGGCACGAGTTCAGTAGCCATGAATTGCAAAAATCTACGATACTATGAGATAACAGTCCTGAGTCAATAAGTGCTAAGTGCTGAGTTGTGTTAGCGGATAGCTAGGGTTTAGCCCGTGCTGAGTGGTAGAGACAAAATATTGTTTGTTTACGACCCTACAACAAAAAATATTATACTCAAAACTTTAATTAGGCACTCAGCACTCCATAACTGCTCTATGACAAAAAATATTATTATACTCAGGACTTTAACTAGGCACTCAGCACTCTATAACTAAATTCATTACTCAGCACGGGCTAAACCCTAGCTATCCGCTAACAGCACTCAGAACTGGATTTCGTGAATGGAGAGCCGACATGGAATTAATCAAGCGTATCCTGCGGGTGATTCGCGCTAATCTCAATAGTTTGATCGGTGGTGCAGAAGATCCAGAAAAGATTTTGGAGCAAGCTGTCCTGGAGATGCAGGAAAATCTGGTGCAGTTGCGGCAGGGTGTAGCACAAGCGATCGCTACCCAGAAACGCACCCAACGACAAGCAGCGGCCGCTCAGTCGCAAACGGAAGAATGGTATCGCCGCGCCCAATTGGCGCTGCAACAAGGCAATGAACCTCTAGCACGTGAAGCTTTGACTAAGCGCCAAGCCTATAAAGAAACCACTACAGCCCTCTTTTCGCAAATAGAGCAGCAAAACGAGATAGTTGCTAGGCTAAAAAAGGATATGCGATCGCTAGAGTTAAAAATTTCCGAGGCGAAAACAAAAAAAGATATGTATATTGCTCGCGCCCGTTCTGCTGAAGCGTCTTATCGCCTCCAAGAAATGCTCGGCGGAGTTTCTGCCACTAGCAGTCTGAATGCCTTTGAGCGCATGGAAGAAAAAGTTTCACAGATAGAAGCTCAATCAGAAGCCATAGCTCAACTTAGTAGCGACGACTTGGAAACACAATTTACTTCTTTGGAATCTAATGATGTAGATACCGAATTGGCAGCGATGAAGGTGCAGGTTTTCAAGCAGTCAGAAAACACACAGATCAAAAGTCTCCTAACTGAGGAGAGCCAAAAGGCAGAGCAGCCTCCCCAACAGCAGTTACCCAAAACTCAGGATTCTTGAAGTTCTACTAAATTACCCCAGTTTGGCGATATCTTAACAATTAAGAGTTGTTAGAAGGTACTGATTCAAACTGGAAAGATTACATTGAAATAGGTAGCTATAAAAAAGTAAAAAAGCTAACTGTCCAACAAAAAGCGTAAATCACACAAGGAAAAACAAAGTTATGGGATTATTCGATCGCATTAAGCGAGTAGTTAGTTCTAACCTCAACGACCTAGTTAACAAAGCCGAAGACCCCGAAAAAATGCTAGAGCAAGCCATCCTGGAAATGCAGGAAGACTTGGTGCAGCTGCGTCAGGGAGTAGCCCAGACGATTGCCTCGCAAAAACGCAGTGAGAAACAGTACAATGATGCCCAAAATGAAATCAATAAGTGGCAACGCAATGCCCAACTAGCGCTGCAAAAAGGTGATGAAAACCTAGCACGACAAGCTCTAGAGCGTAAAAAAACCTATACTGACACCAGCACAGCCCTCAAAGCTAGTTTAGATACCCAAAGTACCCAAGTTGAAACCCTCAAGCGCAACTTAATCCAGCTGGAAAGCAAAATTTCTGAGGCTAAAACCAAGAAAGAAATGCTCAGAGCTAGAATCACCACTGCCAAAGCCCAAGAGCAACTCCAAGGTATGGTGCGTGGAATGAATACCAGCAGTGCAATGTCTGCCTTCGAGCGGATGGAAGAAAAGGTGTTGATGCAAGAAGCCAGGGCCCAAGCACAAGGAGAGTTAGCAGGAGCAGATTTAGAAAGCCAATTTGCCCGATTGGAAGGTAGTAGCGATGTTGATGATGAATTAGCAGCCTTGAAAGCGCAAATATTACCACCCGCAACTCCACAAAGTCAAGCCCAACTGCCACCGCAACAAGAAACCACTGCTGCTAAGTCTAATGAGGTGGTTGATGCCGAGTTGGATTCCTTACGCAAGCAATTGGATCAGCTGTAAAATTTGCATAAAACTTATTTGAACCAGTCCCACGCCTGTTGGCTGTGGGATTTTACGTCATTAGTCAATAATTAACAGTTAACAGTCCTAATAACTATGAATTATTGACTATGGACTATTGACGACTTTGGGATAAAGTATTGTGTGTGCCAACTTTGATCGCCACCTGATGGAGACTGCAATGAGTAAGGCTGTAATCACCATAACCGATGCTGAGTTTGAAACCGAAGTGTTAAAAGCCGAGCAGCCTGTATTAGTTTATTTTTGGGCTTCCTGGTGTGGGCCTTGTCAATTGATGTCGCCCGCAATTAACTCTGCTGCCAGCGAATATAGCGATCGCCTCAAAGTCGTTAAAATGGAAATTGACCCCAACCCACTGACTGTTAAGCAGTACCAAGTCGAAGGTGTACCCGCCCTCAGACTATTTCAAGGCCAGGAAGTTTTGATATCCACCGAGGGAGTCATCGGCAAAGAGAAATTATTTGCTCTCCTAGATACCCACTTAAATAGTAATTAGTCAATAGTTCATAGCAAATGACCAATGACCAATGACTAATGACTAATGACTAATGACTAACATACAGTTTGCAAAACGTTTACAACCCCTAAAATCTAATGTATTTGCTGATATGGACAGAGCCAAGGCAGTCGCTTTGGCCGCTGGACGAGAGGTAATTGATTTGTCGTTGGGGTCTTCTGATTTACCAGCCGAGGCCCATGTTATTGAGGCGATCGCCCAATCTCTTGGCGATCGCAGTACCCACGGCTATCTGTTGTTTAACGGTACCCACGGATTCCGCGAAGCCGCGGCCAACTGGTACGAACAAAAATTTGGCATCAAAGTCGATCCTCAAACAGAGGTACTACCTCTAATTGGTTCTCAAGAAGGCACTGCCCATTTACCCCTAGCAATACTCAATCCAGGAGATTTTGCCCTGTTGCTCGATCCAGGCTATCCCTCCCATGCCGGGGGAGTCTACCTAGCCAGTGGTCAAATCTACCCGATGCCACTACTGGCAGAAAACGGTTTTTTACCAGTGTTTGCTGATATTCCCGCCCCAGTCTTGGCCCAGTCGCGGATGATGGTCTTAAGTTATCCTCATAATCCTACTGCTGCGATCGCACCTTTATCTTTCTTCCAAGAAGCTGTCGCCTTCTGTCAAAAACACAATCTCGTGCTGGTTCACGATTTCCCCTACGTAGATTTGGTATTTAAAGAAACTGGGGAGTGGATAAATTCTTCTCCCAATTCAAAATCCAAAATCCAAAATCCAAAATCCTTAGTCCCTTCAATTCTGCAAGCCGATCTAGAGAAAAGCGTCTCGATTGAATTTTTCACCCTTTCCAAGTCCTACAATATGGGCGGCTTCCGTATTGGTTATGCCATCGGTAATGCCCAGTTAATTAACGCCTTACGCCAGGTCAAAGCCGCAGTTGATTTTAATCAGTATCGGGGAATTTTGAATGGTGCGATCGCTGCCCTAACTGGCCCTCAATCTGGCGTAAAATCTGCTGTCGCTACCTTCCAGGGGCGACGTGATGCTTTCATCAATGCTTTACACCGCATTGGCTGGAATGTTCCCACTCCCGAAGCCACAATGTACATCTGGGCAGAATTGCCCTCACCTTGGAGTGAAAACTCTGTAGAATTTTGTACCCAGCTAGTCAAACAAACTGGTGTAGCAGTTTCTCCAGGTGCTGGCTTTGGCAAATCTGGAGAAGGGTATGTCCGTTTTGCCTTGGTGCATGAGCCACCTTTGTTAGAAATTGCTGTAGAAAGAATCGCTGAGTTTCTTCATTAAATTTCTTCTCAAGCTGAACGCCAAGGATTTTTGGTGGCAAAGTTTACCAATGGAACACACGGTAGGGGTTCACATTTGTGCATTTGGTGTCAACTTAATGTGAAAGCCGCCCTAAAACAAGCTTTTAGATATTCTCTCGTTCCCAGTCTCCGACTGGGAATGCCCCTCATTGAGGCTCCGCCTCCCTTGCTGGCGGCTCTGCCGCCAAGAGCAGCATTTCCAGCAAGAGACTGGAAACGAGGTTTTAAAGCAATACGGTTCAGTTAAGGCTGAAAGTCGTGTAAATTAAGCATTGTCCCAAGAATGAAAATGAGCGTGTGGTGCATCTCAAAGATTTCTTATTGGTGTCTCCAGATATACAAAGTAGTGACGTACTGAAAGCAATCGAGACAGCGATTCCAGCTTTTGCCATCGAACAGGCGATCGCTAATACCAAAACCGAAGAGGAACGCAGGCGATCGCTACCAGCACAATTAGTGGTTAGTCTGGTAATAGCAATGAGTCTTTGGTCTAAAGACTCGATGCGTGATGTACTGAAAAACTTGATTGATGGACTAAGTGAATCATGGGTTAAGGTTGGTAAATATTGGCGAGTACCTTGTAAGTCAGCCATTACACAAGCCCGACAGCGATTAGGTGCAAGGGTAATGAGCCAATTATTTCATCAGTTAATACGACCAATGGCGACACAGGAGACATTAGGAGCGTTTCTCAATGGGCTAAGAATTGTAGTCATTGATGGTACTTTTTTCGATGTCCCAGACAGCGATGAAAATGCAAGAGTTTTTGGTCGCCCCAGTAGTCGTCCAGGTACACAAGCAGCATTTCCCAAAGTTAGATTAGTCATATTAGTAGAAGCCGGGAAGTCGTGCAAGAGGTATACGGCTGGTTGTTGGGGCATTGGTCAGTCAGGGTATTAATGTTTCAAGCTGCAACCAGTGCTGAGGTTCCACCATTACGTCTGGGTTTTACAGGAACATTACGAGTCATCCGTCGTGCCCTTCCTAAGTTTCAACGCTTACAACCAGAAGAATTCCCTTTTTTTTCGATTGGCTAACCCTAGAGATTTTAGATACCTTATTACCTGAACGAGTTTCACGTAATAACCCCAGAGTTGTGAAAAAACCTGTATCAAAGTTTCGTTCTAAAAAGCCAACACACAGAGGTACTGGACAACCAGTTGAAGCTCTTAAATTTCATATCACTAATCAGTCTTTCAGCCTTAACTAAACCGTATTGGGTTTTAAAGGAGTTTCAGCTTAAGTTGACACCAATGACATTTGTACGTCCCTACTAATCACCGTATTGTACTGAACTAAAAAGTAAATACTGTATTTTTTGTAACTATACGTTTTAGTTAAAACAAGTAATTAAACGTATAAAAATATCAAAACATTCTTCATCTTTTTATTGATAATCAGGGGTAACTTTACCCAATCAGGTCTCCTCGTTTCTTAAACTGGGTTTGTACGCTCAGATACCAAAGACGGCTAACAATGCAGGTAAGCATCTGTATTGCCAAAAAGCCTGTGGTCAAGAAAGCCCAAGCCTAAAAACGACAGTAGTTTAAAACTTAACTTCCAAACTGACAGAGACTTGAAAACAATGAAAATGACTTTTCACAAACTTGTAATTGGTGCCTCAATGGCCATTGGTGTGAGCGCTCTTGCCACTGCCCCAGCACACGCTACATCCTTTGACTTCAATAATACAGGAGAAATTAACACTTACACTGGTGGCTCAAATGGTACCTTCATTAACGGGAATGCACAAGGTGGTACTAAAGCTGCCATCAAAGCTTTGACAGATAACGACCCCAGCTCTAACGTCGAGCTTTGGTATAGTAGCGAAACCCCAGATTCTAACGTTGGCTTCACCGCCACAAAAGGAACCTACAAAGCCACCGTTAGCAGTGTCACTGCTGATGACTGGAATAATTTTGGTTCGCAATGGCTAGGCGATTTATTGAGTAGCTACACACCATTTCAACCAGTATGGAACGGGTTTTCAGCTGAGAGCAAATCACTAGTAACTAGTTATTTTCCTTCCTTGGGAATGGGAGATCCTAACATTGGTGGTTTCCAATTCGGTCAGAATGGCGGTGTGGAACTGAAGTTGGTTGGTCACTTGGATGTAAAGACTAAACTTGCAACAACTATTTCTACTAAGGTTGATGAAAAGTGGAATGCAATTAAATCACAGTTTCCTCAACAAACAACTTCACCAACCCTTTCACAAGTTGAAAGTTTAATTCCACAGCTACAAACAAAACTTGATGCAATTCCCGGACAAATTGCACCACTGCAAACACAACTGGACAAAATTCCCGGACAAATTGCACCACTGCAAACACAACTGGACAAAATTCCCGGACAGATTACCACACTGCAAACACAACTGAACGCAATTCCCGGACAAATTGCACCACTGCAAACACAACTGGACGCAATTCCCGGACAAATTGCACCACTGCAAACACAACTGAACGCAACTGTTGGACAAATTGCACCACTGCAAACACAACTGGATACAACTGTTGGACAAATTGCATCACTGCAAAAACAACTAGATACAACTCCTAACACTCCAGCCAATGCAGTAAAAAGGCAAACACTGACGAGTCAAATCACTGTACTAAATACCAGCAAAACTCAACTGACGAATCAAATCACTCCACTAAATACCAGCAAAACTCAACTGACGAATCAAATCACTCAACTAAATACCAGCAAAACTCAACTGACGGGTCAAATCACTCAACTAAATACCAGCAAAACTCAACTGACGAGTCAAATCTCTCAACTGAATACCACTAAAACTCAACTGACGGGTCAAATTACTGACTTGAATACTTTCAAAAATGTGACACTGCCAGGTCAAATCTCTCAACTGAATACTCTCAAAAATCAACTACCGGGTCAAATTTCTCAACTCACATCATTTAAAGATGTACTGACGCTGCAAGCTGCGTTAAATGTATATCAAGGTGAAATCGCAGCTAGTGAAATTGCTAAGGTAGTTACTGGTGGTCAAACTTACTATGCCTATAGCTTTAACCCCACTGCATCCGGTATTACTGCTTCTGATGATGGTGTATCTTACAGTGCAATTTATACTTGGAGAACACCTAAGTATGTCCCTCACTCAGTACCAGAACCCTCAGTAGTATTTGGTATTTTAGGTGTTGCTGGTATCTTTGTTACACAACGCAAGTTAAAAAAAGTATCTGGTTGAAACTCTGGTTTCCATTCCAAAAAATAAGTAAGGGAGCTAACAGCTCCCTTTTTTGATGAATAATTCCTTGCAGCTATAAGATAATTTAATCTTCTAGATTATACTGTTTCTAAAAATACTTGCAACAAATAAATCGATTGCAAGATTTTACATCAGTATGCCTCTACCAACTTGATTTGTTTTTAATATAGATTTCGTACAATGGTATTACTTACCCTCACATCCTTAGGAAGGGCAATTACTATAATATTAGTTCCAGTATTACTTAAGTAGTTTTACTTATAAATTTTAGGCAATTAAATTTGTAAAAACAGATGTTAACTGAATACTCTAAATTATAAAAAATTCCTAAAAAAAAGCTGAATTTTTGATTTAATTGTATTTAATGATACTATTGTTTTAGTTTTGTAATGCAGCTAAATTTGATTTATTCATATCTTTGATTAGATTACACTAAGTATAATTTCTATTTGTTTCACTGTTTAAATGCACTACTGTTTTAGTTTATGGTAATAATTGTTGGCTTTTAATTAAGATAATCAGATAATAGGTAGCAATGACAGTACAATTACTCAATATAAATCAGCCATTGCAGTCACACAAAGTTAGACGAATTTTACTAGTTGAAGACCATTACCTCAATCGGATGTTACTTAGTGACTATCTAAGTTACTGTGGGTATGAAGTCGAAAGTTTATCAGAAGGCTCTGCTTTTTTCTCAACCATAGAGAAATTCGAGCCAGATTTAATGTTATTAGACTTGAAATTGCCAGATATTGACGGTTATTCACTCTTAAAACAAGTCCAGCAAAAACCTGATTTGTCAAAAATACCTATCATTGTGGTTTCAGCCTTTGCTTTTAAAGCAGATCAAGAACTAGCTCTGAGTTTGGGTGCATGTAGCTATTTTGTCAAACCTTTAAAACTCAAGGATCTCATCCTTGCAATTGAAGAACAGCTTACTTATCGCCACAGATAAGCTTTTTTGCTAGGCGTGTATTTATTCCGCTTTTTGGTCAGCAATAAACTCTTCAACGCACTCGCTAAGAGTTTGTACAGAACTGCCAATTGTTGAAATTCTCTGTTGTACTTGCGCTAATAACAAAACTGCTGTTTGGAGTTCATTGAGAGTTTCAGCCATAGCCTCACGATACTGGATTTCAAAATCTTGTAAATTCATAATTTAGCTCTCGTCTGAAATCATCATAATAAATATATTCTCAATCATAATCGTAAATTTAACTGACTAAATCAGTTAATTCGCTTAATATTACAAATTCAAAAAATAAACATAAATAGTATCAATAAATAAAAATCTTATGTGATATTTATACAAGCAATATACAAGCCTATTGTTTATTAATAAAAAATATATGTCAATACAAAAATATTATCATCGAATCTAAAATATAAAGTTTCAGATAATAATGTATTATGAATTTAAAAATATTAATTATAAATTCAAAAAGCAAAGTTTTTATTCTGACAGTAGCAGCCAATGACTAAGGTTGCAGCTAGACAAACTCTCGTCGGCTCCAAAGTTTTAATGCTTGCAGTAAGTTTTCTGGCGAGCCTCTAGCTTGGAAGCCGAATAAGTGACTACAGCAGACTTTTGTGCGGACTAAAAGCCTACCTGGATTGATGCTGTTAGCGGATAGCTAGGGCTTGATCGGTGCTGAGTTAGGAGTTATTATTCTCCCCCAGTCCCCGGCCCCTCTTTCATCTGTTCTGGTATATGCCACTCATGGCTGCTACTTTATATTTACTTGATAAATAATTTGTTAAATCGGCACGAAAAAATAATTTTTCTTAGAATAGAGAAAGATTACCTAATTTTGGTTGTGACAATATCTACTCAAATATTACCACTGGTTAAAGAGCTAGAACGACTAGAAAACCGTCTAGCCGAAATTCCACCGGAACCGGGGGTTTATTTCATGCGGGACACGAGCGATCGCATTATATATATAGGTAAATCACGTAAGTTGCGATCGCGTGTCCGTTCCTATTTCCGGGATGGCTACAACAAGAGTGAACGTATCGCCACAATGGTCAAGTTGGTGACAGAAATTGAATTCATCGTCACTGATACAGAAGCCGAAGCTTTAGCGCTAGAAGCCAATTTGATCAAGCAGCACCAACCATACTTTAACGTGCTGCTCAAAGATGATAAAAAATATCCCTATCTCTGCATTACCTGGTCAGAAGATTATCCGCGAATTTTTATTACCCGTAAACGCCAATTCGGTAAAGAAAAGGATAAATTTTACGGGCCTTATACTGATGCTGGTTTATTGCGAGAAATCGTCCGTATCTGCAAGCGCATTTTTCCACAGCGACAACGACCTCAACCACTTTTTAAAGACCGTCCTTGCTTGAATTTTGATTTAGGGCGTTGTCCAGGTGTGTGTCAACAGATGATTTCACCAGAAGAATATCGCAAAATTGTCCAAAAAATAGCGATGGTTTTTCAAGGTCGAACTCAGGAACTGATTGATATTTTGACCCAACAGATGAACGCAGCATCTGAGAACTTGAATTTTGAGTCAGCGGCGCGGATTCGCGATCAAATTTCTGGGTTAAAGTCGCTGACAGCTGACCAAAAAGTTTCCTTACCAGATGATACAGTTTCGCGGGATGCGATCGCACTGGCAGCCGACGAACAGCACGCCTGCATTCAACTATTCCAGATTCGCGCTGGGCAATTGGTTGGACGTTTAGCCTTTGTGGCGGATGCTCACGCAGAACCGGGAGCTATTTTACAACGAGCTTTAGAGGAACATTACCAAACTGCTGATTCCGTAGAAATACCTTTAGAGATTTTGGTACAGCATGATTTACCAGATGCTGAGATATTGGCGGATGTCTTAACTCAACGTAAAGGCAAAAAAGTCACAATATTGACTCCTTTACGCCAAACTAAAGCAGAATTAATTGAGATGGTAGAGCGAAATGCTCAGTATGAATTGCAAAGAATGCAGAAATTTGGCGATCGCAATCACCAAGCAATGCAAGATTTAGCCGCCATTCTCGATTTACCAGATGTACCTCACCGCATTGAAGGTTATGACATTTCCCATATTCAAGGGTCAAATGCAGTAGCTTCGCAAGTTGTTTTTATCGACGGATTACCCGCAAAGCAGCACTATCGCCACTACAAAATTAAAAATCCTACGGTGACAGCAGGACACTCAGATGATTTTGCTAGTCTTGCTGAAGTCATCCAGCGGCGGTTCCGTAAATATGGGGAAAATCAGCAATTAACACGTTTGGGTAATCCTGACTGGCCTGATTTAATCATGATCGATGGTGGTAAAGGTCAGTTATCATCGGTTGTCGCCGTTTTGCAAGAGATGAATTTATTAGAAGACTTGCGAGTTGTAAGTTTAGCAAAGCAGCGAGAAGAGATTTTTTTACCAGGAGAATCTAAACCCTTAACAACTGATGCAGAACAACCTGGGGTACAGTTGTTGCGGCGGCTGCGGGATGAAGCGCATCGGTTTGCAGTGAGTTTCCATCGTCAGCAGCGCAGTGATAAATTGAAGCGATCGCGTTTAGATGAAATTCCTGGCTTAGGACATCATCGACAAAAACAGCTACTAGGGCATTTTCGCTCAGTTGACTATATTCGGCAAGCGACAACCACGCAACTCACTGAAGTAGCAGGAATTGGGCCGCGTTTGGCTCAAGAAATTTACGATTATTTTCATCCTGCTTGAAGTGACAACTCCCATTGTCACCTTGAAGAAGAGGTGAAAACAAAATTTGAAGAGAATTTTGAGCGGCTCCTGAAGTTTTGAGTAAAGGAAGCCGCTCCTTACTTCTGAAGTTTGGAAGTTTTGATTAAATTATCTCACCAGAATTTAATCTCACAAATATTGCCAGCAAATATTAACTAAATCTTAAGATAGAGATTTTGTGACTAAATATACAGTAATTTATGTTGTTTAATTTTTGAATACAAGAACGGCTTTTTTTGTATTCGTCTGAAATGACTATAAACAAAGCTCTCTCAAGGCATTAATCATAGGGATCAGTAAATCTCTAAGCAGCATTTAATTGAAAAACAATTTATGTATCTAAAGTAGGAGGGTAAAATCACTGAAATTCTAGAATAATAGATAAAGATATGGGAAAGTTATCAAACCTGAAGTTTTGTTTAAAATAATCAGCCAATATTACAGCAGTTTGTTAAATTGGGTCGAACCAGATTTTTTCCTGGTTTAACTAGTAGCTTTACCAAATAAAAAATAATTACAACCAGGGGTTTTAAAATGCAGACAGTACAAAAGATTTACTGCCCGAATTGTGGTAGTCATGCGGAGCGTTATTATATTTCTGATAGTCAATTAACTCGGACACAATGCCCAAGTTGTGACTATTTGATGATTAGTTGCACTCGCACTGGCAAAGTAATTGAAGCGTATGCCCCTGGCATTCATGCACACCGCGAGCTAATAAGAAAAAATTAAAAATTGGAGAAGATTTTCTCTAATTTTTAATAAAAAAGTTATTTATCAAAACAGAATTCAGGAGTCAGAAGTCAGAATTCAGTATGAATTGGAGTCGGAAGGTTACTGAACTTGCGATGCTCTGAGCTTGTTGTACCACTTCCCTACGGGACATTTACACGAACGTGGAAGCAAGCTACGCGCAGCGTCTGTCTGCGACACGCTGCGCGAACGTAGAGAAGGGTCGAAGTACTAGTGGATAGTGCAGCGTCTCATAGAGAGCTTCTGAAGAAATATGTTTAATAAATACGCTAAGTCGTCCTTTGCACGTCTCTGAAAAAGAAGATTTAGCCGTTTACTTACCTTAGTGGCGACTCAGTAGCAAGATGCCGCAGGGTATTCCCGACTTTCTTATTCTGGATCCTGAATTCTTCTTCAACAGAAATTTTGAACACTTCACAGGTTTTCTTTCTGTTGTCTAAGTTCTTGCTGTCGTCTCTGTTCTTGTAATCTAAATTGTTGCTGTTGTCTAATTTGTTGATCTTGTCTGAGTTGTTGATCTTGTATTCTCAATTGTTGCTGTCGTGTAAATTGTTGCTGTTGTAGTCTTGTTTCTTGCTGTTGTAGTCTAAATTGTTGCTGGCGTATTAGTTCTTGCCGTTGTCGTGTAAATTCTTGCTGTTGTTGTTGTTGTTGTCGTGGTTGTTGAAGGTTTTGGCGTAGCCATGTTTCCTTCAATTGCTCTTGTGTTTGCTGAGTTCGTTCCTCTTGTTGTTGTCTCATTCTTTCTTGAAAGAACTCAGGTTGCTGAGGAATCGGTTTAATTATTTGTCCATAAGCAGGAGAATTCATGGGCAGAGCTTTTGCAAGAACAATCGCTAGTAGCCATAGTTTAAGCGTCAATGATCGATTCAACATATAGTTATTTGTGATTGGTTGGGTTGAGCGATCGCTTTATCCTGAAGTATCTATTTTAGCTTGAACCGACAGAAGTCCCACCCCTGACCCGATAGGGCAGCGTGGGATAAATAGCGGGCGAATAACGATACTCCTCGTCCGTTTACTTGCCCCGAAATTTATTTATGGGGATTATTAATTTTGACTTTTGAATGCGTGACTTTTGACTTCCCCGTTCGCGTAGCGTCTCCAAGAGTTGGGGCTGACTCCTTTTTATTCCTTTGTTTAGTTACATTCATACTGCAATCATCAACGCCATAAACCAAAATAGGCACTAGTTGCTGCCGATTCAGATGCAATTAAGCGTTGAATTACATCCTCTGCTTGCGGTACTAAAGGATGGTGTGTGTGAACATAATCCAAAATGTTATAAAGATACCAAGGAGCAATACTAGGCACTAAACGTAATTGTTCTCGTATTCTATCAGCACATAAAAAACTGTGTTGGGTGAATTGACCATGCCAAAAATCACGGGGTTGTAGATTAATATGTCCAACTCCACCCTGTCCCAAAACTGCGGCAGAAAATACTACTACTGGCGCTACTTTTGTCAACCAAGTAACTAACTCTGATGAGACTGACGGATTTAAATGTTCCGCTACTTCTAAACAAATTGCCATATCAAATGTTCTGTTAGTGAATATATTAGTTATGGCAATTGAGTCGTTCAAATTTACAAGATGAAATTCAACATTTAAATCAGAAAAATCCGGCTGAGAAAAACCATCAATAGCAGTTACTTTAACACCTAATTTTGCTAACTCTCTACTTAAATGGCCAGGGCCACAACCAAAATCTGCAACTTTTTTTGGTTGATACAAGTTGAAAATCGTCGTAGCTATAGTTTTATAATCAGTTTGAAAATATTTGCTATTAAAAAAATTCTCATCGTAAAGAAGTGTAGATTCATTCATTGGTATAGCAGCCCTAAATTCTTAGTAAGAAACAAAAAAGCAGAAATATAAATACGTACTTGGAAGCACTATAAGTATAATAGTACGATTCCTTTAACCTAAACTTGTAGCTACGTGTTGCTCAAAAAACTCTGTGTAAAAATTTTAGTTTTTACTTGCTCTGAGTTGTCCACAAGCAGCATCAGCCTCTAAACCACGGGAATAACGGACACTAACAGCAGTATTTTGCTGCTTGAGAACGTTCACAAAACCTTGAATGCGATCGCGGTTGGGACGTTTATAGTCTACTTCTTGGATGGGATTGTAAGGAATCAAATTCACATGACTTTGGAATCCTCGCAGGCATTTTGAGAGTTCCAATGCGTGTTCTGGTAAATCGTTAATACCAGCGAGAAGAACATATTCAAAAGTAACGCGGCGTCCAGTGATTTCCACATATTCCCGACATTCAGCCAGTAAATCTTCTAGAGGATAGGCGCGGGCGCTGGGGATGAGTTTTTCTCGTAGTGCTTGGTTGGGGGCGTGGAGACTCACAGCCAGAGTGATTTGCAAATTGTTTTGCGCGAACTGACGGATGCGATCGCGAATCCCCACTGTAGAAACTGTAAGCGATCGCTGCCCAATACCGACATCTTGATTCAGGGATTTTAGGGCTGCTAGGACATTCTCAGTATTCAACAACGGTTCACCCAGTCCCATAAACACCACATTGCTAACCCGTTGCTGAAAATCTTCTTGCACAGTCAACACCTGATCGACAATTTCGTGCCGTGCTAAGTTGCGCTTGTAGCCTCCCTTACCAGTAGCGCAGAAATCACACGCCATTGGGCAACCCACCTGAGTAGAAACACAAACTGTCAGACGGGCTTTTGGGCCTTCTCCCCTTTCTGCGAAGGTAGGGATGCCTACAGTTTCTATAATTTGCCCGTCTGTTAATCGTAAAAGATATTTGACCGTACCATCGGGAGCCTCAGAGCGGTAATGTAAAATTGAGCGCCCAATCGGAACTTCTGCTAGTTCTGTACGCCATTGCTTGGAGAAGACAGAAATATCAGCTAGCGATCGCACCCCCTTGTCGTATATCCATTCATGCAGTTGCTTTCCTCTGTAAGCAGGTTGTCTTTGTTGCTGCACCCAAGTGCTTAACTCCGCCAGAGAAGCGCCTAGAAGGGGAGGGATTAATTCTGATTTTTCTGAGTTGAAGTCAACCTGAGATACAAGAGGCGTAGCAGACATAAAAAAATCACGAGTTGATGTTGGATCTCTATCCTACACCTGCTAGATCGAGTTAGTCTTGACTAAAGAAGACGGGAAATTAGCCAAAAGTTGTGCCGTTCCAGCCCCACATTGCACCCTTAGCATCTGCAAACTCTATGTAAATGCGATTTTTCGGCACACCTAGAGTTTGGTTGACGTGAGTCCTAATATAAAGAAAATTGTGATACTTAGTATAAATTTTTAAAAAATATATTTAACCAAATATTCTAGTCCTATTCTAGAGGCGTAGGCGATCGCTTTTTTTGTATTTTCCCCAGGTAACAATCCTTGGTCAAGCAGGTTTTCAGCATCAGACTTATTCTTTAAACGTACAAGCCGCGAGTGTTCAGTCAATATTTGAGATTCAAAATGATCTTCAGAAACAGAAGTTTGAACTATAAAAATTAGATCGTTTTCGCTAGTAAAAGGATTTCCAGCAATACCAATAAATTGAGTATTAGAATTATTAAGTTCCATACAAATGCCGAGTTCTTCTTCTAACTCTCGTTGAGCATCAGCATAGAAGTTGATATTTGCTTGTATTTCATTAAATGTGGCAAGACCAGCTACAAAATTTAATAATCCCGGACAATCAACATTTGGCGAACGTTCTCCAATATAAACGCTGCCCTGCTTAGATATAGGAATTACAGTGACGCCGATTGTCCGTGTAAAATATCCGAAGGGCTCGTTATATTTTTCTAATCCTTTGAGCATCAACTGTAAAGACTCTGCTTTAGTTCTCTCAATGTCTTGACGATATCTTGGATAAGTTGTCGGCCCAACTTCTAAGTATAAAACTTCATTTCTTCGGAACCAGTTTCCCTTTACGCCTGCTCCAGACCATCTGACTTTTCTATCATCATATTTACTTTGTTTACCATCAGAAATTTCTCCTGATGCAATTTGCGGCCGAATAATATTATCTATGTAGTCATAAAAGTTAGTATTAATAGGCTCTCCTATAATATTTTGAGGAGCTTGCCCTTCAATTGTCCGAATATCTGTAATGCCTTTAACTTCCTGGTGCTGAAGTAGCGTAATAAAATCTTTCCCTGTTGCCAAAGCTTCAGCTAAAATTTTGCCATCAGGCAAATCTGAAAGCTTAGAAACAAGTTTTTCTAGGTACTGAGGAAATTTAAAAGTACTCATTACCCTAAATAAAACTGACGGATTTTTTCAATGACGTATGCTTGCTGTTCCGGCTTTAATCCATAAGCTGATGGTAATGAAATCCCTTGCTCGTATGCCTTGGTACTTATAGGATATTCAACATTTGGCTTAACGAAATCTTTGTAGCAAGGCTGCATATGAAGCGGATAGAAAAAGCCCCGTGTCTGAATTTCGTTATTTAACAAGTAGTTTTCTAATTCATCTCGATTTTCTGCATAATAGGAGGTAAACCAATATACAGGTTCACAGCGTTCATCTACTGGGAGCAGTTGTAATTGAGGTATATCTCTTAGCCCTTTGCTGTAAGTATCATAAATTTCCTGCTTACGCCGAATAATTTCTGGCAGTTTTTTGAGCTGTGCAATACCAATTGCTGCTTGTAGTTCAGTAATAGAAAAGTTAAATCCTATATGTTCGTGTACAAATGTTCCTCTGTGATCGCGTCCCTGTGTTTTTAACCGACGACAAGCTTGGGCGATTGTGTCGCTTTGGGTCAGTATTATTCCTCCTTCACCACAAGTAATTGTTTTGTTACCAGAAAATGAAATAGCACTAACATCGCCTCTTAATCCTACCTGTTCTCCTTTAAACTTTACCCCAATTCCTTGGGCCGCGTCTTCAATTACTTTCAGGTTGAACTTATGAGCAAATTCTTCTACAGCTACCATATCAGCACTTTGCCCATATAAATGAACTGGCATTATGGCTTTTGTGCGCTCAGTAACTAATGCTGCTGCTGCCTCAACATCAATACACAGCGTCTCTTCTTTTATTTCGCAAAAGACAGGTTTAGCCCCTGCCATAATGACTGCATTGGATGAGGCTGCAAATGTTAAGTTCGGTACAATTACCTCATCACCATAACCAATATTTAATGCTTTTAGTCCACAGTATAAAGCTGTCGTTCCGTTTGAAGTTGCTATACTATACTTGCTTTGCGTTAATTGTTTTATTCCTTCTTCAAATTCAGCAGTAATCTTGTTTTCCGTAAGATATGTAGAGTCAATAACCCGCTTTAATTGATCCAACTCTTTTTCATCAATCCAAGGTTCAATTTGAGGAATCATCTGTGGTCAATACTTTTATTTTGTGCAGTAGAGGATTCTTCCTCTTTTGTTATCATTGAAACATTTCGGTTTTAGACCTCAATCAGAGTACTACAAACCGATGTGAGTTCATGCAAATATCTTTATAGAGCACTTACTTCACCTCTGGCGTTTCAAAATTTAGCTATCTGAAACTTCAGGGTGATGTAAATACAAGAATTCCAACCTAATTGTATAAATATTAACAATAGGTTGAAAACACTTTGCATTGAACTATTAGGTTAATAACCGATTAAATCTCAGTTAAAATGAATATACCATAGTACAAACCACTTGCAAAAAAGTTGAATAGAGAGAACTTTTTCCCAATGGTTGGAGGGTGTCCGCCTCATGTCAACAAGACTATTATCTTCTCAATAGAGCCGAAGGTAATCTCATTAACTCCTACTTATTGACAAAAATTTAGGCGTAGGTGTAGCCCGTTGTAGCGAAAAGTCGAGCCAGGCGCAAGGGAAAGGGTTAAGAGACTTGTGCGAACTGGCGTGGAGCGGCGGCTTGGGCCGTGAGCGCCACGCTTTCTCGTGTCCGCGTTCGCGCAGCGTCTCGTAGAGAGCGTCTCTGTTAGCGCAGCGTTAGCGACGCAGGAGCGTCACTTTTCAAGACAGACATCGTTTTGAGCCTGGGAGGATGAATCGAATCTTTGGGGCCAGTCTTGGTGAAATTATGTGAACGCGAAATTGGTGCAAATGTCGTAGCATTTCATCACCACCGGTTCGCTACAATCGCCTTTGGTTTGTGGCACGGACTTAAAACTTGGAGTCGTAAAAAGTCTCCTTATAACCCTCGATCTTTAAAGGTAACAACACACTTAAAGATTTAATTCACTACAGCTTTCTTCAGGAAACATAACTTGGTATTCATGACAACAAATAAACTCGAATCAACAGAGTCAAGTGTAGAGCGATCGCCAAATGTGATAGCATTAATTTTATTATCTGTTGCCCTAGTTGCTCTTTCCTTTACAGCAATCTTTATCAAGCTATCGGTTCGCGAAATTAGCGCTAATGCTACGGTATTTAATCGTCTTTGGATAGCTACGATTATTTTTGGACTGTGGAATGGATTCAACGAATTACGCACCAAAAATTTAGAAGACCAACCCATAGCTAAAGAACGCTACCAATCTAGGGACATTATACTTTTAGTCGCAGTAGCTGTTGTTCATGTGGTGGGTCGATTCCTCTGGACTTGGTCTTTGACTCAAACCAGTGCTGCTAATGCTACAGTACTGTCTAATATGCCTCCACTATTCACCACCTTGGGAGCTTGGCTGATATTAGGTCAACGTTTTGACCGCAGATTTGTGACTGGTATGTTAATTGCCTTAGCAGGGGCATTTACTCTCGGATTAGATGATTTGCTAGGATCTGGCAATAGCTTAAACAGCCAAACTCTCATTATTGGTGATGCAGCTGCTTTGTTATCTTCGGTGTTTTATGCAGCAAGTTTCTTAATCATAGAACGACTAAGAACCAGATTGCCTGTACAAAATATACTCCTATGGCGCTGCTTTTTAGGTACTTTGTTTATCTTACCAGTAGTGCTGACAGTCGAAGACCAAATTTTTCCGATTTCCTGGTTGGGTTGGCTAGCAGTATTTGGTTTAGCTGCTATCTGTGAAGCTTTAGGACATGGATTGGTAGTCTATAGTCTCAAGTATTTCTCTTCATCCTTGGTCACTATATTTCTTCTGCTTGAGCCAGTAATGACTGCAATTCTTGCTTGGTTCATCTTTTCGGAAAGCTTAAGTCTGCTTAACTTGTTGGCTCTTAGCGTAATATTACAAGGCATATATCTTGCAAAAACTGGTAAAGGAGCGGATAAACAATAAGCTACTTACTCTAAATCTCTTTAAGGAACTTATACTTTCCGCTAATGTCCACGCAATGCCCGATGCCCACCATTTAGTGATGAGATGAGCGAAATAGGTGATTATGTTCGGGATGATATAAACGCGATCGCCCTGTTGTTGTCGAAAGCGCTGGACTGATTATGTAAAGTGTAGTGCGAATTAGTTTTTCTTGATGAGTGCAGTCTGCCATTTGATTTAGAGGGACAACCTTAATTTTTTCATCGGGCCAGCCGATGCGAAAGCAAATGGCAATCAGGGTTTCGGCTGGATAGTGTTCGAGTAGTTTGGCTTGAGCATTTTCGACGTGACGGGCACTCAAATACAGACAGAGGCTAGCCTGATGTGCTGCAAGAGTAGCTAATTCTTCGGTGGCAGGGACTTCTGTACGTCCGCTGATGCGTGTCAAAATAATGGTTTGAACTAAACCAGGGACAGTCAGTTCTAGTTTGAGTTTGGCAGCAGCAGCTTGAAAGGCGCTGATACCAGGGATGACTTCAAAAGGAATATTTGCCTCTGCGAGGAGGTGCATTTGCTCGTGGATGGCGCTGTAAAGACTAGGATCGCCAGAATGGAGACGGACTAGAGATTTGTGCTGCGATCGCACCCTATCGATCATAATCGCCAAAATTTCTTCTAAAGTTTGATTCGCAGTCCTAATTATCTCCGCATCTTTTCGGCAAAGTTCTAAAATTTGTTTGGGTATTAAAGAATCAGCAAATAAAATCACATCAGCAACAGCCAGTAGTTTCTGAGCCTTCACCGTTAATAAATCAGGATCTCCAGGGCCTGCTCCGACAATATATACAGATGGTTCTACAGTATGTAGTGTTTTTTTATAGCTTAGGCTTTCTGTATATTCACTTTTAAAAGAACACACGGCAATCCCTCAAAAAATTTTTTGGCATTTTCTCAGTATCTTTCCGGATTCACCCTCTTTCCCTAGTAGAGAGTAATGGTAGATGCACCCTGGTTAAGCCCTAGAGAATACTCTGGGGCATTTTTTATTTTTGGGCATTGGGCATTGGGAAAGAGGAGGCAGAAGGCAGAAGGCAGGAGGCAGAAGTTCTTTAATTTTGAATTTTGAATTTTGAATTTTGAATTGATTTCTCCCTCATGCCCCTCTCTCCCCATTTCCCTTAAGAGTAGGAACTACATCGGGTAAAGGGCGTTTGAGTAAGTAAAGCCAAGCTAATCCAACTAATCCCAATAGAATTCCTAGACTACTGACTACTTGCGCCATCCGTAATGGCCCCAGCATCAAGCTATCAGTGCGAAAGCCTTCAATCCACAAGCGTCCTAAGCTGTAGGCTGGCCAGTAAATTAGGAACAGTGTGCCTACCTTCAGGCGTGGCTTACCGGATAAAGACCGGAAAAACAACGTTATTAGTAGCGTAAATACCATTAAATCCCATAGAGATTCGTAGAGGAAGGTGGGATGAAAGTAATCGAAACTAACATAGTCTAAAGGACGATGGTCTGTTGGAATATAGAGTTTCCAGGGTAAATTAGTAGGATCGCCAAAAGCTTCAGAATTAAAGAAATTGCCCCAACGTCCGATCGCCTGCCCTAAAATCAGGGAAGGTGCTACTAAATCTGCCAGTTGCCAGAAAGAAACCTGCTTGATTTTGGCAAAGATTAACGCAGCCACAACGCCACCAAGAATCGCTCCATGAATGGCAATACCTCCTTCCCAGATCGCAAAAATTTTTCCTGGAGTTGGGGCATATTTTGACCACTCAAAAAAAACGTAATATAGACGTGCGCCAGGAATTGCCCCAATCAACAACCAAAAGAACAAATCGCCTAGCAACTCAGGATTAACATTGCGCCGCTTTGCCAAATTCTGGGAAAGGATGACGCCAATTAAAACTGCTGTGGCAATTAACAAGCCGTACCAACGAATACTTAGTGGCCCTATTTTCACCAGAATCGGTCCTGGAGAAGTAAATTGAAACGCCAAGGGCAAAGTGGGAAAATCCAGTGCCATGAAAAATTACCTAGAAAAGTTCGTTAACTACCCGCGCACTATGCTAAGTACGGAGTTTCTTGTGTCTCGAATACTGTAACTACACTTGAATCTTCCACAACATTGTGGGGACGTAGGTAAAAATCCAGTATTCATATTTAGGAGTCTAGTTCCTAACGCTTAGTTGAGCATAACTTGTGCCACTAAAACAATTGACTTTACCATCCTTACCGAGAGCGCAAGATGGTAGATTTGAGTAAGTTACACAAAATGGTTTCAATATAATCACCTAAACAACTTTGATATATTTAAAATTGTGATTGCTATTTATCCTGGTAGCTTCGACCCCATTACCTTAGGACACCTCGATCTCATCGGGCGCGGTAGTCGGCTGTTTGAGCGGGTGATTGTCGCTGTACTACGGAACCCTAACAAGATGCCACTTTTTAGTGTGGAGCAACGGCTAGATCAGATCCGTCTTTCTACAGAACATCTACCTAATGTAGAAGTAGACAGCTTTGATGGTCTTACCGTCAATTATGCTCAAATGCAACAAGCACAAGTTTTGATCCGGGGTTTACGGGCTGTGTCAGATTTTGAAGTGGAACTGCAAATGGCTCACACCAATAAAACTCTTTCTACCCAAATAGAAACAGTTTTTCTCGCAACCTCAAATGAGTATAGTTTTTTAAGTAGTAGTGTGGTAAAAGAGATTGCAAGGTTTGGTGGCTCTATCGATCATCTCGTTCCCCCACACATTGCCCTAGATATATACCAATGCTACAATCAGAAATCTCCAATGTTGAACCCAATCTCAACGGAAGCAATCCCCCCTCTCAAGAGTATCTCGGTGGAGAGGGAAGCATAGATATTCAGCAGGAACTCAACCGCCTAGAGGAAATGGTTCTCTCTAGTCTCAGGATTCCGCTGACGGGACGCACACTCATAGATGAAGAAAAGCTGCTAGATCAACTTGATTACATCCGGCTGGCTTTACCATCACTTTTTCAAGAAGCAGCAGCAGTTCTCAACCAAAAGGACGAAATTCTGCTGGAGGCGGAAGAGTATGGACAGCAGGTAGTTGAGGCTGCACAAGCCAAAAGAGCGCAAATTTTAGCTGAAAGCGATATTATTCACCAGGCAGAACAAGAAGCTGAACGACTGCGGCGACAAGTGCAACAAGAGTGTGAGGGAATAATGCAAGAAACCCTCGCCGAGATTGACCGCAAGCGGTATGCTTGTCAGCAAGAGTTAGAGCTGATGCGACAAAATGCGATCGCTCAAGCTCAAGAAATTGAAGATGGTGCTGATGCTTATGCCGATGGCATTTTGGGAAATATCGAGCAGGATCTCAAAGATATGTTGCGAATTATCACCAACGGACGGCAACAATTGCAAATTGATAACCTCACCCAGCGTAATTCACCTCCTGGTAAGAAAAGATAAACTGTAGTCCTAGCATTTACCAGTTTGGACTGACGGGATTGTAGAAAGATGGTTTGATGCATTTTTCTCATAGAGAGGCAATGTACACATCGCGTTTGTACAAAAGATGCTTTGCTAGAGGCGCAACAGCTGATTGAGCTCGTTGCGAGTATCAGAATATAAGCAGGTTTTATCCAACCAGATCCAAAATTTCTCAGGTTGTACAGTCAAACTAGAAGAAGAAGGTCTACTCTGTTTGTGAGCCACGTCTGCTTGGCACTTCTGCAATGTTTTCTGCCAACAGAGGAATATTATGCTAACTAGGTTGAAAGTTTCTGGTTTTAAGAACCTCGTCGATGTTGATGTGCGCTTCGGGCCATTTACTTGTGTAGCCGGGGCTAATGGGGTGGGTAAATCTAACTTATTTGATGCTATTAGGTTTTTGAGTGCGATCGCCGATCGAACCCTAATTGACGCTGCCTTATCTGTGCGAGATGAAGAGGGACGAACAGCGGATGTGCGTAGTCTATTTCACCGAGTTAGTCATGAATATACAGATAAAATATCTTTTGAGGCAGAAATGATCGTACCAGAGGAAGGCGTAGATGATTTGGGACAACAGGCAAAAGCTAGTATTACCTTTCTTCGTTACTCTCTGACTCTAGCTTATCGTTCAGATGATAGTTTACGGTCTTTAGGGTCGTTGGAAATTCTCAAAGAAGAGTTAGTTCATATCAACCTTGGTGATGCAAGAAAAAACTTATTGTTTCCTCACAGTGTTGAGTGGCGTAAATCCGCAGTTAAGGGAAAAAGAACTTCACCATTTATTTCAACTGAGACTGATAAAGATAAGACTGTCATTAAGCTACATCAAGATGGTATCAAAGGAAAACCTCTATCTCGACTAGCTGCAAATCTGCCTCGAACAGTACTTTCTGTTGCTAATGCTGCTGAAAGTCCAACAGCCTTACTAGCGCGAAGAGAAATGCAATCTTGGCGATTACTTCAATTAGAACCTTCAGCCCTACGTCAACCAGACGAATTTACAGCGCCTACAAAATTAGACATGGATGGTTCTCACTTGGCTGCAACACTCTATCACCTAGCAAGGTTAAATAAAAATTATTCTCTAGATGGAGTTTCTGAGGATGAGGCTGAAGCACAAGTTTACAGCCAAGTTGCTAATCTTTTAGCAGAACTAATTGATGATGTGGGTGAAGTAGGGATTGATCGAGATGAACGTAGGGAACTCCTCACATTAATGGTGATTGGTAGAGATGGTACTTCACATCCAGCGAGGGCGTTATCAGATGGAACCCTACGATTTTTGGCTTTGGCAGTTTTAGAATTAGACTCACAAGCACAAGGTCTTTTGTGTTTAGAGGAACCGGAAAACGGCATTCATCCTGAGCGTATTCCCAAAATACTGAAATTGCTTCAAGACATCGCCACTGATATTAATGAAGCTATTGGTATAGATAACCCACTCCGCCAAGTGATTATTAACACTCACTCACCATCTGTAGTGATGCAAGTACCTGATGAAAGCTTATTAGTTGCTGAATTAAAGGAAACAGTACTTTCAGGAAAACGGTTTAAGCGTGTTTCTTTTGGTTGTCTTCCTGATACTTGGCGAGAGCAAGAGCCAGAAGAAACAAATGTTGTCCCTAAAGGGAAACTTCTTGCTTATCTAAATCCGGTAGTAATTGAGAAATTAGAGCCTGATAGCAATGGAGAGGTAAAAAGCTCCCAAAAATCAAAACTAATACCAACCCCAAAACGCCGAGTTATAGATAGAAATGATCTTCAACCACTAATTCCTGGTTTCCCTACTCAATTGACATAAAAGAACTTTGCTACACCTTTCTGTCTGACGGTAGCTCAGACAAAGCACTGATGCCTATTCTCAATTGGTTATTACGGGTAAATCAGGTTGAGTGTGCTATTCAATCTAATTGGGCTGATCTGCGACGCTTACCCAAACCACCTAAAAAGTTATTGCCACGTATCATCGAGAGCGTAGAACTCTATCCTTGTGATCTTTTATTTATTCATCGAGATGCAGAAAAAGAATCACGCGAAAATCGTGTGGCTGAAATTCGAGAAGCAGTAGAAGTAGTTAAACAATCACTGGCAGTACCACCTCATGTTTGTGTTATTCCTGTACGTATGCAGGAAGCGTGGCTTTTATTTGACGAAGCTGCTCTACGGAAAGCTGCGGGTAATCCTAGTGGGCGTGAGCCATTAGAATTGCCAAATATTCATAAACTTGAACAATTACCTGATCCTAAAGATATTCTTCATGAACTTTTATGCAAAGCTAGTGGGTTAACAGGTCGCCGGCTTAAGCAATTCTCGTCGGATAAGCTTAATGGATGTGTTCACAGACTAGCAGAAATCATCAATGATTTTTCAGCGTTACGGGCTTTGTCTGCTTTTCAAATATTGGAAACTGAAATTAAAGAAGTTATAGAAATACAAGATTGGTGTTTTGAGTTAGAAGATAATTAACTATAATAATTAATATTAAATGATTCGAGCATTTGCATTATATTCAAGAATAGTAAAATTAAAATCATCAAATCAAAATTATTAAGTTAATCTCATGCCAAGAGGCAAATAAGCTAATAATTTATCTGCATCTTTGCACGATGTACTTACAAAGTATAAGTAAAATCTTCCACCAACATACCGGGAACTAAACTACCTCCAAGTTGGCGACTTTCATAAGTACCTACTTCGGGAATGAATTCTTGAAAAGTAGTCAAATCTATTAGATTTTCTCCCCAGAAACGATAGAGACTTTCATCAAAACGTAGGTTTTCAATAGGGGCAATAATTTCTCCATTTTCTACCCAAAAACAAGCATAACGGGTCATACCTGTGATTCTACCAGTGTGGCGATCGCTCCAATTCAAGTAATGCAAATTAGATACATATAATCCTGTATCTAAACTCGGAAGAATCTGCTCAAATACTAAATTTCCCGGACTGACTTCTGGCGCTCGTAAAGTCTCTGAACCATTAGCGCCGTTGGCAATTTTTTGATATTCCTTAGCAGTGCGAGAATTCACCAGAGTATTTACCAAATATCCCTTTTCTATTACAGCTAACTCCGGTGCTGCCATTTCTCCCAATTCATTAAATCGCGGCACTAATCCCCGCTGAAAATTTTCTTTTAAACTAAATCTTGGAGAAAGTTGTTTTTCTTGACGCGATAAAGCAGCTAAAGCACTATTTCCTTGTTGGATATCAGCTTCGCTTACCGCTCCCCAAGAAAGCATTACTAATAAATCTGCAACAGCAGCAGGTGCAAAATAAGTTTTGTACTGTCCACGTGGCAGTTCTTTAGTTGGGTGAGCAAGCAATTCTAGTTGTTTTTTAGCTTCGTTAATTTTGGCTATATATTTCGATTCATTCCAATCACTCCCAGCAAATGTACCTTTAACTGCTTGTCCAGATAGGGAAAATAGAGAATAATCTAAGGTAAAAGAATCAGTAGCAAACCAGTGTTTTTGACCGCTAGAATCACCATAAGCTTTAATTACCACTCCCCCGGCGTATATCCCTGTAAAATCCAATTCAGCAACTAGTTCTAGCACAGTTGGGACTACTACCTCAGCCGCCAATAAATTTCCAGAATGTATTTCTCTACTGATATTATTTCCTGATGGCAAAACTAGATATGGATCGATGGGTAGTAGAATAAGTTCGTCACGTAGTTCTTGCAAAGCAGTATATGCTAACTGCCAGTCTACCTCCCAATTTCCAGTAAAGGGAAACTGCCGAACACTGTTGCGCTGCTCTTTCATCAAAGTCAGTTCTATCCAACCATCAGCAACACAACCAGTTTGTCGCACTTTCGCATGATTAAAACGAGTAAATTGACTTATTTCACTGCTAAGTCTCACAGTGAATTGTTCATCTTCTGCTTTTTTGATCAGCAGACTTTCAATCAGTCGATTAAAGCTGACTTCTAACGCAGATAATTCCTCAATTTTCATAGATATTAAATATTAATAGGGAATAGTGAGAAGGAGAAAGTTAGGAGTTAGGAGTTAGGAGTTAGGAGTTAGGAGTTAGGAGTTAGGAGTTAGGAGTTAAAAGAATTTTTGTAAGTAGCTGGCGTAAATAAATTAAAGTTTGTAGTGAGTTAGCGCGGTCTTCTCCCAAAGGGAGAGGCTAGCGCCTTTCCTTCGGAACGCTACGCGAACGCGGAGCGTCTCGTAGAGAAGGGGGTTTCCCCCATGAGCGACTAACGATAGCGCAGCGTTAGCGAGTCATCGAGCGTCACCCGTTCGCGCAGCGTCTCCGTTAGGAGAAGGGTAAGGAGCTTTAGTCCTGATAATCCTTTTTTTGAGCGATGAATCGCTCACTACAAGCTAAGATTTTATTTGATGTTTAATTATACCTACCTACTTAATTCAAAACTCCTAACTACCAACTCCTAACTATTGTATTTTTCAAGTTCCTCCACCAAAAACTTCGACATTAGCAAATACACAGACAGGTGAACCGTGTCCTACCCAAATGGCCTGATTTGGTTCTCCTTTACCACAATAAGGAGTACCATACATTTGCCAGTTTGTGGCATCTCCGACTTTAATTAAACTATGCCAAAACTCTGGTGTTGTGGCGCGGTAGTTGGGATTACGGAGGGTTTTGGTAAGTTTACCGTTTTCAATTAATTTAGCGTACTCACAACCAAATTGGAATTTGTAGCGGCGATCGTCAATTGACCAGGAACGGTTAGATTCCATGTAAACGCCGTGTTTTATCCCGCCAATAATGTCTTCAAAAGTGCCGTTTAAAGGCTCTAAATTCAAGTTACCCATGCGATCGATCGCTGGTCGATTCCATGAGGAAGCACGGGCACAGGCAACTCCTGGTACATCTGCTCTGGCTTGACTCTCTAGACTGCCTAAACCCCGTTGCAGTACACCTTCTTTAACCAAATATTCCTTTGTTGCTACAGCACCCGTATCATCAAAGCCATAGCTAGCAAATTCACCAGGCACTGTGGGATCAAAGGTAATATTCATCAACGCCGAACCATATACTAGGTTGCCAAAATCACTTTTATTAACAAAGCTGCCCCCAGCATAGTTACGCTCATCTCCCAAAATTCGGTCAATTTCTAGAGGATGCCCGACACTTTCATGGATTTGCAGCATCATTTGATCTGGGGCTAAAACTAAATTGGTACGGGTGGTTGGGCATTCTTCTGCTGTCAAGAGTTCTATTGCTTGTTCGCCTATTTGCCGCACCCGATGCCATAAGTTTTCTTGTTTTAATAATTCGAGTCCACCTTGGTAACAGTTTGCTTGCGAGCCGTTGTTGCTGCGTTGCTGTACAATTGCTCCATCTTGGGCAGTGGCTCCGTAATTGGTGCCTATAGATAGTATTTTTTGATAGACTTCTGAGCCATTGCTGCTGACAAACCAAGATTCTCTCTCAGTGGTGCTGGCACTGGCTATGGTTTGCACAATTTTGTCGTCAACTTTGAGTGTTTGGCAAATACGAACCAGTAAATCGTTGATTTCTCCTGGACTCAGAGCATCCAATGGCTCAAGAAATGGAGATTTATATTCACCAACGACTTTAGGACGCTCACTTTCACGGAAGGGATGTATCCACCATTCACTGGCTGCTAGTGCCTGTTTATAGGCTGTTTGAGCGGCGGTTTGCAGGGAAGACAGTTGTAGAGAGTTAGTAGCTGCATAACCCAGACAACCATTGACCAAAACTTCCAGCATGGCTCCGACAGTGAAGGATTTGCCATTTAGCTGGGGTAAGCCGTCACGGACTGAACGGGTAGTAGAAGTCTCCTTTACGGCTCTAATACCAATCCAATCAGCGGGTATATCGAAACTAGCGATCGCTTTTTTAAGTTCAGACCACATAATTTAAGGAATTGGGAATTGGGCATTGGGCATTGGGCATTGGGCATTGGGAAGAATTCAATTTCTAGTTCTCAGTCCCCTCTAATTTCGGTGCCAGCGCGTGCCATCACGGCTATCAATTAGCGTAATACTTTGTGCCTGGAGTTCGTCACGGATGCGATCGCTTTCGGCAAAATTCTTGCCTTTACGTGCTTCTTGCCTTTGCTGAATTTTCACCTCAATTTCCGCATCGCTTAAACCATTACTTGTTTGAGTTTCGGCTTCTATCTCGGCTTCTAAACCTAAAACTCCAGCTAATGTAACGAGAGTTTGCCATTGAAGTTGTAACTCCTGTGCTGATGTTTCGGTTTTCCCTTCATGCACAAGAATATTTCCCTCACGGCGCAGTTCTTTAGCTAATTCAAACAGCACTGTTAACCCACCAGGAAAATTAAAGTCGTTATTTACAGTTTCTTGAAAGCGTTCAACAGTTTCAGGAAGTAGTGAAGCATTCCCCACTGCCCATCCTAGTTTTTTGCCGTACTGGTAGCCGAAGAGTAAACCTTCTTTAATGGTGTGCCAACCGTTAGTTGCTGCGGCGATCGCTTCGTCGGTAAAATCTATCGGTGTACGATATTGAGCGGTCAGTACAAACAACCGCACTGCCATCGGGTCAACTCCTCGATCCAGCAATTCTCTAATAGTGATAAAGTTGCCCAAGGATTTGGACATTTTTTCACCATCTACCTTCACCATGCCGTTATGCAACCAGTAACGCGCCAGGGGTTTTCCTGTAACAGCCTCTGATTGGGCAATTTCGTTTTCGTGATGAGGAAAAATTAAGTCAGCACCACCAGCATGAATATCTATGGTATCACCCAAGCGATCGCGCACCATTGCCGAGCATTCTATATGCCACCCCGGACGACCTGCGCCCCAAGGTGATTCCCAAAAGGGTTCTCCTGGTCTGGCTGCTTTCCACAAAGCAAAATCGAAGGGGTCTTTCTTTTTCTGGTACTCTGGATCTTCTACATTGACGCGATCGCTTTTTCCGGCTTGCATATCTTCTAACCTGCGTCCCGAAAGCTTGCCATACTCAGCAAACTGCCGCACTGCATAATACACATCGCCGTCAGCAGGGTAAGCAAAACCCTTATTTTCCAACTCATGAATTAACCGTTGAATGCCATTCATCGTATGGGTAGCGCGGGGATATTCATCAGCTTCTTTGATTCCCAATCGCGCCATATCCTCAAAATATGCTTTGATAAAGCGATCGGCTACAGCTTCCATTGATGAATGTTCAACACAGGCGCGATTGAGAATCTTGTCATCAATATCGGTAAAATTTTGGATATATCGCACTTCATAGCCGATAAACTGGAGGTATCGGCGCACTACGTCCCAAACGATGCAAGCTCTAGCATGACCCAAATGGCAGTAGTCGTATACCGTCACGCCGCAGTAATACATCTTAACCTTGCCTGCTTCGACTGTTTCAAACGGTTCTTGACGACGGGTGAGGGTATTGTAAAGAGTTAGGGTCATAACAGAGTAATGCTGAAATAAGAAGATACGTAATAATAGGGTAAAGCAGCTGGGATGACAGTCCAGCATCCCTATGCTAGTACGTCACGGCGGAAATCAACATACTATTTGGACAAAATCTCGAAAGCTCATAAATCAAGGGTTTTTGAATTTTGAATTTTGAATTCCGCGTAGCGGCGCTAGTGTTTTCTGGACTTATCTGCGCTACATTACTATTTTTTGACTATTTGATAACAGCGCTATGCAATCAGCAGTTACACCCGAATCTTCGGCAATGGATACGCCCAAACAAGGAATGCCAGTAACAATTATTACGGGTTTCCTCGGCAGTGGCAAGACGACTTTACTCAATCATATCCTCAACAACCAACAGGGTTTAAAAACCGCTGTTCTCGTAAATGAATTTGGCGAAATTGGCATCGACAACGAGCTAATTGTTTCCACTGGTGAGAACATGGTGGAGCTAAATAATGGTTGTATCTGCTGCACTATTAATAATGATTTAGTAGATGCAGTTTACAAAGTTCTAGAACGCCAAGAAAATCTAGATTATCTAGTAGTGGAAACAACTGGATTGGCAGATCCGCTACCAGTTGCTTTAACATTTCTGGGCACAGAATTACGGGATTTAACCCGCTTGGATTCGATTATTACCGTGGTAGACGCGGCTAATTACAGCCTAGATTTATTTAACTCTGAGGCAGCATACAGCCAAATTGCTTATGGCGATGTAATTGTACTGAACAAGGCAGATTTGGTTGATGAAGCCACTTTGAACGAGTTAGAAAGAAAAATTAACGAAGTCAAGGAAGGAGCAAGAATTATCCGCGCTACGCGATCGCAAGTGCCACTTCCTTTAATTCTGAGTGTTGGTCTGTTTGAGTCTGATAAATATTTTGACACAGTGGTGGATGAACACGACCATCACGATCATCATGACGAGCATGACCACTCAACATGCGGTCACGATCATCACGACCATGACCATGACCATCACGATCATCACCATCATTCTGACCATTTAGAAAATGATGGTTTTACTTCCATCTCTTTCCAAAGTGACAAGCCTTTTTCTATTAGGAAGTTTCAGTATTTCTTAGATAACCAGCTACCCTCAAATATCTTCCGAGCGAAGGGGATTATGTGGTTTGATGAAAGTCCGAAACGTCATATTTTCCACCTTTGCGGTAAACGCTTCACCTTGGATGATGATGAATGGAAAGGTCAATTAAAAAACCAACTAGTGCTGATTGGTCAAAATTTGGATCGTGAGGCTTTAATTAGTCAACTCGAAAACTGCATTTCTCTACCTTCAACCTCTCGCGGTAAAGGTTTTGGCAAATAACAGTTAGGAGAGACGCGATTAATCGTGTCTGTACAAGAGTTAAGAGTTTAATACTCGTTCCCAGGTTCCACCTGGGAATACATTCCTAATGGCTCCGCCATCGATTTTGATCAATGAAAATGAGATAATAGCGAGTGTTTCGCCAATAATTACGAATTACGTTAGCGTAAAGCCTTCTCTTCTCTTTCAGAGACGCTACGCGAACGCCAACGGCATGGCTTCTCTACGAGAGGCTGCGCCAACGCTTAGAGCGAGTATTTCGTTCGCTTTTAGCGTCTCGTAGAGAGCGTCATTACGAATTAGTTAAAATGCGCGTTGTTATCCAGCGAGTTAAATCATCTCAAGTTACAGTTAACGGTGAAATTGTCGGTAAAGTTGGCCGGGGGCTAAATTTGCTCGTGGGTATTGCTAATACCGATACTGATGCTGAAATCGACTGGATGGTGCGTAAGTCCTTGGAATTACGGCTGTTTCCTGATGCGGAAGGAGACGACCGTTGGCAAAAATCTGTACAAGAAATTGGCGGTCAGTTATTGGTAGTCAGTCAATTTACACTTTATGGTGACTGTCGCAAAGGTCGTCGTCCTTCTTTTGACCGTTCAGCCGCTCCCCAATCGGCAGAAGATTTGTATAATCGTTTTGTTACCAAATTAAGAGCTAGCGGTTTGCAGGTGGAAACAGGTAAATTTGGTGCAATGATGCAAGTTACAATTGAAAACGATGGCCCCGTAACTTTGTTACTTGAAAAAGAAGCAATTTAAGTATATACACTAAAAATTGAATAACAGTAGTCTCTAGACCGTGGTGTTCTAATTGATGAGAGAATATTAAATTAACCATCACCAAAGCTTAAATTCATTCATCATGGCGAAAATCCAGTTTTCTAGAGGTCTTGACGAAGAGGTAACTCCAGATGTGCGCTTGACGCGATCGCGCACTGGGGACAGTGGTACAGCGACGTTTATTTTTACGAATCCGAAAATTTTAGATCAAGGTACTACCGAAGATATTACCGGGATGTACTTGATTGACGAAGAAGGCGAGATAATTACCCGTGAAGTTAAAGCTAAATTTATTAATGGGAAACCGGAAGAATTAGAAGCACTTTACGTCATGAAATCTGCCCAAGAATGGGAGCGCTTTATGCGCTTCATGGAGCGGTATGCTGAAGAAAACGATCTGGGACTGAGCAAAAATGAGGCATAGAGCATGGGGCATGGGGCATTGACAATTACCAATGCCCCATGCCCCATGCCCAATTATCAATTATTAATAGTACATGAGTGACATATAATGCCACAATCCCATCCAGACTCCCCTGGAGTTTTAGTAACTTGTGCTGTGGTTACTATCAGCGATACACGCACTTTTGAAATAGACAAAAGTGGCCAGCTAATTCAGCAGTTACTCCTTGATGCTAACCATGCTGTAGGAGCCTACACGATTATCAAAGATGAACCAACACAAATTCAAGGGCAGATAGAAAATCTGGGTAAAAGCTCAAATTTGGATGCTGTAATTTTCAATGGTGGTACAGGTATTGCACCAAGAGATACCACCTACGATGCCATTGAAAAGTTACTGGAGAAAACCTTACCGGGATTTGGTGAGTTATTTCGTTTTTTAAGTTATCAAGAAATTGGTTCGCGGGCGATCGCTTCTCGTGCTGTTGCTGGTGTTTATCAACATAAATTAATTTTCTCGCTTCCTGGTTCCAGTAATGCTGTGCGACTGGCGATGGAAAAATTGATCTTACCCGAACTCACTCACTTGGTAAGTCAGGTTTGTAAGGGGGCGAAATGAGCGTGCGATTCGTTGAGTGCTAAATCACGGTTAAAAGACCGTACATAATTACTCCAATCCAAGACTCCCAAGTCCAGATTGAACTTCCCGATTGATGTAGGTGTAAGTCCTACCCGTTAAACTCTGACGTGACTCCTTATCTGCCAGCAGCGAACAAGCTCGATTCTTGTAGACTGAAGCCTGGAACAGGGTGCAATCAGACAACCATTACGGGTTGACACTGGTGCTAACAGGGAGTTCCTAAGATGAAATACTTGCCCTGATCAATCACTTTTTAGCAGAGCGAGGATTGAAAGTAAGTGAAAAGAAAACCAAGCTAACACGCACGACAGATGGTTTTGACTTTCTTGGATGGCGCTTTAAAGTGCAAACCAAAGGGAAATTCAGAAGTGTTCCTTCCGTGGACAACTTCAAAGCTTTCCGTCAGAAAGTAAAAAGCATCGTCAACAACTCGAATTATGGTGCTACGGTCAAGGAATCGGAAGCTGGGTGCGATGAAAGTCGCACGCCCAGATTTAACAGAGAGGTGCGCGGGATAATACCTGCCATCGACTCTACCAGCCGTTCCGAAAGTTACCATAAGAACTTTTATCAAGAATGCTGAGTTAAAAGACCGCCCACAAAGGGAGTTGTTAAACTAATCCGCCTTTAAGTTGCATAATCCTTAGCTTTAGAAAGATTGCAAAAGACGTAGCGATGCAATTTGAATGATTATTAGCTTATTACCAAGTAGATCAGTACTGAATACTATTTTCTCACTCAGCACTCAGCATTGACTAAGATAAAACTAAAGCTTGAGGAATTGCAACTCATCCTTTCTATAGTTACATCTTGAGACTACCCAGAATTATAGTGAAGCAGATGAAATGTTAATATCAGGTTATCAATGGAGCCTATTTACTGGAATTGCATCATTGCTCACTGCATCACTGCATTTTCCTACTTTGGCATCTCTATAGTAATAGGGATTTTCTTTGCGAAAACTAAGGCAACGATCCCTTCTAAGTATAAGCTAGCTTTTTTCTTATTAAGTGGATTTGTACTATTTCGCGGATTTCATCATCTTTTGGCGATTTTTGAGCCACATGTGCCAGTGTCCCTGCTGCACTTAGCTGTACTCGACTTAATAGCGTTTATTTCCTTGGCTGCTTTAATCTACCTGATGCCAACCGGTTATCAAATTATAGGGGCGATCACCAAATCTCAAGAAGATACCCGTGAACTTCAACACAGCCAGCAGATACAACAGCTATTCCTAGATCAGGGCCCGTTTGCAGCCTATATCAAAGATGAGCAATCTAGAATGCTCTACTACAACCAGGAGATACAATCTAGATTTTCGGTAGATCCACAAGAATGGTTGGGGAAAACGACTAGTGAATTCTTGCCAGATCCAGAAGAGGGGCGGCGGGTAATGGAAAACGAGCAAGTCGTTTTGAAAACTCTACGCCCCTTAAAGCTGATTGAAGAGGTAAAGATACCTGGTAACGATCAGCCTTGTTACTGGCTATCGTTTAAGTTTCCGTTTAGCGATTACGCAACGGGCGCTTACCGCATTGGTGGGATCAGTATCGATATTACAGAATCCATAGAAGCACAGCGATCGCTCACTGAGCTAAATCAGCAGCTAGAAGAAAAAACACTGGAATTAGAGGCAAAAAAACGAGAACTTATATATCTCTCAGATATGACGGATATGCTTTATTCCTGTGAGTCTAAAGATGAGGTATATCAAATAGTTGCTTTAACTTTTTCCCAGCTATTTCCTAATATGAGTGGTTGTATCGATATAATTGCTAATTCCAAGAATTATGTTCAGATGAATAGTTTTTGGGGAAGTAAAAGAAGCAGTAAAGAAATATTTTCACTATCTGATTGTTGGGCATTGCGGAGAGGAAAATTAAACCTTTTATCGCCTTGTAATTCAGGACTAATGTGCAGTCACTTAATACAGCCTGTTAGCGGCACACATTTGTGTGTTCCATTTTTCGCACAAGGTGAAGTAATTGGGATCTTACACATCAATGCACTTGAAGAAATCAGTCCAGAAGCTCAACAAATTACTGAGATTATTGCTAGAACATTAGGCTTTGCACTGAATAATTTATCGATAAAACAGCGTCTAATCCATGAGAACTTGCGGGATGGGATGACCCAACTATTCAATCAAAGCTATATGCAAAGCATAACGGAACAAAGGCTAGCAGAAGCTGAACGATCGGGACAACCTCTTAGTATTATTTTCCTTGATATCGATAACTTCAAATCTTACAACTCGCGCTATGGGCACGTGACTGCCAACATTGTTCTCCAGGGATTAGCAAAACTGCTGTTAAAATCTATTCGCTCCTTTGACATTGCTTGTAGATGGGGTGGTGAAGAATTTGTGATTGTGATGCCTAATATGACAATGGAAACGCTCAGGAAGCGAGTAGAACAATTAAGGCTAGATATTGAACAAATGCAATTGAAAGACGGCGATCAGATCCTTGAAACCATCACTGCTTCTTTTGGAATAGCTGTATCAGAACCAGGAATTACGGTTAAGGATTTGCTGAATCAGGCAAATCAAGCCATGCTTGAGGCAAAGCGAACAGGGAAGAATCGCGTTAGGGAATATGTAAATACCTATAATTGAAGAAGAATTCTGAATTCAGAACACCGCAAGCCTTGAAATAAGCTAATTTTCAGTCTGCTTCAAGTGTCAGACTTTCCAAAATAGAAATCAGAATCTTATAAAATTTACCGTATAAAAAAACAACTCCCTGAAGATGTGGGAGTTGTTTTTTTATATTCAAGCAGTTTTTAAAACATTCAGAATGGAGCGATCGCTAAACAAATAGTAGCCAAAATAGCAGCGATTATATAAAACACTCCAACCACTTGCAATTCTGACCAGCCAGTAAGTTCCAAATGATGGTGTAAGGGTGCCATTTTAAAGAGACGTTTGCCTTTGCCATCGGGGCCTTTCGTGGCTTTGTAATAACTTACCTGTGCCATTACCGAAAGGGTTTCTACAAAGAAGATACCACTGAGAATAAACAGACCTACTAAGGTGTTTGTTAATAGTGCTACAGCAGCTAAAGCTCCTCCCAGTGCAAGGGAACCAGTATCTCCCATGAAAACGCGGGCTGGGTTGCGATTATGGGCTAAGAAACCTAAACACCCACCACTTAAAGCAGCACAGAAAACCATCAATCCTGGTGCTGTTGGTGCGACTAAAGCACCTAATGCCAAAAGTGCGAGCGCTACTGTTCCTGCTGCCAAGCCATCAATACCATCTGTTAAATTAGTCGCATTGCTTTCTGCAACTAGTACAAAACCGGCTATTGGCCAAAATAGGAATCCTAATGGTAGTGTGAAGCTCACCCAAGGCAAAGCAATATTTGTAATATTAGAAGGTTGATTAAACATCAGCCATAGACAAAACATTGCCGCAAAACTTACCTGCAAAGCCAGTTTTGTTTGTGGAGATATACCTTTATTTGATTTCCGACGCAGAATTTGCCAATCGTCGAGCCAGCCAATCAATCCATAGCTGAGTGTCAAAGCCGAAACTGCAAGCACCTCTTTAGAAAAGTTAGACAATATACAGGCAAGTAGCACAGATACAGGTATAAAAAATATACCGCCCATTGTGGGAGTGCCTGCCTTTTTTAGATGAGCTTGGGGCCCATCTTCGCGAATTATTTGTCCAGTTTTTAGTGCTTGAAGTAGAGGTATTACCCAATAGCCCACTACACCTGAACCAAACGCACACAACAGCAGTGGCAGGGTTAACGACATACTTTGCCAAGGTAGCCGATTGGCCATCGAATCCAAGAAAAATGCTGTTGTACCTAGCCCTACGGCTAATAAAGAGGCTAGAGCGATTCCAGAAATGTTTAATCCTTGCTCAGGAGATAATTTAGCGTCCACAGAAGTTTCCCTTCACTCCACACTTATAAAATTGAATACCAGTAACTAGGGATACTACCAAGTCCCTAGCCTGAAAAGGCTAATTCTCAGCGATTCCTATATCATCATCATCATCATCATCATCATCGAGGTCGTAGCCAATTCCATCGTCTACACCCATTAGGGAGTCTATTCCTTCTTCGTCAGCTTGAAAATCCGGTTCGTGAACGTCACGCGCGATGATGCGACCGTTGTTTTGTAACCAGTCCAACAAAGAGGACTCTGGCTTTAGGGGGATGACATCGGCTCGTTGGTTACGAGCTGCTTCACGTAATGGAGAGTTCAACATATCGAGTCAGGACAAGAAAAGGTTTACGTAAGTTGACATTTAGAGTCTATCACTTGACACGGATTAATTTAGTTATCTTTTCAACCCTTTAGTTGATAAATCCGCATTCAGATAGAAATTTTTTTATTTAATAAGCATAAGGCTTAAGTCAAGCGATTCTTAGTAATTTTTATGGCTCTACATATATGTCATGAATATCTTGTTTATGCTGATGGAAAGTGAGTGATTTTTGAGGTGACAGGCGATGATGGCAAAAGCGGCTCTTATGGATGCGATCACACTTACTAATCGCGGTCTATTGGCGACTGAAGAACAGAAACAGGCTATCTTAGCAGCGATCGCCAATTTAGAAGACTTTAATCCTACACCCCGTCCGGTGGAAGCTAGTAATTTGCTAGATGGCAATTGGCGATTACTATACACCACTAGCAAGGCTCTTTTAAATTTAGATCGTCTACCTTTATGCAAACTGGGTCAAATCTATCAGTGTATCCGGGTAGAGACTACCAGTGTTTACAACATAGCTGAGATTTATGGCTTACCTTATTTAGAAGGATTAGTCAGCATTGCTGCTAAATTTGAGCCAGTTTCCGGTCGGCGTGTCCAAGTGAAATTTGAACGTTCTATTATCGGCTTACAACGTTTAATAGAATACAATTCTCCGGTAACTTTTATCCAACAAATTGAAGCAGGTAGAAAATTTCCCGGAATTGATGTTGCCATAAATAGTGACAAACAGCAAGGCTGGTTAGATATCACTTATATAGATAACGACCTGCGGATCGGCAGAGGTAATGAGGGAAGTGTGTTTGTCTTAACTAAAACATAAGCTTCTACAAAATAACTGTTTGCGAACGAAGGTACGCTATAACGTGTGCCTTGTCAAGTAGGGTCTAATACAGTTTTAAATTTGGGATGTGTTAAGGGAGTGGAAAGATGAGGGAGAAATCAATTCAAAATTCAAAATTCAAGAACTTCTGCCTTCTGCCTTCTGCCTCCTGCCTCTCTGCCTCTTTTCAATGCCCAATGCCCAATGCCCAATTCAGACAAATAACTTAACAAAGACTCTTGCTGCGACCGTGAGGTTGTAGAGTGAAATCAATTAGCCCTCTAGATTGGCGATTGATAACTAAAAGGGAAAATAATCATGGTTCAACGTGGTTCTAAAGTACGTATTCTCCGCCCTGAATCCTACTGGTTTCAGGATCTAGGAACTGTAGCTTCCATCGACCAAAGTGGCATCAAATACCCTGTAATTGTCCGCTTTGAAAAGGTCAATTACTCTGGTATCAATACCAACAACTTTGCCCAGGATGAATTAGTCGAGGTTGAAGCACCAAAGGCTAAAGCACCGAAAAAATAGCAGCAAAGCTACAAGGGGGTTGTTTGATGCGATGATGAAGGGTAGTTTTAAAGTCTGAAGTATGAAGTCTGAAAATTTCAGTTTATTCATTCTTTGTCCTAGCCTACCCTAATCTACGAGAGCCGCCCTGCGGGTATTTACGGTTTCTTTTGGGTAGTAATACGAGCCATATAGGGCTATGTAAGTTACTACCCCATCTCTTCTTCCTCGATCCCTCAAATAAATCACAATTGCTTGCTTAACTCAGCTTGAATGCCTGAACTGCCTGAAGTTGAAACAGTCCGAAGGGGTCTAAATCAATTGACCCTCAACCAAGAAATCACGGGTGGAGATGTGTTGCTCGATCGCACCATCGCCTACCCGTTTTCTGTTGGTGAGTTTGTTGATGGAATTGAAAAAAATGCGATCGCTACTTGGCATCGTCGCGGTAAATATCTCCTCGCTGAACTCTCCTCATCTTCCCCTCCATCAAACAGTTGGCTAGGAGTTCATCTGCGAATGACCGGTCAACTCCTATGGCTGCATCGAGATGAACCATTACATAAGCACACGCGAGTTAGATTATTCTTTGGGGATCAGCAGGAATTGCGTTTTGTTGACCAGCGAACCTTCGGTAAAATATGGTGGGTTCCGCCTGGTGTTGCTGTAGAAAGTATTATGACTGGTTTGGCAAAACTGGCAGCAGATCCATTTTCACCAGAATTTAATGTTGAATATCTAGCAAGCAAACTCCAAAACCGCCGCCGTCCGATTAAAACTGCGCTACTAGATCAATCGGTGGTGGCGGGATTAGGTAACATCTATGCTGATGAAGCATTGTTTAAGAGTGGCATTTTACCTGAAACCTTGTGTATAGATTTGCAGCTAAAGCAAATTGAACGTTTGCGAACAGCCATCATTCAAGTGTTAGAAACCAGCATTGAGGCTGGTGGTACGACATTTAGTAATTTCTTAAGCGTTAAAGGTACTAACGGCAACTATGGTGGTGTAGCCTGGGTTTATAACCGCGCTGGAGAACCCTGTCGAGTTTGTGGTACATCAATTCAACGGATCAGGTTAGCTGGGCGATCTAGTCATTTTTGCTCCGAGTGTCAAACGTTACGGGGAGTCAGGAGACGCGATTAATTGCGTCTTTACAAAAGTTAGGAGTTCTAACTCGGAACTCTTTTAAAATGCAGGTGAAAGACGTTACAAATTTGAGAGAGGAACTCATGGCAGTCAAAAAAGGAGATATGGTTCGCGCTGTGCGCGAGAAACTAGAAAACAGTCTGGAGGCTAAAGCCAGTGATCCTCGCTTTCCTTCTTATTTGTTTGAAACCAAAGGCGAAATTGTCGATATCAAAGGTGATTACGCCCTGATTAAGTTTGGGAAAGTGCCAACACCTAATATTTGGTTACGTGTGGATCAACTCGAAGAGTTTAAATAAGTAAAAAGAATTCAGAAGTCAAAAGTCAGAATTTATCAAGGAGGCAGGAGGCAGGAGGAAAACTGCCCCGAAGGCAAAGGGTGGCTCCTGGCTCCGTTCTGTTTCCTGCGGCCGATGGGTCTTGGGTTTAACACCCCCACAAAACAAAAAAATTTGGGGCTGCTTATATGCAAGGGTCTGAATCTCCTGCTTAATAAAACCTCCTGCCGACGCTCGCGGACTCGCTAACGCTGCGCTATCCTGCCTCCTGAATTCTTGCTTAGAAAAATCGCATCTTAGTTTAACTTCGGCTCGATCTGTGCATCAAAATATTCAGCAACCGCAGGAAATTTTGGGCAACAAAATAATTCGTAATCCGTATAAATAGCAGCCAAAATAAAAAGCAGTAGGTTCAAATCCCACTGCTTATTTGTTATTCCAAAATTCATCACACTATGAAAACCAATATCACCAGATTGGTTTTGCGTTAACGGCGGGAATCCTGATCTGCGGGGTCGCCGTAGGGATCTTCGCTGGCTGGGCGGACATCACCAAACTCCCCTGTGTCTGCGGGGTCGCCGTAAGGGTCTTCGCTAGCTGGGCGAACATTGCCGTAAGACGCGATATCTGCGGGGTCGCCGTAGGGGTCTTCACTAGCTGGGCGAACATCGCCGTAAGATGCCGGATCTGCGGGATCACCGTAGGGATCTTCGCTGGCTGGACGTACATTGCGATCGCGGAATTCGGCATCTTGATCGGCTTGATCCCTGTTTGACCCCAAAAGCAACTCCTTCGCCTTTCGGAAAAATTCATCTACCATAATCTGTCTCCTGATTTAAGTTCGTGTTTCCGACGTGCGCGATCGGCGTTATCCTCCGGGAAACCCGCTTTCTTATTTACACACGCTTCGCTGATCTAGAGTGCCGGAGCTGCGGATGAAGTTATACCAGTGAGATCGCGACCTGTGGCATTCCGGTTATAGCCTTGGAATTCCCGATACTTTTGTGCTTCAGATTCTGGTACTCTAATTCCTTCTGCTGGTGGCGTTACCCAGTGAGCGCGATGTTCAGCATCACGGTAATATACACGCCCGTTCTTGGAAAGATAGTATTTACCTTGCGCTCCTTCTTGTGGAGCATTCTTATGTTGGTTGTACATGTAGTAAAGTGCCGCAGCTCCCGCCAAAAGTGCCACTTTTTGCCCCGTACCCAATCCTTTCTTAACTTCGGTTTGGTTTGTGCGATCGCTCACTGTTCTACTAACGGTATCATCCACTGGTGGTGGCACATTAGCTTTTTGGGAACCGCCTCCGCAGCTACTCAGCAAGGGCACCATTAGCAATGCCGAAAGCAGCACTGCAAATAGACGCGAAACTATTTTACGTTCTTTATATATTGTATTCATTGGATTTCGTTCTCACCTGTATTTGCTAAAAGCCTTGCTGTTGCAAAAACAAAGTTGGAATTCCTGTTATTTCGCTGGGAATTGAAAAAACACATACCACTCAATTTACAACTGCACAGCTACAGCGTTTCTCTGTCATGATCGTCGATTTTCTCAAGCGTTCCATCCCGCCTTTGAGAGAAACTGCATTCATCCCAAGGAAATATATTGTTGATTTTTGATGAGTCTATTTAGCTGAAACGCCGAAATTTTCAGCAATTTCTCGGTTATTTTTTCTGCATAAATAATTTAGAAAGATACAGTTACTATGATGCTTTTTGTCAAAAAGTACACTTAATATGACATCAAAAAATACTAGCACTCGTCTTCTTTTGGCTTTATGGGATTTGGGAGGAATGCAGCAAGAAGTTAAGAAGGGTCAACTCACTAAGCGAATTGTATCTAAAAGCCAGAAGGTGGCAGATTATCAGGGCATATTCGAGGAATTACAGAAGCAGGGTGCGATCGCAATTTCCAAAAAGGGATATTCTCTGACATCTGGCAAGGGTTTAGAGGTATTGGGTGAGGGTTTGAGAAGTGGCGATTTTAAGTTTGAAGGGACGATTGTCGGTACTTGGGCGGCGAATGCGTTGGTGAAGTGGATTAGTCAGATAGATGTTGCAGTGACTGGTGCAGATGTACCAGTTAATGGGGTTAAAGGTGCGATCGCATCTTACGACGAGTTTAAATCTGTGGCGTTGGAAGTCTACGACAAGTTGAACTATGAGTACAACTTTAATAATCTAGTGCCAATTTATCGCATTAGAAGAGGAATTGGCGATCGGGTGAGTCGTACAGAGTTCAGTGAGTGGTTGCTGGAAATGCAAGAAAAAGATGTTTTGCAGCTCATGGCAGGAGAAATGCGAGATATCACGCCAGACAAGCGTGATGATTCAATAACAATTCCTGGTGGTGGGTTGCGTTACTACACCAAGCTTTTAAATTCCTAAATTTCTCCGAATCCTTATGTCGCTTTTTACTCAGACAAAATTACTATGGACAGTTCAGCCGTCTCTCCAACAGAAGCCCTTAACGCTGCGATCAGAAGTCATAATCCATTTATCAACGCTGGCATAGTCAAAGAACAAGATGTATGGGGGAAGGGATTCCCCGATGTACCAACTTTAAATGCTCACGCTTCTAATGCAGTTTTTCAGGCAATTGATCTGGTACGTACTAGCCAATCGACTCAAGAGAAAGTGACATCAATTGCCATAACAGCTCAACAGGGTGTGGGTAAAACTCACATCCTTAGTCGCATTCGCCATAGACTGAAAACCAATGGAACTGCTCTGTTCATTTATGCAGGTGTTAACAACTATACAGATTTAAACCTAGTTAAATACCAGTTCCAACAAACTTTGGCAGATAGTCTCAGTAATACTGGTAGTCAAGGCGTAATGCAATGGCAGGAAGTGGCAGCGGCGATGGCAAATGAAGGCTTTAAAGCTATCGATTCTAATTTTCCAAGCCTTTTTCCCCAGGTACTAGTTGAAAGATTTGATAAAGTATCTTTAAGCTGGTCAGCTAGAAACAAAAATTTGATGGATAGGCTGACCAAAGAAGTTCTCAAAACAAAACCAAATGCAGATCCCTATATTGTCAGGGCTATTTTGTGGACACTTTCAGAAACTCAAGCATCTTTTGCAATTAAATGGTTATCTGGTGATGAATTAGCAACCTCTAATGCTAAGGAATTAGGATTACCCAATCCTAGTAAAGCTAGTCAAGACAGGGAATCTGAAGCCCTCAAAAATATTCAGCAAATCCTGAATTTGGTGAATTACTATAACCCAGTCGTCATCTGTTTTGATGAAATAGATGTAGAAAACAATTGCAGTGATGATGGCTTAACAACTCCACAGGTAATTGCTGATTTAGTGAAGCGTCTACATGATACTCTCGAACCATCTGTACTTGGTAGAGGTCTTGTTATTCTCACAGTTATGTTGCCTGATACGTGGACAAATAAGGTGGATCTGATGCCTGGTGGTACACCCGATCGAGTTTCAAAATATACGCAACGAAAACCAATAGATTTAAAAACTCTTGGTAGCGATTCTATGGTTGATTTAGTCACACTTTGGTTAAAAGAGTTTTATGAAATAAAACACTTAAAACCTCATCATCCACTTTATCCATTTGAAGAAAGTGAACTAAGAAAATATGGAAAGAACGGACTAACTGTAAGGGAAGCGTTGAAATGGTGTGCTGAAAATTTTAAGGTTGAGGAAGAAATATTACCACAAGACCCATTGCAAAGATTTTACTTGGCTTTAGAAAGAGAAAGCAAGGTAGATAATGGAGATTATTTAGATGAAAAAAATAACTCTTTAATTATCGATGCTTTACGTTTTGGCTTTCAGAGTTTGAAAGGTCAAACATTAGAATGTGAAACTTCTACAGGTGAAAAGCTAGAGGAATTAACAATCGAAGATATTACTGATGTTGAGCCAAAGTCAAAAAATCAGGATTGGATAAACTTTAAAATAATTGGCAAAGAAAAAAACAAAGGTTTCAAAATCGGTGTTGCTGTTCTCCAATACTTACATGGAAGAGCAGTTGGAGCAGGAATGTGGCGTTTAATTGAATATCAAACATTCGATATAACGCGAGGTTGTTTAGTTCGCTCTAAAGCAAATAAGATTCACAAAAATTGGGATTCTTATAGTTATCTCAAAAAACTTGTAGAAGAACTTGGTGGAGAACACGTGGATCTAAAAGCTGAGGAAATCCGAGAGCTAATTTACTTTGATGCTGTTTATCAGAAACGTGAAAGCTATCAGCTAACCGAAGAACAAGTTATGGAATTTTGCCGGATGTTTACTCGTAAAAATCCTTTACTTTTAGAAATTTTAAGCGATCCTTCTGGTCATATCGATGACGAAACTATTGAGGGAGAAGAATTATTAAACGACTTCCTTAACCCATCCATTATAGAGAATACAGACGACTCAGAGGATCTGAGTGAGTTGTTAAATTAATAAACATGAGCGAATCAGTTGTCCTTGACACAGCCTTATGTTTACCAGCTTCTGAGATTGAAGCGTTAATACAAGGGCGAATGATTGCCACAATGCCTCGAAAATTTATTAATTCGGGGCGGCAGTTTGCCCTTTATCCAACCGATATATCAATTAACTTACAATCCTATGAGCAGTACTATCGCCCAAGTTTTTTGTCAATTGCTCAAACAGTTTTAGCCCAACAAGGTTGTGAAAAGGTTGTGGTTAAAGCTTGGGCTAGGTGTGAAGGGTGCATTTTGCACCCTCCTGAATCTTTGGATAGTTTGTCACAATTAACAGTCTGGACAAAAGAAGCATTACAGCTAACTCTTGGGAAAAGACCTCATCTTTTTCTGGCTTACCTACGTGTTTATCTACTGCCTCAATCGCTTGAGATTTTTTTGAAATCCCCAAATCCTGAGTTTCGCCCTTTAAACTCTTCGCTGATCGTTTCTGAAGCCAAACCTGTATTAAACGATCGCACCTTCGCCCAACGCAAAAGCCAATTAGAAAAGCTAGAACCCCCGCTACATCCTGAATTAGAAGAATTGCAGAGTGCGATCGCATCCCTAACCATTAGCCAACCAGCAGCTAAACAATTAGACGACGATATCAAAGTATTCTTAGGTTGGAGTAGTGACAAGCTAATTACGCAACCCGATCCAAATTTAGCTTGGATAAATGATATTGCAAAACTGGGCGATCGCAGCATCGAGCTAGAGGAGAAAAAAAGCAACTACCAAGCTGGTACAGATTTTGAAAACATCGCACGTCAAAGTCTGGAGTTTTTAGGATTCAAGGTTGAAAATGCTTACAAAGGTGGCGCTGGAGGCTTAGATTTATTTTGTTCAAAACCTTACCCTATTGTTTGCGAGTGTAAAGCGGGTAGGCTTATTCCTAGCGGTACAGTTGAGGAATTAATTAAGCTAGGCGGAATGCATTTAGGTGCTGATCCATTTCTTGATTCAGCAAAATTAGTAATTGGCCCAGGTAATCCATCTACAGATATACTAAAAGCTGCGCACAAATGGAAAGTAAGTATTATTAATGCTATGACTTTACAAAAGTTAGTTGAATTCAAAGCCAAATATCCAGGTGCTATTAATTTAATCGAATTACGGCAATATCTAGAACCTGGGCAAATTGACTATAGAATTAATGAATATATTGATAAAGCTGAGAGAGACATTAAGTTGCGATCGCAGATTATTATGGCAGTTAAAGAACTCTCTGAACAAGATAACGAAACTTCAAAAGCTACACATCCGAGTTTTACAGTTACAGAAATTCGTGTTCATTACAATGCTACTCATAACCCCCGACTAAATGATGAAATAGTTCACGATTTACTGATAGAACTTTCCTCACCCTTAACAGGCTATTTAGGGCGAATTAAAGGTAGTGATTGGAATAGCGATCGCTTTTACTTTCTCCGCAATTTACTTCTTAACTAAAATATAGCAAAATACATCTCTTTTCTTACCTTCGCGCTCTACCCTTCGGGAAGCCACTTCGTGTCTATGCGTACTTTGCGGTTCGTTTCAAAATAACTGAAGTGCGTAGGCGTAGGCAGCCGTAGACATCGCATTTATCCCAAAGTTAATATACCAACCTGATAATTTGCTACCAACGGCAGAATTTTTAGCCATTCCGAACCTAATAATACTTCCGTAATTTCATTGCCCACATAAACATTAATTTCATACTCTTGTTCGTTTAATATCACCTTGCCTAAATAAATATCAAATCTTGATTTTCCCTTAGCAGTTCGTAGAGATTCTTCACCGATATAAGCCCAATTAAGACACTCTAAATCTTGTTTGTTAATAGCCAGAAAGTCTGTAAAACCAGTATCCAGCATGGCATCTACAGGCAAATCTAATCCATCAGATGTAATCAAATCAATTTCAAAAAATAGTTGTCCATTATCTCCAAAGTTACCCTGAATCATATTGTGCCAGTTGTTCCCGTTTCATTTAGACAGAATATACAATGTCTACTATTTGGGTACTTTTGTAGGGCTTTTTTATGAGCTTGCATTTTATCCACATCAATCAAATAATCTCCACTATTTGGCTCCACAGCAATATACCAACCATAGTGTTCCTGAATAAAATCGGGACGTACACGGTCAAAAATTTCCCGACAGCGATGATAGAATACCTCATCTTCAGCTTTGCGTCTAGCAAGCTCTTCTGGTGGTAAAGTGCGTTCTGGAAAGATTCTACCTCGACGTGCAGGTTGTTTTGCAGTTGATTCAGTCATAATAATTAACCCTATTTGTTAATGCTGTCTTAACTTTATTTTACAGAAAGATAAAGGCGATCGCTTTTACTTCCTCTGCTATTTACCTATGAACTAAAGATAGTATAATATATCTTTTTTTTACATCTGCGTTCTCTGCGCCTCTGTAGTTCGTTTCAAAATAACTAAAGTACAGATTGCTTTACAATTAATTACTTCATGAATAATTAATACTATCTATTGACTTAATTTTATTTTATGAGAAGCAATAAAAATCTTAGTTGCAGCCCACCCCAAGGCATCGCAATCTTTCATCTTTTCCTCAGTAAATGCTATTTATAGTTACAAACTTTACAAAAAATTCATACTTAGCCACTATGTAACTTCATTTACATGATATAAGGGTTTAGTACTGTCGAAGAAACACATTATACTTACTACACTGGTGTTCATTAATCACAAACCTCTACCAAGTTTAAAACTTAGGCAAGATGACCCATGTATTATCAAATTTGGAATTTCTTTCTTAAAGAAGATAAATACATCTATTGGAAACAAAAAATAAAAGTTAACAAAAACTTTGACAAAGTTACATGGCAAAAGATTATTGATTTCTTGTCACTAGTAGAGCAAACTTTCCAGTTGAAAAGTCAACTAGCAGAAACCGATAGCCTTGAGCCGTTTCTCAAGTTAGCAAGAGAAAATGGTTACAACTTGACAGCAGAAGAACTTGCCTGGTTTCTAGTTACGAGAAGACAGATTTGGGATCTTTTTGATATTGCACAAAAAACGCCATCTCTCAAGGAAGAATTACTAATAGCTAAAGATCCACAGCAGTTCATAGACATCGCTGCCGAAAATGGCTATTACTTTTCTGTAGATGAGTTAGCTTGGCTATTAATTGACATCAAATCATCATCAAATTTAGTATCTATTAACAACAGCGTTGGAGAGATTCTCACGGTATCAAGCTACGGCAGAATTGAAACAGGATACTGGATTTGGCTAGCAGAACACTGGGGAATTGTGCCACCATTTTGTCATCGGGATAAACCCAGCACTTTCTTGTGTCAAAATCTCAACAATCCTTTTTTACCCGATCGCTGTTTCTTACCCAAGAGTTATTTTAATCAACGCCTTATGGCAATTCATAATTAAAATAATTCGTAATTAGGCAAAGGAAGAGAAGAAAGCAATACTTAACCAAACGGTATTGAGTTATGAAACTTAATTACGAATTACGAATTATACAGTGAAGCATCCTAGACAGAAGATATATCTTCTATTTAGGATGCTTCACAATAAAAAATTGTTGTTGAGACAACAATTCTGGACAAAATGTGAGATTTAGACTAGAGCTATCAGCTAGCAGAAACGGTCAAACTACCGGGTTTCTGAAGATCACCTTGTAAAACTACACCCCGCTGATTGGCATAGATGTGACGCAAAATCTTGTAAATTGCCTCAACTTGGTCTGATGCGCCTGCCTTCTCGGCGAGTTCGTCAAGAGAAAGGGGAGTTTTTTCTTTTTGTAGGACTGCTACCACTCGTGTTTGTAAATCAAGAATCGAGGCGGCAGCTTTTTTGCCAGCTTCTACTCCTGGTTGATGGTAGGCGTTGACGTTGACCAAACTAGCATATAAACCAACAGCACGTTCATACAAAGCAATTAATGCCCCTACAGTTCGGGGATTAACTTGGGGAATCGTGACTGTAATCGAATCGCGGTGATTTTCATAAAGCGCTTGTCGGGTTCCTTGGAGAAAACCGGAAAGATAATCGCCTGATGTAACTCCTGGATCTATTTCAGTGGATGGGCCTTGACGATCTTCCAATACTTCGATGAAGGTAGCAAAGAAATTCGCTACACCCTCGCGTAACTGCTGGACGTAAGCGTGTTGATCTGTTGAGCCTTTGTTGCCATAAACGGCGATGCCTTGATGGACAACGTTGCCTTCTAAGTCTTTTTCCTTACCCAAGGATTCCATCACCAGCTGTTGCAAATAGCGACTGAATAAAAATAAGCTGTCCTTGTAAGGTAGGACAACCATATCTTTTTCGCCTTTTCCATTGCCTGCAAAGTACCAAGACAAAGCAAGCAAGGCTGCTGGGTTATTTTTCACATCTGGGACGCGGGTAGCGTCATCCATTTCTTTTGCACCATCTAGTATAGCGCGAACATCAATGCCCTGTAATGCCGCTGGTACTAGCCCCACAGCAGACATTTCTGAGGTGCGTCCTCCTACCCAGTCATACATCGGAAATCTGGCCAGCCAACCTTCATCTTTGGCTAGTTTATCGAGGTTGCTATCAACGCTGGTAATTGCTACCGCATATTGAGCAAATTCCAAATTGTGTCCGGCGTAAGCTTTTTTAACTTCAATCATGCCGTTGCGGGGTTCCGGTGTTCCCCCTGATTTGGAGATCACCAATACCAAAGTGCTGGCAAGGCTATTTCGGAGATGATTGATAACGCGATCAATACCTGTGGGATCGTTATTATCGATAAAGTGAATTTTCAGGGGCGGGAAATCAGGAGCGAGGGCTTCAGCGACGAATTGGGGGCCGAGAGCGGAACCACCAATTCCAATGGAGATAATATCCGTGAAGCGGCTTGCTCTGGGAGGATGAATAGCACCTGTTTGGACTTTTTCTGCAAAAGCTTCGATTTGTTCTAGGGTTTGGACTATTTCTTGTGTAAGTTCTGGAGCTGGCGCTAAATCAGGATTTCGCAGCCAGTAGTGTCCAACCATGCGGTTCTCGTCAGGATTTGCGATCGCACCCTTCTCTAGTTGAGCCATATCCGCAAACGCCTTGTCAAACTTCGGCCGCAACGAATCCACGAAGGGATCATCGAACCGTATCCGACTTACGTCTAAGTACAGTCCCAATCCCTCGTGGAAATATAACCAGTTTTGGTATCGTTGCCAAAGTGCCCTAGCATCCATAGGGAAATCTCAAATAAAGTGTTATTTCAAAAACCAGTTTAATGTAAGGTTATAGCGATCCCTGCCTAGCCTTATACAGTTTACAGTTTTAAGTGTTCCCTTGACTCTTGACTTTAAACATCTGGCATAGGGATGACACGCAGAAATTTCACAATTTCACCCCTAATTTCTATACCAATCAGATAATTATCTAGGGTGAAGCGGTGAAAAATACCTTCACTATCAAGCTGTCGCAGTTCTCTTAAATCACTCAACTGCCACTTTTGGGCTAACTCAATAAAAACAAAATCATGCACCCGCTCGTAGGCGGCAGGTTCTAAATTCTTCAGGTCTAGCAAAAAAGACCTGGCATAGCGCATTTCCAGACTCACTGGGCGTTACCTTCACCAAAACTTGAGGGGCCACTGGCACTAGTACCGCAAGGCGGAAGTCAAAAGTCAAAAGTCAAAAGTTTTGTATATCAAGGCTTTTGCAAGTTTTAAAATGCTAGCTTGATTTCCGCCGCGCTGTACTAGATAAAGAAAGCGCTGCTGAATCAGAAAAACATCAACAGTCTTACCGCTTCTTCATGGGTTAAGATATCCCACGGTTGCTGCGATCGCTTGACTTTTTGTATGGCTTTTAGCATATAAAAGTCATAATGTAAAGCTTCGAGAACGTTCCAAATGTCTTGCAAATCGTCATCGCCTAACTGCTCGATTAAGTGATGCATTCTAAGTCGCAGCAAATTCATACGTCAATTATTCCCTACCACCAAACACCAACAATAAATAGTATTCCCATAAAATTAGCTCCGCTCAAGCTACGCTAAAATTTATTCGCCCGGCGAAGAGGGCAGAGGGGCAGGGAGCAATCAATTCAAAATTCAAAATTCAAAATTCAAAATTAAAGAACTTCTGCCTTGTGCCTCCTGCCTTCTCTTTCCCCATACCCAATTCCCAATCCCCAATGCCCAATTCGCAATTCCCAATGCCCAATGCCCAATTCCCAAATAATTTAATATGGTTGACTATCTCATTTTCTTAGCAATTTCTACAGCACTTTTTGCTCTATTTGCACTAGGACTGAATTTACAGTGGGGCTTTACAGGATTAATTAACTTTGGTCATATTGCTTTCATGACTCTGGGAGCATATACAACGGTATTGTTAAGCTTAAAGGGCGTACCCCTACTGGTATCGGCACTGGCTGGGGCAATTGTCGCTGCCTTGTTGGGTTTAATAATTGGTTTTGTAACTCTCCGCTTACGAGAAGATTATCTAGGAATTGTCACCATTGGCACGGGCGAATTAATTCGTTTGGTGGTGAATAATCAGGAATTACCTGTGGGTGACACCTGGATTTCTGGGGCGTTTGGTGTACAAAGTTATCCTATACCCCTATCCACAGAGCCAAGTTTGTTTGTCAGATTAGTAATGATTGGGCTTTTAACGCTGCTGGCTGCTGTAACTTTCTTTACTTTGTGGCAATGGATTCGTACCACTCAAATATCTCGGACTACTGATTTGGGCAAAAGGACGACTAGCAAGCAAGAATTTGCATCGCGCTTGGGTGTGGGAATTGTGTTAGCAATTTTGGCGGCAGCGATTTATATTTCTGGGGTGATTGGACTATATAACTACAACCCAAAAGCGGCTTTAATGCTGGTGTTACTGCTGGTTTTAGCATTTGTATACTGGCGGTTAGAAATTTTGGTGCGATCGCCTTGGGGTAGAATTCTCAAAGCCATCCGTGAAGATGAAGAAATTCCGAAAGCGCTAGGAAAAAATGTCTTTTGGTATAAATTACAATCTCTCATGTTAGGAGGTGCGATCGCGGGTATCGCTGGTGCTTTCTTTGCTTGGCAACTGGGCGCTATTTACCCTGATAATTTCCAACCGCAGATCACCTTTGACACTTGGATTATGGTGATTTTAGGCGGGTCTGGGAATAATGTCGGCACAATCTTAGGGGCGGTAATTTTCTTTGCTTACGATGCGCTGACGCGAGAAGTCTTACCCAGAATCGTTTCTCTTGATGAAGCACGTTTGGGCGCGTTTCGCATCATGGTAATCGGACTAATTTTGATGGTACTGATGATTTGGCGTCCTCAAGGTATCTTAGGGAAAAAGGAGGAACTCACCCTTGGTAAATAACTATTCATCCCGGCTTCCCCTTTTGGTAGCCACTGGACTTTCTAAAAGCTTTGGTGGTGTCAAAGCAGTTAATGAGGCAACAATCGAAGTTCCTAAAGGCAGTATTACGGGCTTGATTGGCCCCAATGGTGCTGGCAAAACTACTTTATTTAACTTACTCTCAAACTTCATTCGCCCTGATAAAGGACGAGTAATTTTTGACGGCGAACCGATTCACAATTTGCAACCATATCAAATCGCCCAGCAGGGGGTAATACGTACCTTTCAGGTTGCACGGACTCTCTCGCGGTTATCGGTGTTAGAAAATATGCTGCTGGCGGCGCAAAAACAAACGGGTGAAAATTTTTGGCAGGTGCAGTTGCAACCGCATATCATCGCTAAGGAAGAAAAGCAACTGCAAGAGCGAGCAATGTACTTATTAGAATCAGTAGGCTTGGCAAAAAAAGCACACGATTACGCTGGTTGCTTGTCTGGTGGACAACGCAAGCTGCTAGAAATGGGACGGGCGCTGATGACTAATCCCAAGTTAATTTTGTTGGATGAACCGGCTGCTGGGGTGAATCCAAAACTGATTGATGATATTTGCGATCGCATTATCACTTGGAACCGTCAAGACGGAATGACCTTTCTGATTATTGAACACAATATGGATGTGGTTATGTCCTTGTGCGATCGTGTTTGGGTACTTGCTGAAGGGCAGAATTTGGCTGATGGTACGCCAGCAGAAATTCAAACTAATCCAAAAGTTCTAGAAGCTTATTTGGGAAAATAGAGTGCGATTAGCTTTCTCCTCCAAAGCTCTCCCTGTGTGGGAGAGGCTTTTATTCTTGCTCTGATTCGCTGCGAGGCAATGGTTTAAGGCTTAGGTTTGAGAGAAAGTGGCACACGGTGTCAAATCTTCGGAAATTTGGCTCTTGTTAAAATCGAGTTGTATATCTCAGTGGAAAAAGCTTTTTATGTCAATGATGACACTCAGAGATTTAGAGCAAGTTCAAACAGCTTTTACCGAAGCAGGTTTAGATTACCAGTTGGAACTCGAAAATGGGAAAATTTCAATAATGGGCCCGTCAGATATTGTATCCAGCGAAATCAGTAGTCGTCTGATTGCCTTTCTCTTTGCCTGGATAAATCCTCGTCGTTGGGGAAGAGTATTTGATTCTGCGGGCGGTTTCATCATGCCAGATACAAATCTCAAAGCACCTGATGTTTCCTTTGTTCGGGCTTCCCGACTTCTCCAAAGTCCTCGTTACTTTGGAGAACTTGTTCCTGACTTGGTGGTAGAAATTAAATCTCAGAGTGATAAAATTAAACTTATACTAGCCAAAATTCTGAAATTTATAGAACTAGGAGCGATCGTCGGCATTCTAATTGATCCTGATGAAGAGACAGTTACAATTTATCGCTCTACAGGCGAACCGACAGTTTTAGAAAATGGCGATATTTTAACGATACCAGAACTTTTTCCCGGTTGGGAATTGCCCATTACTGAATTGTGGCCTCCTATCTTTACCGAGGAAGAAACACAAATTTAGTGAAGAACTTTGGTAGCGACTGAACCTATCACTTGGAACCGTCCCAAACTATGAGAAACTCGAAGAGTGGAGGCGTAGCATTATGGTAATCACTCCTAATATCGCATCTGAGGTCATCTACCTCGAAAGCGATGGAAAACCAATGGCGGATAATACCAAGCAATTTCGTTGGATAGTAACTATTAAAGAAAATTTAGAAATTTTATTTGCATCGCAATCAGATGTATTCATTGCTGGAGATTTATTTTGGTATCCAGTTAAAGATAATCCTAACATCAAACAAGCACCTGATACTCTGGTAGTGTTTGGTAGACCCAAGGGAGATAGGGGTTCTTACAAGCAATTTGAAGAAGAGAATATTCCGCCACAGGTGGTGTTTGAAATATTATCTCCTGGTAATACAACTAAAGAAATGGCAAAGAAACTCCTGTTTTATCAACGCTATGGAGTTGAAGAATATTACATTTACGACCCAGACCGAAATGAATTAACAGGTTTTCTGCGCTCAGAAGATTGGTTGCAAGAAATTAACCAGATTTACGGGTGGATAAGTCCCCGTTTGGGAATCCGCTTTGAACTCACTCCACAAACTCTAGAAATATATCGCCTTGATGGATATAAATTTCTTACACCCGTTGAGCTTGACCAAATACGTACACAAGAACGTCAACGTGCTGAACAAGAACGTCAAGCCAAAGAAGCAGCTCTCCAACAACTGGAGGAAGAACGCCAACGATATCAAGATTTATTGACACGGCTGCAAGAGCGGGGAATTGATCCAGAACAATTATTGTGAAAATCGAAAAGTTTCGATCTCCGACTTTTTACAGAAGTCGGAGATTTTGCTTGTTGTTGAGTTTAACTAAACTGCTCCCCTGCATCCAGATTGAATAGCATTTGCAGAGTTTGCATATCTTGCTGCGATCGCAATTACACCATTATTTTAATCTTCATTATTTTCTGCAAAATTGATTTGCTCGAAAAGGTCGCGCAATTCAATTTGAAAATCAACCGTTTGCAGTGATAAAGTTGTAGATTCATGTTCAAATTCAGTAAATAACCATTGACTTTTCGCAGTTTTTACATACTGCATCACATGATACTGATATTGGTCAATTAAAATATATTCCTTGAATTCTGCAATAGAGCGATAATAAAGAAACTTGTCGCCTTGGTCATAATTTTTAGTCGATTTAGATAAAACTTCAGCAATTAACATCGGATTCATCACCGTTGTTGTGCTGGTTCCTGTATAAATAGGTTGTCCCTCAATCACCATCACATCAGGATATGTATGCTGCCGATAACGGGGTATCCACAAAAACGCACGTCACCAATATAAACATCATAATTCTTGCCTCTCAAACCAAACTTAAAATAAGCATAAAAGTTGCCTGCAATTTTATTATGATTTGTAGTGCCACCCGTCATCGGTACAATTTCTCCATCACGGTATTCGCTTTTATATTCTGCCTTTTCTTCAATTTCTAAATACTCTTCAGGTGTGTAATAGAATTTTTGTGTTTCTAACTGCATAAAGATACAACCTATTATTGTTATGTTGTACGCCAATAAACCCCATTCTCTCGCTGCATTAACTGATAACCAATCAACTCTCGCCGCAGGGTGGCGCAGTCAGGATGGTAGCGTTTGAGAATGTCATTTACCAGGCGTTCAGGGTAGTTGATTCCCACTTCAAATTGGTTTGCTAACCACTTGAGAATTACTAGGCGCTTTTTGCGACTAGCAGGAATTTCTTTGAGGCGTTGAGTATCGTCTTCTATATAATTTTTCAACACTTTACTTTCCCAAGCTTCAGTATCCACATCCTCTATCAAAGATGCTATTTTCTCAGGTGTGAAAATTTCCTTACTGATGCTTTGCAAAGCTTCGCTATCCAATTGATATAGACGGCTATTGCCTTCGGGACGCATTGTCACCAAATTTAGCTCCTTAAGTTTCGCTAAATGATGGGATACCGTCGGTTCCTTGAGTTGCAGTAGCACCGCTAATTCTTCGACGCTGCATTCCTGATTCGCCAAAATACCTACAATCTTCAATCGGCTATCATCCGCTAATGCCTTGAAAAAGCGCAGTAAGATGTTAAATTGCTCTGGTTGCATAACTAATTTCTAATTAGATAGATGTCTAATTAGAAGTATATCTAATTTCAAACCGATTGGCTCAGAACCCCAACTTCTCACCACAAGTTGGGGTTCTGGTTATTTAATTTAACTAAACTGTTCCTCTGCATCAAGATTGAACAGCATTTGCAGAGTTTGCATACAGCGCCGTCTAGCTTCAACATCTTGCTGCGATCGCAATTGCACCATCGGGTCATGTAAAATTTTATTGACAATTCCCCGCGTTAATGCTTCAATTACCTCTTGATGTTTTTCAGCGAATTCCGAACCCAATCTCGACAAAGCTTTTTCTAACTCTTGTTCGCGGATGGTTTCGACTTTATTTCGCAGACAGCTAATAGTGGTAACAGTTTCAAGAGAGCGCCACCAAATATCAAAGGCTTCCACTTCTTCCTCTAAAAGTCGCTCGGCTTCCTGTGCAATCTTCCGACGGCTTTCGTAGTTTTGCGCTACTACTGCCTTCAAATCATCTACATTAAACGCTTGCACATTTTCCAATTCATTTACATCCGCATGAACATTACGCGGCACAGAAATATCAAATAACATTAAAGAGCGCTGAACTTCTAAAACCATTTCTAATTTGGCACGGTCAAGTATTGGCTCTATTGCCGAAGTACTTGTAAACACCAAATCACTATCGGCAATTACAGCCATCATTTCCGATAGTGGATGAATTTTTATCGGTTGTTGAGGGAACAGCTTTGCTAATTCTTGGGCGCGATCGCGAGAGCGATTTACAATACTAATTTCCACAGCACCTTTAGAAAGTAGGTGTTGCACCAGCAGCCGCGACATTTTACCAGCACCCAGAATTACCACTCGACAAGCTGCTAAATTTGCCACTTTAATTTGTGCTAACTCCACAGCTGCCGAACTGATAGAGACAGCGCCAGTACCAATACTAGTTTCAGTACGAACCCGCTTACCAGCTGTCAGTGCTTGTTTAAATAATCGATTCAAAATGGTTTTTATACCGCTATATTGCTGTCCCAGTTTGTGAGTAGTCTTCACCTGAGCCAGAATTTGACCCTCTCCGAGTACCAGACTATCTAAACCACCGGCTACCCGCATAACGTGCATTACTGCATCATCATGCAGCAGCATAAACAAGTGTTGTCGTAGAGAAAGCACGGGTAATTTACTGTATTCCGCAAGAAACTGCGTTACTTCCCGGATACCTTGGTCTGCTTCACTGGTAACAATATAAATTTCCAGGCGGTTACAAGTACTAAGAATTGCAACTTCGTCAATATGGGGATAGCTGGCCAGTTGAGCGATCGCACTTTCAATTTGTGGTTCTGGAATGCTCAGTTTTTCCCGGACTTCTACTGGGGCTGTTTTATGGCTTAACCCCACCACTGCTATATTCATTTGCTAAATCGTAGTTACTAATTGGTAGTTGGCAATCGGGGATTGAGTGAGAATAGGGAATGGGGAATTATTATTTATTGGTTGATAGTTTTTCCAACCAATAAACAATAACTAATCACTAAATACTAACTACTAACTAGTGTAACGATGAAGCATTTGGGTGAATATTTTTCCGTTTTATAGAAAAATTTCTTTCTAAATGCTTTACCTCTACTTTTAACATTCCCCATTCCCTAAAAATTAGTTCAGTTGGAGAACTTTTGGTTCACCAAACAAGTGAATTGTGTCAACAAATCGAGCAGTTTTCGACTGGTTGGAAATAACCAAGCTTTGAGTTCTTGCCCCGTCCTTGAAGAAACGTACACCTTGCATGAGATTACCACTGGTAATGCCGCTAGCAGCAAACAGAATAGTTTTACCAGATGCTAGTTCATGAGCATCATAGACCTTATCGGGGTCATTGATATTCATAGACTTTAAACGATCAAGGTTAGCTTCTTTGCTTTCTCCAATCAGACCTGTTTTTACTACTGCGGGGTCGTAGATCAGTTGACCTTGGAAATGTCCACCCAAAGCACGCATTGCTGCTGCCGAGATTACACCTTCAGGAGCCGCACCGATACCCATCAGTGCGTGGATATTAGTTCCAGCAAAACCACAGCTTATAGCTGCACCCACATCACCATCTGAAATTAGGGCGACTCTCGCTCCAGCCTCACGGATTTCTTTAATTAAATCGTTATGGCGTTCGCGCTTCATGACTACTACTACAAGTTCATCAATACCCCGGTCTAAAACCTCAGAGAGAATCTTCAGGTTTTCTGTGGCTGACTTGTTGATGTCTACCTTGCCCTTAGCTGCGGGAGGTGCTGCTAACTTCTTCATGTAAAAGTCAGGAGCAGCAAATAATCCACCCTTTTCAGAAATTGCCAACACAGCCATTGAACCAGGTTGTCCATAAGCTACCAAGTTCGTACCTTCACAGGGGTCAACGGCGATATCAATTTCAATTAGTTCATCAGGGTTACACAAACTACTGGCATTTGGTTGGGTGCAAATACCAACTTCTTCCCCAATGTATAACATAGGCGCATCGTCGCGTTCGCCTTCCCCAATCACAATGCGACCGCGCATATAGATTTTATTCATCCGCTCCCGCATAGCTTCCACAGCTACCTGGTCAGCGATGTTTTTTTCACCTTTACCCATCCACTTTGCGGATGCGATCGCGGCTTGCTCTACTACTTCAATAATCTCTAACCCAAGTGTATTTTCCACAGAGTCTGCCCTCTCAACTGCTTGAATTTCTGCCGCTTTATCTGGCTATTTCAGTCTTTAAGTCTACCAAAGGGCGGTTACCAATTTTCGATTACAAATGTTAACGAAGTGTCAACTTCATATTTATTGACACTATTCTCAATAATTTTCATTATTTAAGGAGGATTTAGGAGGATCTACAACGATTTTGGTTTTGTAGAGAGATGTGTGTACACTGTAGATGTTTTATACACAGAAAAAGTAAAGACTGTTTTTGACTTTTGACTTCCCGATAGGGAGTGGCATCCAGCTTTTTTACAACTGGGCAAAACATTTGGATGAATGACTTTTGAATTTGAGCGTTCGCGCAGCGTCTTGTAGAGAAGCGAGTCACGCCCCGAACTAGCACTTATTGGTACAGAAATTCGTCCAAGCAAATCGAGGTTGTAGGTTTGATGTGCGGGTGTGAGATAATTCGATTATTCTAAGTCGAGTGGGATCAAGTCGAGTGGGACCACCAGTGGGACCTCCCCCAAGAACCGTCTCTCGAGTGTCTCTATTGCCTCCGAGAGACCTATGCCCCCGACGATTTTGATGGTTTCGGAGTCTGATAGTTCCTCGAATAGAGGAGCTTGCAGGTTTTCTTGTTTGTCGGCTGTTAGAGCTTTGATTTTCCGCAAGAAGTATTGACTAGTCTTCATGAGCTTGCAACTGCGAAATTGACTGCAACAATAATGTATCAAGCTGGAGACAGGATAATCAAAGGTTCATACAAAACATCCAACTTTTCCCACTTTTCTCACCTTTTTCTGAGGTAATCGTGTTTATCGACTACATCACACTAATGTTAATCAACATGGTAGCTGGGTTATTTCTACTCGCTGACTATGTGTATCGTGGTATAGATAGTTCTAGCCAAAGACAGTGGATTCCGGGATTTGGAATTACTGGGGCTATAGCCTTAACAACTGGTTTACACATGAGCTTCACCTGGCCAGTAATAGGTAGCTTTAACATTGCCTTCGGTGAAACAAGTATCTTATTTGGTATTTTACTTGTTGCGGCTGCGATCGCCCTGGCTCAAGGTTGGGATTTATTGACAATAGCAATTTATGGCTTCTTTGCTGGTGCAGTTGCGATCATAGTGGGTATCCGCATCATCAACTTGAATTTGACAAAGCAACCGCTTTTATCGGGAATCGGCTTTATTTTAACTGGATTAGGCGGTATTTTTGCAGCGCCAACTCTTTATTGGAAAACCAACCGAACTTGGCGGCTAATTGGCGTAGTAGTGCTAATAGTAGCCGCTCTAATCTGGGCATTGACAGGATATTTATCTTACTGGAATCATTTAGAGAGTTTCCAAAAGTGGGTTCCAGCGCCGATGCGGTAAGCAATGATCTAGGCTAGAGACATAGTTAAAACCTTGCTTAAGATTAATATGCTGGACTTTCTTAATCCCCTTTTAAATCGCCATCCAGAGCGAGTCAAAGCCAATGTCGAACTTTACACTTGGCAAACTTGTCCTTACTGCATTCGTGCCAAGATACTGCTGTGGTGGAAAGGTGTAAATTTTACTGAATACAAAATCGACGGCGACGCAGCAGCCAGAGCTAAAATGGCAGAACGCGCCAATGGTCGCCGTACCGTACCACAAATTTTTATCAATAACCAGCACATTGGCGGCTGCGATGACCTCTATCAATTAGACACACAAAGTCAACTCGATCCCCTTTTAGCCCAAGCGGCTATTTAGCATTGAAGGAGGCAGGAGGCAGGAGGTTTTACCTCAGTTGGGAATTCAGACCCCCTGCTGTTGAGAGAGCCACCAAATTTTAATTTGGTATTCTTGTCTTAAACTCTTGCTCTATAAAAGGTTACGGCAGAGAGCAGAAAGCAGTATTCCTTCTGCCTCCAGCAAGACTGCCTTTCTTGATAAGAATATGCTAACTAAGTATACAGAATATCTTATACATCAACAATGGATGAGTTATGCCCTAGAATTAGCACAAACAGCAGGTGAAGCAGGTGAAATCCCTGTAGGTGCTGTTATCATTGATTCAACAGGCAATTTGCTAGCACAAGGAGAAAACAGAAAAGAGCGCGACAAAGACCCTACTGCTCATGCGGAAATTCTCGCTATCAAGACAGCGGCAACAACTTTACAAAATTGGCATCTTAATGAATGCACTCTGTATGTAACTCTCGAACCTTGCCCGATGTGTGCAGGTGCGATCGTCCAATCACGACTAGGACTACTGGTATATGGAGTAGACGATACAAAAACTGGCGCAATTCGTACAGTTATTAACATCCCCGATAGTGCTGCTTCTAATCACCGTCTCCAAGTAATCGGAGGCATTCTAGAGTCAGCTTGTCGTCAGCAATTACAGACTTGGTTTGCTACTAGGCGGCGTAGGGTAAACTAACAGACAGAGGTAAAACTGTCCATCTAGTACGACACAAGTCACACAAGAGAATCTACGGTGTAACTAATCAGGCTTTTCGTTAAATTTTTACCCGTCAATCAGCTGCATCCGTCATGATGGAATTTTACTCTTCATCCGATACCTGCCAGCAAACCCCAGCAAATCCTCAGATAGCTGGTACTACCTCAAGGGTTTCTCCTTGGTTAAGTCCCCTGGCATATTTATTAGGGCGTCACTGCCTATTACCATTATTCTTTGGACAAATTAGAATAACCGGACAAAAAAATATCCCCACAACTGGGCCTGTAATTCTTGCGCCTACACATCGGGCGCGTTGGGATGCCTTGCTTGTACCCTACGCTACCGCTTGTCTAAGAAAGCAAGACTTGCGATTTATGGTGACTATTGACGAATGCCAAGGTTTGCAAGGCTGGTTTGTTCGACGTTTAGGGGGATTTCCTGTAAATTCTAAGCATCCGTCAATCCGCACGCTGCGACATGGAGTAGAACTACTTCAGCAGCAAAAAACCCTGGTGATCTTTCCAGAAGGTAACATTTTTCGTGATGGCCAAGTTCACCAGTTGAAGCCAGGAATTGCTCGTCTTGCTTTGAGTGCTGAATCTAGTCATTCCGGGCTGGGAGTCAAAATTATACCCATAGGCATTAACTACAGCCAACCTTATCCCAATTGGGGTACAGATGTGAGTATTGACATTGGCTCCCCAATCAGAGTCGCGGATTACATGAATGGCTGTATAAAACAAGATGCAAAAAACATCACAACTGATTTAGCAAAGGCACTGCAACAATTGAGCCATCAAGAAACAAAAGTTACTAACCACGCATTTGCAGAAATTACTAATTCTTGATACAGTCAAACCTCATAATCATTGACCGTACATAATTTAGAAACTGCACCTTTTCAATATATGACACTAATTACTAACTGCTATATTCATCCTGAGTAAGTCACAAAAGATTAGTGGTGTTTTGCAACCTTTGAGTATGTATATAATCTATAGATTACCCTCTATTGATGATATATTCAGCCAAATTGGCATTTTTTTGAGCCAATAGCTAATTAATTGTCTGCAAACTACTGAATTGCTTGATGATAAATATTTTCACTATTTGATCAGAGAGTTAAATAAAAGTTGGGAAGCGCCGACTGAAGACATCGCTATTCTGAACTAGTTTGGTGCGATGCCTACGGCGGGCTACGCCTACGCAAAGACTTCAAGCAGTGCTTTGGGAAAATCCTCCTGCCAAATATCCCAGTTAACCTGAGATAATTATTGGGGAGGAAAGTCGGTAGTTAAGCAGATGGTGACGCACTCCCCTGTTGGTATCGCTCATCACAGCGATATAAGTTAGTTGGTATACAGGGGTAATGGGAACTCTATTAAACTGATTTTTAGTCTAAATCAGAGATACTTAGGATGTAACTTTGCTTTGTCCAAGACCAAAACAGAGTTAAGATACCCGAAGTTTCCATAACTCTTTTATATAGTTGTCGCACTAATTGATCCCATGAACACTGCTGTCGCTGTTACCTTGATGCACCGTACTGTTTTATCAGTTATAGCAGTCCTTAGCCTGCTATCACCTGTGAATGCTCAGGTATCACAGTCACCAGGCACTACCAGCCAACCACAACCCATTGACCCCAACGATCCTAATAACCTCCGCCCCATAACCCAAAGTAACAGCCTTTTGAGCATTGAAGGTGGCGATCGCTTAGTGAAAGATGCAGAACAAGCCGTTTCTGCTCAAAACTACCCCTTAGCTGCCAAGAAACTGCAAGAAGCACGTCAAGTTTATAATCAGCTATCTAATTTTTATCAAGAGTTAAATTCTAGCTTTTCGGGAATTGACAACAGAGTTTCTGATTCTCAGCGTCAAAAAGCTCTATTAACAGCTCAAAAGCGAGATGAAGCCACCTTTCAGCTAGCATTGGTACATCGGGCACAAAATCAGCCAGAATTAGCTGTACCGTTATTAGTTCAAATAATTAAGAGTCAAAACCCGACACGGGATTTAGGTAAGAAAGCCTATAAACAGTTGTTTGAGTTGGGTTTTGTTGATTCTCCCTATCCCAGAGAAGGTGGTAATTCATCCTCTTCATCCCCAAAAAAATAAATTAAATTTTTGTTGTCTGTTTTTCCCTACCTACATTTCCCTAACCAGTCGCTTGGTAACGCCCCAGTGCTAGGATAGAGCTATCCGCCGTAACCTTGACCCAGCGTTCTCAAGCAATACACCTCAGAGGCGCGTTTATCTACAGCCTTGCCAAAGCCTGAAGTTGGCACAGGCATCTGCTCTATATCTGTTAATAATAGAAAAGTAAGTTTTTTCAGGAATTGCGATGATTAGTCCGCAACAGGTTGAGGAAATGATCAAGGCGGAACTGCCAGACGCACAGGTTCAGGTGCAAGACTTGACTGGTGGCGGCGACCACTATCAGGTGACAGTAGTTTCATCGCACTTTGCAGGTAAAGGACTAGTGCAACAGCACCAGTTAGTTTATGGTGCGTTGGGTCAAGCTATGTCAACTGAAGCGATTCATGCCTTAGCGGTGAAAACATACACTCCCGAAGCTTGGCAAGCAACAGCAAGTTCCTAAAGTTAGGAGTTAGAAGTTAGAAGTTAGGAGTTATGAATTATGAATTTTTAACTCCTCACTCTTCACTCCTCACTCCTCACTCTATTAATGCAACATAGGAAACACAAATACCATGACACCAGAACTCAAAGACAAAATTGATAGCTTGCTACAAGAAAACAAGATTTTAGTTTTCATGAAGGGAAACAAGTTAATGCCCCAATGTGGTTTCTCCAACAACGTTGTGCAGATTCTCAATACCTTGGGAGTTCCCTTTGAGACAGTTGACGTTCTATCAGATCCTGAAATTCGTCAAGGTATTAAAGAATACTCTAGCTGGCCGACAATTCCCCAAGTATATATCAATGGTGAATTCGTTGGTGGTTCTGACATCTTGATTGAACTGTACCAAAAAGGTGAATTGCAGGAAAAGGTAGAAGTAGCATTAGCTTCGTAATCTCTCTTTACCCAAACTAAAGGGTATGCTACTGAATTTGCGCTTCGCAATCAAGGCAATCTGCCGTTTTTTATATCCTTGAAAGGAGAGATACTATTTCTTTGCTCTTTCAAGGGTTTTTTAATCGGTTTCTGACAAAAATACTTTATATACAGCAGTTTGCAAGTAAGTGAGGTACAAAGTCCAGGACTCACACATCAGATATAAAGATGTTTCTAACTCTTGCCTTCTGCCTCAAAAGCAGTGGCTTTGTACCTCATGCAAAAGAAAACAGCTGTATATTGGGCTTGATTTCAACTAGTCAACAATCCCCTCAGTCGTATTGGCAAAACCAATATAAGACTGAGGGGATGCGTTTAATCAATACAATATCTCCAAAATTTCACACCACGACAACCCGTTGACCAATACAGATAATATGCTATAATTACCTGCGGTAATTAACGGTTACTATCAATGACCAGGTAAATGGTACTTAGTAGTAATCGGCTTGTGGCTGTGGTTGCGGGACTGCAAAGTTCGACCCATCGTACAAGAAGCGGCTGGCTTCCTCTTCTAGGCGATGAATCAGAAAAGGTTCAATGACGTTGCTATGTCGCAGTGCGGCTAGATATCCATCCAAATACATCCGCATATCATCCGTGCGATAACCGCGATTCCATAACTCGACGAAGGCGTCGGTGAGTCTTTGGTAATAGCGGATGGTTTGTGTGTCTTGGAGCATAACTGCTGTATTAATCTCTTTGGAATGAGAATTGTAAATGATTCACGCTAAAAAGTGAAGTGTAATTTCACTTTGGCATAAACTCAAAGTCAACACATCTACTTTGGGTATTACCCTCATAGCAGCTACAAGCTACTTTAATCCTATTCCAGAAAACATCGATTCTAGTTAGCTGCTAAGTTATTTTTTTTGATTTTCATAATCAACAGCCCAATTGTATTGATGTTATATTCCTGGATAGAAGCACTAAATTTTTGCGAAAAAACCGACTTTTATCATCAGGTTGAAAAACTGTTGTAGTAGTGGTTAGCTGGTTGGGTTCTAGATATTTGCCACATAACACCCATCTAAAAGCAAAATGTTAAGCTAAAAGAACTTTTCATAAGTCTAACAACACTTTCGAGAAATTTAATAAAAATTTAATAATATTTCTAATTGCCTATTGGCAAGGCATAAATTAAAGATATTGCCACTCATTTTATTAGGAAATGTAAAGTTAATCGCAATTGAAGTAACAAAGGCTACAAAACCTTAGAGATGGGCTTGTTACTTTGAAAGTCATCGACGCTAAGGGGTCTTGCCACCGTGGGTTCGGTTTGTATAGAAATCATTGAGGGGAATCCCCATCTGAGGTCGTTGTTGGGTTGGCACTTGCAACAACTGGAATACCGCGTGCATCAAGCTGCCAGTATTTATCAAGCAAGGGAAGTATTTTTAAGCCATCAACCAACACTGGTAGTTTTGGATGCAGACCTGCCTGATGGTGATGGCATTGAGTTTTGTCGTTGGTTGCATCGTCAGCAGCAGCCTCTAATCTTAATGTTATCTGCCCGTAATAGTGAAGCTGATATCGTCGCAGGTTTAAAGGCGGGTGCAGATGATTACCTGAGCAAACCTTTTGGGATGCAAGAGTTTTTGGCACGAGTAGAGGCACTGATTCGTCGGAAGCGCACACCTACGGCACCAGCTTATTTGGATTATGGCACTTTGCAAATCGATTTAGTTCAGCGTCGTGTCCGCTTCCAAGGGGAGTTTATTGACTTAACGCCCCAGGAATTTAGTTTGCTGTATGTTTTAGCACAAGCTGGAGGAGTACCTCTAAGTAGATCGGAATTGCTGCGTCGTGCTTGGCCTGATGCGATTGATAACCCTCGTACTATTGATACTCACGTTTTATCGCTGCGGAAAAAGGTTGAACTCGATCCCCGACAACCCAATTTGATTCAAACTATCCGCAATGTTGGATACCGTTTTAACATGGAAATTTTGAATACCAATATTTCACAGTCACAGACAACAAAGTTAGCTAGAGAGAGATTTAATAATCAACGTTCAACACTTACTAGTAGTCAAGTGTGAATGGGCCATTGGGCATTGGGCATTGGGCATTGGGCATTGGGGTGAGGGGGAGTAAGAAAACGATTCCTGATTCCTGTCTCATCCAAAATTTAAAATCCAAAATCGTCTAGAACTGCTGCTTGAATCAGGCTTTTTCGTAATTCAATCCAGTCTATCTCTGAGGCTCTTTGATTTGCGAATAAATGACCTTGTTGTAGGTGTAATAACCGAGTGCAAAACATCTGGGCTAGTTCCAATTGGTGATTTACCATCAGAATCGTGGTTTGATGAGTTTGACTCAACTGGATTAGGACTTGCATTAGATGAGAAGCTGTACCAGCATCTAAGGCAGAGGTTGGTTCGTCTAATAATAATATTTTAGGCTGGATGACTAAGGCACGGGCGATCGCTACTAGTTGTCGTTCTCCCGCAGAAAGTTGCACCTCTGTTCGCCCTAACCATTCATTAGGAATGTGCAGTTGTTCTGTCCAGTAATTGACTCGTTCCTGAATTGTCTGTTTGGACAAACCACGCAAAACCAAAGGATAAGCCAAAGCTTGCCCAACTGTCATGCCCAACAGCTTTGACTCTTGCAATACAAGTACAATCATCTGGCGTAGTTGGATGACAGGAATTTGGCGATATTCTTGATTTTCTAGATAGAGCTTACCACTCGTGGGTTCAATTAGGCGGTTGAGGAGATGTAATAACGAAGTTTTCCCAGCGCCTACTGGCCCTACAATGGCAATGCGTTCGCCCTGGAATACCTCTAAGGAAATATCCTGCAATATAGGGTATCCTTGCTGATTGCCAGGAAGTTGGGTTTTCAGCTTTGTAAACAGATTAACTTGCTCTAGCCTAAGTGTGGCTTTTGCTGTATTCAAGAGGAGTGGGGAATGGGGAGTAGGGAGTAGGGATTGGGGAGAAATAACCAATGCCCCATGCCCAATTTTAAGTTAATTGTCTGGTAGTTAGGGCTGTCGCGATCGCCCAGCCATCGACTAATAGTAACAGCAGTGTACATCCCAGTAAAATCAGGTACATCCAGGGCTGTGCTAAAGGGCGAACATCTGTGGTGTCAATGCTCGTCTTTGCTTGGACAATTTGCACCAAACGGGCAAATCCAGCTACACGCATCGGTAGTAAATAAGCTTTCCCATCGTGGCTGAGGAAGTAATAAACTAGCCCTCCTTGACCAGTGGTGCGGGGTTTTAACTCTTTGACTTGTGACCAAGGTAAAGACCAGCCTTTACGAAAAAAGCGAGGCACCCAGGCGGGGTAAGTAACCTGAATTCCCTCGTCATCTACCATTACTTGTTCAGTTAATACCGCGTACAAGGCAACTAAACCGATGCCAATCCCTATCCACAATAATTCTGGAGATACGGGTGCAGCTGTTACCTGCGATAAGAAGGGTAATGGGACTGTGAGTGCTATGTATAGAGTCAGCAACGTTATCCGAATCAAAGGAGACAGACGAAAAACATAAGTTGAGATATTGGCTGAGTTTGCTGTCACGGCTCAATTACAATGCTTTTCTTCATTGTAGGGTAGGTCTATGTCCCTGGTGGTTGGTGTGTGGTAGTTCACGGTAAATACTTCTGCACTACAATCCAACCAGTAAGGGATACCCAGGCAAATCCTACAAACAGAATAATATTTACGCCAATGTGTAAGGGTCTAGCCCAAGGTCGTCTGACACTAATTTGAGTGGCACTGAAAGCAGACAGTAAAACTAGTGCTACCACTATTAATCCAGCTATTAGGTGTGACGAGTGACCTAAAGATCCAAAGTGCCCGAAAGTGCCAACAATACCGATCGCTAGCAATAGTAGCACTAAACTTACCATGCTGATGCCCATTGTGTAGTGGAGCGATCGCACCCCTTTATTTCCGCCCATAAATGGGGTAATAAAAGGGAATTGCTGCGAAGTTCTCGCCCGAAACATCCAAACGCCGGTGATTGCTAACATTAGATATGCCAGCAGGGATAATCCCATCGACCAGGCCGCTATTTTCCACAACCAAAGAAATGAAGGCAGATTCATAAGATTGATTGTAAATGAGATCAGGGCGACAAGAGAAACAAGGAGAATAACCAATGCCCCATGCCCAATAAATAATAAACAAAAAGGGCTGCTGAATTAGCAACCCTTAAATTTAGATAAAATGTTTTTTTTAATCAACCGAGGCTAAACCAAGGATTTGCAAGGGTTTTGTAGTATCTCCGATTTTTGTATTAATTTGCTGCACCATTAATTTGGTATTAATAGGGTCTTTTCCATCTGATGAGTCTGTATCAAACTCATAAGTACTGGGTTCTTCGAGCATCAGGCGATCGCACGATATCTTATCGGATAAAATTGCACTTGCCATCATCCCTGTATGAATCTCCACTTGACCTTTTCGCGGAGCTTCAAAAACTAAACGTTGTCCAGGGAAAACAACCCTTTCAAAGTACCAATTGGGAATATTGGAGATGCGAGCTACCTGTATTTTGCTCGTGGCATTAATGTAGCAGCAGAGAATTTTTCCCGATTGCTCAGGTGGTAGAGGATCTAATATTTGAGCCATAACTGCTGAGGAGCTTTACGCCACAATTTTACATTACACTAGCCAAGCCTAGCACCCACTGATCCCCAGTTGCTGTAACTGCGAATACCAACTGAGTAGTTGTAGATTATTTCTGTCTAAAGATATATTTTTAGTTATGAAAATTTTGTAAATATTCACACCTTTTTCGGAATTATACACTATAAATAAAATTTTTTGATATTTTTCCTGGTATAAAAGTTTAAATTCTCTTAAAGCAGATTGTTAGGGAATTGACATAACAACGATCCCCTTGCTTTTAGCATAGCGAGGAAGTTAGTTTTGCTGTTTCATCTATCCCAGGATTAATCGGCAGGGATCATCGCTTAATGAATAAACTCGATGTTATGGTAAAGCTATATGAAAAAATGTCTTCATAAAGCTCTCTATAGATTCTATGTATGTTTTATGCATAGAAATTTTAGTGTTTTCCGCAGTTGCTAACGGCAGGGTAGCTGCTATCAATAATCGGCTGAAATGTCAAGCACGATTGTGATAAATAAAACCAAATAAAACAAGTACACACTTTAAGACTGGATGTTTCTCTCGCTTTCTCCACAGATTGGCAAGATGGAAGTTAAAACACAGATGATGGAAAATCGAATTCTTTACGTTCGCCTTCCTTGTAACCCCATCTTTCCTATTGGGGTTGTCTACCTGAGCGATCATGTCCACAAGCAGTTTCCTAATATTGAACAGCGCATCTTTGATTTGGGAACAGTGCCACCTTTAGATTACAGTTCGGCTCTGGATCGCTGTATTGATGAATTTAAACCGACACTACTAGTATTTTCTTGGCGGGATATTCAAATTTATGCCCCAGTTGGTGGACGTGGTGGCAACCCGCTGCAAAACGCTTTTGAATTTTACTACGCCAAAAATCCTCTATTGAAACTACGTGGGGGATTGGGCGGTTTGCGAATTTTCATTGCTTACTATGTAGAATTGTGGCAAAATCAGAGCTTAATCAAACGTGGTTTGAAACGTGCTCAAAAATATAATTCTGATGCCCGTGTAGTTGTAGGTGGTGGTGCAGTCAGCGTATTTTACGAACAATTGGGTAAAAGCTTACCCCAAGGGACAATTATTTCTGTGGGTGAAGGCGAAACCCTGCTGGAAAAACTTTTAAGTGGCAGAGATTTTCGAGATGAACGCTGTTACATTGCCGGAGAAACTCAACCACGAAAACGGCTAATTCACGAACAACCCACCCCAATAGAAAAAACAGCTTGTAACTACGACTATATAGAAAGCATCTGGCCGGAATTTAACTATTACCTGCAAGAGCAAGACTTTTATATAGGTGTACAAACTAAGCGTGGTTGTCCTCACAACTGTTGTTATTGCGTCTACACCGTCGTCGAAGGCAAACAAGTACGCATCAACCCAGCAGATGAAGTCGTTGCTGAGATGCGCCAATTATACGATCGCGGCATTCGCAACTTCTGGTTTACCGATGCCCAATTCATCCCCGCGAAAAAATTTATCGTTGATGCTATAGAATTATTGCAAAAAATCGTCGATTCTGGTATGACAGATATCCACTGGGCAGCATATATCAGAGCCGACAATTTGACACCAGAATTGTGTGACTTGATGGCGAAAACCGGGATGAACTACTTTGAAATCGGTATTACCAGTGGTTCTCAAGAACTTGTGCGGAAAATGCGGATGGGGTATAACCTGCGAACCGTTTTGCAAAACTGCCGTGACTTAAAAGCCGCTGGTTTCAACGACTTAGTTTCCGTCAACTACTCCTTTAACGTTATTGACGAACGTCCCGAAACCATCCGCCAAACCATCGCTTACCACCGCGAACTAGAACGGATTTTTGGTGCTGATAAAGTCGAACCTGCAATCTTCTTTATTGGACTACAACCCCATACCCATTTAGAAGAATACGCTTTCAAAGAAGGCATCCTCAAACCAGGGTATGATCCAATGAGTTTGATGCCGTGGACAGCCAAAAAACTTCTCTGGAATCCCGAACCCCTTGGTTCATTCTTCGGCGAAGTCTGCTTGCAAGCTTGGCAACAAAACCCCAACGACTTCGGGCGCGAAGTCATGAAAATCTTAGAAGAAAAGCTGGGTTGTGCTGACTTAGAAGCAGCACTGACAGCACCATTAGAGACGAAAGAAAAACAGTTAGCGGGTGTATCCTAGAAAACACCAGGATATGGGGATATTCAGAATTCTGAATTTCTCCCCCTCTTTTACTCAGTGCCTCTGCGGTTATTTTTACCAAATCCCATGTTAGAAGGTTCAATCCTACAACAGCTCGAAGCAGCTCATCGCCACACCACCAGGCCAATTCGATTCGGTGTTTACTACAAAAATACCTTAGTTGCCCTGTGCCACGCTCTTGAAGACCATATCTTAACCGATGACGGTATACCCTTAGTGATCACAGCCTTCCAACAAGGGAAATGGTATCTACAAGAAGCTCAACGATATGCAGACATCGCCCAGCGTAGCCGCCAAATTGCCATCATGGCTGCCTCTGAATCTGGCTTTGCTGAACATCCTACCAGCCAGCTACCCAATGTAGACTTAGTGCCATTAGATGCAGTCGATCCAGTAGCGCAGGAGTGGCACTTAATTATTTTATCGCCTAAGTATACAGCAATGGTAATTTGTCAAGAATTATCTGAGGCTGATTATGGCAGCACTGGAGTACCGACATCAGACTTAGAGCGCAAATTCTATGGTTTGTGGACATTTGAGCCAGAGTTAGTTCAAGAGACAGCAGAAATAGCGATCACTCACATTAAAAAATACAACCCAGAATTGGCAAAAAAGCTCACAGCCGATAAAGAACAAATTGTACCGTCAATGGCCAGATCCCAAAATTTAGGTGCAGTTGTCTCCCGTGTAGTAGATTACCTCCAGACTGGGCAAGATAATTTATCCATCCCTACAGCGCTTCAGAAACAAACGCTGGATCGCAACTTGGTTTCTAACGAAATCCAAGCCTTTTTGCGAATGGCGCAACTGATGGATATGGCAGATGTCAATAATCCAATGGCAGCTGCGGAAGTGGTGGTACTTGCTGAGGCGATCGCCCAGCTTTTGGATCTTCCCGCATGGCAGATTAAGAGATTGCGGCTAGCGGCTTTGTTACATCGCATAGATCCATTACAAAAAGCAGAAAGCGTTCTCACTGGCGGTATATCCACACGCTATCAAGAAGATGCCCCCAGTTCTCCCTTAACTTGTCCCTTAGTACCAGGGGCGCAAGTATTGCGAACTATGCCACGACTGCGAGCAGTTGCCCAAATTATCACTCACCAAACCGAGTGGTGGAATGGCACAGGGGAACCAGCAGGTTTAGCTGGAGATGAAATTCCCCTAGAGTCGAGAATTTTGGCATTATTGGCAGACTTTCAGTGGCGACTCAATGAGCGAAAATTGTCAAATCAAAGTCGGGAACAGATATTTACTCAAGCTTTAGATGAGTGCAAACAGCAACAATCTACCCGCTTTGACCCTAAACTTGTAGATACCCTAGCTTTATTAGTTATGGGTTTACAACAGGGACTCGACTTACCCTTGATGACACCCAAATTCAGCGCCGGTATCTGGATACTTGATTCCCAATGGGATAGCCACAGCAAGATCAGTGAAGAGATTGGTAGTTACTTTACATGAATATTGAAGCCATTAGATTAGGAAAACTCAAACAACTTCCAGGGGCAAATTTAGAAGATGAGGAACTCTCCCGACTGGATTTAAGCAGGATTAATCTTGCTGGCGCTACCCTTGTCGGCACTAATTTTGCTGGTTCTAAGCTCGAAGGTGGACATTTAGAGGGGGCAAATTTGATGGGAGCCAACCTCCAACAAACTGACTTGCGGGCGAACCTGATGGGAGCGAACCTGATGCAAGCAGATTTAACAGGCGCTGACTTGCGGGGTAGCAATTTGCGTGGCGCTAACTTGATGGGAGCCAGACTCAGTGATGTGTCATTGGTCGGTGCTTTCTTGAGTGGTGCCAATTTGATGAATGTGAACTTGCAAGGCGTTGACTTGCGCGGTGCTGACTTGCGCGGTGCAAACCTGACTGGGGCAAATCTTAAAGGTGTAGACTTGAGTCGCACAGATTTGCAAGGGGCTTTATTAAGTGAAGCAAACTTGGAAGAAGCTGACTTGCGGGGTGCGAATTTGGCGGGGGCGAATTTGACGGGAGCGAATTTACTCTGTGCAGAGTTAGAAGGTGCAAATTTGAGCGGCGTTAATTTGAATAAAGCGTGTTTGGTGGGGACAGTAGTAGAAACGCTTGCGTAAACATTGCACCAAAAAACCACCTATGCCGATTATTTGTATTTTTGAGGACTACCCAGAATGACACCCGTCGCCGCACAAGTCTCAATCACCGCAATCATTCCCATGTTGAGCGCGATCGCAAATCGGCAATGGGAACAGTTTAAAGAACTGGAGGCAGATTTTGTATCCCAGTATGGCGTAGAGGTATGGCAAGAGGTTTTTAATTTCCGTCTTAAGCCAGCACAGGATAAAGATTCTGACAGATGGCTACTGATTCAGTGGTGTGGTGAAGGAATTATCTCAGTCAAAAATGTGGCGTAGGTGCGATCGCGCAAGGTGAATTATGGCGATCGTTTTTATTCTAATCCGAAGGTCAGTGCTTCGCCGTTTTGCAGTATTCTTAGCTATTGTTAAAATTTTTGCAGATGAAGCAGGTAAAAATTTGTGAGTCTACAAGAAGTTATCAAACTAGCAAAGCAGCTTTCAACTGTGGACAAAGTACGTTTGATCCAGCAAATTGCTACTGATATAGAACAGGAGTTAACAGATAAACTCTCTACCGTTCCCCGCCAATCCTTGTGAGGACTATGTGCTGATTTAGGAAATGCACCTTCCACAGAGAAAATTGATCTAGCCCGTAGTGAAGAATGGGCTAGCTTTCCACAGGAGGATATTTGATGCTGCGTGCTGTATTATCAATATATTCTTGTGAGAAAATTTGCCTTCCTAATACCAACGCTTCTTGCCTTTCCTCATCTGTCATATAATCATCTTCCTTGAGTCCGCTGGGAGTGCGTTGAGGATTTCCTCCTGTATCTAAATATCGCTGACGTGCGATCGCAAATAGTTCTAATATTCTTTGCGCTTGCTGCTGTTTAATGGTGTTGAATTGTGTCATCATTTTTATTCTTAAATAATTCAGTTTCTCAATATACTTTTTTGGCTTCAGGAGGGCAATCTACTAAACCATTTGTATAGTATGGTCGATGATTTAAGGGTGCATATCCTGGCCCAGCACTTTTACATAAGATACTTACCACTTTTATTTCTTTAGCATCAATAATAGGAACGACAAAAACACCACCAACATAAGAACTCAAATCTATGCCCCAATTGCCACCACATGCTTCCTGTCTTGCATAAATATAAATACCGTTTACAGTTGATGTACCATTAATTTCAGGAATAGTTTTAGTATAGTAACCATAACATTTTTCAGTTTTGAAAAAAGATGAATTTGATTTTAATGGTTTATCAAGTGGTTTCAGGAAATTTTTATGGGTTGAAAAGTAGTTTTTTTGAGTCTGAATCATAGATATAATATTATCTTCTGCAATTTTCTCATATTGGGGTTCATCACCTGGTGAATATATCTCAGCACATCCAGCGACAAGCAAGTTCATTAAAATAATATTAGAAAATAACAAATTATTAAAAAGGAGAAAGCCTTTTAAATTCCATTTGCTCATTTAGAGAATTAAATCCATTAGGGAACTGTGTAAACTCGTTATAAGAGGCTCCACGCCAAATAGTATGAGAATCGTAGATAACCTTCTGTAAATTAAGACTTGTTAGAGAAGCACTGCTGAGGTTAGCTCCACTTATATTAGTATCAATAAGATAATCGCTTAGTTTAGCTCCTTGCAAATTAGCATTTATCAACTGTGTTTTTTGCAGATTTGCACCTAAAAGTGAACTGCGATCTAAATTGGCACTTGTAAGGTTAGCTTCTTTTAGATTTGCATGATACAAGCTACTCAAACTTAAATTTGCATCCTGTATATTTGCCTTTTTTAGATTAGCGTAATCTAGTTCTGCTGACTCTAAGGAAGCGTTATTTAAATTAGCTTTTTCTAAATTTGCATGATACAAGCTACTACTATCTAAATTCGCACCCTGCAAATTTGCCTTTTTTAGATTAGCGTAATCTAGTTCTGCTGACTCTAAGGAAGCATTATTTAAATTAGCTTTTTCTAAATTTACTTTATTTAGTTTTGCCCAGTTTAGTTTTGCATTAGTCAAATCAGCATCACTCAGATTACCTTCGCTTAAATCCAAACTTGATAAGTCAGTTTGAATAAGTTTTGCTCCCCTCAAGTTAGCTCCTTTGAATGAAGCCTCATAGGTAACATTACAGTAATCATCCCCAATTTCTGATATACCCATTTTCCCTTTGTCGCCAACATCATCTCGCCATCTGAGTTCAGCTTTAGTTAAATCAGCCCCTTGTATATTAGCTCCGTCTAATTTAGCATTAGTTAGTTCAGCCTCTCTTAAATCTGCCCCAGCTAAATCAGCATTTGTTAAATCAGCACCACCTAAATCACACTTGGGACATTTTTTAGTTGTTAGCAACTGCTTCACATGAGCGGGATTTGAAGTTTTTTTAGCCTGACAATCTTTACAACTAGAAAGAAAAGTAAGTAATAAAGCTGATACGATTAATATTTTGATTTTCATATATGGCGCGATCGCTCAGTTCGCCCTCGTATCCACAAAGCTAGTACACTCATTAACAACACCCCCATCACTCCTTGCAGGGGATTATTATTTACACCAGTTACCCAATCAGGAACTTGACCAGAATATTTCACTAATTTACCGACATTAATAATGTAGTAACCCCAAACTAAACCACCATGTAAACCAATTGGAAAACCCAAGCGTCCCCTCCGCCAACGCTTTCCCCATACTTGCGTTAATCCCAGCAGTAGTAAAGCTGGAAATTGCGGCAGTGTATGAATAATTGCCTCCAAGGGTTTAATAAAGTGCAATGTAGCAAACGCAGTTGCATCTGTCCACAGTGCCACACGCAGACTGTAATCTCGTTGTAATTCATCTAGCAACCAGCCTCGGAATAACAATTCCTCAGCAAATCCAACACCTAAGCCAACAAGTAAACCCTCTAAAATCACTTTCAGCAAAAAAACTTTCGGTTGTTGCCACACCAACCAACCCAACAAACTTTCTACCCCAAAAAGTATCAGAATATTAATTATGCCCAGAGCCAAGCCACGCAGTAAATCTACACCATTTTGCCGCGTGAATTCTAAACCATAATGCCGCAGAATTTGGGGCTGTTGGTAGACATATTTACCCCATAATCTCAGGAGAAAAATAAACACTACATATAACAATACCAATGTCAATATACTTTCTAAGTTTGAATCATGCACTAGTAAGTATATTGGTGTAGCTAATGGCAACCATAGCAACAATAAAGTCAAAATAAAAGCACCCAGCCTAATAGGGGCAGGGCGTTCAGCTAAACGGACAAGGTTTTCTTTCATACCAAGTAAGTCATCAAACACCAGTCAATACTCTAAATTTCGACTAATGACCAATGACCAATGACTAATGACTATTCATCAGGTTCAATAGTGCTACTTAAACCGTGACTTTTCAATGTTTCGCAATAAAACTCAGCGTGTTCCAGGGCGCAAGCAATGACTAAAGCTAGCCCGTTAGTATGGGCTTCCATCATGATGCTCACAGCTTGGGGTTGGGTAAGGCTAGGTACAGTGGCTATTAGTGACTGTACAACATGCTCCATAGAGTTGTAGTCGTCGTTATGGAGCAAAACGCGATACCGAGGCGCGAGCTTGCGGGATGTGGAACGCTTTTCAATGGTTTCAACTGACACGGCTCTTTGCTCTTTTCTCGTTACTTCACTACAACAAAATCTCTGTCTAGCGATCGCTCAACAGTCGTTTACCTATTCTATAGTATTTCTGCTCAGATACTATGCTAGGAAAACCCTTTGCTGGCAGGGATTGGTTGTATTAGTTTTGCGTAGCCACTTGATAAGGCATACATCTAAGACATGGCTGCCCTAAGAGTGCTACCCTAATCTTACAGAAGCTTTTCTTAAACGTAGCGCATTTTCACTTTTAAGATTAAGGAAGTTGCAAGCAAAATAATCCTTGCCCCTGCCCAAGATGGACATGAGCCTAGATTTTCTTCAACCGGGACAAATTGTGTCTCTAGAGTATGGCGACAGGAACCTGTATGCAGAAGTCATTCAATTTGTAGTTTCCCGCCAGTTGTGCTGGGTGCGTCCTTTATTAATGGTTACTTTCATAGAAGAATCACCCCTAATTACCGATTTGCGAGATGCATCTGACTTACTTTGGCCTGCCAATTTATTTCGCCCAGCATTAGATACAGAAGTAATTACCTTCTTGAGCCAACTTTTAGCGAAAGAACCAAAAACTGAACCTGATTCAGTCGCAAAGCAGCAACTCAATCAATTTATTTACCAACTTTGGCAAGCATATCAAGAGGGGTTGGAGATTAGGGATTAGGGCATTGGGCATTGGGCATGGGGAATAGACAACGTAGAGACTTGTTTAATAATTCTTCCTTATCTTCTTTGTATTCCTAGTCCCCAGTCCCTAATTCCCAGTCTCTTCCTCAACTGTAACGAATACCAGCGTCTTTCATGCCTTGAAGACTGTGAAATTCCATTGTTACATCCTTCGCACCCGGAATTTTTTCGTCCCTTGGTAAGGTGGATAATTTTGGTTAGCAGCTTCGTCAATCGCCTCATGCATCACCTGGAGGATATGACTAGAAGTCAGTTTGTCTGGATTGATTGATATCAACTCCCTTAGCAACAAGTTCATTCCGCTTGTGGACAATTTCAGCAAACAGATTGGGAGGAATTTTTTTAGGCGTTTAGCGAACTGTATGGCGATTTACTACGAATGTACAATGTAGAGGTTCTTTAGCACAGTTTAAGCCACCTTAAGTATTTAAATAATCAACCTCATAGAAAAATACTAGCAATTATATCGCCCTTATATCCCTCTGCTAAATTTAATTACAATTACCTTAGGGAGTCCTCGTACCCTTACAGGAAAGCAAACTACAGGCAACTTATCGTAGAGAGCGTGATTACTGTCTTCGTAGCGGTAGCGAGTCAGCGTACTCTTACAGAGAAGCAAGTTACGCGCAGCGTCTCGTAGAGAGCCTCATTATGAATTATTTTAAAATCCCAGGCTAGGAACCAACTGGATTCGTCCAGCATCCATCTCTGCCATTAATAATTCTAGGGCTTCGTAATCAACATCAGAAATATAACCCAGTTCCGTCAACTCTGAGTTGATTTCATTCTCTATCTCAGGAGTTAGTTTTTTAATGTCAAGAGCTTTTTCTACCAATTTACGAATAGCGTATTGAGTTCTCATAAGTAATAATTCAACCGTAATATGACACTAATCATCCCAGATCAGCCTCAGTATAAAGAGTGATCCAAATACTAACTTGCTAGTGATATATATCACAATTTAATTAGTTAGATAGATAATTCACTATGACTTTGCCGGATGCCATCAGCAACGCTAAAGTGGGAGATTTAACCTAACGTTAAGACTTGGCTAAATTAGCTTTAGTTATAGACTAAGCAAGGTTTCTCAGCATAGTTACTGATAATTTGTCTGCTCTATGGCCGTCTATAGTTGATTGTTTTTGAAGTGACATAAAAAAAAAGTATATATAAACACATTTTAACCTGGAATTATAACAATCTTTAAACAGACATACTAAAGAAATAAAGATTCAGCAAAGAGAGCTAAGACGTATGGTCGATGCAACAAAATAGAGTTTATGTTCAAATAATCCTTAGCTTGACGCTTCAAAATTCTTAATAGGATGTAACTATGCAGGCAGTGCTTAACTATCCCAAGATTGCAGTCATTCACCCCCAAGGGTGTTTAAATGCTGCAAACGCCTTGGAATTTGAACGAGATATGGCTACAGCGTTGGCGCAAAATGGTATTTCCATCTTGGTAGTAGACCTTGCAGCAGTAGAATCGTTAGACAGCGCGGGGTTGATGGCATTGTTATCTACACACAAGCTGGCTCTTACTTTAGGAAGAAGTTGCCGACTTTGCGCTGTTGCTCCACAAATTAGAATTATTTTTGAGCTAACGCAACTCGATAGGGTATTTGAAATATTAGATGCTGAAGCCGAAGTGGCCCAAACATAACTTTATGTAAAAGCACAAAGGTTCGCGCAATAAACGGGCTTTTTGTAAAGGAGTTGTAAGTTGCAACGAGAAACTCTGTTAGAAGACCAAATTCAATGCTAATGTTAGGCTTGGGTAGCTGTAATTAAGGTAGCTAGAAGATAGCACAGTGGTTGTTGCAGTTGAAAGATTAATAACGTCGGATATTTTAAAACCAGCCCGTTACCTGGGTAACGAGCTGTTAGCAGTACACAAACCTTGGGATACGGCAGCAATACGTTGGGTTTTAACCTACCCAGAAGTATATGAAGTCGGTGCATCTAATTTAGGGCACATCATCCTTTATAACATCTTGAATGGCCAACCGCGTCAATTGTGTGATCGCGCCTACCTCCCAGGAAAAGACCTGGCAGCCAAACTACGCGAAACTAATACGCCATTGTTTGCGGTAGAGTCAAAGCGATCGCTGACAGAATTCGACATTTTAGGTTTTAGCCTCAGTTACGAGCTGGGTGCAACTAATATCCTCGAAATGTTGAATTTGGCTGGAATTCCCTTGACGTGGCAAGAGAGGCAGGGAAGCAGAGGGTCAGAGGAGCAGGAAGGCAGGGAATCTACCGATACCCAGTCCTCATTTCCGTTGATTTTCGCTGGTGGGCAAACAGCGACATCAAATCCTGAGCCTTATGCCGACTTCTTCGACTTTATCGCCCTTGGAGATGGAGAAGAACTGCTGGCAGAAATTGGTTTGGTATTGGAAGAAGGCAAACAAGCAGGATTGAGTCGGGAAGATATATTACTGGATTTGGCACAGATACCAGGCGTATATGTCCCTCAGTTTTACGACATGGCAGAGGATGGCTCAGTTCACCCTCGTCGCCCAGACGTGCCAAAACGAATTCTGCGACGGGTTGCAACTCCCATACCAGCATATTCCATCGGGTTAGTTCCCTATGTAGAAACTGTTCATGACCGCTTGAGCATTGAGATTCGGCGTGGTTGCACTCGTGGCTGTCGCTTCTGTCAGCCAGGAATGCTAACTCGACCAGCACGGGATGTAGAACCCGATAAGGTTGTAGAAGCAATTGAACAGGGTATGCGGGCAACTGGTTACAATGAGTTTTCCCTACTATCTCTGAGTTGTTCTGATTATTTGTCCCTACCAGCAGTGGGGATGGAAATCAAAAATCGCTTAAAAAATGAAAACATTTCTCTGACTCTACCAAGCCAACGGGTAGACAGATTTGATGAGAATATTGCCAACATCCTTGGAGGTACGCGCCAAGGTGGCCTGACTTTTGCTCCAGAAGCTGGAACTCAGCGAATGCGAGACATTGTGAATAAGGGGTTGACGAATGAAGAATTGTTGCGGGGAGTAAAAACCGCTTGGGAGCAAGGCTGGGATAAAATAAAGTTGTATTTTATGATTGGCTTGCCGGGTGAAACGGATGTTGACGTTCTGGGCATTGCGGAAACAGTAAGCTGGCTACAGCGAGAATGTCGGGGTAAGGGTAGAAAACCCCTAAACTTTAACTTGACAATTTCTAACTTTACGCCCAAGCCCCATACACCATTCCAGTGGCACTCAGTCTCTACCACTGAATTTAAGCGAAAACAAAACCTGTTACGGCAAGAATTCCGGCGAATCAAGGCAGTGAAGGTAAATTTTACCGATGTCCGCATTTCGGCAATGGAAGATTTTGTGGGACGAGGCGATCGCAATTTGAGCAAAGTAGTCCGCCGTGCCTGGGAATTGGGTGCAGGTATGGATTCCTGGTATGAAAATTTAGATCGAGCTTTTAGTGCTTGGGGATCTGCGATCGCCCAAGCCGATTTAGATTGGAAATACCGCCAAGTAGAAAATGGCGAATGGAATTTGTTTCACGCACAGGCCCAAAAGAGCAGAGAAGATGGAGAAAATACCCAACTCCTAACTCCTGTACAGACGCGATTAATCGCGTCTCTCCCCAATACAGACGCGATTAATCGCGTCTCTTCCCACTCCCTCGATATTCCCCTACCGTGGGATCATATTGATACCGGGATTGACAAAAAGTGGCTCCAAGAAGACTTGCAACGCGCTCTAGAAGCTGCAATTGTACCCGACTGCTCTTTTGAAGGTTGTTCTCATTGTGGCGTCTGTGGCACCGACTTTGGGCATAATGTCGTGATTGAATCACCTGCCATCCCAAAATTTGCTGGCGAGTTTGTCCCCAACACAACTAAGGCGCAAAGACTGCGAGTTTGGTTTGGGAAACAAGGTAATATGGCTTTGATAAGCCATCTTGATTTAATCCGTCTGTTTGACCGAGTTGTGCGGCGAGCAGGCTTACCAATTGCTTTTACTGGTGGGTTTCACCCAATGCCACGGATTTCTCTAGCAACTGCTTTAGCTCTAGGGGCTACTAGCAGCGGTGAAATTGCAGATTTTGAGTTAACTGTGCCAGTGGAAGTTGATACTTTCCGAGAAAAGTTGGCTCATGAAATGCCCACAGACATACCTATATATAATGTGGAGCAGATAGATTTAAAAGCTAGTGCCGCTACCCAACTGCTAGAGTCAGCAGAGTATTTAATTACTGTAGCAGCACTTGCAGAAACAACACCCATACAATGGCAAAACTGGATTGATACAATCAAAGCAAAAGAGGAACTTTGGTACCAGCAAATAACTAAATCAGGCAAGAGCCAGTTAATAAATCTGCGCGATCGCTTATTTGAACTGGAGTTAGTAGAAACCCACAAAAGCGTTGCAGAATCTATGTCATCTGTAATCCGTTATTTAGGTAGCTATCGCCAGGACGGTTTGCTGTTGCGTCCCGAACAAATCCTGTTTATGCTAGAGACAGTGGCTGGTGTAGAATTTCAACTCCTGCACATCCACCGCAATCGGCTAATTTTAGGGGTATAATCTCTGTAGGGCAACTTGCTAGTAGTTGTCCTAAGATGGCAGCTCACAGGAATTGATTTTTAGCAAGGTTGCGTTAGAATAGGGTGAAGAGAAATTTTCTGGCGCTGCATTGAATTAGCTGGTTCACTACCCTGGTATTCAGGGGGCAAAAGCAAAGATATTAGAGTGCAACTTCTAGGATTTTATCCTAGACAAACAAAAAGCAGATTAAAGAATGCACACTCTCTATATAGCTACCTTGTGAATCAGTAACTAACAGCAGGCTCGGTTAGGTTCTCTAAATTCATGCTTTTTAAACAACTGCTGAATGTCTAATCCAGGTAGTGCCCAAGAGCTAGTGCATTACTTTTTTAGAGTTAAAGCAACCGCTGTCGGTTATGCCGACTTGTAGACGTTCACGAGACGCGCAAAGCGCTGCTTGTCTTAGGCTAGAGCGGCTCAAGGCAGGGTAGCAACTGGGGCTGCTGAGTATAACCCTAAGATAAATCCGGGGAATGGAAAATAGAAATAGTTTCTTTTTCTTAACGAATTCAGTAGGTTACTCTCAAATAAAGCATCTTGAGTTAAAATGCTAACTCAGGATTTAGAACTTTTAACTCAGAACTCTCTTGATTGAGAGTATTGCATCACAAATCAACCACGGACGGTTGATTTAATTGCTTAAACGATATGCAGCAGTTCTGGAATAATCAGCCGTGGAAACGCTCTTAAGAGCGCCAATAGCTATTTAACTTAGAAGCTCAGATTTGCGATTTTTATTATCAGTAGCGCCTTTTGAGGGTTGCGAGGGCAGCGAAAGTATAATATCAAACCGAGAAACACTGGTAATTAAAACTGACGCAAAGACGCAGGTAGTTTTAAATTATTAAGTAATTAACCGGATTTGATACAACAAACCTCAAACCTGTAAGTGCTGCCAATTTTTGAGGAAATTGAATGCCAAAACAAATTATCATCGCGGAGCAGCACCAAATTGCTGCGGTTTTTTCTGAAGATCAAATACAGGAACTCGTTGTTGCTACGGGTCATCATCAAATAGGTGATATCTACTTAGGAGTAGTAGAAAATGTATTACCTGGGATAGATGCGGCTTTTGTCAATATTGGCGACCCAGAGCGCAACGGTTTTATTCACGTCACCGACTTGGGGCCATTGAAGCTCAAGCGTACCGCAGCGGCAATTACAGAACTACTAGCACCACAACAGAAAGTTTTGGTGCAAGTAATGAAAGAGCCAACGGGGACAAAAGGGCCTAGACTCACGGGTAATATTACCTTACCCGGACGCTACGTAGTACTGATGCCCTATGGTAGGGGCGTAAATTTATCCAGACGGATTAAAAGTGAAAGTGAGCGCAACCGCTTGCGAGCGCTGGCGATTTTGGTCAAGCCGGCGGGAATGGGTTTGCTTGTGCGTACAGAAGCAGAAGGCAAACCCGAAGAAGCGATTATGGAAGATTTGGAGTTGCTGCAAAAGCAATGGGAGGCTATCCAGCAGGAAGCTCATTCCACCCGTGCTCCAGCACTACTCAACCGGGACGATGACTTTATCCAGCGTGTATTGCGGGATATGTACGGCGCGGATGTAAATCGGATTGTCGTGGATTCCAGTACTGGTTTGAAGCGCGTCAAACAGTACTTGCAGAATTGGAGTGGTGGTCAAACACCACAGGGATTGTTGATTGACCATCATCGCGATCGCTCCCCAATTTTAGAGTACTTCCGGATCACTGCTGCCATTCGAGAAGCTCTGAAACCGAGAGTAGACCTACCTTCTGGCGGTTACATTATTATCGAGCCGACAGAGGCATTAACCGTAATCGATGTTAACTCAGGTTCGTTTACGCGATCGGCAACAGCTAGAGAAACAGTTTTGTGGACAAACTGCGAAGCAGCAACAGAAATTGCTCGCCAGTTGCGCCTGCGAAATATCGCCGGAGTGATCGTCGTTGATTTTATCGATATGGAATCACGACGTGACCAACTACAAGTTCTCGAACACTTTAATAAAGCACTTAAAGCAGACAAAGCTCGTCCCCAGATTGCCCAACTCACCGAACTGGGTTTAGTAGAATTGACCCGCAAACGTCAGGGTCAAAATATTTACGAATTGTTTGGTGAAACTTGCCCCACCTGTGGCGGTTTAGGACATACTGTGCGTCTGCCTGGAGAAATCGAAAACCGATTACCGATACCGGCAGAGACACCAGAGCGCGAGCGTTTTGTATCCTTGCCTCACCGAGAACCACGTCAGCCGTCTGCCCGCATCCCGGAACCACGAGAAACCTATGATGGATTTGGGGAAGCATTTGACAGTGACTCGGAATTGAGCAACCTAAATCTGATTAATCATCCTAGTTATCAAGAACTTAATGATAAGCGTCGTACCCGAACTCGCCGCAGTCGAATTGGTGTCAATGGGTTAAACGGGAAAGATGAAGCTCGGATTGTTCCCAATCCCCTGGCTTTTGTTAACGAGCCAGATTTAGACCTGGATGTAGAACCAGAACTAGGAGTTGTACCAGAAATTCCCTCACCCACTCTTGGTAAACCAGGCTGGAGTGAAAGAGTAGAGCGCACTAAAATTATCAAGGCAGAACCAGTTAAGCCAGTGGTAGAACCACCGGAGATTAGAACTGTAGAAATGAGCCTTCAAGAACAGGATATATTTGCCTTGATGGGAATATCTCCTTTGGTGAAGTTAGAGCAAGAGGTTAAAAATACCAAGTCTGTGATTATTAATGTGATTCAGCCCGGTCAACAGCCAACGACCCCAATTGAATCAATCTCAGAATCAACTATTGTCCAAAAACCAACACCTGAAATAATCACTATTGCCCAAAAGGCAACACCTGAAATAACTGCCAGCAAAATACCGACACCAAAAGTTATTGAGCCAGAACAAAAATCTTTGAGTGAAGAGACGATTGAACCATCGGAGTTGACTGTGAATCCTTCGGGACGTTTATCTGCGAAAGCCGCCGCGAACGAGATCGCAGATGAAAGCGAAGCTAATAGCAGCACCACTGCCAGCCGTCGCCGTCGTCGTCGTTCCTCAGCGATCGAGGATAATTAATTTGCTTTATGGTAGAAACATCGCCAACGCCTTTGGAACAATCCACTTGGCTGGAGTTTTCTACCTTCTTGTCAGAGATTCCAGGATTGGTTGCAGGTGTTGATGAAGTAGGGCGAGGTGCTCTATTTGGCCCTGTGGTGGCGGCAGCAGTGATCTTACCAGATCGCGCTTTGCCAATACTGATAGCAGCTAAAATCAAAGACAGTAAAAAGTTGTCTAGTTCTCGAAGAACTCAGCTAGCGCAGCAAATTTGTGCGCTGGCTATAGACTGGAAAATTGGGTTTGCTTCTACTGCCGAAATTGACAAGATAAATATTTTGCAAGCGACGTTGTTAGCAATGAAGCGGGCTGTGCTGAAGTTAAAGGTACAGCCTGCACTCTGCTTGATTGACGGCAATCAGTCCATCAAAGATTTACCACTGCCGCAACAAACAATAGTTAAAGGGGACGAGCGATCGCTTGCTATTGCTTCTGCTAGTATTGTCGCTAAGGTTTGGCGTGACGATCTGGTAATGCGTCTAGCATTAAAATACCCTATGTACAACCTGGAATGTAACAAGGGTTATGGTAGCCAACGGCATTTGCTGGCTTTGCAACAATATGGGTCCTCGCCCCTACATCGTCAGTCTTTTCGTCCTTGCCAAATCAAAGGACTGAGTGCTGAGTGATTGAAGAAGAATACAAAATTCAGAATTCAGAATTCAGAATGAATTAGTTGGGGATTCAGTCGTGCCACTAATTACAGAATTCAATTCTGTAGCTTGCTTCCCTGAAAGGGTATTCTGGCTCCTGACTCCTGAATTCTGTTTGTTAAAAAATTACTCAGCATTCAGGATTGGTAAATCAGTACTATCACTATCAAGTTTTGTATCTTTGGTTTGTGATATCACCCAGTAGCGATAATCCGTCAAAAGTTGATTCAATAACCGTTGCTTGACCGACAACAGTACACTTTTAAGCAAACCATTCCCCGTAGCTTCTAAAATCGGCTTAGGAGTAAAGGAAAATGGCGGTGGGAAATCCACGAGCACTTCTAAATCAGCTTTTCCTTGGAGGCGAGTGCCAGTGCTAAACTCTTTGGGAGACAAATACCCTTTTAAATTGAGAGTAAAGCGCTGGTTAATATACTCGAAACCTAAAATTTCACAGTTTAGTGATCGCAAATAAATTATTCCATTTGATTCTGCCCAGACTCTCATGTCTACAGTAGGTTGAATACTCAATGACATAAAAGTCAGCGGACGCATTTTCAAGCGAAATACTTCCTCTGAAAGTTGCTGAATCCGGCTATTCTCAACCAAAGCCTTAACCAGACGTTGAGGCTGACGCAAGTAGTGCTGAATGGGAATGGGCTGCTCTGGAACAGCGATTTCAACCGATTGGGAGGCAGTAAACCGGGTAGCCATGAGCTAATAAAAATATCTGTTTCTTAATTTTAATATTTTTTAACAACTTAGTTCTGATTATTAGAAAAGTACAAAATTTATTGACTATAAAAACGATTGTTGCTTCTCAGCTATATATCATTAGCAAAAAGTTGGTACGCTCATTCTATCTTTAGTTCAAGAAATATAGATTAGGATTTAGCTCTTGACACAAAATCAAGAATATGCTTGTTTATTTGGGTAGAAACCAATATCATTGCTCTTAAATCTTTAGAGGGATTTAGCCAAAAAACTGCTAGGAAATCTATCTGCTAGAAGACTGATTTCCATAACTTGTTTTTCTGGATACATATTTCGGTCTATTCGTTTAGTGCGTAAATTTTAGAGATAACAGTGTTTAGTAAGAGTAGATGTTGAATATATTTGCCAAACCAAAATATCATAATCTCTGTTCACGCATTAAACTCGCAACTCAAGGCTAAAAGCATGACTTTATCGATCGCACATTTAGGGCCTCCCGGCACTTATGCAGAACAAGCAACTATTTTTTATGCCAACTGGTTGGGCAAAAGTACGGGAATTGAAGCTAGATTATGCCCCTATCCCAGTATTTCCCAATCACTGCACGCTGTTGCGAATGGTCAAGCGCAGTTGGCTGTTGTGCCAGTGGAAAATTCTATTGAAGGGAGTGTTACTACAACACTGGATACACTTTGGCAATTGGACAGTTTGCGAATTCAGTTGGGTTTGGTATTACCCATTGCCCATATGTTAATTTCTTGTGCGCCTAGCTTGGATAGGATTAAAACTGTTTACTCTCACCCGCAAGCTTTGGCACAATGTCAGGGATGGTTAGAGCGGTTTCTGCCGACTGTACAGATTATTCCTAGCAATTCCACAACCGAAGCACTACAGCAATTGGAGCAAGAGACGACAACGGCAGCGATCGCTTCTAGTAGAGCCGCTCAACTCTACAAATTGCCGATACTTGCCAGTAACATCAACGACTATCCAGAAAACTTTACTCGTTTTTGGGTAGTAAGTCAGGGTGAAGTGGACGCTGGATACCAGGCAACAAAAGCACCTGCTAGTCACACATCACTGGCTTTTAGTATGCCTGCCAACACACCCGGAGCATTGGTCAAACCTTTGCAAATATTTGCTCAACTAGGAATTAACCTCAGCCGGATTGAATCTCGTCCGACGAAGCGATCGCTAGGCGAATACTTGTTTTTCATGGATTTAGAAGCAGATGCCAAGGAAGCACAAATGCAATCTGCTTTAGCAGAATTAACTATCCACACAGAGATTTTAAAAATTCTTGGCGCTTACAATGTTTTACCGATCACCGCCGTTACTTAAGAAGTTAGGAGTTATCTGTTAAGAGTTATCATTTAGGATTTACCAGTTATCAGCTAGGAAATATAAATTATAAGTTGTCGATCTTTTTTTTGTTTTTTCTTCCTAACTCCTCACTTTTCACTAAATGTATCTTTGAGAACAGCACGAGCTGCCAAGTGATTCCGAGTAGAAGTTAAAATTTCTGCTTCTCGCTCTAGACGAGTTACAGTATCTTGCATTTCTAACAATAATTGCTGCTCTGCGGCGACACCATAAAGGTTACTGGCTACCCAATAAGATAACTCTGTTGGTAGATCGGGCAAATCTTCTGGCAGTTCGATATTTTGTTCGGTTAATTTGGCTGACAGACGCACAACATCTCGCAGTAGTTGTTCTACTTCAGTTGATAAAGGTCGCAAATCTTTAGTGGGTGGTTGGTCTTCAATCCACTCAACTAAGCCAACGCGATATGGCTTTTCACGAACATACTCTAATACACGAAATCTTTGCTGCCCTAAAGTCATCATCTTGATCCGATCGTCTGGTAGCCGTTGGTGATGAATGATTTCGGCACAGCAACCAGTGTTTGCAATTGTACCTTTGACTGGATCAAACATCAAAACACCGAACCTGCGATCACTCTCCAAAATCGTGTTCATCATGATTCGGTAGCGAAATTCAAAGATGTGCAGAGGTAATGGCCTGGTAGGAAACAGAACTACTTCGGGTAACGGGAACAGAGGTAGTTCGCGAACTGCAATTTTAGAAGATGATGTCATTGTTGCTTTGGTATAAACTTAATCTTTAAAATTTCTTTTTCTCTGCTTTTCCCGTACTTTATCTACATTCTATCATTTGTTTCCTAGCTAAATAAAAGCCCTGAGATATATTTCTTCAGGGCTGTGTAAATATTCATACTAATGTCATTTGTCTTTTGTCCTTCGTGCTTTGCTAATGACAAATGACCAATGACTAATGACTAAATTAAAGTTTGACTTCAATATCTACACCCGATGGTAGATCCAATTTCATCAGGGCATCAATAGTCTTAGAAGAGGGCTGGTAAATGTCAATAATCCGGCGATGAGTACGGGTTTCAAAGTGCTCCCGTGAATCTTTATCTACGTGGGGCGATCGCAGCACACAATAGATCCGGCGTTTTGTTGGTAAAGGAATTGGGCCTATAGCTGTAGCGTTGGTGCGGTTAGCCGTGTCTACAATCTTCTCGCAAGATGTATCTAATAAGCGCCTGTCAAAGGCTTGTAAGCGAATTCTAATCTTCTGCTGCTGTAGAGTTGCCATCTTTAATTTTCCAGGTTCTGCGTAGTTAGGGGAATATTTACAGGTTAAAGGTTACAAGTTATCGGTTACAGAAAACTATTACCTGTCCCCTGTAACCTATTACCTTATTTATAGAGGGAAGAGAAAGGAGCAGAGAGGCAAAATAAATACCATCTCTGCTCCTTTGTTATGAGCAAAAAGGTGCTACTTGATAATTTTGGAGACGACACCAGCACCGATGGTGCGACCACCTTCGCGAATAGCGAAGCGCATTCCTTGTTCAATCGCGATCGCGTTGATCAATTCTACTGTCATCTTGATGCGATCGCCTGGCATCACCATTTCTACTTCTTTGCCTTCATCGGAGGTGTAGGCTTTGATGGTACCAGTTACATCAGTTGTCCGCACGTAGAACTGGGGACGGTAGCCAGCGAAAAATGGAGTCTTACGACCACCTTCTTTTTCAGTTAGGACGTATACTTCACCTTCAAATTCCAGGTGAGGTTTAATTGAACCTGGTTTGGCAATTACCATACCCCGTTCAATATCAGCCTTCTGAATACCCCGGAGTAGTACGCCAGCGTTATCTCCAGCCATACCTTGTTCCAGACTCTTCTTGAACATTTCAATACCAGTTACGGTAGTGGCACGAGTATCTCTGATACCCACTAGTTCAACGTTATCGCCAACTTTGACAACACCCCGTTCAATCCGACCGGTGGCAACAGTACCACGACCTGTGATTGAGAATACGTCTTCTACAGCCATCAGGAAGGGCTTATCAACATCCCGCTCAGGAGTGGGGATAAAAGAATCCACAGCGTCCATCAAATCGTAGATTTTATCTACCCAAGGATTTTCACCTTTTTTGGTCTTAGGATTCTTGGTCATTGCTTCGAGAGCTTGCAGACCAGAGCCTTTGATAATGGGGATATCATCGCCAGGGAAGTCATAGCTGCTTAACAGTTCTCTCAGTTCTAGCTCTACTAGTTCCAAGAGTTCTGGGTCATCCATCAAGTCTTCTTTGTTCAAGAATACAACCAGACTGGGAACGCCCACCTGTTTTGCCAACAGAATGTGTTCGCGGGTTTGGGGCATAGGGCCATCAGTAGCAGCTACTACGAGGATACCTCCATCCATTTGGGCAGCGCCGGTGATCATGTTCTTCACATAGTCAGCGTGTCCAGGACAGTCTACATGAGCATAGTGCCGACTTTCGGTTTCATACTCAACGTGAGCGGTATTGATGGTAATACCCCTTGCTTTTTCTTCTGGCGCGTTATCGATTTGATCGTAGCCTTTAGCTGTAGCTTGACCAAGAGCTGCCAAGGTCAGGGTAATGGCTGCCGTTAACGTGGTTTTGCCGTGGTCAACGTGGCCAATAGTACCGATATTGATGTGGGGTTTATTTCTTTCAAACTTTGCGCGTGCCATGAATGCTCATTTCCTTATTTTAACTAAGCGTTCCCTTTGCTTTTTGCAATGATAGTTTCAGCTACGCTGCGAGGCACCTCTTCGTAGTGGCTGAACTCCATCGTGAAGGTACCCCGACCTTGCGTTTTTGACCGGATATCAGTGGCGTAGCCAAACATACTCGCCAGTGGAACTTTGGATGTTACCTTAGCGAGTCCCTTTTCGGTGCTTTGACTTTCAATCTGCCCTCGGCGGGTGTTGAGGTCGCCAATGACGTTACCCATATAGTCTTCAGGAACTTCAACCTCAACTTTCATCATAGGCTCTAAGATGACAGGTGAAGCTTTCAGCACAGCCTCTTTCATCGCCATTGAGCCAGCGATTTTGAAAGCCATTTCTGAAGAGTCTACATCGTGGTATGACCCATCAATTAGCGTCGCTTTGACGTCAATCAACGGATATCCAGCTAGAACACCGGATTCGCAGCTTTCTTTCATTCCTTGTTCTGCGGGGCCAACGTACTCTTTAGGTACTGTACCGCCAGCAATTTTGGAGACGAATTCAAAGCCAGTACCGGGTTCTCCAGGCTCCAAATTGATCACAACGTGACCGTATTGACCTTTACCACCACTTTGGCGAATGAATTTGCCCTCAACTTTGTTCACAGCTTTCCGAATTGTTTCTCGGTAAGCTACTTGCGGCGCACCTACATTCGCTTCCACCTTGAATTCTCGTAACATCCGGTCTACTAGAATTTCTAGATGTAGCTCTCCCATTCCCGCGATTACGGTTTGGTTTGTTTCGGGATCAACGCGGACACGGAAGGTGGGGTCTTCTTCTGAGAGAGATTGCAGAGCCTTGGACAGCTTGTCCATGTCGTTCTTAGTTTTGGGTTCGACCGCCACCGAGATCACAGGCTCAGGAATGAATAGAGATTCCAGAATTACCGGCGATCCATCATCACAGAGGGTGTCACCTGTCAAGGTGTCTTTCAATCCTAGAGCTGCTCCTAAATCACCTGCTCGCAGTTCATCGACATCTTGCCGGTCATCTGCCTTCATCAGAACTAACCGGGAAATCCGTTCTTTTTTATTCTTACTAGCGTTGAGAACGTAGCTGCCCTTTTTCAGGACACCAGAATAAACACGAACAAATGTTAGGCGACCATAAGGGTCAGCCATAATCTTGAATGCCAGAGCTGCTAGGGGTTCGTTGTCATCAGCCCGTCGCTCAACAGTATCGCCATTGGGCAGTAAGCCTTGAATTGGCGGTACTTCACTTGGCGCTGGCAAGTAATCGACAACGGCATCCAGCATCAACTGTACGCCTTTGTTTTTGAATGCCGAACCACAAAGTACTGGTACAATCGTCCCCGCAATTGTGCCTTTACGTAGGGCAGTCCGAACTTCCTGTTCTGTAAGTTCTTCGCCCTCGAAGTACTTAGTCATCAGAGCATCATCAGTTTCTGCCGCGGCTTCTATTAGCTTGGTGCGGAATTCGTCTACCTGCGCTTGCAATGCTTCTGGGATATCAGTTTCCTGGATATCGGTTCCTTGATCATTTGCATAAATATACGCACGTTGTCCTACTAGGTCAACGATACCTTGGAAGTCGTTTTCACTACCAATTGGTAGTTGAATGGCGATCGCATTCGCCCGCAGGCGATCGCGGATTTGCTCGTGAACCTTATAAAAGTTCGCTCCGGTGCGATCCATCTTGTTAATAAAGGCGATCCGAGGAACTTTGTAGCGCTCTGCTTGCCGCCACACTGTCTCAGACTGCGGTTGCACGCCGCCCACAGAACAAAATACTGCGATTACACCATCCAACACGCGCATGGAACGCTCAACTTCAATTGTGAAGTCTACGTGACCCGGAGTATCGATAATGTTAATTTGATGATCTTTCCAACTGGTACTGATAGCAGCAGCAGTAATGGTAATTCCCCGCTCCCGCTCCTGCTCCATCCAGTCTGTGACGGCAGTTCCTTCATGAACTTCGCCAATTTTATGAATTATCCCAGAGTAAAATAATATTCTCTCTGTTGTTGTAGTTTTGCCCGCATCTATATGCGCCGCAATACCAATGTTGCGTACTTTATCTAGCGGGATCGTGCGTGCCACAGCTACCTCCTATAGTTTTTGCCTCATGATATCTTGTATATTACTCTTTGTTAAGATTCTATACTTTTACGGAAAACCGTCTTTTTTTGTAAATCCACGATATACCGCTTCGGCAAGGCGATATATCGCTTTTTTACTTAGTAACGATAGTGTGCGAATGCTTTGTTAGCTTCCGCCATCCGGTGCGTTTCTTCGCGTTTGCGAATAGCATTGCCAGTTTCGTTAGCAGCATCCATTAACTCATTTGCCAATTTGCTGGCCATTGTCCGGCCTGGTCTTGACCGGGAATATTGCACTAACCAACGCAGTGCTAAAGTAGTGCCCCGTTCTGTACGCACTTCCATTGGTACTTGGTAGGTTGCTCCACCAACTCGCCGAGCCTTTACTTCTACTAAAGGCGTGGCATTTCGCACTGCTCTTTCAAAGGTTTCTAAGGCACCAGCACCAGTGCGTTCTTCAATAGTTTTTAATGCATCATAAACAATGCGTGCGGCAAGTGATTTTTTGCCATGACGCATGATCCGTCTGATAATCATGCTCACAAGGCGACTGTTATATACGGAGTCAGACGGAACTGGGCGCCTTTGAATAACACCACGACGAGACATACTTTACCTTTAATTCGGAATTGGCAACGAAATTATATGCTATCAGACACCGGAAACTAAAAGTGGTAGAACCCAACCCTCAGACTTCCTCAATTTTTTTTCGACCGTTGCAGCAAGGCTGACTTATTGACTGCCAATTTTTGATTTTTGATTTTTGATTTTGGATTAAAAGTTTTCGGTATATGTTCAGATCCTTGCGATCTGAACAAATCAAAAGTCTGTAAGCCTAATTCCCTTGTGGGTTCGACCAATCCAAAAGACGCTCGATAACTCGCTAACGCTACGCTATCGCAAATCTAAAATCTAAAATTGTTTGACTTGCTACTTGCAACTAAATACTCAAGGCGACAAGATTATAAACTTTAATGTTCAGATGAGAATTCGCTGTCGGTTACAGCGTTATCCTCAGAACTTCTACACTTGCTCGCTTAGTGTAGATGTAGCTTGCTTGATTTTTTGAAACAGACTTTAGCAGCCTTCATAACTACTGTTAAAACACAGACGGCGATCCTTTTTGTGCCCTTTAGCGCTTTGAATTAGACGATTAATCGTGTGGGATGCGATTAATCGTCTAATCCTATTTTTTCGCTTCTTTGGGACGCTTGGTTCCATACTTGGAACGGCCTTGCTTGCGGTCTTTGACTCCGGCTGTATCTAGGGTGCCACGGATAATGTGGTATCTCACGCCTGGTAGATCCTTAACCCGACCGCCGCGAATCATCACAACTGAGTGTTCTTGTAAGTTGTGACCAATGCCTGGAATGTAAGCTGTGACTTCAAATCCAGAGGTAAGTCTGACTCTTGCTACTTTGCGTAGGGCCGAGTTAGGCTTTTTTGGTGTGGTCGTGTATACTCTGGTACAAACTCCCCGACGTTGGGGACATTGTTTCAGAGCAGGGGACTTGGTTTTCTGACGCGCTTGTTCGCGCTCATTTCGTATTAGCTGCTGTATTGTTGGCATGAGTTACAGCGCGTAAAGCTGCTTACTGGTCTAAGTTTTAACAAATCCTGATTATATCTTTTTTTACGGCTTTATGTCAATTGTTATTTTTCCTTAGCCTTAGTGATTGAACATCTGTTTTTTGACTAATATACAATTACTAAGGACTCAAGGAGAAGGAATTGCCACAGCCACAGGTAGCGATCGCCTGGGGATTGTGGAAGCGAAAACCACCACCCATTAAGTCTTCTGAATAATCAACTCTCAAACCGTTGAGGTAATTTAAGCTTGCGGCATCTATGACCACTTGAATCTCATCCAAGTCAAAAACCTGGTCGTCTACTTTTATTGCTTCATCGAAGGACATATCATAAAAGAACCCTGAACAACCACCTGGTTTTACTGCCAATCGAAACAAGACATTTGGTTGCTTGGACTTTATTCGCCCAATCTCACTTACGGCTGCTTGACTCAGATGAATCATGGAACTCGTTTTTTGCAATTGAATACCCCATCTTCCATTTTACAGATAGGTTGACCCTTGCTTTTGCAAAATTCCAAATCACCAAAGGCATGAGCGCGATCGCTATTACTACATTTATAACACTAACATGCTTCAGTCCCCACCTTAACAAGGTAGGGACTTCTGGGGTGCAATAGTTCGTTTACAAAGACGGTTTACACAAAAATCTATTCAGCTTTGGCATTAGAGCTTTAATAGCGTTCTTTTGGTTTTAATCTTTGGTACGGGCATAGTCATCTTGGTAGCGGATAATATCATCTTCTCCCAAGTATTCGCCATTTTGAACTTCAATCAATACCAAGGGGATCACGCCAGGATTCTCTAAACGATGAGATGTACATTGAGGTACATAGGTTGACTCATTATTGCTCAGTAGTACTTCTTTCTCACCACAAACTACTCTAGCTGTACCAGAGACGACAATCCAATGTTCACTGCGGTGATGGTGCATTTGTAGACTGAGGCGGTGTCCAGGCTTAACTTCGATGCGCTTAATTTTGTATCCGCGCCCTTCTTCTAAAACTGTAAAAGCACCCCAAGGACGTAATTCAGTTGCAGCAACGCCCCTGGAAGTTATGTTTGGAGGGAGGTGTAGAGTTTCAGTCTGTGTAGTTTCTTGATATCGAGCCATAGTTACCTCATTTGAAGACATAACAAACCGTTGGTACTCTTAATTATTGATAAAAAAACCTGGCGCTATCTTGCAACCTTAAAAATCAGCAATTTTGTCGCACTTTGATAAACATAGCAAAATCAAACCTTATGGTGTAAACCATCACTACTAAAATTCTGATGTCTACACCAAGTCTTCATCAAGCAAAATGACAGCTTGTTCTAAACTTTAAAAAAAGATGGGGCATGGGGCATTGTACATTGGTGATGAATAGGCTTTTCTACTTGTGACTCTCTCATTATCGTGGTTGCAGGAAAATACCAATTCCATTATGAACACGAGCAGCGGTACTGGGCGATCGATCGAGTAGTTGACCTCCTAAATAAAGGCTGGTAGAACTACCACCATCCAAATTTAAAGCATCCACACAGCCCATTAGTTGCATCAATTGGGCATGTTCTGCCAAATTAGGCCCATAACCGCCGACACGATTATGTGTGGCAGTAATTATCAGTGTGCCTGTTGTCGTTGTGCAAATACCGCTACGAATAGCCTTTTCGGCAATAAAGGCATTACTGAATTTTTCGCCTTTGGCATCAAGGACAATTTGACGATTTTGGACTAATAGCGGTCCAGCACCGATAATGTGGGGATAACGACTAAAATCAGCTGGAGTAGTGGTGCTGGAAATACTTACTGCGCTTCCAATAGGTAGCTGGGAGGCAGCACTAGTAGCGTTAGCACGTAAAGTTAGCAGGTAGCCATCCTGGGGAATGGGAACCGCTGTCGTACCAACTTTGCCGCCTGGTAACTGATTAGTAATTTGATCTTTTTCTACCACTAAGATAATTTCGTTATCCGTCAGGGGCGTGTAAGTTGATCCCCAAGCTGTGGTATAACGAGCAATGCCGCTCTGGACGTAGCCACTGTTGAAAAACAGAATTGGTAGGCGCTGGTCATTTGCCGTAATTAAAGTTTCTTCCAACGTAAGACGACCGAAGTAAAATTGGCCTGAATCATTCCAAGCGATCGCACCCCGATTAAGAATCGGGCCTGATAACCACTGATTATCCCGACGAATCGCACCCAATGGCAATCGGTTGTTACGGTTAAAATAACCACCATTAATTCCAGCTACTGCTAAGTAACGTTGTGCTGTTTGAATTAAGGGAGCAGTACCAGCTAGCCCGTCAGTACTAGCCCACATAGGTTTCAAGGTTAGCCCAAATTTGCGGGGATTAACTTCTAACCAGACCATCGGAAAACGTTCTGGGCCTAAGTTGACATAATGCTGTCGCCAGCGCAATCCTGGGGCCCAAGTAATATCTCGTTCTTCTAGAGGATCGGGTCGAATATCGATAATCAGGCGATTGGGGTTAGCGACAGTAGTAACTTGAGGCGATAGACCAAAAGGAACGCTCAGACTAATAATCGTTTGGTTTTTCACCACCTCCACTTTTTGAATCAGTGGTTCAGGAGGTAATGGTATTGGTTCTGTTGGTGTAGTTGGTAATAATTGTTTGAGCAGATTTGGCAGTAATGTTGGTGGTGCTGGTGGCTGGGGAGTATAGCGTTCTATCAAAACAGGGTCGGCTATTCCATCCAGGGTAATTGTCCACTCTCTATTTGGCGGTACAGTGGACTTTGGGGTTGGTGTGTCTGGATCAGAAGATAAAATTTGCGGTTTGGCGATCGCTGACCCTTGTGCAACTTGCCAGGGAGTGGGACGATCTAAATCGACAAGAATCCGAGACTGTTGCAAAGGGGTACTCGCTTCTGGAGGTTCCTGACTCTGAACAATATTTGTGATTTGTGTTTTTGGGGTAGCAATCACCAAAGTGTTGCCATTAGCTTGAATTTGCCAGCCAGATGTTTGAGCAAAATTAGTGATATCCAGATAGCGATATGCTCCTAGTAGCCTGGTGGCTAACACCAGTGGCTTTGTCACCGACGAAAACCACTGTATTGGTTGCTTCGCTGAATTACTACTGTTTAAGAAATTTACTCCAATTAATTGCCTAAATGCCCCATCACTAATATTGGTTGTCACCTGTCCAGATTTTCCAGGTCGCTGTAACCAAGTTCCTGGTAAAGTACGACCATTGAGGGAAATTTGATTCCCAGAGGATGCTACACCTGTTAAAGGAGGTGCAGGTGACTGTGAGATTAACCTGGGTATAAATTTGGTTGTTTTTGGGGACTCCTGGGCGTTGGTAGCACAGGTAGTAGTTAAGCACAGTACTGTTAAAAGTATTGGTGACACAGTAGCCCGGAAAAATCTGCGTTCGCCCTTGGCGTTTGCAGAGCCATAGCTAATCTCTGATTGGCAACAATTCGGCATTTTTACCATAATTTACTAGGTACTTTTGAAAACTATCACCCAAGGTTTAAACTAACCAATTATTTGGAAATATAAAGAAAACATGACTTGATTTTTGAATAAATATGGTAATCTATATATTGGCTATTTATATCTTTTAGACACACATTAATTTATTTAGACGCTAAAGCCACTGCAATCAAGTTTTTTAACTCCCACTAATTTTAACCACACTATATACGGTAGTTTTGGTTATCAAAACTGGATTAAGATATCTAATCCTAACTGAACGTTGCTACTGTTATTACTTCAGTAATGTCTAGTTAATAGTAATACATGTGGCAACTGGTAAGCGGCAAAATTCTAGACAACAACAAAAATATTTGGGAATTGTCAAATGGGTATATATTGTAATACGCTGATTTTATTGCTGGATCGGGATGACTTTGGCTTTAGAACATAGTACAGCGTTTAGTTTTAGTTTTGTTTGTTTCAGGTGAGCCAAAAAAATAGGCTCTATGAGTAGCTAGTGTGCATCTGGAAAAAAGGCATTGAGAAAATACTTAACTTCAAAATATAAAAAAGAAACTGTCAGGGCAAAATAATGTCTTGGCGGAGGTAACTTGTCTAACACCGCATAAACACATAAAAAACACGCAATCATTTTAACACGGGGTAACTGATAAAGTAAAACCGAAGTTAAAATTTTTTTTCCTAAATTTTCAGTGCTTATATATTTTCCATCGCTGAATTTAAAAATTTTTTCCCACAATGTAGTGGCAAAATTGGTAACTCAATACTTCAGGAACAGGGTATGAATAATAAACCGATGAATCAAAACCAGAAAATCACAGCGGATATCATCAACTCAAGAGATACCTATCAGGGGCAAAAGTGGTTAGTAGAGGAACGAGATGCCTGTGGTGTAGGTTTTATTGCTCATCGTCAGAATCATACCAGCCACGAAATTGTCGAAAAAGCCTTAGCTGCTTTAACCTGTTTAGAACACCGGGGAGGTTGTAGCGCCGATCGCGACTCTGGTGATGGTGCTGGAGTATTGACAGCTATCCCTTGGGAGTTGTTCCAACAAGACTTTGCCCAAAGGGGAAAGGAATTTCCATCTACCGATCGTATAGCTGTGGGGATGATATTTCTCCCACAAGACCAGCAAGCTGCACAAAAAGCTAGGGTAACTGTTGAGCAAGTAGCTGCTGAAGAGAAATTAATTGTATTGGGTTGGCGAGTAGTGCCAGTGCAATCTGATTTGCTGGGGATACAAGCAAGAGAAAATCAGCCCCAGATTGAACAAGTTTTGTTAGCTTCTGTTGACAAAAGCGGTGATGAATTAGAACGGCAGTTGTACATTACCCGCCGCCGAATTAGTAAAGCTGCAACTGACATCTCAGAAGAATTTTATATCTGTTCGTTGTCAAGTCGCACAATTGTCTACAAAGGCATGGTGCGTTCCGCTGTCTTGGGTAGCTTTTATAACGATTTAAAAAATCCAGCTTACAAAAGCGCCTTTGCTGTTTATCATCGCCGCTTTAGTACCAATACAATGCCCAAGTGGTCCCTAGCCCAACCGATGCGGCTTTTGGGTCACAACGGTGAAATCAATACCTTATTGGGTAACATCAACTGGATGATGGCACGAGAAGCAAGCCTAAATCATCCTGTATGGGGCGATCGCATCCAGGAACTCAAGCCATTAGTTCATATTGATAACAGCGATTCAGCTACCCTAGACAATGTAGTGGAATTGCTGGTTTGCTCTGGACGCAGCCCCTTGGAAGCTTTAATGATTATGGTTCCAGAGGCTTACCAAAATCAGCCTTCTTTACGTGAATCTCCAGAAATTGTTGATTTCTACGAATATTACAGTGGTTTGCAAGAAGCTTGGGACGGGCCAGCACTTTTAGTATTCAGCGATGGCAAAAAAGTTGGTGCAACTTTAGATCGTAATGGTTTAAGACCAGCTCGCTACGCGATCACCAAAGATGATTACATTGTTGTAGCTTCGGAAGCTGGTGTGGTGGATTTCCCAGAAGCCGATATTGTCGAGAAAGGTAGACTTGGGCCAGGGCAAATGATTGCCGTGGATTTAGAAAATCATGAAGTGCTGAAGAATTGGAATATTAAGCAGCGCATTGCCAAGCAGCACCCTTATGGAGAATGGCTGCAACAGCACCGTCAAGAATTAAAGTCATTGGTCATTAGTCATCCGTCATTAGCAAATGGCAATGGCAAAGGACAATTGATAAATGACCAAGGACAATTGACTATTGACAAGCAAACCTTACTTCAGCGTCAAACTGCCTTTGGCTACACCACAGAAGATGTAGAAATGGTGATTCATCCAATGGCGATCGCAGGTTCGGAGCCGACTTTCTGCATGGGTGATGATATTCCCTTAGCTGTGCTGTCACAAAAGCCCCACCTGCTTTATGACTATTTCAAACAGCGCTTTGCTCAGGTGACGAACCCAGCGATCGATCCCCTGCGGGAAAAGCTAGTGATGTCTCTAAAAGTTGAACTGGGTGAACGGGGTAACTTATTAGAACCTAAGCCAGAATATGCTCGGAGATTGAAACTTGAGTCGCCAGTGTTAACGGATAGTGAGTTAGAGACCATTAAGCTGTCAGGATTTGCCACGGCTGAGTTGTCAACCCTATTTGCGATCGCCAGCGGTCCAGAAGGACTGAAAGCCGCAGTGCAATCTTTACAAGCACAAGCAGCTGAATCAGTCCGGGCAGGTGCAAAGATTTTAATATTAAGCGATCGGGATCGGGTCAATGACAGTATCAACACAGAATATACCTACATTCCTTCCTTATTAGCAGTGGGTGCGGTGCATCACCATCTGATTCGTGAGGGGTTGCGAATGAAAACATCCCTGATTGTGAATACTGCTCAATGCTGGAGTACCCATCACTTTGCTTGTCTGATTGGCTATGGTGCTGGTGCAGTTTGCCCGTACATGGCTTTAGATACGGTGCGTGATTGGTGGTCCGATCCCAAAACTCAAAAGCTAATGGGTGTGCAAAAAATTCCCACCCTCACCCTAGAACAAGCTTTAGGAAACTATCGCAAAGCAGTAGAGTCAGGTTTGCTTAAAATTCTCTCCAAAATGGGAATTTCTCTGCTTTCAAGCTATCAAGCAGCCCAAATTTTTGAAGCTATTGGCATTGGTGGAGATTTAATTGACCTGGGATTCCGTGGGACGACTTCCCGCATCGGTGGTTTGAGTGTTACCGAACTTGCTGATGAAGTGCTTTCCTTCCATGTCAAAGCTTTCCCAGAACTAACGACCAAGAAGTTAGAAAACTTGGGTTTTGTGCAGTACCGTCCTGGCGGCGAGTACCACATGAATAGCCCCGAAATGGTTAAGGCGCTGCATAAGGCTCTAGATGGCAAAAACTACGACCACTACGAAGTTTATAAAAAGCACCTCCAAGGCAGACCAGTAACAGCCTTGCGGGACTTGCTGGACTTTCAAGGCGACCGCCCGTCGGTTCCTCTAGAAGAAGTGGAATCGGTATATGAAATAGTCAAGCGCTTCTGCACAGGTGGCATGTCTTTAGGCGCTTTGTCAAGAGAAGCCCACGAAACTTTAGCGATCGCCATGAATCGCATTGGTGGTAAATCAAATTCTGGAGAAGGCGGCGAAGATCCAGTGCGTTACACAGTTTTAGATGATGTAGACGAGTTTGGTCACTCGCCAACCCTACCTCATTTAAAAGGATTGCAGAATGGCGATCGAGCTTATAGTGCCATTAAGCAAGTTGCATCGGGACGCTTTGGTGTCACCCCAGAGTACCTAGTCAACGCCAAACAAATTGAAATCAAAATTGCCCAAGGTGCCAAGCCTGGGGAAGGTGGACAACTGCCAGGGCCCAAGGTGAGCCAATACATTGCGATGTTAAGGCGCTCCAAACCAGGTGTAACGCTGATATCGCCACCACCGCACCACGATATTTATTCTATTGAAGACCTAGCACAACTAATTTTTGATCTGCACCAAATAAATCCGAAAGCAAAGGTGTCGGTGAAGCTAGTTGCAGAAGTTGGCATTGGTACGATCGCCGCTGGTGTAGCCAAGGCAAACGCTGATATCATCCAGATTTCTGGCCATGATGGTGGTACAGGTGCATCACCACTAAGTTCCATTAAACACGCTGGCTCACCGTGGGAACTCGGTTTAAGTGAAGTGCATCGCGTCTTGATGGAAAATGGCTTGCGCGATCGCGTGATTTTACGCGTGGATGGGGGACTGAAAAGTGGCTGGGATGTGGTAATAGGTGCATTGATGGGCGGTGAAGAATTCGGTTTCGGCTCAATTGCCATGATTGCTGAAGGCTGTATCATGGCACGAGTTTGCCACATGAATACCTGCCCTGTGGGTGTTGCTACTCAGAAAGAAGAACTCCGTAAGCGGTTTACAGGAATGCCGGAACAGGTTGTCAACTTCTTCTACTTCATCGCTGAAGAAGTACGTAGTTTGTTAGCACGACTTGGCTACCGTTCTTTGTCAGAAATTATTGGACGTGCAGATTTGTTGAAACTGCGCCCAGAGGCAAAACTCACCAAAACCCGATCGCTGAATCTCGACTGTTTACTTCAGCTACCAAATAGCAAAGACAATCGTAGCTGGTTGGTGCATGAAGAAGTTCACAGCAATGGCGTGGTTTTGGATGACAAGTTCCTTGCTGATCCTGACATTCAGGCTGCTATTAGAAATCAGTCTACTGTCACCAAGACTTACCCAATTATCAATACTGACAGAACAGTGGGCACAAGATTAGCGGGTGCGATCGCTTCCCAGTACGGTGACAGTGGCTTTGAAGGACAAATTAATCTCAACTTCACAGGTAGTGTTGGGCAAAGCTTTGGTGCTTTCAACCTCCCCGGCATAATTCTGAGCCTAGAAGGAGAAGCAAACGACTATGTAGGTAAAGGGATGCATGGTGGTGAAATCATCATCAAACCTCCAACTGATGCTACCTATAACGCATCACAAAACGTGATAGTTGGCAATACCTGTCTCTATGGTGCTACTGGTGGCATGTTATTTGCCAACGGACTAGCAGGAGAGCGCTTTGCTGTGAGAAACTCCAAAGGCATCGCAGTGATTGAAGGCGCTGGGGATCACTGCTGTGAATACATGACAGGTGGTGTGATTGTCGTCCTCGGCAAAGTAGGACGTAACGTAGCAGCTGGAATGACTGGTGGACTGGCATACTTCTTAGATGAAGACGACTCATTTCGTGAGTTAGTCAACCCAGAAATTGTCAAAATTCAGCGGGTGATTACTGAAGTAGGTGCAAAGCAACTGCAAGAATTAGTCCAAACTCATGCAGAACGCACTGGTTCACCAAAGGCCAAGAAAATTCTGCAAAACTGGCAAGAATTTTTGCCGAAATTCTGGCAGTTAGTTCCGCCTTCTGAAGCTGATAGTCCAGAAGCCAATCCTGAAAAAACAACTGAGTTCAGTTTAGTAAGCAGTCATTAAGAGACTTCCAACAAATAAATTCAATCTTGTGAGGCGGGCCTTCTGGCCTGCCTTTTAATAAAACAAGGTTTTCAGCGCTAAAAAACTTTCGTAATAGTCATGTAATAATATCAATACAGGATCAATATTTAAGCGATCGTTCTTTGGGGAAAAAATTTTTGGTTCGCTGCTAGAGTGCCCTTAATTATCACTCTCCAACCAAATGCAAAAACAACCCTATTAACCAAAAAAGATAATTTTAGTATTTAGCCAATTACTATTGACTAATTACCTATAATTAATAATTATTACTTTTTGTTAGCAAGGAACTTTTGATCTGTATCTTCGATTTCTAAAAGTTCTGGAATAGTCACAAAGCGATAGCCTTGCTTTTTAAAGTTGCTAATAATTTCTGGTAAAGCTTGCACAGTTCTGGAACGATTACCACCACCATCATGCATTAGCACAATCCCACCAGGTTTAGAATCTTTAATCACGTTATTGATCAACTTTGGTACAGCTGGTAACTTGTAGTCTGTGGAGTCAGCCGACCACATTACCACAGCATACTTTTGTCCTTTAGCATAAGCAACTAATCCATTGTGCATGATGCCACCAGGCGGTCGGAACAGGTTTGTTTTAACACCTGTAACTTGATAAATTAAGTCTGCTGTGCGATCAATTTCAAAAGCAGCAGCTTGTTGATTAAAGAAGTGATACCAATGATGCCAAGTATGGTTGGCAATAACGTGACCTTGAGCGACAATCTGTTTTCCTAACTCTGGATAATTTTTTAGGTTCTGCCCGACTACAAAAAACGTCCCTTTGATATTATTTGATTTCAGGATATCTAGCACTTGCTCTGTAGTCTGAGGCCAAGGACCATCATCAAAGGTAAGAGCAATTACTTTCTCACCCTGAGTGAGTTTTGCAGTGTTAATTATTGCCCCTTGAAAACGTGATGGTAAAGGGTAGGCTAGACCCTTTGTTTGTGCTTCTTGCTGCCAACTTGTAAGCATCGCCGCCTTTAATTTCTCAATACGCTGCTGAGTTCCTACGTTTGCAGATACATCCTTGATATTTATACTTGGTCTACTCTGAGCATCCGAAGCATTTGGCCTTAGAAGCATCATAAAAGCAAGACTAAAAACACCACCTAAAGCAAGTAGCGCAATTAATATTCCTTCTGGCCACAGAAACGACTTATTGTTTTCCACCTCAAAGCTCCTTCAAAGATCGAACCATCACCACGGTTATGACGGTACGTTATAGCACATTTTTATTAGATATTTAGATACCAGTTGCTTTCTGGTAATCATGAAAATTGGAATTGGTACTAACGAGAATTCAGAATTGATAAGACAGACTATATTGCTTTAACTGAAATCTATATGCTCTAGATTTGGACAGCGTTGAATATACAATAATTGGTACTGTTTAATTTCAACCCAGTCATAAAAGGTAAGCTCTGCGCTTCCACATTCTTACCGCTAGCTCTAAGCAGGAGAGGAACACAATCAGATAATTAACCACACCCCAAAATCCTCTTAAATAGGAGTTCTGAATTAGTTGCTGTTTTTCAGTTCACTGCTAAGGCAGCATTATCCTTTCAAGTTTTATAGTTTTTCAAATAAGATGAACTAAGCTGTCATACCTACAATTTGCACTTTTAGCAGAGTGAAGTTTTTTTAGCCAGACTTTTTGACAGTAAAACTGTATAATTTACAACTTAAGTAAATTGTTTGATTAACATACAAAACTACTTACAAGGGCGGGTTGTCTTTAAAAAAAGAGTCTGGTAAACTATTAGTTCTATTCTTGATAGGATATATTTTACTGCCTGTTGCCATTGTTTCCTTTTTAAGAAAAAGTTAAATTTTCAACTGACAGAATGTTACCTTGTACTTTCTATGAAATAGACCAGACGAAAATTGATTCAATATAGTTTCTCATTGCCAAGGGGCATTTATTCTTTAAATCTAGTCACCTTTGACTCATTCAGCAAAAATAATTCTATCAGCAGCTTACTTCTCTTTCGGATGCTGATACTTTAGCCGAAATTGCTAGTAGCTTTCTGTCTGTGAATCTTTTTCTCGATAATTAAGTATGTTTATATCTTAATTAATAGTACAGTTTAATATGCACTGTCACCGTGTAATTACGGAAATTAATTTCGTAAATATAGGCAAGTGATTAAAATCACAATAGGATGACATCTATCCATTAAAGCATTAAAGTCTATATTTAATATTGAAAAGTAGTATTTTTTACTAAAAGCACTTATTTAACTAGATTTATGCATTTAAAAATACATTTACATTTTGACTAATTTTATGTAATATCACTTAATAATACAGACCCAAATATATTTTCTTGCAACTCAACCTCCAGCAAGACTGCCCTCTGCCTTTTTTCAGTAAAGTGATACAGATACTGTCAAACATGGGGTAGACTATTTTCCGACTCTACGACCAATTTTCTGTTTAAAGAAAAAACCTACTGGTTGTATCGCTCTAGCAGTCTGTAACTAGCTTCTTTTGCAGGAAGAAACAAAACTTACAATTGTCTCATAACTTGCCTTATAATTACAGCAATTAGAATTTTTATTTATATATTTAGCAATCCTAATTATTAGCTTATATTACCTTAGACAAGTCATAGTTTATTTACAGTACTTTTGCTTATCTTTGGCAAATAGATAAGTGTATTATTTAATGTCTGTATAGGTTGACCCTAAACCCTGTTTTCCTATTAATATACCTTTTGAGTCAAAATAATCAAGGTATTTGTCTTACTTCTGAAACTGGCTAGAAACTTTTATGATTCCTCACGAAAGTGATGCAAAAAAAGAGCGTGCGTCATTAAAAGTATGGCGTAGTTGGCAAGAAAATCTGATTTTAATTGCGATCGCACTGTGTTTGGCATTCTTAATCAGGACTTTTATCGCCGAACCCCGCTATATACCTTCTGACTCGATGTTACCCACCTTACATACTGGCGATCGCTTGGTAGTTGAAAAAATCTCCTACCATTTTCACCCTCCCATAACTGGAGATATTATTGTTTTTCAGCCACCCGCAGAACTACAACGTCGAGGATATCCCAAAGACCAAGCGTTCATCAAGCGAGTTATTGGCCAGCCAGGTGAGGTAATTAGTGTTGCTTCTGGCAAAGTCTACCTCAACGGTCAACCCTTGGCAGAAGACTACATCGCTGAACCTCCAAATCAGCCATATCGACCAGTAAAAGTCCCAGAAGACGAATTTTTCGTCATGGGAGATAATCGCAACGATAGTAATGACTCTCGCTATTGGGGCTTTTTACCCAGAAAAAATGTCATCGGTCGGGCAACGTTTCGCTTTTGGCCTCTTGATCGCATTGGGTTCATTTAATCAGTTTTGGATTTTAGACTTTCCTGCGGAACGCTACGCGTAGCTTGCTTCCCCGGAGGGGTACGGCTACGCTCAGTCGAACGATTTTGGATTTTTCTTTCAATCCAAAATTGCCAGAGTTAGAAGTTTTAAAATAACTTCTAACTTTTAACTTAAAACCTCAAATAATACATTATCTGGGCGATCGCATCACCAGTTAACTCTAACCGCCGTTGGAAATCAGCCAGGTTACGGTAAGGCCCGGCTGATTGCCGATTTTGCACCACTGTTTGCGCTAGAGACAAATCTATAAATGGAATTTGTGCTAATTTTTCAACGGTTGCTGTGTTCGGGTTGACTAAATGGATAGGATTTTCTAAAGATTCGTGGTCATAGTAAATAAAATTCAGCAGAGGCTTTAATGGCTCTAAGCGCGGCGCTGGTATACCCAAAGCCGCAGCGATATCTTCAATACAGTAAAATTTCACACCCGAATGTGAAAGTTCCACAAGCGATCGCGCTTGGTGAATTGACAAACCTGGCAGACGTAACCAATCATCTACAGTAGCTTGATTAGCATCAATGCGGATACCTAATTGAGCCGCTAGCTGAATTTCTTCCCCAGATTGTAGGCGATAGTAGGGATCGTTGAGGAGCTTGGCGCGGAGTTTTTGCAGTCTGGAATTTAAAGGTAGCCAGTTATTCATGATTGTCGCTTACCTCAAGAAATCTGGTCTAGCAATTGGCGGCGCTTTTGTTCAAATTCATACTCTGAAATCAGTCCATCCTGGCGCAGAGCATCTAATTCACGCATTGCGTCAGCGATCGCTCCTACCTGATTAATCACCTTTTGTGAGTTTCTTGCCCCTGACTTGCCGAGATTAAAATTACGATCAAAAGCTTCTTCGTCTTGAGCTAAATACCAAACTCCCTCAATTGCACTAGCTACCTTGGGGATAGGTGTCCAGGAAAGCAACACATACAAAACACCCCACAACGGCTGTCCCAGATAAAATTTATGTAATCCTGAAATTGTCAGCGTGCCAGAAAAAGCTAAAACAGCGGCAACACTTCGACTTTTGCGCTTAGTCAACATATTTCTAATAAATATACGAATACCACAGTTCCTACAATAAGACAGCCAAAAGGCACACAGACAATTCAAAACTCACTCATTTTAGTCAGCTACCCTGTTTTGCCCTTCCGACTTTTGGCTGGTAAGCCCCACAATTTAATATTTGAAGAAATTTGAGTAGGTTTCACATGACTGTGCATTGAGCTTTGATGCTAATTTTAAGTTTTTAACGGATCTAGACTACTACGATGTCACAGACCTTCCTACCGCCAGAATGGTTTAAACAGCTTTGTGATCCTTACGCTGTGCTAGGAATTTCTGTGAGTGCTGACGATCGCCAGATTTTTAAACGCTATCACACTTTAGCGAAACTGCTACATCCCGATCGCTATGCTAAAAGCTGCAATCCAGACCAAGAATTAGCGACGGCAATACTTAGCTATTTAATCAATCCAGCTTACGAACAACTCAAAAATAGACACAAGCGCTTGATTGCTATAGCCATGCTGCGATCGGACGCAAGAATATTACAGCTGCAAGCTTTGTGTGAGCAAAGTGCCATAGCTAAGGAAATTATAGAAATGTCTGCACCCCAAGCAGAATTATTTTATGAAGAAGCAATCGCCTCCTATGCAGAAGCTCAATACAAATCACTCCATCAGTTCTATCAAATTACACAACAAATTAGCATACTGAATTTAGTTTACTTACAGTTGCATAAACCTGACCTGTTTCTACCGCAAAAAGCTGTTCGCATCATCCCTGAAGTAGAAGTCAAACGAGTTGAATTGACATTAAATGAAAAAACTAATGTCAAACCAGTTTTGACAAACTATGCTCAACGTCACTACCAGCGAGCTATTGAGTACGTCAAGCTAGCCAATTGGGCCCTAGCCGTGCAAGAACTGCGAGATGCTATCAAGTTAGAGCCAAATAACAGCGACTATTATGCCTTATTAGGTTTAGTACATCTAAAACAGAAATTTCTCGGCATGGCTAGGGTTTACATCCGTCAAGCATTAAAACTTAACCCGCAAGATTTACTAGCTCAGAAATACGCTACCAGACTAAAAATTGAACCCGGTGAAAACACCAATCCTAAATCAATGGCTAAAGCTCTGAGTATTGCGGCTTTATTAAGTCGATTTAACAAGGGTAAACGTTTTCAAGTCAAGTGTTGAAATTTCGGTAACAAACCGTACTAAAACCGAAGCTTCGTGACTAGATTACTCCCCTAGACTAAAATAATAAATAGAAGTAAAACTATTAAGCTACTGAGTCTGGGCACTCAGTTTAATATAAGCAATATGGGATTCTTCGATTCTGAAATAATTCAGCAAGAAGCAAAACAGCTGTTTGAGGATTATCAAGCGCTGATCAAGCTTGGCAATGGCTACGGCAAATTTGACCGCGATGGCAAAAAGCTGTTTATTGAGCAAATGGAAACCATGATGGATCGGTATCGCATCTTTATGAAGCGCTTCGAGCTATCAGAAGATTTCATGGCACAAATGACAGTAGAACAACTGAAAACGCAATTAGGTCAGTTCGGTGTCACCCCGCAACAAATGTTTGACCAAATGCACCTCACTTTAGAGCGCATGAAAGCCGAGCTAGAAAAACAGCCCTAACAAAAGTTAGGAGTTGGGAGTTAGGAGTTCTCAATAAACTCATAACTCATAACTTATCACTCCTAACTTTAATTTGACTTGGGACGAGAAAACTGCGAAGGTGGCTTGAAGTTTTCTACTGGTACGTTCTTGAGTGCCTTCTCCATAAAATCTTTCCAAATGGGAGCAACCATGACACCACCTGTGGCATGGTCAGCTAACTGTCTATTGTCATCTCTCCCTACCCAGACAGCAGTTGTCAACTGTGGCACAGTACCAACAAACCAAATATCTTTTTCTGATGATGTTGTTCCCGTTTTCCCTGCGGCTGGGCGACCGAGAGCAGCACCTTTACCTGTACCTTCAGTGATTACCGATCGCATCACATCTAGAATTGCGGCTGATGCCCAAGGATCGAGAACTAGCTGTGGTTTAGGGGTGTTATCTAGCAACACGTTACCACTACTATCGGTGACACGGGCAATTACAGTTGGTGGAGATTGCCAGCCATAATTAGCAAAGGTAGCGTATGCACTAGCCATTTCCAGAGGGGTGACACCAATTGCACCAAGTGGTAAGGAAGTCACAGGTTCCATTGGACTCATAATGCCCAAGGTACGGCACGTTTCTATGACTCTATTCATCCCCACAGCCTTACCAATCTTGATCACCGGAATGTTGCGCGATTGGGCTAAAGCTCTGCGGATTGGCATAGCTCCACTAAAACCACCATCATAATTTCTGGGAAAGTACCAACCGTTACCATCTCGATAGCTAACTGGAGCATCTACCACCGTTGAGTCTGGCCCATATTTACCAGTAGCAAAAGCAGTGTAGTATACAAATGGTTTAAAAGAAGATCCAGGCTGGCGCTGAGATTGAGTTGCACGATTGAATTCACTGATCTTAGGATCTATACCACCCACCAGTGCTTTGATATAATGTGTGCGCGGATCAATTGCCACCAAGGCCATTTGATTCTTAGATAATCCTTGTCCCAGAAGTGTTTTATGCCACTTAGTAACGGTTTCTTCTGCCATGATTTGGAAGTTGGCATCAACTGTAGTTTGCACCCGCATCCCGCCTTTGAGTAGTGTCTCGCGCCCAAACTTTTTAGCCAACTCTTGCGCTACAGTATTGGTTACATAAGGTAGAGCACTACCTTGAAAAGATTTAATTCTTCCAAGTTTGATTTCTTGCTTGAGGGCATTGTCGTATTCTGACTGGCTGATCCAGTTCAAATCCAGCATCCGTCCCAGCACTTCTTTTTGTTTCTGTTTTGCCAGCTTCATGCTCACAAACGGGCTGAATTCTTCTGGTGCTTGGATTAAACCCGCCATCATTGCTGACTCACCCAAGCTTAAATATTCTGCTGACTTATTAAAGTAACTGCGGGCTGCCGTTTGTGCACCATAATTGTTATGACCCCAATAAACTTGATTGAGGTACATTTCTAATATTTGGTCTTTAGTGAGAATTTGTTCTAACCGGATTGCTAGCACAGCCTCTGCTAACTTGCGGGTAAAAGCACGCTTGCGAGACAAAAATAGGTTTTTTACCAATTGCATGGTGACAGTAGAGCCACCCTCTTTGACTCCGCCTGCTGCTGCATTAACTACTACAGCACGCCCAACGCCGACGGGGTTAATACCGTGGTGATCGTAAAAGTGGCTATCTTCACTTGCCAATACTGCCCGTTTTAAATTCGGCGAAATTCTGTCTAGAGGTACGACTTCTCGGTTGGCTTCCCCGTGAATACTCGTTAAGAGTTTGCCCTTAACGTCATAAATGTAAGTCGTTTCTGAGGGAAAGAAGTTACGTAGCTGTCTCACATCTGGCAAATTACGGAAACTGATGGCTAAACCAACCAGTCCTCCGGCTACAATGGAACTTGCCAGCATGGTGATTGAGAGGAGAGTACCGCCAGTTACCTGACCGACTCCTTTCAAAAACTCAAAACCTGATGAAGCCCGACGCTGTGGCTGTTTATCTTCAAAAGTCCTAGACGACGACACGGCTATTTCACTTCCTCACTTGTAAATTTAACTGTAATTGATTGGGTGAAGCAAGGCGGTTAGTTTTTTGCAATTATAGTAGTTTGGCAGATGAGAAAGTGGATAAATTGCCAGTGAATATAACCAACTTAACTTCTAGTGTGCAAAACATAGCTAATAATGAATCTCTTCGGATGACGCAAGATTTTGCTTGGTTGCGTCGTGGTGTAGTAGAAGTATTCCCACAATCAGTTGATGTTAACAGCGAAAGTCTAGAAAGGCTCTTACTAACTACAAACCAACCTTTAAGGGTAAAATTGGGGATTGACCCTACAGGTACTGATATTCATCTTGGTCATAGCATACCAGTACGAAAACTGCGAGGATTTCAAGATGCAGGTCATACAGCAGTTTTAATTATTGGCGATTTTACAGCACGTATTGGCGATCCAACTGGTAAATCTGAAGTGCGTCGTCAGCTTACAGAAGCAGATGTAGCTAAAAATGCTCAGACTTATTTAGATCAAGTACGTCCTATCTTGGATTTTGACACACCAGGAAGGTTAGAGGTGCGCTATAACTCCGAATGGCTCTCTGGGTTAAACTTAGAGAAAATTTTGGAGTTACTCTCCACAATGACAGTGGGGCAGATGTTAGCGAAGGAAGGATTTGCCGATCGCTATAAAAAAGAGAATCCGATTTTTATCCATGAGTTCCTGTACCCGTTAATGCAAGGTTTTGATTCGGTTGCAGTTGAGGCAGATGTGGAATTAGGTGGCACTGATCAGAAATTTAACATTGCTGTAGGCAGAGATTTGCAGCGCCATTTTGGTCAAAAGCCCCAATTTGGGATGCTGCTGCCAATTTTGATTGGCACCGATGGCGTGCAAAAAATGTCTAAGTCTTTAGGTAATTATATCGGATTGTCAGAACACCCAGGACAAAAGTATCAAAAGTTGCAAGGAGTTCCCGATCATCTGCTGGAAGAGTATTTTGAACTGTTGACGGATTTACCTTTGGATCAACTGCCAGAAAATCCCCGCGATCGCCAAACACTTTTAGCATGTGAAGTTGTGAAACAGTACCACGGTGAACAAGCAGCCCAAGAGGCGAAAGAAGCAGCCCAAAGCGGCGGCAAAGAAGGTGCTGTTCCAGAATTTTCTCTAGCTGGCGTGGAGCAATTTCCTACTAAGTTAGCGTATATTCTCAATGTTACTGGCTTGTGCAAAAGCATTGGAGAAGGAAAGCGGAAAATTCAAGAAGGTGGAGTGCGCTTAGATGGCGATCGCATCACTGATGCTGATACCACTTTCGCTGCTCCTAGTGAATTACAAGGTAAAGTTTTACAAGTTGGAAAAAATAAATTTGTGCGCTTAGTGCCTTAAATAGGGAATGGGGAGTAGGGAATGGGGAATGGTCAACAGGTAGAACAACGAGTTATTGTGGCTTTGGATGTGCCGGATGAACAAAGTGCGATCGCTCTTATAGATCACCTACCACAAGTTAGTTTCTGGAAAGTCGGTTTAGAGTTGTTTACCAGCACTGGCCCGAAAATTCTGGAAGTGTTAAAGTCTCGCCAAAAGCGCATTTTCTTGGATTTAAAGTTTGATGATATCCCTAATACCGTTGCTGGTGCTTGCCGAAGTGCAGCTAGATATGAAGTGGATTTACTGACAATTCATGCTACTGCTGGTAGAGATGCCCTGAAAGCCGCAACTGAGGCGGCACAGGAAGGAGCTGCAAAAGCAGGTGTACAACCACCAAAGTTAATTGCTATTACTCTGCTAACGAGCATTTCTGCTCGGCAGTTGGCATTTGATTTAAAAATACCCCTAGAATTGCCAGAATATGCTCTAGAAATGGCCCTGCTGGCTCAGGAATCTGGTTTGGATGGGGTAGTTTGTTCGCCTCAAGAGGTGGCACAGCTACGACAAACTTGTGGAAATGACTTTTTGCTAGTTTGTCCGGGGGTTAGACCAACTTGGGCAGATAAAGGCGATCAAAAGCGATCGCTCTCTCCAGCACAAGCCATTAAAGCTGGTGCAGATTATCTAGTGATTGGTCGTCCCATCACCGCTGCTACTGAGCCTGAGTTAGCCTGGAAGAGGATTTCTGAGGAGTTAACCACGGTGGCATGAAGCTAAGAGTCAGTGAGAAACTCAGAGTACAGGGTGTAGGGGAGAACAATCTTGCCTCTTCGCTCAGTCAGAAAAATTATAGTTTCCTGTTTGCTTGTGGCTTCTGGGTTGTAGTTTCAAATAGCTTTGCTTATCCAGCCTTCTCGATAAACCCCACCCCTAAACCCTCGGCGCTAGCAGAAAAGGAAAATGTCAACAGTGATGCGAGTTCTTTGTGTTCTGAGCAAAATTTAGAAACATTAACTATACAGCTACTGCAAAAATTACCTAGTTATACCAATCGCGCTAGTCAACGCGCCCGCCGCCTCAGTAGAAGCAGTCAGGTTTACAGTTATATGTTAGTGGCAGGAAGACCTGAGTTTACTCCTCTGCCCCTTAACCTTGAAGAATATAGTGCAGATGCGTCTAAAAGTGCTGCATCAGGAGTTGAGCAAGTTTTCTTTACTACCTTGGAGCGGCAATATATAGGTAAGAAAGTTGTAGAATTACAACAATTTCACTGGCTGTTATTGACTAAAACTAAAAGTGGTTGGCAACTAGTGATGATGTTTTCTCAAGCTGGTTCCCATTCAGAACAGCAGCCACTATCTCCACCACGCGATAGTAGTAACGGTACTGTTGCCCAAGGGGTTAAAGCTTGGTTGCGCGATTGTGAAGCTGGAAGTTTACGTCAATAAAACCTAATTCCCAATCTTCGTAAATTAGGAGAATATTAAATAATGTCTAAAATACTCACTCAAATTCTTTATAAACAGGATTATCACTTGTGGTTAGAAACTACATTGAAACAATTGCAAGAAAGAGATTTAGAGTATCTTGATTGGGATCATTTGATTGAAGAGGTTGAAAGATTGGGTAATGAACAGAAGCACAAGCTCGAAAGTTATTTACTCCAACTTCTCAAACATTTGCTTTTGTATCAACATTGGAGCCTCCCTGAATGTAAAAATCATTGGGAAGTGGAAATTGATAATTTTCGGGTGGAACTCAGGAAATTAACTAAATCTAAAAACCTCTACAACTATCTGCTCACAGTGCTTGAAGAAGTCTACATTGATGCGCTACGACAAGCAAAAAAGAAAAGTAGATTGAATTGTTTTCCGCAAACTTGTCCTTATAGCATTGAGCAAATTTTAGATGTGGATTATTTACCACCATTTGAATTTTGAATTCCGTTTTGCGGTACTAGTCCCTTTACATAAAGATAAAAATACATCACCTAACTAGCTCGTATCAGTATGATTTTGCCTGTATCTTTAGGAAGATTTTTAGGAAAAATAGCTAATAAATAGCTAAAAGAAGCAGACATTATTTAAAAACGTAGATTGGCTTGAATTTAAGCGTTGTAACTCCCGTTTTTTGGCGATAACATGGAAAGAAGTTTATTTCAAGCTTTATCAAACCGCGTTTAGCGTCAGTTTTTTTATGGACATTCAGTTAATCAACATCGGCTTTGGTAACATCGTGTCTGCCAACCGAGTAGTTGCCATTGTCAGTCCAGAGTCTGCCCCGATTAAGCGGATTATTACCGATGCACGGGATAGAGGTCAACTGATTGATGCAACTTACGGTCGTCGCACTAGAGCTGTAATTATCACCGATTCCAGCCACGTAATTCTGTCAGCGATTCAGCCGGAAACGGTAGCGAATCGCTTTGTGATTTCTCGCGAACATCAAACTGTAGATAATTAACTCGCAGTGGGTTTTTCCCACTCCTCTTTGCACTGTATCCGTAGTACCATGTGAATTAGACAAATTTTCTGTCACTCTTGCTACAAATTCTTTAGTCACTAGTGGACTAGACCAGGAACACAAGACTAATAAATAATATGTATTGATTGATTCACAGGTTGAAGGGATGATGCCAGTTTTACCCATCCAGAATAGTGCGACTACCGAAGAATGCTTACATTTAGGCAGGTTAATTGTTTTAACTGGCCCCAGTGGGGTCGGTAAAGGCACTTTAATGCGATCGCTCCTACAGCGTCATCCAGAACTCTATTATTCCGTATCCGTGACAACTCGTTCTCCCCGTGCAGGGGAAATCGATGGCAAAAGTTATTACTTTATCACCCGCAGTAAGTTTGAGCAATTAGTTGCTGAAGGTGAATTTTTAGAATGGGCAGAATTTGCTGGTAACTATTACGGCACACCCCGTGAAGCTGTACTTAACCAAATTCATTCCGGTAATTTGGTGGTGCTGGAAATTGAACTAAAAGGGGCAAGACAAATTCGTGCTTCCTTCCCCAGTGCCCTCAGCATTTTTATTTTACCGCCTTCCTTTGATGAATTAGAGAAACGAATACGCTCTCGTGCCCAAGATTCTGAAGAAGCGATCGCCCGTCGTCTGCTTTGCGCCCAAGAAGAAATTCAAGCCGCAGATGAATTTGATATTCAAATCGTTAATGACGATTTTGAAACTGCTTTAAATGATATTGAAGCTGTTTTGTTTAAATAAGTTAGGAGTTAAGAGTTAGAAGTTATGAATTTAAACTCCTAACTCCTAACTTCTAACTCCTAGTAATTAACCAAATAGACCCTGAATTAGTGCCAAATTACTAGTCAAAAAGTAAGCAACTACTGCACCACCAATACCACCAATCAAGAAAGAACTGGCGAAGTTGTTCCAGCTTTCTTTAGAGTTAAAAGCATCTGCTGGAAGCTTGGGTACGGTAACACTAGGAAGTGCTTTGGGTGGATTGCTACTGGCATACAGCGACAGAGCGCCTGTGAGAACTACAACCAGGCCAATGGCTGATAGCAACCCAGCTAAGTTAGCATCACTTGTATCCCGCAGTGGGCCCAATTTGGCAAAGGGGCCAAATAGCCAGTAACCATGAGCCATACCAACTTCTAAACCGCGTCTAGCAGGAGCCAGACCTGGGCGATAGGCAGGTAAATTATTAATGAACCCCTTGATCAAGGGAGAAGAATTAACTGGGGTTTCTAGGTTGCCTAGCTGTGGATCGCCGAATGCGGGAAAAACAACTTCCCGATTTCTAGGATCGCTGGGAAGATTCTTTGATGCATCTACTGCTTGTGCCATATTTTATGTTCGCCTCTAAATTAAAATGGTGGCATTTTCATATTAATAATAATTGTCGCTAAAGAAGCATTTTGTTTAGGAAGTTTAGAAAAATTAATTTAGCTAGTTTTAAAGCTGTGAAACTCGCGATCTGTAAACAGTATCACGAGTTTCAAAAAACTATTTTTGCTGCTTCTTTTGCTGATAATTCTGCCTAACTAAGCTGAATACATCAACTACACAATATTAAGCAAAAAACAAGACATTGATTCAACTGTCCTAAATCCTATTTAACACTTATGGTAGTGGGTGGAAAAGTAGGTCGGGGAAAAAGCGGTTGAATTCAATCAAGATACCTGCTGTGATGAACAGCCATATCGTAGTGGCCACGGGCGCTGTGGAAATGAATTTAATCAAATAAGCTGATTGATCGCCTTTGTCTGCCATGAATTTAGTCTCCAAAACGAATGAATTAGTTAAACTGATTTAGCGTGGAGAAATGGGGATTTCTGAATCCTTGGCTGCTAATTTTCCAGAGAGCAATTCTTGGACTGCTGCTACTGGCCAAGTAAAGCCTGACGCTATTATGGGTAGTGCCAAACCAAGATCGATTTGGATTTCTTTTAGTTCAGTGTCAGATTCCTTTTTAATTGCTTGCAGATAGGCACGACCTACCCAACCAATCCAACCAGCAATATATAGAAACAAAATGCTGGGGATCAAAAAGTCACCAGCATGATTTAGACTACCATCAACAATCAAGTGGGGGTATCCTTCAGGGCCGCACAGCTCCTGAGAATAACGCTCAAACCGCTTTTTCCCTGATTGGGGGTCAGCAGTGGTGTTACGGGCATTAGCTGCTAGCTCTTGAAAAGCGGGATTGTCCTTGCACGGTGTCAAATTAGCCCCTAAAGCTTGTGCTGGGGGGGCAAAGTTGAACCAAAGACTAATCGCTAACATCAAAGCAAACAATCGTCGCATAGAGTTGTTTCCTTTTATTACAAAACAAGAAGTTCTTTGTACAAAACGAAGCGGCTTGTACAGTTGTTTATTTGCATAACTAGGAAGTCATCATACTCTTGGGTGGGAACCGAGTAAAGTTTAAGTAAATAAAAGTTAAAGCTTCTCAACCAAGTCTTTATCGAGTGCTAAGTGGTGAGAACGAGTCTTGAGTATCAGAATTGTTGTTGTAGGGTAGTAAAGAAGCAAGATTTTGTCTCTAATACTCAAAACTCAGTACTCAGCACCCTCAATGACAACCGTTTTAGCAATAGAAACCAGTTGTGATGAAACAGCCGTCGCAATTGTTAACAATCGTAAAGTTTGCAGCAGTATCGTAGCCTCACAAATTCCAGTTCATCAGCAGTATGGCGGGGTAGTGCCAGAAGTAGCGTCTCGCCAGCACCTGGAAACGATAAATGTTGCGATCGCACAAGCCCTAGAGCAAGCCCAACTAGACTGGGGAAAAATTGACGCAATTGCCGCGACTTGTGCCCCTGGACTCGTAGGAGCGCTGTTGGTGGGGTTAACTGCTGCCAAAACTCTAGCGATGGTACACAACAAGCCATTTTTAGGAGTTCATCACCTCGAAGGTCACATTTATGCAACTTACTTGAGCGAATCAACTTTAAATCCCCCTTTTCTTAGCTTACTGGTTTCAGGTGGACATACAAGCTTGATTTATGTCAAAGATTGTGGTAATTATGAAACCCTGGGACAAACCCGTGATGATGCAGCAGGTGAAGCCTTTGATAAAGTGGCACGATTGTTAAAGCTGGGTTATCCCGGTGGCCCAATGATTGACAAGTTGGCACAACAGGGCAATCCTCAAGCCTTCGCTTTACCAGAAGGAAGAGTTTCTCTACCTGGTGGGGGGTTTCATCGTTATGATGCGAGTTTTAGTGGGTTAAAAACGGCTGTATTACGTTTAGTGCAGCAGTTAGAGAAAGATAGTGGACAAGTACCAGTGGCAGACGTAGCAGCTAGCTTTCAGGATACGGTAGCGCGATCGCTAACCAAAAGAGCGATCGCCTGTGCCCTTGACTATGGTCTAGATACAATTGCCATTGGTGGCGGTGTAGCTGCAAACAGCGGGTTGAGAAAAAACCTCCAAGCCGCCGCCGTTAAACATAACCTACGCGTCTTATTCCCACCTTTAAAATTCTGTACCGATAACGCCGCCATGATTGGCTGTGCCGCCGCTGACCATCTATCCCGTGGTCATACATCCCCCCTCACACTAGGCGTTGAGTCTAGGTTAGGGCTTACTCAGGTGATGAAGTTGTATCAACCTGTTGAGTAGTCATTTGTCATTTGTCATTTGTCATTTATAACTACCAATGCCCAATGCCCAATGCCCAATGCCCTATACCCTATAATTATTGACTATCGCCCGGATGTGATCGGCCACTGCATCCGGCTGTTCTAACATAGCCAGATGTCCGCAATTAGGAATTTCCAGAACATTGTCACCACAATATTGAAAAAGTCTGTGAAAGCTAGCTAAATGGCGCACATACTTGGGTTCCATAACCTTGTCTTGGGCGCCAGCCAAAAAATAAACTGGCTGCTTCAGTTGGGATACTAGCTCAGGTAAACGATTGATTTCTTCTTCAGTTGTGGAGTCTAACAGAGTTCCCAGAGCCGCTTCTGGATCAGCCACAACGAAATCTATTACTCGCTGACGTGCCCAATAGCGCTCTAAAGGACGAGCCACACTAGCTCTAGTAAACAGTAAATCAATCAAAGGCACTTGGGACAGCCAGCGCGGGCGGACTTGCAAAAATTTCTGACCCGCCGAGCGAAACTGCTCAAAGGCTTCTTTGAGGTAAATACCACCGCCAGCGTTGATACAGATAACTCCCTTAACACACTCAGGCATTTGATCTGCTCCCCAAAGAGCGATCGTCCCGCCTAATGAGTGACCAATTAGCCAAGCACTTCTAATATTCAACTGTTTCAGGAGAGCTGCTAAATCGTGAGTATACGCAGCAGGAGTATAAAGAGAATCGAAAGATGAGCCAACGCCACTATTGGAGATGGGCGTCAGGCTCAGAGACGTTTGCGCTCGACTAAAATCGGTTTTTACCTGGGATTGGGATTCACCAAAACCCCGCAAATCATAAGACAGGCACTGCAAATCATCTGAAAGGCGGGAAATCACAGGTTGCCAATATCCACGGCTATTGAGCCAACCGTGGATAAATACTAAAGCATGGGGGCAGGAAGTGGGAGCCGTTAGCTCGTATGCGTGTGGAACGCCCAAGATTTCGATAGTTGCCATACTTGTATCGTACCCTTAAGGATGGGTGCGACTAAATACTAAAGTGGAAAGAGTTAGAAGTTAGGAGTGAGGAATTTTTAACTCATAACTCATAACTCATAACTTCTCACTTTTTTTATTTACCCAGCAACCTCTGTCGCACTCCTTCAGCAATTTTGTGACCCAGATATTCAGGAATGAGACTTTCATTGGGCCCTAACAAGTAGAGAATTAGCCGTGTACGTCCGCGCCAAACCAGTAAATTGGCATTGACTACCAAAAGGTCTTCCTGCCAGATAGCGTACATCACTTTGTAGAATAATCCTGGTTGATTATCAGCTTCAATCACTAGAGCAGGGAGATGAAAGACCGGATCGACATAGAACTCAGTTTGTACCTGCTCTAAGCCAGTGTCAAGATTAAATTCTACTGCCAGCATCTCTTCTACCTCAAACCGACCTCCTAAAGCCTCGCGAATGGCGCGACAGACATTTTCTGCGGTTTTCTCGGTCAAGGCTTTACTACCACGAGATACCAACAGTTTGATAAAAACTAACATTGGCGGACGGATTTGACCGTATAGACTTAAACCGTGGATAGTCAACCCATAAGCTGCTAGTACACCAAAAATATCGCTGAGGAGAAAAGACTGGTTGCGGTAAGCAAAATGCAGGGCACTTTTGCTACCTTCCGGTTTCAGCTCAATAACAGCGCGTCTAGTTTTATAGAGACGGTAGGCTAGCCGCAAATTTTGCAGTTGAATTTCACTACTGACGAATTGCTCATAAAACTGGGGAAACGCTCGGTTAAAGCGCTTTAGGAGTTCCAGTGTCGAAGATTTTAAACCAGAAGCCATTGTTAAGGGTAAAACTCGCTTGCTTTCGTCATCTGGGGGCTGGGTGTTGGGTGTTGGGTGTTGGGTGTTGGGGACTGGGGGGATAAGGGGGACAAGAGAAGAGTGTTCTCGATATCCAATGTCCTATTCTCAATGCCCAATGCCCAATCCTGTGTATACAATTCACTCCTAAGCTAACGTGCATTTAAGCTCTATACGAGCAATTGCCAGGATTAGATTTTTCCATTATGAATTTTTAATTTTTAATTTTTAATTGTTTATATCCTTACCCTTTTGGTGAATTTCTCCTAGCCTTTACAACAAAATGCTAAAGTTGAAAATGATTGGTGTGAAACACGCATCTAACTGGCTGTTACCATTGCAAATCCCGAAAACAACCGAAAAATTTTGAGTGTAAAGGGTAGTAAATGGAGTAGCGATGTTAAAAGTGAATCAACACTCCTGAGAGTGGAAACCAATTCAGTTATACTACCCGAACCGCGTTGGCATGGGTTTTTGGAAAACTTGGTTTAGTACTCCTGAATCTGTAGGGACAAGTAGGACAAATCTCTTTGAAGAGCATACCGCGGAAACTGCGGGCAACTCCAGCCCCAGTAGTATTAGCGAAGCTGCTTCAAAGGAGGCTCGGATCGTCTTCAGCACGGAACGAGATATTGACCTATATGAGCTAGAAGAACTCTGTGATGCAGTTGGTTGGTCGCGTCGTCCTCTAAGAAAAGTAAAAAAAGCTATTGAGCATAGTTTTCTCGTTGCCTCAATGTGGCAAGTGAGAGGAAACCAAAAGCGGCTCATTGGTTTTGCCCGTGCTACCTCAGATCACGCGTTTAATGCCACTATCTGGGATGTAGTGGTTCACCCAGACTTTCAAAGTCAAGGACTGGGCAAGGCGCTGATGAAATATGTTCTCAAAAAACTTAGGAGTGAAGAAATTAGTAATGTCACTCTCTTCGCTGACCCCCATGTTGTAGATTTCTACCGAACTATGGGGTTTATGGCTGATCCAGAAGGCATCAAAGGCATGTTCTGGTATCCTCATTAATGCTCAATCCAAATAAAACCCGATTCGCGCAATAAAATCAGGTATAGTAGTACAAATCTATTATTTAATTTGGTTTGACAAGGTTTAGCCGACGAACAAACAAGTAATATATCTTGTAAAACTAAGTCGGCAGACAAACCTTTATCAGTGTAAATATCTAATCTAGCTAGTATTTGCAGAAGATATAAATATATTAGGCATGAGCGGTGTTATGTGATATGATTGGCTTAACGCTTTTGTGAAAGCGCGATCGCTTTGATGGGAAACTAAAACCAAACCCAAAAAGTGGATAAGCTTAACGGGATGTAGCGCAGCTTGGTAGCGCGCCTGCTTTGGGAGCAGGATGCCGCAGGTTCAAATCCTGTCATCCCGATTCAATTAATATAGTTAACAGTTAGGGCAGTTAGCTAGGTTTTATTTACTAACATCTGCAATTTAATTGGATATTTTTACGGAGAAGACCAATTAGGCTGTTCTGGTGTTGAAACCTAACAGGCAAATTTCGTCATTAATGTAGTAAGGTGATTTTTAACAAACTTTGGGGGTTTAAGTCCCCTGCCTAAGAAGGGCAGCACGTTTTGATGCCTAAGCTAAATCCCCGTCACAAAACGTAATTGCGTTAGCGTAGCGGTAGCGAGTCCGCGTACTCTTACAGAGAAGCAAGCTACGCTTTTAGCGTCTCGAAGAGAGCGTCATTGCGAATTGCGAATTGCGAATTGGTTTAACACTGAGCTTTGTATAGATTTGAGAAGATATTAAAGCAATCACAGATGGAACGATTGATTAACTAATAGCGTCAACTAATTTTAGAAAAAGCCGATAAAATGGCATCTATCATCTCCAAGGTTGGAGAGATGGAGAGACTTTTTGCTGTTTGAGAAGACATATAATAAGCATCTACGGCATTTCGCGGTCAATAGCGAAGCGAAACCCAGAAAAACACAACGTTAGCACAGCCAATTTGTGAAAATGATACTACAGCAACTCTAAATAGTTAGGAAACATTGGATTTTGACCGTTGATGCTTAACACTCAACTTCAACGCGCACAATGAATTTTTCACAACTAAAATGAATTGCTATATAACTAAAGCTAGTTGGTGCTGTGCAAATCCAACCATTTGTTTAATTTAATTGGACTATTGATGCGAGGAGCAGTCATGAAATCATTTATTCGCTTAGGCGCAACATTGGGTATAGCTGGTAGTGTATTTTTAACAGGGCTTTCAGGAATAGGCAATATACCAGGAATGGGCAATCTAGAGGCGATCGCCTTGCCACAAGATCAGGTCGTGAAAAAGCTCCAAGAAGTACCTGTATTCACGCTCACCAATCCTAAAGGCGAATTCGTAGTTCTTTCGAGAAACAACGCATCCAAGCCGGTCTCACAAGTGGGATTTTTTATTAGCAAGCAAGATGCTCAAAAATTCCTTGACAATCGGCTCAAAAAAGAAAATCCCCAATTGGCAGGCACCCTACAGGTTAGACCTTTGTCCTTGGCAGACTACTATAAAATAGTCCAAGAAAGCAAAAAGAAATCAGATTCTGTGATTTATACTTTAGTCCCGACGCAACAGCAAGTAGCCTCGGCAACAAGTATGCTCAATCAAAATGGTAAAAAGGTAGAGCAATTCAATGGTATTCCCTTATTTGTACCGAAATTTAAGAAAGATAATAGCTATCTGACTATTCCCCTTGCCAAAGGTAATGAACGATACATCCCTTTCTTTTTTGAGAAAGAACAAGCAGTGGCTCTGTTAGAGGAATTCAAAAAAGCCGTGCCAAAGGAAGCAGCCAATACTGAAATTCAGGTGGTGGATTTGTACGGTGTTATGGAAGCTCTCAATAGCAGCAGCGATCCTAGTATCAATAAAATTGTTCTGTATCCATCACGGGAGTCGATCAATTTTATTCGCTCCCTGGCGCCAAATCAATCACCCGCTGCCAAGCCAGCTGCTGCCCCCGCTCCGAAAAAATAACGGATATGCGCTCCAAGGTTGAGGTATGGGGGAGAAACATCTGATAGTCTCTGGTTTACAACTTTGGCAGTGGCGGAATGCAGCTCTCGAAGCAGCAGGCGCCACTGATGTCCCATCAATTGAGGTAGATTGGCTGCTCCTCGAAGTTGCTGGATTAGACCGCTTGGCACTGCGTTTGGAGTCTTTTAAAAACTGGCCGCAAATTCAACTGCAATTGCCGCTAGAAGAGTTAGAACAGTTGTGGCAGAGGCGATTAAATGACCGCTTACCAGTGCAGTATATTGCGGGAGTTACACCTTGGCGTCAGTTTAAAATTGCGGTGTCGAGTGCGGTTTTGATTCCTAGACCAGAGACAGAGTGTTTAATCGATTTAGCTGAAGCATCTGCTAGCAATCCTTCAGGACACTGGGCAGATTTGGGTACTGGGAGTGGTGCGATCGCACTGGGATTAGCAGATGTCTTGCCAAAAGCAACTATTCATGCAGTTGATTACAGTTTAGAAGCTCTGGCGATCGCTCGATCCAACGCTGATAATTTGGGTCTTGCTGACCGGATTCAATTTTATCAAGGTTCCTGGTGGGAGCCACTGACATTCTTAAAAGGTCAGTTCTGTGGTATGGTGTCGAACCCTCCTTACATACCCACCAGCACCTTACCTACTTTGCAACCAGAAGTCGTTAACCACGAACCACATCTAGCTTTGGATGGTGGCGCTGATGGCTTAGATAGCATTCGCCATTTGATCGAAATCTCCCCTAGTTATTTGCGATCGGGTGGGGTGTGGCTGATTGAGATGATGACAGGACAGGCGGATGCAGTGCGAGAACTTTTACAAAATCAAGGTAGCTATTGTAAGATTCAAATTCATTCTGATTTAGCTGGAATTGAACGCTTTGCCCTGGCCTACAAAAGTTAGGGGTGATGAGTGATGAGTTATGAAATTCCTCACTCCTAACTTCTAACTCCTAACTTTGTAAACATGACCCAAGTTTCTCTAACAAATCTAATAGCTGGCGCACACGCTGGTCTTTTGGTGAGCTTTCCCACTGATACAGTTCCGGCACTTGCAGCAATACCAGAAAAAGCAGCATTAATTTTTGCAGCGAAGCAACGTAGTCAAGACAAACCTTTGATTTTGATGGCGGCTAGTGCTGAAGATTTGTGGTCGTATGTCAAAGGTAGTGAGAATGAGTATAAAGTTTGGCAAGAAGTAGCAGATAAATATTGGCCAGGAGGGCTGACGCTAGTTTTGCCAGCGAGTGAACGCTTACCAAAAGTTATGAATCCCATCGATCCAACAACAATTGGGATTCGAGTACCAAACAGTGCGATCGCTCAAACTATTTTGGCGCAAACAGGCCCTCTTGCCACCACTAGCGCCAATTTTTCTGGTCAGCCGCCTTTGCAAACAATGGCAGAAATTGAGACTCAGTTTCCCCAGGTTCTGACTTTAGCAACGACAGAATATCAGGGTGAAATACTAGGGATAGGTATACCTTCCACCGTTGCTAAATGGACAGGGATAAATTGGCAGATATTGCGGCAAGGTGCAATCAAGTTAGATATTTCGAGTGATAACCAAGTATAGGTAGCTATAATGTTGTTTTCGTGTTTTTAACAACAGAGAAATCTGAAACTTTAGTTTGCGCTGTTGTAGTCAATTAGCAAATTAATAATTGCCAGATATGAATTGGAGCAACTGGATATATCTAGGAGTAGGAATAGCACTAGGTATGGTTTTCCGTCAGTTATTTGGGCGATGGCTACGCCCGCCGCAGGCATCGCCTAATGTTTCATCTAGCTCATCCCCAGTAGCGCCATTAGATCAACAGGATATGCCACCAATATCGCAACAGCTACAGCAAACCCAGCTGGCATACCTGATGGCAAGGGAAATGAGCCAGTTTAAAGCTGGTTTTTTGGCGCGGACTACTCATGAATTGCGATCGCCTTTTAATGGTTTGATTGGCTTACATCAATTAATTTTGTCAGATTTGTGTGAAAATCCAGCTGAAGAGCGAGAATTTATTGCCCAAGCTCATGAGCGAACACTGAAACTGCTGAAGCTAATGGATGAAATTCTCAACGTTGCTAGAACTGAACACGGCACCAATAAATTAGATATTCAGCCCAGACCCTTAGCCCAAATTTTAGATGAGGTTCATGACTTAACTTATATGCTGGCGGCAAATCGCAATTTTCCCTTACAATTATTACCCGCCGACTCAGAAATTTATATTTTGACAGATCACCTCTGGCTCCGCCAAGTATTGATAAGTTTAATAGACACTGCCATTACTCAGATGGAGGAAGGCAGCATTTGTATTTCCAGTAGCACCCTATCTACAAACAATTTTGTAAATATTTGGCTGGATTTACCAACCCATGCTATATCCTGGAGCGAGCCGATTGATTTGCTCAAATTTGAAGATCGGTTGACCCAGATTGACCAAAAGAAGACTACTCTTTCCCCAGGAATGAGACTATTAATCAATCAGACTCTGCTGGAAGTTATGGGAGGAAAGTTAGAAATACTACCCTCGACCATTGTGAAGGAACCACTCCAGCAGCTTATTAGACTACAAATCTCTATCCCCCTAGTGATTCTTGAAGCTGAACTTCTGTAGCAGAAACGAAAGCATGGTTAGCTTGATTGTGTAGCACCATCGTAGTGGTGCTGTTGGTTTGAAAACCAATCTTTTCGTAGAAACCCTGCTGGTGAGTAGTCATCAGGTAAACACGCTCAACCGACCTCATGCGGGGATGTCTCAAAACAGTTTCTACTAAATTGCTTCCCAACCCACTATGTTGATACTCTGGATGAATCACAACATCCCAAATTGTGGCGCGATAGATGCCATCAGATGTTGCTCTTGCAAAGCCAATGAGTCGATCGCTATTCCAGACGGAAATCACTGGCTCACTATTGGCAATGGCTATACTTAAATCCTCAATACTGCGTCCCTTTGCCCAGAAAGCGGAAACGTTTAACAGTTCTTGGAGTTGATAAAGGTCAATTTCAGACTTGCGATCGCTAAATTTAATCTGAAGATCGTTCATGTATGGCATCCACTTTTGGCAGTATCTTTGAGCAGACATTTGATGAATTAAATATGCATGATCCAGAAATCTTGTAGAGACGTAGCACTGCTGCGTCTCTAAATTCTTTTTCAGCAGATGTCTAGTATGGTTAAGTCATATTTTGCTATAAATTGCTGTAGGTGTAGAGAAAGAAAATTTAATGACAAACCCACTTCCATAGAGGATGAGTTGCTCCCTGTTGACGTATCCGATAAACTTGTTTTTCTAAACGTTGTTTTTCCTGCGGTGGCAGTCCGAGTAGAATATTTCGACTTTGCCAAACTAAAACAGCAGCAGTCATCCCCAGACAAAAGGCGAGACCGAAGGTAGACAGTGGATGGTAGAACAATCCAAATTTCACTGCCACCCAGGTAAAATATTGTTGCCACAGAGCAATTTCTGCACGTAGACCCCACAAGGAGACAGGCCCAATGGTCAGCCATAAACAGCCTACAAACAGCCACCGACCATATACTGTTAGCTGATGTAGCCTTTCTACTTGTTGAGCAAACGAGGGGTCAGATTTCTCAAAGTCTGGGACAGTATTTAATGGTTCTTCCGGTTGATCCATAGGGAAATAAGATTGCAAGGCGTGGGTGAGCAATTCAAAATGCTTTCACCCAATTGTGAAATATACACAAGTTTAACTATCCTGAGAACTGGGAGATGTATCAATCGACTCAGCACTTTCTACCACCTGGGATTCACCCCTGCGCTCTCGCCACCAAACTAGGAGAGTACTGGCGACGAAAATACTTGAATATGCACCCATTGTAAATCCAATAATTAAGGCCAGGGCGAAGTTTCTCAGGGTTTCGCCGCCAAATAGGAATAGGGAAAATAATGTTAGCAAAACGGTTAACGTGGTATTAATCGATCGCGTTAAAGTTTGATTGGTTGCATCATCAACAACTTTGTCAATGCGATCGTTAGGATGTTGATTCAGTATTTCCCGAATGCGATCATAAATGACCACGGTATCTGTCACCGAGAAACCAGTAATAGTCAAAATAGCAACGACGAAAAGGCTATCAACTTCAATACCTACTACTAATCCTAAGATGGAGAAAACACCCAGCGTAATCAAAACATCATGGAACAAGGCAAGAATTGCGATTACGGCATAGTCCACCTGGAACCGCACACTTAAATAAATAACGATCCCAGCAAAGGAGACAACCAGAGCTAATAACCCTTGAGAAAATAGTTGACGACCAAGTGTTGGGCCAACAGTGTCAATTTGAGTTACTTTCGGGTTAAAGACTCCAATTTTTTCACTCAAAGCTGTTTGCAATTGGGTGCGTTGCTCGACATTTAATGTCTTTGTGCGAATGGATATTCCCTGTTGTTTTTGACCAACAACTTGGATGCTACTATTATTTAGCTTCTGAGCGTCAACTACTTCCCTAACATCAGAAATTTCAATCGGTTGAGTACAGCTGTTTGCTTGTGTACAATCGCGTTCAAATTGTAGTCGCGTACCACCAACAAAATCTAAACTGGGACGTAGTGGTGCGCCTAGTTGTTGCCAAGAAATCACCATCGCCACGATGCTTACGATCATCAGGGTGGCAGAAATTGTCCACCAAAGTCTCCGACGTTTGATGACACTAAATTTCATGACTGTACCTCCGCACCAGACTTAATTGACGTTGAGAGATTGGGACAAAACAACTCTGGCTTACGCAAGTTGGGAAATCCCAATGTTAGGAACAGCAATGTGCGACTACAAGTAATGGCAGTAAACAAATTCACCCCTAACCCTAGCGCCAATGTCAAAGCAAAGCCTTTAACTAAACCTGCTCCTAACCAAAACAGTGCTGCACAAGAAATTAATGATGTGACATGACTATCTAAAATGCTGGACCAAGCTCGGTAGAATCCTGACTCTACAGAACGATATAAAGTTTTACCAGCACGTAGTTCTTCACGGGTGCGTTCAAAAATCAATACGTTAGCATCAACTGCCATGCCGATACTGAGGATAAACCCAGCAATACCGGGGAGAGTTAATGTAATGCCTAGCAAAGCGAAGGTGGCATAGGTCAATAGCGCATAGATAATCAAAGAAAAGTCGGCAATTAACCCTGGTAGTCGGTAGTAAACTAACATGAAAATTAATACTAACAGCAATCCGCCAATACCAGCGTAAATACTGCGTTGAATACTATCTTTACCTAAACTTGCCCCAACGGTACGGTTTTCAACTATTTCTACTGGTACGGGTAATGCCCCACCTCGTAGTTGCACGCCTAAGTCATTGGCTTGTTGGGCGGTAAACCGTCCTGTAATCACAGCAGAGCCACCAGTAATGCCAGTGGCGGCAAATTCTATACCCACGGTAGGAGCGCTAATAACTTCATTGTCTAGAAAAACACCAATGCTACGCCCAGTACCGGCGAGATTTTTCGTCAAATTGGCAAACAGTTCACCACCCTTTTCGTCGAAGCGAATGGCAACATTCCAGTTGTTACCTTGAGTGGGTTCACCATAGGCATCCTTGAGGTATTTGCCAATGAGCGGTGGATTGGTGCTTTCAAACAATTCTGCGATCGCTTGATTATTTTTCTGTAAATCTTCTTGATTCTTGACAATTGTCGCTTTGTCGGTACTCTTTCTTAACTCTTCTTGCTTGAATTTCAATTCGGCTCTTGATGCTTGAAAAGCAAGTAGTTGAGTTTCTGTATTCGGCTTTTGGGTACGAAATTCTAACTGCGCCGTACCCCCTAGCACCCGTTCAGCTTGCTCTGGATCGTTGACTCCTGGTAGTTGCACCAAGATTTTATCTGAACTGACTGTTTGGATTACTGGCTCAGAAACACCCAGACCATTAATCCGACCTTCGACAACTTTCTTCACACCTTCCAATTCTCGGTCGGTGATTTTGGGAATTTCCGCTGATGGTTTCACCTGAATTGTGAGCTGTGAACCTCCGCGCAAGTCCAGCCCAAGGGGTATCGGAATTGTGGCAATCACCGTAATAGCGGCGATTATCAGGACTAAAATCAAAATTAATAGCGATCGCTGTCTTTGCATACCATAACTCGCAACTGACAAACGCTATAATAGCGTTCTTTTGAGGAGTTATGAGTTGGGAGTTATGAGTTATGAGTTATGAGTTGGGAGTTATGAGTTATGAGTTGTAAATTCAGTAAATTATTAACTCCTTACTCCTAACTCCTCACTCCTAACTTTTAGACTCGCAACGCTACCATTTTTTCCACAGCTTCTACTATTTGCTCTGGTTGGATGATTGTTAGTCGTTCCAGATTGCCGTTGTAAGGTGTAGGAATATCTTGGGAAGAAAGTCGTAGTACTGGCGCATCCAATTCATCGAATAAGCGATCGTTTATTGAGGCGATGACTTCTGCTCCAATACCCGCAGTTCGCATCGATTCTTCCACAACAATGACTTTATGGGTTTTACGTATTGATGCACCAATGGTATCAAAATCTAATGGTTTGAGGGATATTAAATCGATAACTTCTGGATCGTATCCTTGTTTTTCAAGAGTTTTTACGGCTTGCACTACATGATGGCGCATCCGCGAGTAAGTAATAATTGTTACGTCTTTCCCTGGACGCACAATTTCTGCTTTATCTAAAGGGAGCAGGTATTCTTCTTCGGGTAAATCTTCTTTCAAGTTGTAAAGTAAAACGTGTTCAAAGAACAACACTGGATTATCATCGCGGATAGCGGATTTCAGCAGTCCTTTAGCGTTTCTTGGTGTGGAGCAGGCAACAATCTTCAACCCCGGCACAGCTTGGAAGTAGGTTTCTAGTCGCTGGGAATGTTCTGCCCCTAGCTGCCGTCCTACACCACCAGGGCCGCGAATTACCATCGGAATTTTAAAGTTACCGCCAGAAGTATAGCGCAGCATTCCAGCGTTGTTGGATATTTGGTTAAAGGCAAGCAGTAAAAAGCCCATATTCATGCCTTCAATGATCGGACGCAACCCAGTCATTGCGGCTCCCACAGCCATCCCAGTAAAGCTATTTTCAGCAATGGGAGTATCTAGAATGCGGAGTTCGCCATATTTTTGGTACAGGTCTTTGGTAACTTTATAGGAACCGCCGTAGTGTCCAACATCTTCGCCGAGAACGAATACGCTGGAGTCACGCGCCATTTCTTCATCGATGGCTTCCCGTAAGGCGTTGAAGAATAGTGTTTCTGCCATTTAGACCTTTTAGTACGATTATGGTTTTAGAATTTTATCGTGCTGCTGTCGCAAATACAGTGAGCGATCGCACTAGTTAGAGTTTAGGTTTTTTAAATAAACGGCCCCTAGCATAGAGCGAGTGATTGCCATAACTATATCAAAGCTATTTAACTTAGATTTTAGAGGTTTTATGAGCGATCGCCTCCCACTCTAGCAAATGCGGCTGATTTATCTATGTAATAAAACGTATAACTATGTGTAAAATATACTCAAAAATTCCGATTGAAAGATACTAACTTACTCCAGTCACACCAGAGTAAAAAATTTAATTAATTTTTCGCAAATAAACGATCCAAGAAATCGATTTTTACCGCCAGGTTGATTATCCCTCGATTTGTAGCAGCGTCTGTAATTTCAGCATTGTTCAGAACCATAATATATGGTTCACCTCCAAATAAACCAATAATTGGGCCACCAGAAGAACCACCTGTAGTGTCACAATCATGTAACAGTACTTCTTGCTGCTCCTGGACAATACTACATTCTTCCTGGAATCCCGCTGTCGTATAAAGTTAGCATCGTTATCGAATGTATTCAAAAAAATTAGTAAACATATTTCATCTGGCAATTATAGTTCACCTTCCGGCATCACTTTGATCACAAAATCTATAATTGACAACCTTCTTTTTGATATTTTGATGTTAACTGTGTAACGCTTGCGATCGCTATCCCCATAACACCCACTCGAAAGGTTTTTGACGATATACTGTCCAAAGTTGCGTAGGCTAGCAAAAACCGCAAGCATTGCAGTTACTATCAAGATTGATAGACCTACTGTACTAAAGACAATGAAGCAAACAACACAATTCACTGCTATCATTGAGCGCGAAAGGGATGGCTATGTATCCCTCTGTCCCGAACTCGATATCGCCAGTCAAGGTGACACAATTGAAGAAGCACGGAATAACCTAATTGAAGCATTAGAATTATTCTTTGAGACAGCAGATCCTTCTGAAATTCAGCAAAGGCTGCACACAGAAATTTTTGTTACACGCTTAGAGGTAAATATTGGGTAAACTTCGTGTTCTTTCTGCTGAAGAAGTCTGCCGCATTCTGGAAGAGAACGGCTTTGTACAAGTGCGCCAGCGTGGTAGCCACATTCTTATGCAGATGCAAACCGAAGACTCAACAATTACTGTTCCTGTCCCTAATTACGAAGAGTTACGCATCGGTACTTTGCGATCTATTATTCGTCAGTCAGGATTACCTCGTGTTTTATTTGAAGTTACTTAAACCGAAAAAGTCTTTTTAGCCTTATATTGAGCTTGCGTAGGCTAGCAAAAACCGCAAGCATTGCAATAGCCAAAATACAAAGAATCTCACACCCAGACACCAAAACACAACTTTGCATCTTTACGCCTCTGTGTGAGATTTCCCACTAAATTAGTATTCAATAAGCCAAGCCTACTTTAACCATCGCGCCGCATCTTTGGCATGATAAGTCAAAATCAAATCTGCACCAGCGCGTTTAAACCCAGTTAAAGTTTCTAAAACCACTCGCTCTTCATCAATCCAACCATTGAGAGCCGCAGCTTTCACCATCGCATACTCACCAGAAACATTGTAAGCCGCAACTGGTAAGTTACTCGCTTCCTTCACCCGCCAAATAATATCCATGTATGCTAAGGCTGGCTTAACCATTAGCATATCAGCACCTTCAGCGATATCTAATTCAATTTCTTTAATCGCTTCGCGGGCATTACCTGGGTCCATTTGGTAAGTTCTTCTGTCCCCAAATTGTGGTGTCGAGTCTGCTGCATCCCGAAATGGGCCATAATAACCCGAAGCATACTTAGCAGCATAAGATAAAATCGGCGTATCTTGAAATCCGGCTTCATCTAAACCCTGACGAATTGCCTGCACAAACCCATCCATCATTCCTGAAGGCGCGATGATATCCGCACCAGCTTTCGCTTGAGAAACTGCTGTTTTCTTCAACAATTCCAAAGTTGGGTCATTTAAAACTCGTCCTGTTAAATCACCAACTTGCAGATAACCACAATGACCGTGGCTAGTATACTCACACAAACAAGTATCAGCAATTACAATCAAATCTGGCACTGCTGCTTTTACCGCAGTTGCTGCTTTTTGGACGATACCGCAATCATGCCAAGCGCCAGTGGCATCCACATCTTTATCAGCCGGAATCCCAAATAGAATAATAGAAGGAATTCCTAAGTCGTAAACTTCTTTTGCTTCTTCAACAATTTTATCTACCGAAAGTTGGTAGACTCCAGGCATCGATTTCACCTCATTAGCGATTCCCTCACCTGGTACAGCAAATAGTGGGTAAATAAAATCGCTTGTTGTTAAAACAGTTTCACGAACCATCCGGCGCAGTTGAGGATGAGTACGCAGACGACGGGGGCGATGTATAGGAAACATAAAATTTTATGAAGAAAAACAACGCAGATGGACACAAAATAAAGCGTCACAAAAGCAGGCTAAAATTTTCCTGCCGTCAGACAGACTACAAACAGTGCTTAACTGTCCTTTGCCCTACTCTTAATCAAGTTGTGGGGCAATTTTGTATTCTACAGCTTGGTTGTACCTATCCGACGGACTGGAAAAAAAACAACATTATGAAGCAATTCAAAATTCAAAATGATAAGACTATCTGTTGGCAAAATCTTGGAGAATTGAGGGTGGAAATTTAAACGCATAGGCGCTTCGCCTTCCCGCAGGGTAGTGGCGCAGAGGTCAACGCAGAGAATTCGCTACAAATTAATGAAATTTTGTAATTGATAACAAATAATTGACAATGCCCAATGCCCCATGCCCAATGATAATTTGTGTTAAAAAACTCGGAAAATATAGGGATAACGGAAGGGTATATCAGGATTGTTGAAAACTCCGATGAGTGCCCAAATTGTTAATCCCCAGTGTAATAGATATCCCAGACCAGCTAGTGGCCCCAGCAATAATAGAGGTAACACTAACCAGCCGAATAGAAAAAACAGCGCTCCCAGAATTGCACCATAAAACCAGACATTAAAGTGGAAATTGATGGATTCTTTGGCGTTTTCTTTAACAACAGGATCATCAGATACAAGCAGTATGGCGATAGGTATGCCTACAGATACCAATGTTGTGCTGAAAAAAATTGCTCCATGAGACAAGGCAGATAGAAGCTTTCGCTTGTCTGTGTCGTACATTACTTTCTCCTATTTAGTCAGATTGTTGGTTATACTACGACCCTATCACGAGCATCGTTGTCTTAAGATTAAAAGACTTACCAGAGTCAAAAAAAATTAAGCTAGCCAACAAACAAATACATTTATGTCTACTGAACTTCAGTCTGAACTTATTCAAGCAGTTGAACTTCGCCGCAACTTTGCGATTATATCTCACCCCGATGCAGGTAAAACTACACTAACTGAAAAGCTACTCCTGTATGGGGGTGCAATTCACGAAGCTGGGGCAGTCAAAGCACGACGGGCACAGCGCAAGGCTACTTCTGACTGGATGGCGATGGAGCAACAACGGGGTATTTCCATTACCTCCACTGTGTTGCAATTTGAATACCGGAATTGTCAAATCAATTTATTAGACACTCCCGGACACCAAGATTTCAGTGAAGATACGTATCGCACCCTCGCAGCCGCCGATAATGCCGTGATGCTGATTGATGCGGCAAAAGGTTTGGAACCCCAAACCCGCAAATTGTTTGAAGTGTGTAAGTTGCGGGGTATCCCGATTTTTACATTTATCAACAAGCTTGATCGCCCAGGAAGAGAACCTCTGGAACTGTTGGATGAAATTGAGCAAGAATTGGGATTGCAAACCTATGCGGTAAACTGGCCAATTGGTATGGGCGATCGCTTTAAAGGTGTTTTTGACCGACACAAGCAACAAATACACCTATTTGAACGCAGCGCCCACGGTAGCCGAGAAGCCTTTGATACGATAGTGGAGTTAGGCGATCCGAGAATAGAAGAACAGCTAGAACAAAACCTGTACTACCAACTGAAAAACGATCTAGAACTGTTAGATGGAGTTGGACCAGAGCTAGATTTACAGTTGATACACGAAGGCAAAATGACGCCTGTGTTCTTTGGTAGCGCCATGACTAACTTCGGGGTCGAGTTATTCCTCAAGTATTTCCTCGACTATGCCCTCAAACCCGGTTCTCATGTCAGCAGTGTTGGCGAAGTTCCTCCTACATACCCGGAATTTTCGGGGTTTGTCTTCAAACTGCAAGCGAATATGGACCCGAAACACCGCGATCGCGTCGCATTTATCCGGGTTTGCACTGGTAAGTTTGAAAAAGATATGATGGTGAATCACGCCCGCATTGGTAAACTTATCCGTCTATCTCGCCCGCAAAAACTTTTTGCTCAAGAGCGAGAATCGATTGATGTGGCTTATCCTGGCGATGTGATCGGTTTGAATAATCCCGGTGTTTTTGCGATCGGGGATACAATTTACACGGGACAAAAGCTCGAATATGAGGGGATTCCGTATTTTTCGCCGGAACTGTTTGCATCTTTGAGGAATCCCAACCCCTCGAAGTCTAAACAATTCCAAAAAGGCGTTGCGGAATTGCGAGAAGAAGGTGCTGTACAAATTATGTATTCAACTGATGAAGCCAAGCGCGATCCAATTTTGGCGGCGGTGGGTCAGTTGCAATTCGAGGTGGTGCAGTTTCGCTTACAAAATGAGTATGGTGTAGAAACCATATTAGATTTATTGCCCTACAGTGTCGCCCGTTGGGTTGAGGGTGGTTGGGAAGCATTAGAAAAGGTGGGACGAATATTCAATACCACTACAGTTAAAGACAGTATGGGACGGCCAGTGTTGCTATTCCGTAATGAATGGAATTGTCAACAGTTATTGGGCGACCATCCAGAGTTAAAATTAAGCGCGATCGCTCCAGTATTTTCTAGTCAACAACCAGTGGAGGAGTGAAGAAGAATTCTGAATTAGTCCTACAGAAGACTCAGCTGAGTTCTGACGACTGACGCTTTTATTCAATCTTTATCGTTCACTTGACAAACAAAACTTGAGCGCGGTTGATTTCCACGGCATCCGAGGTTCGCGCTTTTGCACAAACGTGGATCATTTAGAAGAGATTGGAGTGCCAGAATTTGTATGCCTTCACATGCCAAACCGTCTTTGGAGGCTGGTTTAGTTGCCCTCAAGCAGGGAAATTACCAAACAGCGATCGCCCAACTAGAACCTATTGCTAGCAGCCAAAATAATGGGACTGCTAGCTTACAAGCCCAGGTTGGTTTAGTGATGGCTTATGCTCGCACTGGCGAAGTTCCCAAAGCGATCGCTATTTCCCAGAACCTCATTGAGAGTAACAATCCGCAAGTTCAAGAGTGGGCAACACGCGCTCTCGAACATCTGACAAAACGTAAAAAATCCGATCAAGAATCAAAAAAAGTCGAAACTGGATTTGTTGCTTTTGAGAACTCAACCCCAGATTCAACCCCAGATTCAACCTCCGTTACTCCCCTGGAAACTCCTACATTAGAGGAAAAGCCGAACAACGATCAAGTAATAGAAACCAAAAGCGACGACATCCCGCCGATGGTGCCACTAGCTAGACTCAAAGCTACATTAGCGACACCGCTACCACCATCGGCTGCACCCCTAAGCGGCTTCATGGGTTCCGTTACCCGTACCCAAGCCAAATTATTCGGTGTTATTTACTGGCGACAAGCACAACGCGCCAGAGCATGGCAACCACTACGTAAACCAAAATTAATTCCCTTGCGGCTACTGTCCGCCGGGACATTCATCGCCCTGTTTTGGGTGATCCGAGAAATCCTTAAGTTAGCATTGGGATTCATCAACCAGACTTTAGTCAAACTACCTTATCTGGAGCCGATACAGCTTTTATACCACGACCCTACTCAACTCTTGCTAATAGTATTGGTGATTTTAATCGGAGTATCACCTTGGTTGCTGGATCTGCTACTTGCGAACTTGTATGGTCAGCGAGAATTTCCGAAAGATGTATTGAATACCCACAGCCGCGAAGCTGTTCGGGTGCTACAACGTTGTTGCCAACAGCGGCACTGGCCGTTACCCAAACTGCGGATTTTACCAACGGCTGCACCAATTATTCTCACTTATGGTAGTTTACCACGTAATGCCAGGATTGTTGTGAGTCAGGGGCTATTAGAGCAGTTAGCAGATGATGAAATCGCCATTATTTACGCCACGCAGCTAGGGCATATTGCTCATTGGGATTTTGCTGTAATGTCTTTGTTGCTGCTGGTGACACTACCAACTCATAAGCTATATCAGCAAGTGTCGGAGTTGGGAGACAAAATATCGGCGAAAATTTGGCGCTGGCCAGTGACAATTCTGGCGAGTCTAATTTATGGAATTTGGTGTTTGCTGACTGGAACTGCATTGTGGTTGTCGCGGTTGCGGCTTTATTATAGCGATCGCGTCGCCGCTGAAATTACTGGTAATCCCAATGCCCTGATTCGCGCTTTACTCAAAATTGCCATTGGCATCGCCGCTGACATCCAAAAACAAGAACACACCAGTTGGCAACTCGAAAGCTTAAATCTTTTGACCCCAGTCAGCTACCAACAGAGTTTATCTTTGGGAACTATTGCCAGTAATCTATCTTTTGAATCCTTTTTGAAGTGGGATATTGCCAATCCCTATCGCCGATGGTTTACGATTAATAATAGCCATCCTTTAATGGGCGATCGCCTCGAACGCCTCTGCCAAATAGCCCGTCACTGGCATCTAGACACCGAACTACATTTTGCAAGCGAACCATCAAAAGTTAAGCGTCAGTCTTTTCTATTACAAGTCGCTCCCTGGTTGGGAATTCCTCTAGGGGTTCTGTTTGCAGCTTTCGTCTGGCTAACCTGGCAATTAGCATTCACACTCAAGTTTTTAAATCTAAAGTGGATATATGAAGATTGGTCTTTCATTACAGGCTGCCTTCTGATTGGCTTTAGCATCGGTACTGTGATGCGGATTAATTCTTTCTTCCCCGATATTAAACCTGCCACCATACAAACTGACGACAGCTTACCCAACCTGTTAGCTGACCCTTCTGCCTTACCTATTGATAGCGTCAGCGTGCGTCTTGTGGGTAAATTATTAGGTCGTCAAGGCACTAGTAACACCCTAGCGCAAGATTTAATCTTGCAATCCAGCGCGGGTTTGGTGAAATTACATCACATTTCTTGGCTAGGACAGTCAGTCAATCACCAGGATCTAATCGGGCGGCAAATTATCGTCACAGGTTGGTTCCGGCGAGGAGCAACACCTTGGATCGATATCCAAACCCTAGAAACTCAAAGTGGTAAAACTATTCATAGCCCTCATCCTATTTGGTCTACTTTTTTGGCTGTTGCAGCACAGGCTTGGGGCGCATACGTCTTTCTCACTGGTTAGTCATTGGGCATTGGGCATTAGGCATTGGGCATTGGACATTGGGCATTGGGCATTGGGCATTATCAAAAGATAAATCGGAATGTAAACAAAAGTTGCAGGTTTCCTTAACAAGTGTTACATTTATTTACACAAACAAGAGCAACTGACATAACTCAGCATCACCGCTTAGTTGTGGATTTAGGTGCTTTTTCCCCGCTCTATACCTTTTTATCCTCCCAACACAGCAGTAAATCAACCAGCCAGTGGCTGGTTTTTGTTTCAAAATATCTCACCTGAATAAAAAAATGTGTTTTATGTTACGATGCAGTAATAGTAATATCGGAAATGTATGCGCTAAACTAGCTACGTAGAAAATACCGTGGTAATGTAAGGAATGGTATTTGATTCTGCGAATAAGGGCATAGAAGAAAGCGTGTACTTTAGCAGGCAATAGGCTATTAAATTTACAATTCTTAGAATTAAGGTGTTATTAGCTCACCATAGTGTGGGCCTTTGGATTAAATAAGCTTGATCCCGACGAAAAACTGTATTGTTGTATAGGTTGACAGTTTCGAGCAAAAAAATTGGTTTATGGCAGTCTTGGTCAATAGCATCTATTTAAAAGCTAAAGCTAAGTGATTGTTTTCTTGCCTTGCCATGTTCATTCAACTCTGGAGGTATAGTTCATGTCTGTTCGCCTATATATAGGTAATTTGCCTAAAGATGAAATAGATCGTCAAGATCTGCAAGCCGTTTTTGCAGCAGAAGGTGATGCTGTAACTACTAAATTAATTAAAGACCGCAAAACTGGCAAATGCCGTGGTTTCGGTTTTCTTACAGTCAACAATGATGAACAAGCTGACGAAATTATTGAAAAGTATAATGGTCAGATGTTCAAAGATACTCCCATTAAGCTAGAGAAGGCATTACCTCGGACAAAGGGTGAAGAGGGCGACGAGCAAGCTCCTAAACCAGTTACTCTTGCTAGTAATAGTACCCCGACTCCTAGCCCCAACAGAGAAGGTAGCCGTCGTGAGAAAAGCTCTAAGAAGCCTCGTCGTGGCGGCGGTGGCGGAGCTTCTCGTGAAAGCAGCACTACAACCACCGATTCAGACGCTATTCGTCCAGATCCTCGTTGGGCTTCGGAATTAGAAAAGCTGAAGCAGATGCTAGCTGCACAAACTACAAATTAATCCTTAAGGGAGAGAAATTAAAAATTAAAAATCAGAATTTTTTTGATTTTTAATTTTTAATTGTTAATAATTATCTAGCTGCTTAGTTAAATCTACTTGCAGCTAATTTTGTAAGTGCGTAAGCGCAGCCCGCCGTAGGCATCACGTTGTCGAATCGTGGAGAATCGAGGGTTGAAATTTAAACGCAGAGGGACGCAAAGGTAAGCGCAGAGGCACGCAGAGAATATACTACAAAGTAATAATGTTTCCTACTTAGAATAAAATTAAGTTTTTGTGATTAGAGGCATTAAAAAACCTGGACGATGGGGATGCGATCGCAGTAATTAGCTGGATTTGATAAATTATAGTCAGTAATGGCAAGCTTGATAATGCCAAGCGAACCAGAGGCGCGTAGGCGCAGCCCGCCGTAGGCATCCCTCTAAAGATAATCTACACTCAAGGAGATACCGATCGTTTTCAGCTTCTGTTTATGTCCTCAACTCTAGATTCTTTGCCACCTGCACTCGCTAAAATTGTCCAGCGCTTTCAACGCGCTTCTGAACCGAAGCGACGCTACGAACAGCTAATCTGGTATGCTCAGAAGCTTAATGAGTTCCCAGAAGCTGATAAATTACCCGAAAATAAAGTTCCTGGTTGCGTGTCTCAAGTTTATATCACCGCAGTCTTGGATGATGGTAAAGTTGTATTTCAGGGCGATTCCGATTCCCAGTTAACCAAAGGATTAGTCGGGCTTCTGGTTGAAGGATTACATGGACTAACGCCAAGTGAGATTGTCCAGCTTACTCCAGATTTTATTCAAGAAACAGGTTTAAATGTTAGCCTGACACCTTCCCGTGCCAATGGATTTTACAACATTTTTAAAACCATGCAAAAAAAAGCATTGGAATGTAAGTTAGATTTACCTAGCTAAACAGATAAGTCCAGATAAATCTCAAAAGTTAAGAGTGATGAGTTTTGAATTCCTAACTCCTAATATCATGTCCGGCTAATTAGTTATAATTCCCTTTCTCTATGCAGAAAGCCCAAAAACCCATCCCCTCTGCACCTCTGCCCCTCTGCCCCTGTGCGGTCTTAATGATAAGTCTTTAACCGGACATGATATAACTCCTAACTCCTCACTCTTAATAATAAATTTAGTCTAATGTCAACCAATCTATTATCTACCTCTGGTGCTATTGGCTTTGGTGGAGTAGTTCAAGAATATCTCTGGAACTGGGAAAATCAGCAATTGCGCGTTGTTTATGAAACCCTCGGTAAAGGTTCACCGCTATTGCTAATACCAGCTTTCAGCAGTGTTTCGACACGTTTGGAAATGGGCGAACTTGCCAAGTTACTAGCTCCCCATTTTCAAGTTGTAGCCATAGACTGGCCTGGATTTGGTGAATCTTCTCGCCCTAGTTTGAATTACCGACCAGAAATATATCAGCAATTTTTGGAAGATTTTGTCAAAGCTATTTTTAATACTCCAATTACTGTGGTGGCGGCTGGTCATGCTGCTAGTTACGTTTTACAATTAGCTGTCAAACAACCTACTGCTTTCTCACAAATTATGTTGTTAGGCCCTACTTGGCGTGGGCCTTTACCGACAATGGGAGCAAGCCAGCAAATAGCTGGCATTGTGAGAGAATTGGTGCGATCGCCTATACTTGGTCAAGCTCTCTACAAACTCAACACTACCCAATCTTTTTTAAGTTTTATGTACCGCCGTCATGTCTTTACTGACGCGGCTAAAATTACACCCAGTTTCATTGAGAAAAAGTGGCACACAACTCAACAACCAGGAGCGCGATTTGCATCTGCTGCCTTTGTAACTGGTAATCTCGATGCTGTACGCGAACAATCTGATTTTTTAGAACTTGTACAGTCTTTAACCGTACCGCTGATGGTAGTAATTGGAGAATCTAGCCCCCCCAAATCACGAGAAGAAATGAACGCTTTGGTAGCCTTACCAGGAGTGAGAAGCGTTGTAATTCCTGGTTCTCTGGGACTACATGAAGAATACCCAGCAGTTGTTTTAGAAGCAGTTCAAGATTTTTTGTTCTCTTCAGAAAATTAAATACTCGCACCAAGACGCAAAGATCATTTTGCACCAAGGTGGGAGATTAAATTTTCTCTATTTGATAATGATTATCACTAATTCTGTGGCATTGTCAAGGTACTAACCTGCGACTTCCCGCAGGATGAATCGGCTTATATGCAATATTTCCACCAGGCTATGCCAACTTATGAATATTTATTACTTATTACAGATGCGTAAAAAGAAAATATTTCTTGATTAAATTATGTGATGATTTTGCTGAAACCCAAAATAACAGCAAGTTCGCACAAAAATAGAAAAAGATTTATCATGGGCGATAATGATTATCCATAAGGTGAGACAAGAGGAATTTAGAGTATGGTGGCTGACGTAATCAACAATTCAGTTCCCGTTACTGTTCTTACAGGCTATTTGGGAGCAGGTAAAACGACTCTACTTAATCACATCCTCACCTACGAACACGGCAAAAAAGTTGCTGTGATTGTCAATGAATTTGGGGAAGTGGGTATTGATAATCAATTGATTATCGATGCAGATGAAGAAATATTTGAAATGAACAATGGCTGTATCTGTTGTACAGTGCGCGGCGACTTAATTCGCATCATTGGCAATTTGATGAAGCGGCGCGATAAATTTGACCATTTAGTAATTGAAACAACTGGATTAGCCGATCCGGCACCAGTAATTCAGACATTTTTTGTTGATGAAGATTTGCAAAGCCAACTGTCTCTAGATGCGGTGGTGACAGTTGTAGATGCGAAGCATATCTCGCAGCACTGGGATGCAGACGAAGCACAAGAACAGATTGCCTTTGCCGATGTAATTTTACTTAATAAAACTGATTTGGTAGCGCCAGAAGAGTTAGATGAATTAGAAAAACGGATTCGGGCGATGAATGCGATCGCAAAAATCTACCGTACCCAAAATTCCGAACTAGGAATGGATGCTTTATTAGGTGTAAAAGCTTTTGATTTAGACCGCGCATTAGAAATTGATTCAGATTTCTTAGGCGAAGATGCCCACGTACACGATGAAACTGTCTTTTCTGTAGCTTTAGTAGAAGCAGGTGCAGTCGATGGAGAAAAATTAAACGCTTGGATTTCCGAGTTACTGCGTACCCAAGGGCCAGATATTTTTCGGATGAAAGGCATTTTAAATATTGCTGGAGAAGATAATCGATTTGTATTCCAGGGAGTACACATGATATTCGATGGCAAACCCGATCGCCCCTGGAAACCCAGCGAAACCCCCAAAAACGAACTAGTTTTCATCGGTCGCAATCTTGATGCAGCCCAACTAAAGCAAGATTTTCTCGCTTGTATAGCATAAAACAAGCTGTTCTTGTGCAGAGGAGACATTAGGGCAGAGGGGAAATAACTAATGCCCAATGCCCAATTCCCAATGCCCCATGCCCCATGCCCTCTTTACAAATATGAACACCACAACCAGCAAATCTAAGGAATTTGAACAACACTATTCGGGGACACTTTCAGATTATGTAACTGCGATCGCTTGGTCGCCACAAGGTCAAACTTTAGCAGCAACTTCCGCCGCCGGTGAAGTAGTTTTGTGGAATGATGGCAAACTCACAACCTTACAAACTGCTAACGGTAAATCGGTAGACTGTCTTGCCTTTTCGCCTGATGGCAAATTTTTAGCCGTTGGTGGACAAGATGGACAGGTGAAAATTTGGCGCGACACCGAATTAATTGCGACGTTGGAAAATGCCCGCGCATGGGTTGACAAGCTAGCTTGGAATTACACTAGTAACCAACTGGCTTTTAGTTTGGGGCGTTACGTCCAAGTTTGGAATGCAGATACTCATGAAATTGTCGTGACGCTGAATTTCGACAACTCTTCAGTCTTGGGTATAGATTGGCGCATTGACGGACAATACTTAGCCATTAGTGGTTACAAGGGAGTCAAGATTTGGCATAGTCAAAGCTGGGATGAAGAACCATACAGCTTAGATATGACTACTGTCAGTTTAGCGATGGCTTGGTCGCCCGATGGCAAATTTCTGGCTTCTGGTAATATGGATCGTAGTGTCACCGTTTTGGAATGGAACAACCCCGATCCTTGGGTGATGCGTGGCTTCCCTGGTAAAATTCGCCAATTGGCATGGTCAGAAGCTATGACTAAAGTAGGTGCGCCAATATTGGCATCTTCTAGCGTTGAAGGTATTGTGGTGTGGGAAAAGCTAGAGGATGATTCTTTAGGTTGGGAAGCGCGAGTATTAACTAATCATGTGGGTGTGATTAATGCGATCGCCTTTGCACCCAAAAGCTTCCTTCTCGCTTCTGCTGCTGCTGACGGCTGGTTATGTTTGTGGAACAAAGCCAAGGAAGTATCCCAAATTCTCACAGGTGTCTCAGCAGGATTTTCCACCTTAGCTTGGCATCCCCAAGGCAAGTTACTGGCCGCAGGTGGTGAACAGGGCGAATTAGTTGTATGGTCAAAGGTTTTGCGGGGTCAAGGATTTGGGCGTAGTTAAGCAATACTCACTAATTAAAGTTGAACCTCGACAATTTATTGGCTATGCTGTATCAGCAAAGGTATCTTTGTAAATTATGAACATTATCAAACTGATTCTACTTGCCTGTCCTGCATTTCTGGTATCCATGCTGCTGGTAGTCAATCCAGCAAACGCATCCAGCCTGAAATCTACATACGCTACCCAAATTGTAACGGTAGTATCTACACAACAAATTCCCGATCTGGTAACACCAAACTTGATTCAAACATCTAATCCGATAATTGATCAACTTGGTTGTAATTGTACCAACTGTGTTCAAGCTAAATTTCAGTCGCTACAAGGCAAGCTGCCATCAGCCCGTTTTTAATAAACTTAGGAGTTATAAATATTGTCGGGGCACAGCATTGCTGTGCCCTTATTAATTTTCTAAGCTTTTTGTACGTAACGATCGCACTGGTTGCGGCATAAATATTTATGATATTCGCTGAAGATCGCGCCTGAAAACGAGGTATGAAAGCTGTTAGGTAAATTCCTAAATACTGAGAAAGCTGCTGGTCAGCTAGTGAAATTGGTGCAATCGCCATCTGCACCCAAGCTGTTAAGCTCTTGTTAAAAGAGCTAGTCCGGGGATTAGAAAACTTGCTAGAGTGAACAGAGTTAGCCTGAATGTCTAATCGCCAAAACCTATACATCTCATGGATTTTGCTAATATTGCATCCCAGCTAAACGCTGGAACGATTTTGCCAGAGGGGATTGTTATTCTCACCCTCTTGGGGGTTTTGATTGTTGATTTGATTTTGGGGCGTACATCCGCACGCTGGATTGGATATCTAGCGATCGCAGGTTTATTTGCTTCGATTGTCGCCCTATATTTTCAATGGGACGCTCCTAATCCCATCGGTTTTACCGGTAGCTTTAATAGTGATGACCTGAGTATCGTCTTTCGCGGTATTATTGCCTTGTCTGCGATCGCAACTATACTGATGTCAATTCGCTACGTTGAGCAGAGCGGCACCGCTTTAGCCGAATTCATCGCTATTTTGCTAAGTGCTACTTTAGGAGGGATGTTTTTATCCGGGGCTAGTGAGTTGGTGATGATTTTCATCTCCCTAGAAACCCTGAGTATTTCCTCTTACTTGTTAACAGGTTATACCAAGCGTGACCCCCGCTCCAATGAAGCGGCGCTGAAATACTTGTTAATTGGAGCTTCCAGTACGGCAATATTTTTGTACGGTGTATCACTGCTGTATGGACTATCTGGAGGACAAACGGAACTTAGTGCGATCGCTAATGGCATTGCCACAGCGAAAGTGGGACAATCTTTAGGTTTAGTGATTGCGTTGGTTTTTGCGATCGCAGGTATTGGCTTCAAAATCTCTGCTGCACCCTTCCACCAGTGGACACCAGACGTTTACGAAGGCGCTCCCACCCCAGTTATCGCCTTTTTATCTGTTGGTTCTAAAGCAGCTGGGTTTGCCCTAGCCATCCGCTTGCTGACAACAGCTTTCCCCCTTGTTGCTGACGAGTGGAGGTTTGTCTTCACAGCTCTAGCCGTTCTCAGCATGATTTTGGGTAACGTTGTCGCCCTAGCTCAAACCAGCATGAAACGGATGCTAGCTTATTCATCCATTGCCCAAGCTGGGTTTGTGATGATTGGCTTGATTGCTGGCACACAGGCAGGATACGCCAGTATGATATTTTACCTACTGGTTTACCTGTTCATGAACCTGTGCGGTTTTACCTGCATTATCCTGTTCTCACTGCGGACGGGAACCGACCAGATTGCCGAATACTCTGGCTTATATCAAAAAGACCCACTCCTAACACTAGCCCTGAGTATCTCCCTGCTTTCCTTGGGTGGTATTCCACCTTTAGCTGGGTTTTTCGGCAAGATTTACTTATTCTGGGCTGGTTGGCAAGCAGGACTTTATTGGTTAGTTTTGTTGGGCTTAGTCACCAGCGTCGTCTCCATCTACTACTACATTCGCGTAGTTAAGATGATGGTAGTCAAAGAACCCCATGAAATGTCCGACGCGGTGAAGAATTATCCACAAGTGCGTTGGGATTTGCCTGGGCTAAGACCTTTACAGGTCGGGTTAGTGGTAACATTAATTGCCACTTCCATAGCAGGGATTTTGTCAAATCCACTGTTTACATTGGCTAACAATTCCATCTCCCATACCCCATTTTTGCAAGCAACAATCAACAGTAGTGTAAAAGCAAAAAACCTTTCGCTTTTACCAAAGTTAGATTCGGTTAGTAAGTCTCAACCCTCAGTTGATTCTACTGCTAAGATTTAACCGAGTCTCAACCAAACTTTGTACTCAAAGACACGCCTGTTTGCTAATTAGCAGACAGGCATTGTCATATCTTTTAACTGAAATTTTATGAGGCTGATTGAATAGGTATTTTAATTACAAATTCTGCACCTTTTCCTGGAACAGAAAAACAGTTAAGTTGCCCTTTATGTTTTTCGACTATAATCTGATAGCTTATATATAGCCCTAGTCCAGTACCTTTGCCCACAGTTTTAGTGGTAAAAAACGGATCAAATACTTTTGAGCGAACTTGTTCATTTATCCCCAAACCATTATCAGCAATACTAACCGCTATCCATTTTTCATCGATTAGCTCAGTTTTAATTTGAATTTGAGGATTATTATTTATCAGTTTTTGATTGTCAGTTGTTTGTGTATTTACTGCTGAATACTGACTGTTGAGCGCCGATACCTCCAGTGCATCGATCGCATTAGCAAGAATATTCATAAACACTTGATTAAGTTGACCAGGGTAGCAAATTACATTCGGCAGTTTACTATATTTTTTGATGATTTTGATTTCTGGGTACTCATGTGTAGCTTGCAGGCGATGCTCCAAAATCATTAAAGTACTATTAATTCCTTCATGGATATTGACTTGCTTAAGTTCTGCTTCATCAAGTCTGGAAAAATTACGTAGTGATTTAACAATTTCCTGAATGCGCTCTGTTCCCACTGTCATTGATTGGAAAAGTTTAGTTATATCTTTAATCAGAAAATCTAAGTCTATTTCTTCTACTTTATCTTGGATTTCTGGAGGACTACTTGGACAAAATTGTTGATAAATTTGCACCAATTTCAGTAAATCCTGAGTGTATTTATAAGCGTGGTGAAGATTCCCATAAATAAAACTTACAGGATTGTTAATTTCATGGGCAATACCAGCAACCATCTGACCTAAACTAGACATTTTCTCAGCTTGGATAAGCTGAGTTTGGGTAAGTTGTAGTTCGTTTAGTGTTTCTTGTAAAGCAGTTGTACGTTCTTCAACCCGAATTTCTAGCTCTTGATTTGCTTTCCAAAGCGCTTCCTCCGCTTGTTTTCGTCTCTGCACTTCCTTTGCTAACTCATCGATTTTCTCGTTCAAGAGAACGAAATTACTGCTGGCTAAAGTTCTATTTTCCAAGCGTAAGAGAATTAAAGCTGAACATTCAGGAGACCAAGGTTGAATAACGGCTCCTTGACTACGACATATTAACGTTTGTCCATCATTCTTTCGTAAAGTTAAGGAGCCAATAACCATTGCCCTGCTACTTGAACAAGCTTGCAAGTACTTTACAACATCGTTGGCAGGCTCAGTTACAAGTTCAAAGATCATTTTCCCCCGCAGTTCCTGACGGCGTAACCCCAGCATATCTGTTACTGGTTGATTGGTAGCTAACAACTGACCCTCTCCACTCACCAGGAGTAAAGGTTCTGGTAAAACTCTGGCAAGTTCAAGAAATTGTTCAGGAGTCATGAAGCTTCCAATTTCAGAGTTCGACTATACTTCACATATGTGCACTAAGCTTGTATCGCGTAGTTATTTTGGTGCTGACAAGTTTACACAGATTCTAGTCCCCTAAAGTATTCTCGACCTTTTGCATCTTCTGCCTCTTCAGTAAATTTTAAGTAAATAATAACTCTACATCCAGAAGCACCCTCTGCTATAGTCTCTTGCAATTCTACTTTCGCATACCCCAGATTATTAGCTGCGATCGTTCCAAAAACGTTTGAAGTCATCATACACATGGCAGGGCGATTAAGTACTTTGTCGCCAAATGGGCAAACACGGTTGCCAAAGACAATTTTTTCATCATTTTGCTCAATAACATAAAAATCGCCCTGGATTCGTCTTTTTAAATCAATCAAGATATCAGCTACCTGCTTACGAGAAAGGTTAGAGATTTCCAGGGCAGATTTATAATCTTGGTTAATCTGCCTACCCATCCTTTCACCAACGACGCTAATAAATCCCGAAACTTCTTCTAAGCCAACTACATCTTGCAAAGTGCCAGATAATTCTCTGATTAATGTACGTAAAAATATATCGCGTTCTAAAGAAAGATTAAGTGTAGCTATTGAATGGTTAAGTGGATTGGTCATAAATTTTGAGGACACAATATTGAAACTACAGTTATAGAGTTCCCTAAAATGCCTTTAAAGTAACTTCTGAACCTTGTTATTGCGACAGTTCCTGATTTTGCAAAGTCCCTTCTACCTTACGTCCTCATTATCACCCCATACGCTACTTTTAAGGCTTGATCCTCCCTAACCCTCCTTAAAAAGGAGGAAATTAAGCCCCACTTTTTAAGAGGAGCCAGCGCGGTGAGGCAGCCCCCGTCTTGGCGGTTTCTGTCGTTAGCGCTAGCGGTAGCGTTCGCGCAGCGTCTCGTAGAGAGGAACGAGCGTCTGGGGGACTGCCGAACCCGAAGGGTCTTGGGATCTCCCCAAGTGGAGCAAGTGGCGTGGGTTGGGAGGATCTTCCAGCAGTATGACCTGCTACCACATTGAACATTTATTTTTCCTAATATTAATTTGAATAATTTTTATATTTATCACTTTAAGAAATTGGAATAGTGATTATAAACTCAGAACCTTTTTCTAACACAGAATTTACTTCTAGAGTTCCTTTATGTTTTTGGACAATTATTTGATAAGCAATTGATAATCCTAATCCTGTTCCTTTTCCCACAGGTTTTGTTGTGAATAAATGATCAAACATTTTTTGCTGAACATCAGCCGATATTCCCACCCCATTATCTTGAATCCGAATCGAGACGTGATTCTTATCTTCAGTGAGGGCAGTCTGAATTGTAATTTGATTGGGATTTAGCTTAATATCATTAAAACTCAGTCCAGCATTAGACTCATCTAAAGCATCAATGGCATTTGCCAAGAGATTCATAAATACCTGATTCAATTGTCCTGGAAAGCATTCTACTAGCGGAAGTTCTTCGTAATATTGAACTACTTGAATAGCAGGACGAATCTTATTAGCTTGTAAACGGTGCTTGAGAATGAGGAGAGTACTGTTAATACCTTCATGAATATTAAACAGAATTTTTTGTTCTGTATCTGCTCTAGAGAAAGTTCGCAGGCTGTTGCTAATATTGGAAATACGATCTGTACCTTCTTTCATTGAGGAAATGAGTTTAGGTAGATCCTCGCGCACGTATTCTAGGTCAATCATTTTGATTGTTTCTTGAATTTGCTGAGATGTTTTGGGATAGGTCTGCTGATAGAGGTCAATTAGATGTAATAAATTATCAATATACTCTTTAGCCGGAGTCAGATTACCTGCAATAAAGCCAACTGGGTTGTTAATTTCATGAGCTACATCTGCTACCATGCTTCCCAAAGTAGACATCTTATTCTCCATTATCTGAAGATTAAGAAGCATTATTTCTAGCTCATGGCTTCTTTCTTCTAACTTATTTTGATATTCCTTTAATTCATCAATTACTCTCCTGAGTAAACATTCTTTTTTTCGATTTGTTTCTTCAAGTTTTATCCGGTCTGATTCAGAGCGCTCTAATTTTTTATGGAGAATTCTATTGGCTTTTTTTAATTCCTTAATTTCTTGTTGATAATCTAATATTTCCATTAATTTTTACTGATTTCCCAAAATTAAAGTTACAAAAGTTTCATTGTGGAATTGCGTCTGGCTAATTCCATCTATAGGAGCAATTTCTCCATAAGAATAAAATCCACAGCTAGGTAAATAGTCAGTTAGACAAAGTTTTGTATTCTGATACTCTTCTTGTGCCCTCGTACCAAGTATTTGCCGACGAGCTACACATGAAAAAAATAAAACAGCACTTGGTTCTGTACCTGAATAATTATCTAAGGCATTCATGAATGATGCTTTTGAAGCTGCCAGAATATCTTCATAAGCTGCTTCTGAAATTTGAATAACTGCTTGATCGGGAATATCTCCAAAAAAAGTTATGCTACCAGATTCCTGATTGTAAGCAATAGGTGCTCTTATATAAAAATTTTCTCCTTTCTGATCAAACACTGCTAGTGGATATTCCATTGAAGGAGGAAGCAAACCTAGATAATGATGATAAAAATCTAAAGCTGGCTTACCATCTATTTCATAGACTATGTTTTTATCTACCTTAGTCACTTTGCTTGTTTGACCGATGGGATGCCAACCACTTGCAACAGCGTGGGAAAACAAGATTGTGCCGGAAAAAAGCAGAATTGGTACAGAATCACTTAATACTTGTGTTTGAAAAAATTGATATGTATTTTGATATCTTGACTGATCGCCTGCCAAACCACCGAATATTGGCACATATTGACCAAGAGCTAGCTTTAAGCCATTCAATATAGAGACACCACTAGTTGTGAGGCTCTCTGGATGAGTTAAGCATAGCTTTGGAGGTGCGGTACTTTTTGCTTTGGCTTGCTCCACAGCTTGTTTAGTTGCAGTAATTGGATCGGCTGAAACTTTGCGTCCAACTCCTGCATGAATTTCAACTTCGTCTGAGCAAAACAACATCAAGGTGATTGAGTCCTGCTGAAATTCTAAGACTGAAGAAATTTCTCCGTCTGTTGTTCCACCAATCAACTCAATTCCCGGAAAAGCTTGATGAATTTGCTGCAAAATGAGAGAATGATCAAAGTCAATTGCAGCAAAAATAATCCCAGCTTTTGGTATATCTCCTGCAAGAGAACTGGCACATTGCTGAAGAACTTCTTCAACTGCTGAGAGAGAATCTGGATCGTTACTGTGACCTACTACTGCCTTGAACATAAATTTATTTATTATGTTTATAAACGGAACTTACTATAATTATTAAATGGGAAGTTTAATGATAAACTCTGAACCTTGCCCTATTGATGAATTTACCTCTAGAGTTCCTCCATGTTTTTCGACAACAATTTGACGGGCAATTGATAATCCTAATCCTGTACCTTGACCCACAGGCTTGGTGGTGAATAAATAGTCAAAGATTTTTTCTTGGACATCAGCCGACATTCCCACGCCATTATCTTTAATCCTAATCAAGATATAATTTTTCTCTTCAGTGAGAGTAGTTTGAATTAAAATTTGATTAGGATTTGCTTCAATCTCCATATAGGTAAGTCCTACATTAGACTCCTCTAAAGCATCAATAGCATTAGCTAATAAATTCATAAATACCTGATTGAGTTGTCCGATAAAACATTCTAATTCTGGCAATATATCGTAATCTCTAATTACTTGAATATCGGGTCGAACTTCGGATGCTTTTAAACGGTGTTTGAGAATCATAATTGTACTGTCTATGCCATCATGAATATTGCAATAAACTTTGCGATCGCTATCTGCTCGAGAAAAGGTTCTCAAGCTGGTACTAATGTTGCGAATGCGCTGAACTCCCTCTTTCATTGAGGAAATTAAATTAGGTAGATCGGCAAGTATATACTTCAAATCTATCGCTGCAATTTCCTCTTGAATTTCTGGAACTGGATTAGGATAGTGCTGATGATAGAGGTCAATAATGTTAATCATGTCTTGGAAATATACTGAAGCGTGTCCAAGATTGCCATGAATGAAACCAACTGGATTATTAATTTCATGAGCAACTCCTGCTACTAATTGACCAAGGGCTGACATTTTTTCTGTCTGTACAAGCTGAAGTTGAGACTCTTGTAGGTCTTTTAATGCCCTAGATAATGCTGATGTCCTTTCTAAAACTCGTTTTTCTAAAGTTTTTGTGAGATTTCGTAATTGAAGATGGGTTTTAATTCTAGCTAATAATTCTTCTTCATGAAAGGGTTTTGTGATGTAATCAACTGCTCCGATGTTTAGACCCTTTACCTTACTATGAGTATCAGAATTGGCTGTCATAAAAATTACGGGTATATCACAAGTAGCTGAATTTTCTTTGAGTTTTTTACAAGTTTCAAATCCATCTATTCCTGGCATCATCACATCTAATAAAATTAAATCGGGAAGTTGGAACTCAACCTGCTTAAGTGCTCTTTCTCCATCATTTTCTGTGATAACTTTAAAGCCTACATTAGTTAATGTATTAAAGACAATTTCTAAATTAGTAGTAGTATCATCTACTACTAATATCAAACTCTCTTTTGGGGTATAAAGCATTTTCATATCTGGTTTTTCATTCATATATTTAAATTAATTTTATTCATTGTTAGTTATTTCCTATTTGCCCTGCGATCGCAGCTAAGTCACCTCTATTTTATTGGCAGACTGACTGCAAATTTCTCGTCTGACAACCCTATAGTTCCCAAAAACTGTGATAACAGCAACATTTTCACACTAAATTGCCTACAGCTTTTTGCTGAAGCGATCGCTAATGGACATCAATCACCAATTTTAATTTTCACCAAAGTTTAAAATCCTTTTTTATAAAGGCGAACGGTCTGAAATTAGTTATTTTTACCCTTGTTTTATTAGAAAATTAGCGCTAACTAAGAACAATATTCTTGATGCCATAAGTTAATATTTTCGGGAGCATCCAGTTTTGGAAGATATACAAGTTTTAGGAGAATATAACAGAGATAAACAAGTGTGAATCAGCAAGCATGAACCAGGATAAACAAGAACGGCTCAAAGCCTGCTTAGAAGAATTGGCAACATTGTTGTATGAAGAAGCTGACAAAAGTCAGGTGATAGACCTTGAAGGCAAAGAAAAAACAGTACGGAGTCAAATATTAGAACTGGTAAGTCCAGAAATAGCCCTTTTTTTATCGAACAAACAACCAAAACAAAAGTAGGCAAAACTAGGAAAGTCAAAAGCCTAGTAGGGAAACTAAAAGTAAAAGCCAAACAGTTACAGAGACTGGGTTTGAAGCCAAGAAGTCGTTTAAGTCCATTACTTCAAAAATGCTGTTTGCGACTATCAGCCAATGAATCATACCAAAAAGCAGAAATCGAGATTGAAGCATTAACAGGAGTGAAAGTTGGTCACACGACGCAACAAAAACTAGTTCTCGAACAAGATTTTCAACTGCCACAAGCAAAACAAGCCGTGTCAGAAGTGAGTGTAGATGGTGGAAAAGTAAGACTGCGGAGCAAATCGCAAGTAGGTTGTCACTGGCGAGACTATAAAACCGTTCGTCTACAAGGAATTTACTATGGCGCATTTTTTGATGACAGCCAATCATTAGTTGATTATGTCAATAGCCAGTGTCTAGTTAACCCGCTTCTATGCTTGGGAGATGGTCATGATGGTGTGTGGAATTTAGTCAAAGAGTTTGGTAAAACAGAGCCTTTTGAGCGTTGGGAAATCTTAGATTGGTATCAACGATAAAGAAAATCTCTATACTGTGTTCTATTGGTTCTGGAGCAGTTGAATCTGCTTTTCTAAGCTATAGGTTTTGACTATCCCAGGAAGATTGAGGTTTTTGGTGATGATATATTGATTTCGGAACTGAGCTATTTCCGCAAAGCTAGGATATTCATTCCGCATCAATTTGAGAACGACTGATTTTTGGTCTTCTTCTCTAATACCCCGATAAACCAGGGTTTTACTGCCTGAGTAGATTTGTTCAGTAATGCGATAGCCAGGAAACGAATATAACCCTCTTTTGTCACTTTGGGAGAATCCAATCACCCAAACCCTTACGGGGCTTTAGTTTCCACTTTTTGCCTATAAATTTTAGTTTCTGTTAGAAAATAGAACTTCAAACCTAGATTAAATCAAAGTCTCAGAATTTGGCTGAGATTATTGTTTTCCTAGAGTGACAAAAGAGGGTTAATGTATCCAATACTACTAACATTGCAGACTAGGCTCATAGTTATTGTTTCTATGGCTTATTATTCCCGCGCAAAGACTATCCTCATCATGAAATAGGATTTTTTTGTCTAATTTGTATTAGAAAATATGACTTTTAATATATTTTTTTTACTAAATATCTGAATCTTAAACTGTAGCGTTTCCTCATCAAGTTAAGTACATATCAAAACCTCAACCACAACCCCTCTCCGAACTGACGAAGAGGGAAGATAAAGTACAGCTTTACCGGGCTAAGGTAAAGCTGTACCTCACTAAATAATGATGATTTGTCAATATAAGTGTTTTTGAACTAACTATTTTATCCGCTTTTAATCGGACACCAGTATAGATGGTGTATTTTTGGCTGCGATAATAATAACGAGCACAAATACTACTTGATTTTTTGTTTAATAAAAGTCACAACCTGAGTTAGCTGTTTCTTCAAACCATCAATTTCTGTTTGCATTTTGACAATTTTCTCATTCAATGCATTAATCTCTGCCTCGGAGACTCCTCCAGTACTAGGGGTTGCGACACTAGGAATTGCAACGCTAGGGGCTACTACCGTACTATTGGCGACATCAGAGGTTGATGATGTGCCGTTTTTTACGGAAACTCCTGCTCCTACTGAAACTAGTTCTGGGCGTGGCTGTTTCGCCTTAGCCATAGCTAACTTAATCGCGCCAATTAGTTGTTTCTGATCAAAAGGCTTGCCCAGAAATTCAAAATATTCAAATGGTTCTGTGATTTTCTCCGTCACTTCTTCCTTGCGACCAGACATGATCACTAAAGGAATTTTCCTTAATTCTGGGTGGGCTTGAACTTGCTGAAAAACTTCCCAGCCACTCATTTTAGGTAACAGGAAATCCAGCATAATCAGGCTGAGTTTTTCCTGAAGGATGAAATTTAGTCCTTCCACACCGTCTTTTGCTTCTAGTACCTCAAAATTGCCCGGAGGCAACATTTCTCGTACTTTTACCCTGACAACTGTAGTGTCATCGATAACTAAAATCTTGTTGCTTGCCACGACTGTTTGCTCTAACAGAAACTATAAGTGTAAATAGCGGCTTTGCCGATTGTCCTTGAGAATCCTCCCACTATATACATAATTTCTAGCAATTGGGGGATAGTATATTTCGGTATAAATGACATTGTTAGAGGTGTTTTGCAAAACTTTTGCTTGTGCTCTTTTAAATTTGTGTCATTGTGATATTTAATCAACAGACCACTACATCTATATCCGCATCTTGCTTGGATGTCTATGATTTCGTCACAACAAGCCGAACTAAAGTCTGAAATTATGGCAATGCCTAGCTGGTTACGTCGCCCAATTGGTAAAGCCAGTGAAATCTCTACCGTACAACGCATTATTAAGCAGCGCCAAATTCACACGATTTGCGAAGAAGGACGCTGCCCTAACCGCGGAGAGTGCTATGCCCAAAAAACTGCAACTTTTTTGCTAATGGGGCCTACTTGTACACGCTCTTGTGCTTTCTGTCAAGTAGATAAAGGTCATGCACCAATGCCTCTTGATTTAGAGGAACCTGAAAAGGTTGCCCAGGCGGTGCAGCTTTTGGGATTGCGTTATGTGGTGCTGACTTCTGTAGCCCGTGATGACTTGCCCGATCAGGGTGCAGGGCACTTTGTAGAGACGATCGCGACTATCCGCCAATTGAACCCAGAGACTCAAATTGAAGTGCTGACCCCAGATTTTTGGGGTGGTGCTGGTGTTCGAGAGTCAGGTCAACGCCAGCGGATAGGGATGATTGTCAAAGCCAAACCAGCTTGTTTTAATCACAATATCGAGACAGTGCAACGATTAACTGGCCCAGTGCGCCGGGGAGCCAAGTACGATCGCTCGCTCTTGGTGCTGGCTACGGTTAAAGAAATCGATTCGACAATTCCCACCAAATCAGGTTTGATGCTGGGACACGGAGAAACACTTGATGAAGTCATTGAAGCAATGACTGATTTAAGGACTGTGGGGTGCGATCGCTTGACTATCGGGCAGTATATGCGTCCTTCTCTAGAACATTTGCCAGTCCAAAAATATTGGACTCCAGAGGAATTCGATCGGCTTGGCAGATTAGCATGGAAAATGGGATTCAATCATGTTCGTTCTGGGCCTCTGGTTCGCAGTTCCTATCATGCTGGAGAGGAAGGAGTAAGGAGTGGGGAGTAGGGAGCACAGGAGCACAGGAGCACAGGAGCACAGGAGCAGGGAAAGAAAACACCCAATGCCCGATGCCCAATACCCAATGCCCAATGCCCCATGCCCAATCCCCAATTCCTAACTTCACACAAATATTCTTAAAGAATTTGGGTATTTGGTACGCCAGTTTGGTATTTCTTAAAAAGTCATGACATAAGGAGAATCGCATTATGACTTCTAAACCTAACAATTCGCCAGTTGCCGACAGCGGAGCTAAACCTCCCTACGCCTATCGCACAGGCTGGGCACTGTTCTTATTAGCGATCAATTTCCTGGTAGCAGCCTACTATTTCCACATTATTGAATAATTAGAAGTGGAATGGTGCTGCTCAAATCGTTCCTTTGAATAAACCTTTGGGACGAATGAGCAGCACCAAAATCATGATGAACAGCGCGACACCTTGTTTATACTGTGAACCCAGCCAAGGAGTGCTGATTTCCTGGACGATGCCAATGATAAAAGCTGCTGCGATCGCACCGTAGGGATTGCCAATCCCACCAAGAATTACCGAGGCAAACAATGGTAATATTAAAAACCAACCCATATTCGGGCGCACGGCTGTAATTAACCCATACATACTGCCGCCCAATGACGTAAGAGTGCCAGCTATTAGCCAAGTCCAGAAAATTACTCGGTCAACATTGATACCTGAAACCCTGGCTAAGTCCAGATCGTCAGCAACTGCTCGCATCGCCTTACCAATTTTGGTATTTTGCAGCAGGTAATGCAGCGCCAAAATTGCTAGCACCGCCAACCCTAATACCAATAATTGATTTTGCGGTATCTTTAAACCCAAAATATCTAAAGCCGGAGTAACAGGTAAATTATAATTTTGGTTCTTGCCACCCCAGATAAAAATAATCCCATTGCGAAGAAATAAGGCAAGTCCGATAGAAATAATAATCAGCGTAGTGGAAGTAGCACGGATAGAGCGCATCTTTGACCACAGTAACTTTTCCGATAACAGCATTGCTGCTACTGTTCCCGCCGCCGCTAGGATCATCGACAGCCAAATATTGACTCCAATGGTGTTTATCAACCAGGTGAGATAGGCTCCTAAAGTGAGAAAGTCACCATGAGCAAAGTTAGATAGCCGTAAAATTCCATAAGTAAGAGTCAGTCCAACTGCGGCTAGAGCAATAATGCTCCCCACCGCAATCCCATTAACGATTAGTTGGGCGAATTGTGCATCCATAAGTCTTAAGTTGTGTTTAGAAAATTTTAGGTTAGTGGTTCATACAATAATTTTTTTTGGACTAGCTGCTAAACTCGACATCATAAGTTATGGTTTATAACAACATAAGTTATCGTTTATAAATAAAAAAGAATTGTCCGCTAATATACATAAAATCCTTTTGGGATTTTTATGTGAAGCTAAACTTGTTCAGCGGTCTAGTTGACCATGCAGCAGTATTCAAGCTTACCAGACCAGAACTCACTGATAGATGCAACGCCAAAACTTTTGACAACAATTGAGCAACTTCGCGCGCAGCTGTGGCTAGAGAACAGCTTAAACCAGTTGCAAAGTCGCCTTAATGATTGCTTGCTTTCTGCTTGTAACACTGTCCCACAGGCAGAAGCCGCACAAGCGGAAATTTTCCAAACCGTGGTTAACGAGATTAACAGTGCTGTTCACAGCAGTAATCTGGCACTTACAGAATGTGCCGTAGGCATCGCTATGTGTCAACCACAAGAAACTGTTGCCACAGTTTGCTATGTTTCTCGTTCTCCATCCCCAAATTCACCACCTTTATTTCTAGAAGTGCTGACAGCAGAAAAAAAGCTGCTGCTGAGATTGCAAGAGGTGATAGAATTTGAAGATTTGCAACAGCTTGAGAATCAACAGCTACCGAGCGCTTGGCGGTTAGCTGATGATTCTGGCATTATGGGTTGGCTAATTATCGCCACAGCGCCCCTAAGCTCTCATCATGAGTCGCTCATAGAATCGCAAGCTCAACTCAGATCGCAATTGATGGCAAGGTCTGCTAAATACTGTACTACAGCTTTGGTACAACTTAGACACATCTTATCTTGGCCGCAACGGTGTCAACAGTTAAGTAACTCTAATCAAGAATTGGAGCGCACTAATCAACTGAAAAATCAGTTTCTGGCAAACACCAGCCACGAAATTCGCACACCGCTTAGTTCCATTATTGGGTTTACCGATCTGCTTTTAGCCCCAGGGTACGAACCAACTAAAGAACGTCAGCAAGAGTATTTAAATATCATCAAGTCTAGCGGCAAACACTTACTAGATCTGATTAATGATATTTTGGATCTCTCTAAAATTGAAGCAAATCAGCTAGAGGTACAGTGGGAAAGAGTAGATGTGCCAATACTGTGTAACAATGTTTTGGCATTGGTGAAAGAGAAAGCTGCTAATAAAGGTTTGAAACTGTGTCTAGAACTTGAACCCGATATTACAACCTTAGTAGCTGACCCCTTACGACTCAAGCAAATGTTGTTGAATTTACTCTTCAACGCCCTAAAGTTTACCAATAACGGAAGTGTTGGCTTACAAGTTGCTCCCAAAGGTGGATTTATGCATTTTACAGTTTGGGATACTGGCACTGGCATTTCCCAAGAAGACCAGGTTCAACTGTTTCAACCATACTTCCAAATTGCCAAGGCCGTAGCAGATGGTATTGAAGGTACTGGTTTGGGTTTAGCAGTGACTCAGAAACTTGCCCAAATTCACGGTGGTTTGGTGAAAGTTGAATCTGAAATAGATCGTGGCTCCCGTTTTACTCTTGTACTTCCCCTTAAGCAAGAACTGGGAGTGGGGGAAGATGAGGGTACAGGGGAAGATGAGGAAGCAGGGGAAGCAAAATTTTCCTTATTTCCTGTGCCTTTGACACCTAGTTCTTCTGTAGAAATTTTACTGGTAGAAAATGATTTACCCAATGCTAATTTGATGCAAATTTATCTACGTAAATTGGGATATCAAGTGACTTGGGTTAAGAATGCTGACAAGATGTGGGAAGCCCTAACACAGTTAGATCCAGCGGTAATTTTAATGGATGTTTTTCTGGCAGATGGAAATGGTCTTAACTTGGTACAACAACTGCGAGAACATCAGCAATATCGGACGATTCCGGTAATTGTTCAAACAGCAATGGCGATGAAAGGCGATCGCGAAACCTGTCTAGCAGCTGGAGTAAATGACTATATTTCTAAACCAATTGATTTACCGCTTTTAGCCAGTCTGGTGGCCAAGTACAGTCAAGCACCAACGTTGGTTGATGGGGAGCAGAGGAGCAGGGGAGCAGAGGAGCAGGGGAGCAGAGGAGCAGAGGGGAAGTTACAGTAAGTCCCTCTGCCTTTTGTGCCCAATGCTCCATAACTAATGACTACAATATAAATGATTGGGTGCTGTAGGGTTTTGGCAGGATTGGGAAATGATGCTGACAGAAAAATTTGAGCAATTAAGAGTCTTATTTAGAGAAATGGAGCAGGCGTTGATTGCCTACTCTGGTGGTGTTGATAGCACTTTGGTTGCCAAAATTGCTTATGATGTGTTGGGCGATCGCGCTTTGGCTGTCACGGCTGTTTCTCCTTCGCTTTTGCCAGAAGAGTTAGAAGATGCCAAAATTCAAGCTGCAACTATTGGGATTCCTCATAAAATCGTCCAGACTCACGAGATGGAAAATCCCAATTACACCTCTAACCCTGTTAATCGCTGTTATTTTTGCAAAAGTGAGTTGCACGACACTCTCAAACCTTTAGCTTTAGAACTGGGTTATCCTTATGTAGTGGATGGGGTGAATGCTGATGATTTGCATGATTATCGCCCAGGAATTCAGGCGGCTAAGGAAAGAGGGGCGCGATCGCCTTTAGCAGAAGTGGGTGTCACCAAAGTTGAAGTTCGCCAACTTTCGCAACAACTCGGTTTACCTTGGTGGGATAAACCTGCTCAACCTTGTCTCAGTTCCCGGTTTCCTTACGGTGAAGAGATTACTGTCGCTAAGTTGCAACGAGTTGGTAGAGGAGAAATTTATCTGCGAAAACTAGGTTGGCAAAATTTACGTGTGCGATCGCAAGGCGATACAGCCCGTATTGAATTACCACCAGAACAAATCAAAGAGTTTGTGTTGACTAACGATTTACAAACATTAGTTTCGGCATTTCAAGATTTTGGATTTATCTACGTAACCTTAGATTTAGAAGGTTATCGTAGTGGTAAGTTAAATCAGGTTTTAAATAGGGAAGCCTTGGGCGTTAAAGTATAGGATTTTAGTTCTATAAATATAGAGTTTATTTACCCTCTAGAGAAACTAGAAAGCAACCGTTAATCCTCCAGATATTATTGGGCTGTTTTTCCATAAAATATAAAGCCTTCAAGGGTACTCCATCAGGAGCAAGTAGCAGTACTGGTTGAGTTATGTTTCCCTGGATGGTTCTTATCTTCTCAAAAAATACAGAACGAGGACGGTATACTGCTGGGTAGCTTGTCTTTACCATCTGCATAAAATTTTCTGGTGTTCCGAATTGCGCCTGAATCGCCGGACTAGCAAAGGCAAAAGCGCCTTGGGCATCATCTTTTTTAAAGGCTGCCAATTGGTATTCAATTACAGAACGTATGTTGATAAAATCGGTATCAATAACTTCCATAAATTTAAAAATTGCGTAGGCGCAGCCCGTCGTAGACATCGCTCCAAGTGTCGGCAAAGCGATCGCTCAATTCTCACGCTGAGTGAGTGTGTATTCTATCTGCTGTAGTGCCGTTCGCCACACATCATATCCCTCTTGAGACAGGTGCAACCCATCTGTGGTCAACTCTGGGCGCAAATTGCCTTCCATATCTGTAAACCAGCTATAAATATTGAGATAATTAGCGCCTTCTTGTTTGGCAATCACGGTTAGTTGGATGTTGAGATGACGAATACGGCTATTGGAAATTTTTGGTAGACGAGTAGGCAAAATTGATTGGACAATGATTTGAGCTTTGGGGTGAGTCTGGCGTAAACGCCGGACAATCCGGCGATAATTATGCAAAATTGTTTCATCACTAGCGCCTTTTCGTAAGTCGTTAATCCCAGCCATGATGTAAATAACATCTGGCCGCGTTGCCGAAAATGCCCCCAATCTTTTTAAAACGCCACTAGAAGTATCTCCAGATATGCCTTGATTTAGCCACAATTTACCAGCAGGCAGTTTTTCTCTCGGAAACCACATACTCAAAGAATCACCAACTAAAATACTTAGATGATTGGCACCTTGACCTTGAGCGATCGCTCTAGCTTCTAAAGCTAGTAAACTTTTCCAGTCGTCATAAGTTAGCTGACGTTTCTTGATCGACTCCCACAATGATTGCAAATTATCACTATCTACGCGTGTATAAATCTGACCTGTTTTCAGAGCCGCCAATCTTTGGTAGTAAAGTTGATTTCCAGATGTCAATAAAAGGCTAGTTGCTTGGGTGCTGGGGTTGAGTGATGACTCTGTTGATACTGGTAATCCCTGACTGCTGAATTCTGGTACGCTAGGGACGTTTTTCTCACTTACTATTGGCTGCGAACTTTTTAGGGGTTGGAACGCTTGGCCGCTGAGTTCGGGTAAGGAGAGATCAACGCTCTTGATAATTTTTGTACTGACTATTGTCTGCGAACCCTGTTTTAAATCCCACAGGAATCTAGAACTTTCTGGCAGGACAATTGACAGATGTGGAAGAGCCGATGCTGGTATTGCTAATCCTGTTAACAAGCCTGCTGCCAACAGATAAGGGTCCCTCATCGCTTTCTCTCTCCTCTACTCACTGCTTTTCCTTATGACGGCATTAATTGCCTGTATTCAGGAAAATTTTACTTCGGTTAAGTTATTATTCTTATTTACGCTGTATAGTTCTGTAAAGCGTGTTCATGAGATTATATTTGACAATTTACGATCTCTTTAAAGTACGGTTTTTCCGGTGGTATACAAGTCTTATTTGTGAGAATACTTCTACTGAAAGCACTGTTTTCATCAGCCGACCACTTTTTCTAACTTAGTTATCACAAATATTACTAGTGTTTGCAAACTCGGCAATTAGTGAGTGATTTTTGAGGAGATCAAGACAGAGGTTTTTGCTTTTGATGTTGCTAGTATGTGAAATAACCATCAGATTTTAGGTTTCTAGATTTCAGTCAATTGTTGCGATTGCATGAGAGTTTGCTAGGTCCAGAGGCTATCTCTGACGACAAGCAGTTTCTGTACGAGACGCTACGCATAGCTTGCTTGTTTGCAGGAGTACACTTCTACACTTTTCACTTTGTCATGTTAAATTAAGCAGTGCAAATGCACCAGTTATTAAAGATGTGACTAGTTCAGATTAAACATTCGATAACTAGCACAAGTGAAAGTATGGTCACTAAAAGAAGTTTCTGCACGTTCTGGGATAATTTCCAGCACAGTTATAAGTTATGCGCGTCGTCACGAAATGACAACAGTTGACTTTCCTACTATATACAAATTAGCTTGTGCCTTTAATCTGACGATTGAGGACTTGGTGGAAATTTTGGATAAATAGGCAAAATTATAACTTTTGAGAATATTGATATCATACGATGATATGTACTCAATGAGCAAGTATGACGTTTGCCATACTGAGAATTTCAGAACTCACTATACGTAATTTAAAATTTATGTTTACTAATTGAAGTATGAGTTGAAACACATTTAAATTAAGTTTTAAATCTAGAGAATAACCTCATTGAAAGTGCTAAGATTTAGGCTGAATCATTAGTGTTTTCCTTTTCTTCTGTGGCAAGAGCTAGTACAGCGATTGGTGTCAGTCCCATTATTAAGGAGATTGTGCAAAAACAGGCACATTCCACACGTTTGACCCTGAAAGAAGTTATTCTCATGGGGATGTTAGCTATTGATAAACTAGATGATCGAGGTCGTCAAGAGCTAGCAGATCAAGTTCATCAAATGCAGGTGAATGGAGAAATTTAATTCAGTAGTTATGAGTTAAGAGTTATGAGTTATAAATTTTAACGTCTCACTCCTAACTCTTTACTTAATTTGGTTATTGGCTAAATCGATAACGACTTCCAATTACATAACTTTCATTAATTTCAAAAGATATCCATCGGCGTTGCAGAGTTTCAGCAACAAAGCCGGTCGTATTAGAACCTGCAAATGGATCTAATACCATATCACCTTCATCAGTTAAAAATTTGATGAAGAACTCGGCGAACCCTTGAGGAAAACGTGCTGGATGGGGTCTAATTTCTGCTGTTTTGCAGCGTCGTAAATAAGCACTATTCGATTCAGTATTAGCAATTTCTAGCAAATTCGGCGGAATTGCACCTTGGTTATCTTTTTGAAATTTATCAGAAATATCATGTCCACTAGGACGTATTTTTGCTTTATAACCATTTTTTAATAACTGTTTCATACTTTGGCTATAGGGCTTTAATACTTTTCTGTTATCTGCTTTAGGATGCGGTGTTTTAGACAACCACCAAACTGTATTTACAGAATCTTTCACACGAATCCGCCTGATTGTCACCCACTCAGCAGGGCTTGGCAGTCGAGCCGGATTATAGTGATAGAATTCTTGAGCAAGAAAGAAACCAACTTCTTTGCATAATCTTACTAAAAGTTCGTATTGGTAGATACTCCGCACGGGATTACCAGGTAGGTAAGCGCCACCTAAATCTAGTACGAATGAGCCATTATCTGCCAGTACTCTTTTAAATTCGGATGCAAAAGGTAGGAACCACTCAATATATTTTTCAGCAGTTTCGTTACCGTATTCTTTTTTTCGGGTGAGTGCGAATGGAGGTGAGGTGATAATTAAATTAATACTATTATCATCAATGAATTTAATAAGTTTAAGGCTATCGCCTAAATATGCGGCTCCGTTTTGCTGAGTATAAGAGGGATTAAAAATTATTTCTTTTTGTGGCGTTATTGATTCTTCTTGCAAGAGTTATAAAATTATCTAGTTTTTTATAGTTATAACTTGTTTTAGTATTGTTTAAGGATTTAATTTTAAAAGTTATTTTTTTAACGCAGAGGGACGCAGAGGTAAGCGCAAAGTAACACAGAGGAGTATATTAACTTTGGATACCCTGATGCACGGTTTACGGTGACATATATTTGGGGTTTCTGTAATGCGCTTTTGCTAGTTTGTCATGGTTAGGCGTAGACCTAGACCGTCGTAGAAATCGCTTTCTTGTTAGATAGGCTCTCCATTTTTTAAAATGTTTCATGAGTAGTAATGAAATTACAATTTAAAAGATTTCAGTATGGGATAAGCTTTTTATTGATATTTGTCGATGAATTTAAAATTAATTTTTCTAACAATAGCGATTGCTCCTCATCAGAGAAAGACAGGATAACTTCTATGAAAGATTCTACGAGTTGAATGTTCATTATTGATAAATTAACATTTTTATACTTCGTAGACTAATGAAAAAATCCCCCACCTTGCGGCAGGGGATTTTTATTACTTACCTACAAAACTAGCAGCCGAATTAACCGAACTTACCAGCAGTAGAAGCAATCAAAAACGCGGCGTAAGTTACGACATAGCCAACAGTGAAGTGAGCTAGACCAACTACACGAGCTTGAACAATAGACAGAGCCACGGGCTTGTCTTTCCAGCGAACTAGGTTAGCTAGAGGAGTGCGTTCGTGTGCCCAAACAAGGGTTTCAATCAACTCTTGCCAGTAACCTCTCCAGGAGATTAAGAACATGAAGCCAGTAGCCCAAACTAGGTGTCCAAACAGGAACATCCAAGCCCAGACAGATAGGTTATTCACGCCGTAGGGGTTGTAACCGTTAATCAACTGAGCAGAGTTAGCCCAGAGGTAATCGCGGAACCAGCCCATGAGATATGTAGAGTTCTCATTGAACTGAGCTACGTTGCCTTGCCAAATACCTAGATGTTTCCAATGCCAGTAGAACGTAACCCAACCAAGGGTGTTGAGCATCCAGAATGTAGCGAGGTAGAAGGAATCCCATGCTGAGATGTCGCAAGTACCGCCACGACCGGGTCCGTCGCAAGGGAAGGCATAGCCGAAGTCCTTTTTATCGGGCATCAGCTTAGAACCACGGGCATCCAAAGCACCTTTGACCAAGATCAAGGTGGTGGTGTGCAGACCTAAGGCGATCGCATGGTGTACCAAGAAGTCGCCAGGGCCAATTGTCAAGAACAGGGAGTTAGTACCAGCATTGATGGCATCTAACCAGCCTGGTAACCAGACGTTAGCGTAGTTGGGCCATGCTGTGTAAGCAATACTATCTGGGTTAGATAGCAAGGTATCTAAACCGTACAGTACTTTACCGTTAGCAGCTTGGACGAACTGGGCAAACACTGGCTCAATCAGGATTTGCTTTTCAGGAGTACCGAAAGCAACTACTACGTCGTTGTGGACGTAAAGACCAAGGGTGTGGAAGCCCAAGAAAAGGGATACCCAGCTGAGGTGGGAAATAATCGCTTCTTTGTGCTTCAGCACGCGCTCAAGAACGTTGCCCTTATTTTGCTCTGGATCGTAATCACGCACCCAGAATATTGCTCCGTGGGCAAAAGCACCAAGCATCAAGAATCCAGCAATATACTGGTGATGCGTGTACAACGCTGCCTGGGTTGTGTAGTCCTTCGCAATAAATGCGTAGGAAGGCATGGAGTACATGTGCTGCGCTACCCAGGAAGTGACAACACCTAACGCTGCTAAGTGCCATCCCAATTGGAAGTGCAGGGAGTTGTTGTAGGTGTCGTAGATACCTTGGTGAGGTAGGTTAAACGGGCCTTCAACAGGAATACCAAAGAAATTCTTGGCATTCAAGGCTTCCTTGAGACTGTGACCAATCCCAAAGTTTGTCCGGTACATGTGACCAGCAATGATGAATAGAACTGCGATCGCTAAGTGGTGATGAGCTATGTCAGTCAGCCACAAAGCTTCTGTCTGGGGATGGAAACCACCCAAGAAACTCAGAATTGCAGTTCCTGCACCTTGCGATGTCCCGAAGATATGTCCAGGAGTGTCAGGGTTTTGAGAGTAAACACCCCAGTTGCCTGTAAAGAATGGTGTCAAACCTGCTGGGTGGGGTGGGGTATTCAGGAAGTTATCCCAACCTACGTGCTGACCGCGAGCTTCGGGGACAGCAACGTGAATTAAGTGACCAGCCCACGCCAAAGAACTAACACCAAACAAACCTGCTAAGTGGTGGTTTAGACGATGTTCAGCGCTCTTAAACCATGCCAAGCTAGGACGGAACTTGGGTTGCAAGTGCAGCCAACCAGCAAACAAGAATACAGCTGCGAATAACAACAAGAACACTGAACCGTTGTACAGTTCGCCGTTATTCCGCATTCCGATGGTATACCACCAGTGGTAGAGACCAGAGTAGGTAATGTTTACCGGATTGCTAGCGCCAGCTTGGGTAAAAGCTTCGATCGCTGGTTTACCGAAGTGGGGGTCCCAAATCGCGTGGGCGATGGGACGGATGTGAAGGGGATCTTTAATCCACTGTTCAAAGTTACCTTGCCAGGCTACGTGGAACAGGAGGCTGGATGCCCACAGGAAGATGATTGCCAAGTGACCGAAGTGAGTTGCGAAAATCTTTTGGTAAAGATTTTCCTCTGTGATGCCATCATGGGTTTCAAAATCGTTGCCTGTAGCGATCGCATACCATATCCGACGAGTCGTCGGGTCCTGTGCGAGATCCTGGCTAAATTTCGGAAATTTTGTCGCCATAGGTTTAATAAATCCTCTGACCTTTAGCCATCAAATACCAGCTTTACACGAGTTAGGAGTTAGGAGTTAGGAGTTTTAAATCTAAAAACTATTTCTTAAACTCAGCACTCAGCACTCATAACTCATAACTCAATGCAGCTGATTGCTACCCTACTGAAAGGATGTGTGCATGGAAGAATGCCCAAGTTGTGGCAATTCCTCCCAAGAGGTAGTGAGCTACCCCTACAGCCCGACCCTGAATAATGCTCAGAGCGCGAGGCTGAATTGCTGGTGCTACCTTCAGTTTGTTATGCGCCCAAACAATGGACTCAATCAGTTCTTGCCAGTAGCCGCGACCACTGAACAGGAACATCAAACTGAATGCCCAGACAAAGTGAGCGCCTAAGAAGAGTAGACCATAGGCAGATAGCGCGCTGCCATAGGAATTGATGACTTGTGTAGCTTGTGCCCACAAGAAGTCTCGCAACCAACCGTTGATGGTAATTGCACTTTGGGCGAAGTTACCACCAGTGATATGAGTTACAGTACCATCTGCATCTACGGTTCCCCATACATCTGATTGCATCTTCCAGCTGAAGTGGAAAATTACAATCGATATGGAGTTGTACATCCAGAAGAGTCCGAGGAATACGTGATCCCAACCAGATACTTGACAGGTACCGCCACGACCGGGGCCGTCGCAAGGGAAGCGGAAGCCCAAGTTTGCCTTGTCTGGAATCAGACGAGAGCTACGGGCGTACAGCACACCTTTAAGCAAAATTAGGACGGTGACGTGAATGGTGAAAGCGTGAATGTGGTGAATTAGGAAGTCCGCTGTGCCCAAAACAATGGGTGCAGCTGCCACTTTACCGCCAACAGCCAATATACCGCCGCCAAAGACATAGCTAACTGGTTCTAGGGCATTGGGTGCAGTTGTACCAGGAGCCAAGGCGTGAATATTTTGTATCCACTGGGCAAATACTGGCTGCAATTGAATCCCTGTATCAGAGAACAAGTCTTGAGGACGACCCAATGCACGCATTGTGTCGTTGTGGATGTAAAGTCCAAAGCTATGGAAGCCGAGGAAAATAGACACCCAGTTCAGGTGAGAAATAATCGCGTCACGGTGACGAATCACCCGATCCAGCAAGTTGTTTTGATTCACAACTGGATCGTAATCCCGCACCATGAAGATAGCAGCGTGAGCCGCTCCACCAACAATCAAGAAGCCACCGATCCAAATATGGTGAGTGAATATGCACAACTGCGTAGCGTAGTCAGTTGCCAAATATGGATAGGGGGGCATCGCGTACATGTGATGCGCGATGATGATGGTCAGCGAACCCAAGAAGGCCAAGTTAGTAGCCAACTGAGCGTGCCAGGATGTGGTCAGGTTTTCGTAGAGACCTTTGTGACCTTCACCGGTGAAAGGACCTTTGTGGTTTTCTAGGATCTCTTTAATGCTGTGACCAATACCCCAGTTGGTACGGTACTGATGACCAGCAACGATAAAGAGAACTGCGATCGCTAAGTGGTGATGAGAAATATCAGTCAACCACAAGCCGCCTGTTACCGGGTTCAGACCGCCCTTGAAGGTAAGGAAGTCAGCATACTGACCCCAGTTCAAGGTGAAGAAAGGTGCTAAACCAGCTGCAAAGCCAGGGTACAGTTCGGTCAACAAGTCTTTGTTCAAGATGAACTCGTGGGGCAGGGGTATGTCTTTGAGAGCAACGCCTGCATCCAAAAGCTTGTTGGTCGGTGCGGACACGTGGATTAAGTGACCTGCCCATCCCAAGGAACCACAACCTAGCAGTACTTGCAAGTGGTGATTCAGCATCGACTCCACATTCTGGAACCATTCCAGTTTGGGAGCGCGCTTGTGGTAGTGGAACCAGCCGGCAAATAGGAACAAGCCTGCTAATACCAATCCACCGATCGCAGTTACGTAAAGCTGGAAGGAGTTTGTAATCCCCCAGCCACGCCATACTTGGAACAAACCGGAGGTGATTTGAATACCGTGGAAACCACCGCCAACATCACCGTTTAAAATGTCTTGCCCGACAATGGGCCAAACAACTTGAGCACTTGGCTTAACGTTTAACGGGTCGCTTAACCAAGCTTCGTAGTTAGAAAACTTCGCGCCGTGGAAAATCATCCCGCTCAACCAGATGGTCACTACAGCCAGGTGGCCGAAGTGGGCTGAGAATATCTTGCGGGAGATGTCTTCTAAATCGCTTGTATGTGTATCAAAATCATGGGCGAGTGCGTGCAGGTTCCAAATCCATGTGGTGGTTTTTGGACCTCTGGCTAAGGATCTGTCAAAGTGCCCAGGTTGTGCCCATCTCTCGAAAGAGGTAGGAACCGGGTCGTTATCGACGATTATTCTTGCCTGTTTTTCCTCTCGCTCCGGAGGACTTATTGTCATTCGACCTCCTCTCTTGATCAGGAATGAGGAATCATGAATCCCACAATGTAAAGCTTAGTCGCATACTCCAGAATTTTACTGAAGCCGCGATGAAGACCCTATGTGGAGAGTTGTTTCTCGTTGAATTATAAAGTCTTCACTTGTACATTGTTAGAGATATTTTAACAATAATTCAAACTTGCTCGAATATTGCTGGAATTCATGCCTTAACTGGCTTTTAACTTCAAACTTTTTGTCCAAAAGTCAATAGTTTATCTATTTAATTTACAAACAATAACAATTCGTAAAATTTATGGTTTGGCTGTATGTAGCCGATGTCCCAACTTTTACTGCTATTACTCATGAACATTTATGTCATATTTCAATTTTGCAAGTAAAACGCTGTAAAGAATATGACTTATTTTAAAATTTTATGAGATACAAAGGAAAACCTATGGGATATGAGGTAGATTTCACCTTTTGGGCTATAGTTCCAGATGGACAGTTTGAGCCAAAATAATCTGTCAATTGTCGAAGACTATCACTGGGTGTAACGCATGAACTCGTGGCAGAAAAGGGTGTTAGAGAAGCTCCTCCCTCAGAGGTTCCCGATTCTCAGGTGGGTAATGACATTGGTGCTGGTATTACACTTGACCAGTTGCGGCGAGAAAGCCGACAGCCAGGAAGTATCTACTGGCTATAAAGAAAACTCCCCACAGATTTCTCAAATTTCAAAGCAATTTTCGGAAGTTTCCCCTCCATCTGTTATTCAAGAACTGCGGACAATTTTGGAAGTTTATCAGCCACAAGTGACAATTGTTACTCCAAAAATTGATGAAGTTCTTCAAGATAACAAAGTCACAGCCAGTTTTCAGGTTAAGGATCTACCAATATTTAAAGACCCACAATTACAACTGGGTCCACATCTACACGTAATTCTGGATAATCAACCTTATATACCTATTTACGACCTGAATCAGCCCTTGGTTTTGCCAGACTTGTCTCCAGGTAGTCATACCCTGCGTGTTTTTGCTTCTCGTCCTTGGCATGAAAGCTTTAAGAATGAGGGTGCTTATGCCCAAACAACATTTCACGTCTTCACCAAAACCGACGACAACACCCCAGATCCTAAATTACCCCTGCTAACTTACAGTCGTCCTCAAAGTAGCTACGGAGCAGAACCAATTTTACTGGACTTTTACCTAACTAATGCTCCTCTCCACCTCGTTGCTAAGGAAAACCCCAACGACAAGTTCAGTGATTGGCGCATTCGCTCCACTATTAATGGTGAAAGTTTTATTTTTGATCGCTGGCAAGCAGTCTACCTTAAAGGCTTCCATCCAGGGAAAAACTGGGTAAAGCTAGAATTTCTCGATAATCAGGGAAATGCTGTCAAAAATGCTTTTAATACTACAGTTAGATTGATTGACTACCAGCCAAAAGGTAAAGACACTCTGTCGAGAATTGTCAGAGGAGAACTCACAGCAGCTGAGGTGCGCCCTATTGTAGACCCGAATTATAAACTTGCACCTAAACCCACACCCACACCTTCTGTTGAAAAAACACCCCAAATACAGCCTATTCCTGAAACTGAAATTCCAGAACAATCCAAAACACGGCCAGAAAAACCAAAATTAGAAGTTCCAACGGCTGCACCATCTCCCAGCTTGTCCCCAACGCCACCAGAAATTATTGAGTCTCCAGCACCAGAACCACAGCCGGAAGTAACACCAACTCCTGAATCAACGCCGTTACCCGAAAAAGTTGCGCCTCAGCCAACAAAACCTAGATTTGGTGGATTTTTTAACCGTGGGGCTGGTAAAGTTCCCACCCCAGAAGCACCAGTTGCACCATCTCCTAGTTTGCCACCCACACTGCCAGAGATTATTGAGTCTCCGACACCAGAAATTATTACGCCAACACTAGAACCACAACCAACGGTAACGCCAACTCCTGAATCAACGCCGTTACCCGAAAAAGTAACGCCTCAGCCAAAAAAATCTTCTAGATTTGGTGGGTTTTTTAATCGTCGAACGGCCAAGACACCTACTCCCCAGGTAACAGTTGCGCCATCTCCTAGTTTGCCACCAACGCTGCCAGAGATTATTGAGTCTCCAGCACCAGAAATTATTACGCCAACACTAGAACCACAGCCAACAGTAACGCCAACACCTCCGTCTGCTGAATTACCCGAAAAACAAGTGCAACAGCCATAAAAAACAGGATTTAGCTAAAACAGCAAGAAGCCTCTCACCGTTGCCGTTGGAAGGTGATGAGATGAATTGCGCGTGAGTTGACGACAGTTCTCTGACGGATATTGAGCGTAAGCTCTCATTGGAGAAGAGGACACGGAGGAAACGAGCAAATCTTGGTTTCAAAAATTTTGCTTTTGCTGAATAACTAGGGAATTCTAAGTAAGGATTGACTCTTATTGCTTACTTAGGATTAATATGGCTTTCCAGACTCCAGATTCAGATTTTCCATCAGTTTCCGGTGATATCGCCGTCGTCCAATCGAGCCGAAAAGGGTGGTTCTCAAAAATTACCAACGGTCTGAGTATTGGCAACAAAATTAAATTTGGCTACAGTCTTGCCCTCGGTGTGGGAATTGTCGGAACCACAATTGGGTTAATTTTAGGAGATCGCTATCAGCAACAGGCGTTGCAGCAGCAACAAAATGCCTTTAAGGAAATCAATTTGCTCTATCGCCTTCAGACAAGTATCCTGCAAACCCGGACGCACCAGCAGCAACTCATTCCCTTAGTGGCAAATCTAAAGCTGTACAAAGAGGAATATGCCCACATAACTAATACACATGCACCTGAAATTAAGCAGGTTTGGTTGGAACTCCAAACGTATATAAAAACTGTCGATTATGCGAACCAAAAACACACTGAAAATATTCCCCTGCTTCTAAAAACTTATGAAGGTATAACACAAACTTATATCCAGCAACTTGAGGAACTATTTCAGCAACTCGATTTATACTCTGTAACTGACGATAAAATTGCGATCGCTCAACGACGACTGTTGAAGTTTACCAATAGTGAGTTAGCACTTAAGTTTGATGGTATCTCCGATGAACTGGTTACTGTCATTAATACCTCTTATGAGGAATTACAAGCAGCAACGACGACGTTCAAGACAGTAGCACAAATACGGATTCAAATTATTGTTGTTAGCATTCTGTTGTCAGCAGTAATTGCTACTCTTTTAGCTTTTTTGACGAGTCGAACCATTACCCATCCCGTCGAAGTGCTGACGAATGTAGCGCAGCGAGTCACCAAAGAATCTAACTTTGATCTGCAAGCACCCGTCATAACCACAGATGAAATTGGCATACTTGCTACTGCATTTAACCAAGTTTTGCACAGGGTTAAATGCTTACTGGAAGAACAGCAAGCAGCTGCCTTTCGTCAGCAGCAAATGCAAGAAGCGCAATTGCTTCAAAGTGAGAAAATGTCTAGTTTAGGACGAATGGTAGCTGGCATTGCCCATGAAATTAATAATCCGGTAAATTTTATCTACGGCAATTTAGATCCTGCTATTGAGCATGTAGACGATTTATTAGCATTGTTACAAACCTATCGCCAAGAAGTACCTAGTCCACCTCTAGCGGTACAAGACCACGCCACCGAAATTGATGCAGAATTTGTGGAAGAAGATTTACCTAAAGTTTTGCAGTCAATGAAGTTCGGCGCCGATCGCGTCCGCCAAATTGTCTTGAGTTTGAAAAACTTCTCTCGTTTAGATGAAGCAGAAGCTCATGCAGTCAATTTGCATGAATGTATTGAGAGTACACTACTCATTCTCAATAACCGGATCAAAAAAGGGATTACGATTGAGCGCTGCTACGGTGATATTCCTAACATTGAAGGTTTTTCTAGCTCGCTTTATCAAGTGTTTATGAACATTATCAACAATGCGCTTGATGCTTTGGAGGAACAGCACAATACTCAGGACTACCCACGAATTACGATCGCTACCGAACTTCAAGACAAAAACTGGGTAGTTGTCCGTATTGCTGATAACGGTTCTGGTATTGCCCCAGAGACTCAAGAGAAAATTTTTGAGATGTTCTTTACCACTAAACCAACAGGTGTTGGCACTGGTATGGGACTTTCAATTAGTCATCAGATTGTCGTCGAAAAACATGGAGGACGACTAATTTGTAAATCTGAGGTGGGTAGTGGTACAGAATTTACCATTTCTCTCCCCGTCCAAAAGCAATATTTACCCAAAGATACTCAACTGTAACTCTTGTGCTAGAGCCTCAACAAAAACAAGTCCTGCTACCGGATTTCCTACCCTATCTAAAGCTGGACTATAACAAGCGATCGCTCCCTCTCCTGGTACTATTGCCAAAAGTCCACCACCAATCCCAGATTTCATCGGTAGACCAATTTTGACGGCAAACTCGGCAGAAGCTTCGTACAGTCCACAAGTTGACATTACAGCGTTGACAATTCGGCGGTTTTGTGGTGATATACAGCCATTGTCAAAAGCTAAGAGTTTTCCTAACAGAGCTAAATCTTCAACTCGCCCAGATAGACAGCATATTTGCTCATAAGTGTCAAGTGCTATTTCAATATTTTCTAGATGACCAGCTTGGGCGAGATAATTAGCGATCGCTTCATTGGCTTTTGAGCGGGTTAATCTCACTGAAGCCAGCATTACCTCATCTAAATCTAGTTGGCAACCTGCTAATTGGTTGAGCCATTGACAAAATAAAAGAGTGCGTTCGTTCGCGTCCTTTCCTGGTAACTTATCAGACAAAGTAATTGCCCCACTATTAATCATGGGGTTGCGGGGATAGCCGCGATCGCTAATTAATTGTTCTAAACAATTGAAGGGTGCATCCGATGGTTCAACCCCAACCCACCCGAAAACCTTTTCTGCTCCTAGATGTTCTAGCAGATAAAGTAGAGAAAATGTCTTAATCACGCTCATTAGCGGGAAGACACAAGCTGTATCGCCAAAGCTGATATTTTTCCCCGATTTACAGCAGATATGAATTGCAAACCAACCAGGATCGGCTAAAGCTAGTTGCGGAATGCGATCGCTTACTTTTCCTTGGTCAGCCTGGGATGTGGTTTGCTGTATGCAAGCTAATAATTCAGTATTAGTTAATCTTGTAAGTCTTTTCAACAGTGATGCAAGATGCAGAGGTTTTTTTAACAAGATACAAGAAGTACCTTACGCGATGTGCGACTTATTCTTGGAATCCCGCTTCCATTACTCTCTCTGTTTCGGGGAGAGGCTTCGATTCTTGCTCCCCCTCCCTCGTAGGGAAGAGGTTGGGGGTTAGGCTTGAGATAAAGTCGCACACGGCGTTACCTTACTAAATTAGTATCTGACTAAAATTATCTTCTTCAGCTTGTTGAGTTAGTTTTCCAGTTTCTTCATTAACTATCTGATTTCCTTGAAGCTGATTAATTGCTTCTAACTCTCCACAACAACCTTCTTCTTCCCAGGGGTCGCCAGGTTTGTGGTTGCAGAATTTTACAGGTTGTTTAGTGTTATTGTCTTTCTTCGACATAACTAAGCCTTACCTTACTTGCAGACGCGTATCAGAATGCTTACTTAAGTATAAACTCTTATGGCAATATGCGGCAACAAGCGGTAATAAGCGGCATTTTCCTCAAATAACAGTTAAATTGTATTTAATTATACACATAAATTAACTCTATTGAAAGGTTATTTATAAAGTTATCACGATTTTCGTAGGGTGGACACTGCCTAATTTTCGGTCAAACCCTTATATTTACCTTATGTGCAGTGTCCACTCGGAGCTTATTGAGAATGGTGCAAGATATCAGGTAAGGTTCTGTCTAAAATATGCTTAATAAAAGCTCAAATACTTAATAAATGAGTTGGAATTTCATCTTGAGGTAGTAGCAAATTATCAATAATTGCATCTCTCAGGCTTCTCGAGGAATTATTCTCTCCAGAAATACACTCTAGTAGTAAATAATTTGCATAAATATATTCCTCTAAAGCTTTAACATCATCTGCTGGCAGATCAATGCTGTAACCAACATCAAGATGAGTAACCATAAGTTGTTGCAGATATTCTGCCCATGTTTTCCATTCTGAGCTAGAAGCATCAATAGCAGGATAACGACCTTGTAAATCTATCAATTCGCTAACTAAATCAGTTATCTTTACTTCTTTTGCTTTCTCAATTGCGAAACTTAGTTTTTTATTAATATCTATATCCAAATCGTCACTAAATTCTAAGCGTTGACGGGTAAAATCAGTTTTTTGAACATGTTTACCATTAGCGCGATCTATAGCTAAAGCATGAATAGCTACTAATCGAGAAATGAGTAAAGCCTTTGGTTGCGGACGAGTTAATTTTTTATTTTTTTTATTATAATTTCTCAACTCTGTTGCCAATTTACCAAAAAGAGGGCGTTCAATTTGAATGTCTTGACTAATATAAAGTTCTACGTCTAAATCAATAGCTAAGTAATAAGCTCTCCACCCACTAGATGAAATATCAGCATCAACAGTCATCTTATGTAGCCACTTGAGCATAGATTGTAATTCTTGACTGTTTTTTACAATGTCATTGATACATCTAAACATCAATTTTAAAAATTCATCCGCATTTCTCAATCTTTCAGTAATTAAAATGAATACTTCTCGCCATTGTTGTTCTAAGAGGTTTTGTTCAACAAAAGCTTTAAAAAATTCCGGTTGGCGGTTCTCTACTATATATTCAGCAGCAAAATATTCTTGAAAAGTTAAATGAGAAAAAGAATAAATACCTTTAGCTTGCTGAATTAGTAATCCATAGTTAGCTTCAATGAGCTTGAGAATTTGCTGAGTGTCTATCTCGAAATTAACATTTTTCAAAAATTTAGCAATTTGGTCTTGTAATTCCCACTGTGTCCATAAAAATTTTGGAGGTTTATGACTTAATCCTTCATAAGCTATTTCACTAAACATATTAATTTTTCGCTGCCGTGATAGATGAAAATTAGGTTGACGTTCTATGCGACGACTAGCATCCCATCTTCTCAAAAGAGTATCTACTGCATCTGCATATAATCCATAGCGATTGCTGGAAAAATCGTAGTTATCTTCAAAGGTCAAACATAAAATTGTCAACAATAAAGGATTTGTTGCTAATTCTTTAACTTGTTGATTTTCTTCTAATTTTTCTAGAAAGCGATCGCAAATATTTTGCTCTCCACGAGCTTGAAACCAATTTCTTACAAATATCTCGATCTCTTCACGTTCAAAATCTGCAATTTCTACTTCTGTAAAATTATTAAAAACATAATCACAAGCTGCACTTCGGCAAGTAATTATGAATCGATTATCTGGAAATTGTTCGGTAAGTTGATCAATTTGGCGACAAATATTATTATTGTCCGCTTTTATTTCATCCAAGCCATCTAATAAAATTAAGCACTGTCCACGTTCTAATAACTTCCTAACAGTATTTTCTGAGTTAGGAATATAATTAGTAAATTCTTGAATTAATGCATCTACTAAACTAATTTTTCTTTCATTATCTGATATATCTCGCAAAGCAATAAAAATTGGTATAATATTCTCCTTGGATTTTTCGGCTGGAAAATGAATAGCTAAATATTTTAAGAATGTTGTCTTACCTGCTCCTGGTTTTCCTAATATCATGAGTTTCCGGTGTTGAATTGCAGCTTCTAATGCTGGCACATGCTCTTCATTCCCCGAAAAAGGGAAGCGTTTAACAGTTTTATTATTAGGCTCATTTTCTAAACTACTATTTAGTAAATACTGAATAGTTTGCTGCCTACGTCCTTGAATATTTTTAAGAATATTAAATCTCACATAAATGCTATCTATAAGTATTGGTTCATTCATATCCAATACCCGCATCGTTTTGCACTTTCTATCGAGATGCTTCCAGTAAGGATCTAGCCAATCTCCTTCCAGATCGGACTTAATATTAATATGTTGCCTTAACGCTTCTCTATAGCTTGTTTGGTCTAAAAGTACACTACATAAGTAATTAAGATTTTTCTCTTGCATTTTTGGAGGCACAGAAGAATTAAAAAAAGCACGAATTGTTCGATCTGCAATTAGATTCTCGCTTTCATCTATTAATTCTTCTCTAAAGAGATGGTTTAACCTATTAATTAAAGAACTTGGTGAACTTCCAAATTTTTCAGAGTATGCTTGTCTCAATAATTGAAAAATCTCTTGTTCCACTTGAATTGCTGCCATCTCTTCCTCCTTTTGGCTGATTTTAAGTTTGGATAAAGATAAAGACTGCTCTTTGTGATACATTGAGCTTAGTTTGTCCATTATAGAATTCCCCTGGTTCTGGATTATGCAAGAATCAACGCCCTATTACAACTTCCAATTATAATTTTATTTTTCCGCAAAATTACAAATTAATTAACAAACATGATTTTGATTACTTTTCAATTGCACTATTTCTAATCTTAGTCTGAAAAAAGAATATCTATAATAAATTGCCGCTAATTGCCGCTAATTACCTTTTGTTTCCCAAAAAAGCATTTATAAAAATTTATAAAAATGATTAAGCATCTTATTAAGAAAAATCACATAATACAAACCATTGTCATCCGTTAAAAATTATATAATCAGATAAAATAGAAGTCTTCTCTGATACTAATAACAACTATTTCATCTATAAATCCTTGAACCGAGGACAAAAGAATACTGCATAGCTAATATATATTCTCGGAAATCCAGTCAATCAGCTAGATATGTGCATAGCACACTTTGGATATGTTTTTGAATGCAAATTTTACTACTTAATTGGCGGTATAAAAAATTCAAATGACAAATCAAGGCAGCGACAGCGAAATACCTTTTGGTTGGGAACTAAAATATAAGCTTTACGGACATGATGGGTTAATTAGTCGGGTGGAATGGTCACCAGATGGCAAGACATTGGCATCGGCATCATTTGATCGCACAATTAAACTTTGGAATTTAGAAACTGGTCAATGCATTCATAATCTTAAAGGACACAATGGACGGGTTTGGACAATTGTCTGGTCACCGGATAGTCAATATATTGCCTCCGGTTCGGCTGATAATACCATTCGAGTTTGGAGAACGGATACTGGCAAATTGATACGAAAATCTTCCATGCATACAGGTGTGTGCTTGTGTATGGCATGGTCACCGAATGAGACGATAGTTGCTGCTGGTGGTACAGGTGATGATTGGTCGATTAATTTGATGGATATTAAAACCAGAAAAAGTGAAACCATTGAAGGACATTCAGGACAAGTAAATAGTTTGGTATGGTCGCCAGATGGAAAAGTCTTGGCATCTGCTTCTCACGACAGCACGATTCGTCTTTGGGACAAAGAGACAAAACAACTGAAAAAAACTCTGAAAGGACATTCTGGTGATGTTTACAGTGTTGCATGGTCACCAGATGGAACCCTACTAGCATCAGCTTCTCTTGACAACACAATTCGGCTATGGAATCCCCAGACAGTACAGACATTATTTGTATTGGAAGGACATACAGGATCGGTAAATTGTGTGGAATTCTCTCATGATGGTAAATTTCTGGCTTCTAAATCTTCTGATGGTACTGTTCGTCTCTGGCACTTCGATCCTTGGGAAACTTTGACAGTGCTGAAGGAAGCAACTTCTAAATCACTGCCTTTTGGGTTAGCTTTTCACCCAACAAAACCCATCTTGGCGACTCTGGGGGAAGCGGACACCGTTATCCGTATTTGGAAAATCGACGCGAAAGTTATGTTGAATACGTCTCCTACTAATCCCTCTGATCTATACAGAAACGCCAAGGTAGTACTTGTGGGTGAGAGTGGTGTAGGTAAGTCGGGATTGAGTTTAGTGCTGACTAATCAAAAGTTTGTCCCTACAGAATCAACTCACGGTCGTCATGTTTGGACTTTCGACACACAGGAGTTGCAGCTAGGTGACGATCGCAAAGAATTGCGGGAAATACTGTTATGGGACTTAGCAGGACAGCCTGGTTATCGTTTGATTCACCAATTACATTTGAATGAAGTAGTGATCGCCTTGATTGTATTTGATGCGCGCAGTGAAACTGATCCTTTTGCAGGAGTCTATTACTGGAACCGTGCCTTACGGCAAGCACAAAATTTGCCAGGTAATTCCGCGATCGCTTTGAAAAAATTTTTAGTATCCGCCCGTGTAGATCGGGGTAGCATCGGTGTTTCTAAGGCACGCATCAATACTTTAGTTAGCGAACTTGGTTTTGATGGTTACTTTGAGACTAGCGCCAAGGAAGGATTGGGAATCAAGGAACTAGCTACAGTCATTTGCAACGCTATTGACTGGGAGGATTTACCAAAGGTAATTTCTACAGAACTATTTCAGAAAATCAAAGTTTTTTTAATTCAAGAAAAAAAATCAAAAAGGCTGTTATCTCAAGTAGATGACCTGTGCCGTGCCTTCTTGCAAAGCAACAATGCTCTTGCTGATTCCAAAGAAGTGCGAGACAAGTTTGAAACTTGCATTCGGCTAGTGGAGTCGCGGGATTTAATCCGTAGACTCAGCTTTGGCAATCTAATTCTTTTGCAACCGGAACTATTGGATGCTTACGCCTCAGCAATTGTAAACGCCGCCAAAGATGAACCAGAGGGTATGGGTTGTATTGTCGAAGAAAAGGTACTCGCGGGGCAGTTTCGGATGCCACAAGATGAACGCATCGCCGATAAAGAACAGGAGAAATTGCTGTTAATTGCCACGGTAAAAGAATTATTAACTCGTGAAATTGCTTTGCGAGAGCAGACTGAGCTGGTTTTCCCCTCCCAGTTCACCCGCGAATGGCCAGAAGCTCCCGATCCTGAAGGGAAAGCGGTGATTTTTGAGTTTGAGGGGGCTGTATTAAATGTGTATACCACTTTGGCAGTACGTTTGTCTCGCAGCGAAATTTTTAAACGCAAAGAAATGTGGAAAAATGCTGCTATGTTCACAGCCAAGGTCGGAGAGTGTGGCATCTGGCTGCGCCATATTGAGGAAGGAAAAGCGGAGTTAACTCTGTTCTTTAAGCCAAAAGCGAGTGAGGAGACAAGGCTGCACTTTGAAGAGTACGTGCATACCCACCTGAAGCGGCGAGCTTTGCCAGAAAGTATCCGTCGCCGCCGCATTTTTGTTTGTTCGGACTGCAAAACACCAGTTAGTGAATTACAAGCGATACGCAGGCGAGAGCGCAATAACTGGATTAATTGTAGCGTCTGCGACACTCGTATTTCCCTACTAGATGGTGAGGAACGCCTGACAGCAGATCAGACTGTGATGACTCCGCAGATGGATAAAGCGGCTGATAAGCAGCGTGAGATTGACACAGCTACTTCTATCATTCAAGGCAAAGTTGCCACCAATGATTTTGATGTCTTTTTATCTCACAATAGTAAAGACGAACTTCTAATAGAAGCAATCGCTAACCAACTGCGACAGCGGGGTTTGAATCCCTGGCTGGATAAAAAGGCGATTCCTGCCGGAAAGAGCTTTCAAGATGCTATACAGAAAGGAATCCAGCAAGTTAAATCTGGTGCTTTCTTTATTAGTCTTAATGGTTTGGGAAAATGGCAACAAGAAGAATTGTTATTATTGACCAACCGACGGGTTAACGAAGGTCTGCCTTTAATTCCAGTTTTGTTACCCGGTGTTACTGAGATCCCAAATCATCCAAGGCTACTATTTCTCAAGGAATTAAATTGGGTACGTTTTGTTGAGAATGTTTATGAGAAGGAACCTTTAGAAAAGCTAATACAAGTAATTATAGATATCAATTCACTCAATTGCTAATAATCAACCCCACCATCAACCCAGAAATCTACCGATGCCCAAACCAAATCCAGCAAAATTAAAGAAAGTATCTGTTAACTTCCCCTTTGATATTGGTGGGACAGAATGAGAACCCGACTCCACAGAACGTAAGGCGACTCGCTATATGTAGAACTTGTTACCCGCATTGCCATTCAACCTCTTGATTCCGAACAAGACCAAGGATTGTTACGAGAAGTACTTTCATCCTTACACAGCCTGTTTAACACTACCGACAAATCCTCAAAGACGCAGGGCCCGATATCGGTGGATCTCGTGAGTCAGTGGGAGGAATTGCGATCGCTGTCCTCAACCGAGGATTGCGTCCGCTTTTATCCAAATGGCATCCTTTACTACAAGCTTGGGAAGCACAATGTTCCTCCGATATCAGTCCCAAAAAACACGAACAAGATTGGGAAAAAGAAGCTCAATTCAGAAATGAATGATTCACTCGATACTGAAGGCTTTATTCACTGTTCAAAAGCAACGCAGATAGTCAAAAACGATCACTTGATCGGCTGTTGAGTGTGTTAATAGCACTGAAGCCAGCATGCCAGCATTACCTCATCTAACCTTATTTACTTATTGTGTAATAACTGTGTATCAAGGCAGCAAATTCTGAGGAAAATTGCTCTAAATTTAAAGTTAAACTGATGAGCTAACTTTAGCAAAGGATACTTATGATTTCTCGTGTAAGAGCGCCAGAATTACCACCAAATTACTCTTGGCTCAATACCGATAAACCATTGTCTCTTAAACAAATCAAAGGTAGAGTCGTAATTTTAGACTTTTGGACATACTGCTGTATCAATTGTCTGCATATTCTACCAAACCTGAAATATTTAGAACAAAAATATAAAGATAGTCTTACTATTATCGGCGTTCACTCCGCCAAATTTGATAACGAAAAAGAAACAGAAAATATTCGCCAAGCCATCCTCCGCTACGACATTGAACATCCTGTTGTAGTTGACAGCGGTTTTCGGATTTGGGAAGAGTATACTGTGCGTGCTTGGCCTACGTTAATAATTATTGATCCAGAAGGTTATGTGATTGGCCAGATTTCTGGTGAAGGAAATCGTGACGCTTTAGACGAGTTGATTCAAAAGTTAATTCAGCAACACCAAAACAAAGGCACAATTAATTTCCAAGAAATCAGCTTGACTTTAGAAAAACAGCGCCAACCATTAATCACACCTTTAGCTTTTCCTGGTAAAGTTCTGGCTACTCAAGCAGGTTTGTTTATCGCTGACTCTGGACATCACCGCCTAGTTATAAGTAGTTTTGACGGAGAAATTCTACATTTAATTGGTACTGGAAAATCTGGCTTAACCGATGGTGCTTTTAACGAAGCGCAATTTTTTGCACCGCAAGGAATGGCATTTGATGCCGAAAATCACATTCTTTACGTTGCTGATACAGAAAATCATGCGCTGCGGCGAGTTTATTTAAAGCGCCAAATAGTCGAAACTATTGCGGGAACTGGCGAACAAAGCCGCAATATCCATCCTCATGGCGGTGCTGGGTTAGAAACCGCACTGAATTCCCCTTGGGATTTAGTGAAAGTAGAAAATACCCTATTTATTGCAATGGCTGGGGCGCATCAAATTTGGCAAATGAATTTAGAAACTGGCATCATCAAAACTTATGCTGGTACTGGTGCAGAAGCGTGTATTGATGGTTCACTTACCGAATCTGCCTTTGCCCAACCTAGCGGTATTACTAATAATGGGCATGAATTATATATTGCGGACAGTGAAGTTAGTTCAATTCGTGGTGTTGGAATTGTCGAACCGTACCAAGTAAGAACTGTTTGCGGTAGTGGCGGTTTATTTGGTTTTGGCGATGTAGATGGACAAGGTGAAGATGTCCGTTTACAACACTGTTTAGGAGTGGAATACGCTCAGAATTTTTTGTGGGTGGCAGATACTTATAACCATAAAATTAAATTAGTAAATCCCAGTGGGAATTGTCAAACAGTTTTGGGAGATGGTTCTGCTGGTTTACAAAATGGGCAGGGTAAGAACACTCGTTTTTTTGAACCTTCAGGATTGAGTGCTATGGATTCATATCTATATATTAGTGATACTAATAACCACGCTATCCGCCGCGTAGATTTGAATACTTTTGAAGTAATAACGCTTCAATTTCCTGGTTTATGTGCGCCAGATGTTTGTATTCCACCGAATTTATAGAATAATCACCTTCCTTAAAGGTGCAAATCAGAACTTTGGATTTAGTCGTCTGGTTATGAAATTTTCAAGAATAATATTATTTAGCGATCGCTTGTATGAAATTAGTCGTTTTTGATATTGATGGTACACTAACAAATACCAAAAAAATTGATGAAAATTGTTTTGTACAAGCTTTTGCATTGGAATTTGGTCTTTTTGGTATAAATACGAATTGGACTAAATACACATACACAACAGATTCTGGCATCACCCAGCAAATTTTCAAAGAAAAATTAAAACGTCTTCCTTCAGATGAAGAGTTATTCAGACTTAAAGCACGTTTTGTTAGCCTACTCCAGGAAGCATCTATTAACAAGCAAGATTTATTCAGCGAAATTCCTGGTTCTGCAAACGTATTAGCTAAATTACAGCTAAACCCTGATTGGTGTGTTGCGATCGCAACTGGTGCTTGGCATGAGTCTGCTAAATTAAAACTTCAAAAAGCTAATTTACAAATAGAAGGTATTCCGTTGGCTTCAGCTAATGATGCATATTCACGAGAAGATATTATTAAGACAGCTATTATCAAAGCAGAAAATATTTATCAAGTTGAAAAATTTAAGAAAGTTGTTTTTGTAGGTGATGGTGTTTGGGATGTAAAAGCAGCCTATCGGTTGAATATTACTTTTATTGGAATAGGTGATAATAAATTAAAAAATGTAGGCGCTACAAAAGTAATTAAAGACTTTACAAATTTAGAAGATTTCCTGAAAATATTACAAGACGCAGAAATTCCTAGATTTTCTATGAACACCATTCTCCATATTACCAAACGCCAACAATGGGAACAAGCAAAAAATCTTGGTAGATATCGCGCTGATTCGTTAGACAGTGAAGGTTTTATACATTGTTCAAAATCAACGCAAATACTCAAGGTTGCAAAGAGATTTTTTGATAATCAAAAAGAATTGGTACTACTTTTTATTGATTCTGAAAAAGTCCAAGCTGAAATTCGCTATGAACCTGCTGAAATAGGGGAATTATTTCCTCATATTTATGGTGCGTTAAATATTGATGCTGTGTATCAGGTGATTGATTTTGAAGCTGGGAAAGATGGTTTATTTGAGTTACCGCAAGAAGTTATAGATTTAGAATAACGTAGACGCTTCGGCTTGCCGCAGGCTACCGCAGAGGCGCGGAGGATACGGAGGAGGAGAGATGGAGATCATTTAAGCACAATACAGTTCAGATAAAACCAAAACACTTGTAGAGACGGCGATTTATCGCGTATCGAAAACCCACAATTTTGTACAATTAGCCCTTAACTCAAGCGTATTGAATTTAAGCGATCGCTTTTTACAGGGCCTTTTCTACATCCAATCCGGGAAATTCCCTTTTCGCTCATGTCAAATTTGAGTAAAAATGAAATTATTTAACAACTAACATTCTATGGTTACTCTTCAACTCAGCCAAATTCGAGTTCCGCCAGGGCAAAGAATAATACTGGAAGATGTGAGTTGGCAAGTATTTGAAGCAATTCTCAATGAGTTAGGGGAACATCGCGGAAGTCGAATAGCATACAGCCAAGGAACGTTAGAAATTATGGCTCCATTACCAGAACATGAGCGAGCTAAGGTAATCATCGGAGACTTGGTGAAAGCTTTGTTAGATGAACTCGATCTCAATTGGGAGTCTTTAGGTTCAACTACCTTTAAACGAAAAGATATAAGTGCAGGTATTGAACCTGATGATTGTTTTTATATTCAAAACTATGAGTTAATGATTGGCAAAGACAGGATCGACCTAACTGTTGATCCTCCTCCTGATTTGGCGATTGAAATTGATGTCACCTCTAAAACCCAAATTAGTGCCTACGAGGCGTTAAAAGTACCTGAAATTTGGCGATATGAAAACAAAAACCTAGAAATTAGCTTGCTGCAAGGTAAACAATATGTGAAGTCTCTCATCAGCCCCACATTTCCTACTTTTTCTATCATGGAACTCATTCCCCGGTTTGTAGAAATGGCACGAACTACAGGAATGAGTTCAGCACTTAGAGTATTTCGACAATCGGTAAGAAAACAAATACAAGACAGCCAAGGCGAATAGAATTCGCGGGTACACAAACTCTCGTCCGCCTCCGTGGACTAAGGTCAAATCAAGGTTTTGCCTGGGTATACGCGATTTCTAACCGCCAAATTAAAGGCATTCCGCGCTTTACTTAAAGAACGGGAATTAATCTAGAGCAATTGTGACCGAATTTAATTTACAAATCCAAGAAAATAGCGATGGCTTCGCCAACGCCAAGGGCGAACGCTTGTCAACTCCACATGAGGATGCTACACCTAGCTTGCTTCCCCTTAAGAGTACGATACACTGCGTCAACACCAAAGGCGATCGCCTCGACCGTTACCTTTCCCAAGAATTACCAGACTTATCCCGTTCCCGCATCCAACAGTTAATCGAACAGGGTAACGTCCAACTTAACGATCAAGTTTGTACATCCAAAAAGATCAATGTCAAGGTAGGCGATCGCATCACTCTCGAAATACCAGAAGTTCAACCTTTAGAACTGCAAGCAGAAGATATCCCCTTAGATATCCTTTATGAAGACGACCAGTTACTTATTCTCAACAAACCCGCAGGCTTAGTTGTCCATCCTGCGCCCGGTCATCCAGATGGTACTTTGGTAAATGCCCTGCTGGCTCACTGTCCTAATTTACCAGGAATTGGCGGAGTCCAACGTCCGGGAATCGTCCATCGATTGGATAAGGATACAACAGGAGCGATCGCGATCGCTAAAACAGATATTGCCCATCATCATCTACAAGCACAACTCAAAGCAAAAACTGCAAGACGAGAATACTTGGGCGTAGTTTACGGTGCGCCAAAAACTGAAAGTGGCACTATAGACTTGCCAATTGGTCGCCATCCCCAAGACCGTAAAAAAATGGCTGTTATGCCTGTTGAACAAGGTGGGCGAGTCGCCGTCACTCACTGGAAAGTATTAGAACGCCTTGGTAACTTCACCTTAATTCACTTTCAATTAGAAACTGGACGCACCCATCAAATTCGCGTCCACAGCAGCAAAATTGGTCATCCCATTGTCGGCGACCCAGTTTATAGTTCTGGCCATTCAGTGGGTGTAAATTTACCTGGTCAAGCACTACACGCTTGGCGACTCAAATTGCAGCATCCCCTATCTGAGGAGTTGATTGAGGTGACAGCGACTCCTCCCGCCCACTTTACAAAACTTTTAGAGATGCTAAAAAGACGAGCTACACTTTAACCTCATCCACGCCTAAAAATATCCCCATTTTAAACACATCGAGCATTGATAAAAAAACCATGCCCAATGCCCAATGCCCAATGCCCATTAACAACTAGCGTGCATTAGACATGGGATAGAGTCTGTTTCACTTAGTTATATCTAAATAAAACTCCTACATAACCCAAGACTTATGCACGCTATAAAACGATTAAATGGATGTCCTAGCCAGCCACCGACTAAAAATCGTTATTTAATTCCTGACAGTTGCCGATAAGGTACAGACTTTTCGATATCGATGTTGTATGGCGAGATCCGTTGTGGAGCATTGCCAGTTGCATTGATACTTTGTGCCAAAGCCAAGAATAAAGCTGGATCGCCAGCCTTGGGCTTTTGCTCTTGTGGGAGGAATCTGCGTACTTCGACCTGCCAAATGATTTGGGGGAAACCCAATTTGGCACGGTGATAATCTTCGTATCGTGGAGATTTGATGTTGAATGGCAACTCACCCTGAGATTGGGATGGCAGTATCCGACGGCGCTGATAAGGCACTGTGGAGTATCCAAAATTGCTCAGGTACTCTTCAGTGTTGAGCACTTCATCAATAAAGCCGACAATACCCTTGGTAGCGACTACAATTGACCAGGCGATTTTTTCCCGTTCGTTGTATGGATCGCGTCCTAGAACCCGCTGAATTACTTGCTCAACAAAGCGATAATTATTGTTGAGGTTGTAGAAGCTTTTCTTAAAGGTATTGGAAAGCACCAACCCACGAATGAAGTCCCGTACTGTAATTTGTCCATTACGGAGTTGAGACTCTAAATATGTTTCGCGATCGGCAGCAAAAGCATAAAAGAAAATTTGACGATATGCTGCTTCGATCAAATCACCTAAATCTGACGGAGAAAGTATATTGTCGGTAGTAAAAATCCTGGGCTGTTCATCACCCGGTATTTCGTATGAAGCTACACGCTGATTTTGACTTGAAGGGTCATATTCTAACAGAGGAATTGCCACTCTAAAGCCTCCATGTTCTTAATTAAAGTTAACAACTTTTAATCACATATTAAGGGAGTAGTTGTATCAGAACTTCAGATTCTGATAAAATTTCACGAAACTTAACTAAGGGAATTTAAGTATTCGTAGGATAAATGATTAGCCTGGTGGATTCAACCCATAGCTAATCAATAAATAGGGAGTCAGGCTTCCAGTTTAATGGCTACGTAAATGACTAAAAAATTTTATTCACATATTTTAGATTAGGAGATTCAGTTTCACCTATTTGAACTGAAGCAATAATTTTTAACATTTAGCAAAAGAAATTAATGGGGCATTGGGCATTGGGCATGGTGAAGAGGACAAGGAGAATTGGGGACAAGCGGAAAGACTTGTTGCAAGTTCTCACTAAAGTCCCTTTGGCTCCCCTGCTCCCCTGCTCCCCTGCGCCCTCGGCGACTCAGCGACCTATCCAAAATTCCAGGGGATCTATGGTTGATTTACAGTGAGGCCAGCTACGCAAAGTTGCTTCCATTCCTGCTTGCCAGTAGGGTGGTTCCAATCCCAGTCCTAAGCATAGATGAGATAGGATGCTAGCAAACTGCTCATTGTGACCAAACTCTCCTAGATGGGCATGGGCATATTCATGGACGACTACACCAAACCAATCTCTAGGTGCAACTCGACCAACATCTACCAGAATAGTGATTGGGTTTGTAAGAATATTGCACAGCCCATCTATCCCGAAGGATTGAGCTATGGGAACTGCAAAAATTTGGATTTGGCGACGTTCTTGGGGATGAAAGCACTGATGACAAACTTCCAGATAGGCGTTGATCTGAGCGTTTACGGCGTTAATATTATCGCCGATCCAAGTGCAAATGGGGATGCGATCGCGCAGGTTATCCAACACATCCACCATACCCGGTTCTAGGGCAAGTCCCTGTACCAGACGCAGATAATCTTGCCCACGAGTAAAAGCATCGCTCTGCTTGAGATAATTCACCAGCCCAAAACTGAATAAAACTGTCTTTTTTCCAAAACATCCGGCCCAAGTCTTTCTGTTACTTCTTCTGCGCTGGAAACCTCAACGGAAGCATCAATACGGCTTTCAGTACAAAAGGATGCGGTGCTAAAGCCACCAAACCGTTTGACTGTACTGGTTCGTAGTCGCATATTTGGGCTGGCGAACCAGAATCGCTCAATGGAACTCATTGTTTCATATTCGGTTGTCAACACCAGTCCATCTTCATCATCCATATGAAAAAGACCGACTACAGGCACTATTTCGGCGTAGCCTCTTTCGCGGAGTAATTTGCCTTGCCTTGGGTTATCGCTATCAGGCACGATCGCAAATATGGTTTTCCCCTGATGATTCTCCTCATCCTCTCGATCCCAAGCCATTGTCCCTAGCCAACGCACACGCGAACCACCGACTGAAAGGCTGGGGTCAATCTCATGATACCGACATAGTTCAATGATTTCTGGATGATCGGCATCGAGAGTTTCTACCTGTATATCCGATTCTCCCGTCTCTGAGCGCTTGAAGGCTAGATGATGAGTTGCACGTTGCGATCGCCACTTACCAGCACTTAGCTGAAAAAATTCCATTGCGTCTATCAATCTTCTGACTCCTACTTATTGCTCCTGCGGATGATGTTTTACGAGTTCTTTCTTTTTAGAGTAGTTGGTATATAAATATTCTAAACATTACAGCGATTAGCGCCCAGCTTCAATAAATACCCTAAAAAGGAAGAAACAGACATGACTGTTATCTAATTGTAAACTTTTATGAGCTTGATTCTTTATGGCTTGACAATGTAGACATTTTCCTATCCAAGTGCTAAACTAGTAGAAAGCGATCGTTTTCCACTAACAACAAATACCCTTCGATTCAGTCAATCACAGGAGTGAATGATGGACTTTCCAGTTGAATTAACTTTAGAACAACAGTTTCGCTTACAAAATTTGAAAGACCAGGTAAAAAGTTTGAGTCAACAAGAGGCTCAAGAATTTTTACTAGAAGTTTTACGGCAGATGATGGTAAAAGATAATTTGGTCAAACATCTACTCAAACAAGCTTGATCGAGTAAAAAATAAGATTTTTCCTTAAGACTTACGCAATGGCAAAGTTCCACAAAAATGCGTAAGTCTTAAATTTTTTGCCCAATTTTGGCTAAATTTTGATTTTTTGAGCGGGACAGCCAAATTATAGGTAAATATTACAGATTATTACTTTGTCTCTCATAGTAAAGACTAGGGTACTATTAATCCCCTATGTTTTTGTTTGGCTACTCACAGTTAACCTGATCGAGAACACGCCAAAAATAATATCCGCCATTTGTGAATATTAAGGAGAACTCATGGTTCTTGATGCTTTTTCCAGAGCTGTAATTACGGCTGATGCCAAAACCGCTCCTATCGGTGGTGCTGACTTGGCAGCCCTTAAGTCTTTCATCGCTGAAGGCAACAAGCGCCTTGATGCAGTGAATGCGATCGCCAGCAATGCTAGCTGTGCAGTTTCTGATGCGATCGCTGGGATTGCCTGTGAAAACACTGGTTTGCTACAAGCTGGTGGTAACTTGTACCCCACTCGTCGGACTGCTGCTTGTCTACGTGATGCCGAAATCGTTCTGCGCTATGTAACATACGCGCTATTGGCTGGTGATTCTTCCGTATTGGACGATCGTGCTTTGAACGGTTTGAAAGAAACCTACACAGCTTTGGGCGTACCCACTGGCTCTTCTGTACGGGCTTTCCAAATCCTGAAGGCTATCAGCGTCGCTCACATCACCAACACCAACACTGAAGCTAACGCTGGTAAAAAATTCCGTAAACAAGAAGTTGTTCAAGGCGACTGCTCTGCTCTAGCTGCTGAAGCTGCTAGCTACTTCGATCGCGTAATTTCTGCTTTGAGCTAATCGCTCACGGCTAAAGGCTGTTTAGCCAAGCAAACTGAAATTAAAACTCGATCAAATCTAATCTGGAGTATAAAAAGCAATGAAATCAGTTATCACTACAGTTATTGGATCTGCTGATGCAGCAGGTCGTTTTCCCAGCAGTTCCGATCTAGAATCCGTTCAAGGTAGCATTCAGCGTGCTAATGCTCGTCTAGAAGCTGCTGAAAAGCTAGCTTCTGGTATCGATAACGTAGCTAAGGAAGGTTATGATGCTGCCTTCAAGAAATATCCTTACCTGAGCCAAGAAGGTGAAGCTGGCGACACTCAAGTTAAGAAAGATAAGTGCCTCCGCGACATCAAGCACTACTTACGCTTGATCAACTACAGCTTAGTTGTGGGCGGTACTGGTCCTCTGGATGAGTGGGGAATTGCAGGTGCTCGCGAAGTTTATCGCTCTTTGAATCTGCCCACCGCTCCTTACGTTACCGCGTTGACTTATACTCGCGATCGCGCTTGCTCTCCTCGCGACTTGTCTCCTCAAGCGTTGGTTGAGTTCCGCTCTCTTCTTGACTACGTAATCAACTCCCTTTCATAGTCATAGGGATTGACTAGACGTAGACGAGCGATCGTCATACTCTAAAACTCAGGGACTCTCAGTCCGTTGCTTTGCCTGTATCAGGTTGAGTGATTGACCAAGAGTCCCTAAGTTGTTATTAATTCGTAATACTTCGACTTCTCTACGAGACGCTACGCGAACGCTCAGTACCAGTTCGTAATTAATGATTGAACTTGGGGGATTTAAACAGGAAAATTTTCTTTTATGACAATAGATTCTCTATTTGCACAGTTAAAACACCCTAACCCCAATTTGCGGGAACGAGCCATGTGGGAACTGGCTGATGTCCGAGATGAAAATACCATTCCTCGGCTGATGGGTATTTTAGATGAAGAAGATGTCACCTATCGTCGAGCTGCGGTAAAAGCACTGGGTGCTATTGGTACAGATGCTGTACCGCTACTGGTAGAGTCATTAGTAAATAGTGATAATGCGACCATTCGGGGTAGTTGTGCTAAGGCTTTAGCACAGGTTGCTGCTAATCATCCCGATGTTCCCTTCCCATCTGAGGGCTTACAGGGATTAAAAACAGCGCTCAATGACCAAAATGCCGTTGTTTATATTGCATCAGTGATGGCTCTGGGTGAGATTGGTTCTCCTGCCTTTGAGATTTTGACTGAAGCTCTGAAAACAATAGATAATGTGGCGGTGGCTGTGGCGATCATCAATGCACTCGGTTCGATGGGTGATATCCGAGGGGTGGAAGTGCTGACGGCATTGACAAATGATGAATCTGTCGATCCGTATGTTCGGGAGTCAGCGGTGAGTGCTTTGCCGCGATTAGATCAAGTGATTAAATATAAGAGAGAGTAGCGATCGCTCTTACAACTACTTTTATCAATCCCAATAGGGCAGATAGATTAGATGAACAGACTGGGTTTCACCTGAAAGGAACCTCCGAGCACCTTAGCTTGTGCCTTACTAATCGACCGCTTACCGTTCACAACCTCAGACACCACGCCGCTCGGCCCGATGATGCCCACCAAGTCCGCTTGACGGGTGTCACTGACTTCCATTGAATAGTTCTGTGCCTCATACGCTTCAATCAGGGTTACTATCAGCTTATGCAGAGCTTGCTCTTCTAGAGTCCGGTTTTTGCAAAATGTTAGGCGCTCTGCTACAGCTAGGGCGCGATCGCACTCCTCTTCCGTCTCAATCACCTTGGTAGTGTAAATGTCCATCGCCTTATTCCCAAGCTTCTTCCTCTAACTGCCTCTCAATTTGAGAAATCGCCAACTTAATAACTGCCTGAACCCCCGCTTTTTCTTCCTGAGTTAATGCGGCTTGCAGGGGTTCTAAAGCAGCACCATCGCCAATCTTCATCAATGCCAAAGCCGCTGCTTTTCGAGTTTCCCAATCGGGATGATGCAGTAACTCAACGAGGCTAGGAATTGCCGAACGATAGGTCAGGCTACCCAAAGCTGCTGCTGCTTCACATCTCACAATTTCAGATGGATCGTTGAGGGCGTTAATTAAAATATTAAACGCTCCTTCTTCAGTGCCTTCTTGAGCAATTTTAGCGATCGCACCTACCACCGCAGCCCGAACTTCAGCTGATTCTGAGTTAATCTCTCGATATAAATGCTCCTTCGCTTCTGCCCCAATAAATCCCAACGCCCATACCGCATGACCTTTGGCACTTTCTGGATACTCGGTTGACGCTAAGATTTTCAGCAATGCTGGTACAGCTGCTTCACCTATTTTGGCAAGCCCCCCCACCGACGAGGTTTTGACCACCATATCTTCATCATTTAAGAGGGCATTGACCAAAGTGGGAATTGCGATCGGGTCAGCGATCAGTGTCAGAGTTTTAGCGCTGGCTCTCCGCACAACTGGGTTTGGATGACTTGCCACAGCTTCCATCAATAAAGGGGTAGCTGGTTTGCCGATTTTACCCAAAGCCTCTGCAAAACTCAACCTAACCATGCCCCGTGAGTCCCCCATACTCTCAACCATCCGCTTTAGTAGCTCTTGGTCATCCGAGTTGAAGGTGTTTAAGCTTAATTGCTCCCTCACTACTGCAAATAAAGCATCAGTTTCTGCATGGGACAAGTTTAACGAATCTGCCCCGGATTGAGTTTCGGAGTTGAGCATATTAACTTCTAGCTAAATTATCAAGACAAATGACTAGTTGCTGCCACTCAGTGCAGCCTGTTGATTACGGAGTTCCTGGAGGGCAGAATCAATCTTGGCAAGCTCAGGCTCCAGTTTTGCCATAACGCTTACTCTCATCAACTTTGCCCGTTTTGCCGTTTCCGTAGTTTCTTGAACTAGACGTTCCCGATATTGCTCAAGTTCTGCAATTACTTCTGCTACATCTTGAGCGGTTATGTTATTGGCTGTTGTGAGTTCAGAGGTTTCATCCATAAGTTTGGTTTCCTAAATATGTGTTTATATGAATGATGTGCGATCGGTGTTCCCAAAAATGTTTGTATTTGGTTACTCGCTAAAGACCAACGTTTAGCTGTTACATAAAACTGAACAATTAGCAAGAGGCAACTGAACTAATAGCTGACAAATGCATATATTATGATCTTCTCAGATCGCGTTACCACTGGTAAAGCTTTTTGACGTAAATCTTCAAAAGTTTAATCCAACTACATTCTGGAAAAAGATCGTGGAAACGACAAGAAACAACCCACTAGATATACGTCATATTAGTCCCACAGTAAGAGAGCTAATTAAGCAATACGCTGCTGTAAATAACTGTACGCAGGCGGAAATGCTAGAGCGTATTGTTTTAGAGTGGAACACCCAACAAAGTGACAGCGAACGACCATCAGGAGATGAGGATGAATAGCTTTTTTGTACAGTTTTTTTGAGGGCAATGATGCCGTTTTTTAGTTTCTTTGGCTCTACCTCGGCCAAACGTTGTTATTTTGTACTCTCCACGTTTAGGCTTCTTCTTCCCAGTCCCCAATCACTAGTACCCAGTCCCTAGTACGATAGTAAAAGTGACCTGCAAGCAATTATCCAAGAGCCATTTATAGATCAATGGATAAACCTTTTTTTAAAATGTTTGGGCTAACAGAAGAAGAAGCAATCGCAATCAAGCAAATAACTCCTTGTAATTACAAATCATACGATATTACTTTGTCATCCTTCTTAAGAGTTATATTCGCACTAAGAATTCAATTACAAATTACGTTAGCGCAGCAGTAGCGGCGTAGGAGCGTCATTACGAATTACTTTAAGAGATTTCTTCCAGTGGAAAAATATCTCCCCGCAAGTAGGATTCAAAGTTTTTCTTAAAGTATTGAATGCTTGTCACATTCGGCTCATCGCTTTCTGTTGGCGTGAATTCATAAATTGGCACTTTTTCCCTTACCAGCTTGACCAAGCTAGGATGAAGTTGCTCAAAAGAATCTACTCTAAATATTGTGGTTTCAAATCTTAATTTAGCTGGATGAGCATATCCTAACTTCATCCAGGGCAACCAAGGACAGTCCCGCGCCCATTTAGCAGGAGGGACTTCAGTTGTATCAGGTCGGCAAGTATTTGAGATAAAGTACTCAACTCCCTTAAACTTTTCTCCAGGGCAATAGTCTGAATATTTGCTATCTCCTGCTAAGGGATGCGGGTATTCTAAAGGAATTTCCATGACAGAGGTAATATATCCACTGCCTTTAGGTATGATAAATTTCTTTGGTTTGACTGAACCTTGGACAATACGATTAGCAATATGTACTACTGGTACTGGTTGACTCGCTGTTGGTGACTTCCAAAAGTGCAGAATCTCTTGCGTGTCTGGGTCACAAAATAAACCCAACTCTCTATTGATGCGATATCCGACTTCGCTGTACTCAGAATCAGGCTTGATAAATACTTTGGTAGCATTCATCCCAATAATAGAGAATAATTTTTCTTTTGATTTTTCTGGTGTTTCTTGCCACCAAATTTCTCCAGACCAGTTGTAATAAAGCTGTAACCCATGATTTTTTCTGTAAAAATCGAGGTTGTTAAATTCGTAGTCATCTAAATAATCACTCATATTTGTTCCTATTATCCTCAAATAGCTACGTAGACGCTTTTGATGCTTCAATCAATCCCGAAATAGAATTTACCGCTATTTCCCAATCCCCAATCCTCTGTACCCAGTCCCTAGTACGATAGTAAAAGTGATCTCTAAGCAATTATCCAAGAGCCATTTATAGATCAATGGATAAACGTTTTTTTAAAATGTTTGGGCTAACAGAAGAAGAAGCGATCGCAATTATTGATACACCATTAGAACAACTCGAAGACGCTTCTGATAAGTATATTGCTGTTTCCCATTTAATTAACTTCCAGACTGAGCAATCGATCGCAGCTTTGGTACGGGCGATTGAAACCAGTAACCCTGATGAGTTAGACCACCGGATTGTTCGACGCAAAGCTGTGGAAAGTCTGGGGCGATTGCAAGCCGAATCAGCTTTACCTGTAATTCGGCAGTGCCTTAAAGATGATGATATTTATACTGTTGAGAATACCGTGTGGGCAATTGGAGAAATTGGGACTAAAGATCCAGAAATTCTCGAAGAGGTAGCGCAACTGCTGGATAAACCAGGTCAAATCTATCGAGTCATTATTCACACTTTAGCTAACGCTGACTATCAGCCGTCCCTAGAACGTGTACGGAAGTTTACCCAAGTTGAAGATGAACCTACCCGTAGTGCTGCGATCGCTACAGTTTGTCGCTTCACGGGTAACTATTCCCAAATTAGTGAAGTGATAGCGCTACTACAAAGTTCTAGTGTCAATGCACGGCGCGGTTGCATTCAAGACCTGATTGATTCCCGCTACTACAAAGCCATCCCAGAAATTGCCCGTTGTCCTGTATCTCTGGTGTTTCGGTTGCGAGGATTGCGGATGCTGTTGGATATAGGTGTTCCCAGTGGTGAAATTAGCTTTACAGAAATTCAACCTTACTTAGAGCAAGTACTCTACGATCATCCCAACGACCTCGATCTAGTACATGAATATGATGCTCCTCCTGTTCTAGATTTTGTGATTAACGAACTCTACGAAACCGATTTTGGACGGTGTTATTTAGCAACAAAAACCTTACTAGATATTTATCCACAAGAAGCACCAGCAGCGCTTTTAGCAACTTATTCGGACAAGGCATATAACGATTATGGCGCTCATTATCATGTCATGAAACTTTTCGGCTGGCTAAAATATGCACCCGCCTACGATTTATTAATAGAAAACCTGCAAAACCGCGAACCCCAGTTTCAGAAATCTCGTGCAGCCTGTGCGATCGCTCTTGGTGAATTGGGTGATTCACGAGCAATTCCTGAAATCAAAATTTGCCTAAATACGCCGATTTGGGATTTGAAATACACTTGTTTATTAGCGCTAGACCGCTTAGGAGACTCCTCTGGTCGGGAAATTTGCACTGGCGATCGTGATTGGTTAATTAGGGCGAAAGCGACGAGTAATCAATAGTCAACTCTAGCCTTAGTGACTGGGAGTCGTGGCGTGGCTACTCTTACGAGAACGCTTTCAACGAACCCGTTGGGCAAGGAAAAATTGAGGCTTGAAACCCACAAAGGTGGGTTTTGCCTGTGTAGACGCGGTTTATAACCGCCCTTTTACTTGCTAGTTGTGACTGCTTCGTTTAAAACTAACTTTGGTTCTGGTGTCTCCTCTTCCTCTTCTGGCAAACTGAAAATTGACCTGTACAACTTCACGTACTGCTTGGCAGATTGATACCAACTAAAATCTTGACTCATGCCGCGTTTTTGTAGTTCTTGCCATTGCGGTTTGAAACGGAAGCCTTCCCAAGCTCGGATCATACAAGTGAAAAGGTCTAGCGGTTCATAGCGATCGAAGCAATAACCAGTACCGGCAGCATTTTCAGGATCGTGATGGGTTACAGTGTCAACTAACCCACCTGTGCGGCGGACAATGGGTACAGAACCGTAGCGCAAAGCCATCATTTGGCTAATACCGCATGGTTCAAAACGGCTGGGCATCAAGAAGGCATCAGTACCAGCGTAGATCCGGCGAGACAGGGCATCGTTATACAGTAAGTAAGTTGCCATGCGTCCCGGAAAGCGGGATGCTAATTGCCACATCTGAGTTTCATAGTAGCGATCGCCTGTCCCTAACAGTACAAACTGGGCATCTGTATAAGATAGGAAGCGATCAAGGATTTGCAATATCAAATCAATGCCTTTTTGTTCCACTAATCGGGTAACAATCCCAATAAAAAAGGTTTTGGAGTTGACTTCTAGTCCTAATTCTTGTTGCAAAGCAATTTTATTGGCTTTGCGTTTTTCTAAAGTATCAGCAGTAAAGGTTTGCTCAATGTATTTGTCATTTTCTGGGTTATATACCTCAGTATCAATACCGTTGATAATTCCAGATAATTTACCGCTAATAAAAGACAGCAAACCTTCTAATGTTTCACCGTAAGTAGGTGTCTTGATTTGCTCGGCATAGGTAGGGGAAACTGTATTTACCTTATTGGCAAATTGTACTGCCGCCGCCATAACGTTGTGTCCTTGCATGTACCAGGGACACCAAGTAATTTTCTCTAAATACCAACGCCACGGTCCTTGATAAGCCAGGTTATGGATGGTAAACACTGTGGTGATATCAGGATCTTGGTGCATCCACACGGGAATCATCCCTGTATGCCAATCGTGACAATGGATAACATCTGGCTTCCAGTAATTCCAGGCAAACTCGGCTGCACCATTAGCAAACAATGTGAACCGCCAATCTTCATCATCTCCAGAATAGATGCGGCGCGGCATAAAGGACGGATGTCCAAATAAGTACAAGGGAACATCAGTACCAGGCAGAATACTTTCGTATACTGCAAAGTGCTGGAACATGGCATCTCCCCACCAGATCGGTTCTTGGGGAATTTCCATTTTGTCTGGCAGGAAGCCGTAGTAAGGCAAGAATATCCGCACATCATGCCCCATTTCTCTCAGGACTTTGGGTAATGCCCCGACAACATCACCCATTCCTCCTACTTTCGCAACGGGTGCTGCTTCTGCTGCAACAAATAGAATCCGCATGGTAATTTTTGCTTCCCTGAGTCTATATTGTCAAATTAACTTTCTGAAATCCCGACCAACGCGACTTGTCGCGTCTGGCACATCTTTAGTGCAACGGCGATCAATTATTATCTAATCACATCGGCTTGCCCAATTGCTTAGGAACCGCGCTGAATCACCGCAAAAATTTCTGATAAAATTTCTTGCGCTCCCTGTTGTCGCAACAGTTCTGCTAGTTCTGTGCCTAGTGCTTCGGCGTTATTGGCAAGTCCGGTTACGGTATCTTTGACGAACTTTTGACCATCTACACTGGCGACTATCCCAGTTAAGGTCAAATTCTCACCAGATATTTCTGTATTTACACCGATGGGTACTTGACATCCACCCTCTAGAGAACGGAGAAAAGATCGTTCGGCGAGACAGCGATCGCGTGTTTCGGTATGTTCGATCGCTTTGAGTAGAGATAGCACTTCACTATCATCAGCACGGCATTCTATCCCTAAAGCACCTTGTCCAACGGCGTGCAGGGAGATTTCTTTAGGTAGAACTTGATGAACGCGATCGCCCATTCCCAATCTCTCTAACCCTGCTGCTGCCAAAATCAAAGCATCGTATTCGCCTGCATCCAGTTTTGCCAACCGTGTAATTAAGTTTCCCCGCACATCCTTAAAGGTAAAGTGAGGGAAATGATGGCGTAACTGTGCTAACCGCCGTAGAGAAGATGTACCAATTACCGCGCCTTCTGGCAATGTATCGATTTGTTTATCTTTGTGCTTTTCATGCACCACTAATGCGTCTGCTGGGTTTTCTCGTTCAGTAATTGCTGCTAACGTTAACCCTTCTGGTAAGTGAGTCGGCAGATCCTTAAGAGAATGAACCGCAAAGTCAATCTCTTGATTGAGCATTCCGAGTTCAAGTTCTTTAGTAAAAAGTCCTTTATCGCCAATCTTAGCTAATGCTACATCCAAGATTTTATCGCCTTGGGTAGACATGGTGTGGACTTCAAAAGTGATGTCAGGAAAGCTTTTCTGAAGTTGCTCTTGTACCCAGTAGGTCTGAACCAGAGCAAGTTGGCTTTTACGTGAACCAATCCGAATAGTGCGTGGGGGACTAGAAACAACTGAAGTCATAAAACAATATATCAAAGGAGGCGATAAATTCACTCTCATCTAGACTACCGTAATCAGGGACTGATACGAATTTTGGGTTTTGGATTTGGGATTTGGGATTACAATTCTTTACCAAAAGCTTGTTTGAGGAATCTCAAATAATAGAATTTTTATGCACTGAAGATGTTGCGATCGCCATTGTGAGCGATCGCAACATCTCAAGTTTCAGCTAGTACCCACCAAATTTTGGGAATAACCAAATGTAGTCAGCAAAGTAAACAAGACAATCAGTGTCAGCATCGAAGCTAACAACAATGACACCACATCTCTGTCAGAACTGCGTAAGAAGGTCTGTAAATTAAAAGGCTCAACCTGCTTTCTCGTCATGGAAAGCGGCAATTTATCAGGATAATCTTCGCCATAACGAGCAATTCTGGCAAATGGTAATTCCCGTAAAGAGCGTCCTTGTAAAATCCGTCGCCGTTGAGAGGGAACTGTATTGTAACCAAAGTTATACCAATTTAAAAAAAAAATGCGACAGATACATACTCCCAAACCTTTGTTCTGTCAGGCTTTCTTAATTTTGAATTTTGAATTTTGAATTTTGAATTGGTATTACTCATGTACTCCTCACTATCCACCAAATCGTCGATAAACCTGTGCAGTCCTTTAGTAGCTAGCACAATCGACCAGGCTAGTTTTTCGCGTTCATTGTAAACCTTGCAACCCAACAAGCGCTGTACGCATATCTGCACAAAGCGGTAATTGTTGTTGCTTTCGTAATTGAGTCGCCGAAATGCATCAGATATTGCTAACCCTCGAATGAAATCCCTGACTGTAATTTGACCGATTCTCAGTTGGGATTCTAGACAAGTTTGGCGATTGCTATCTAGCATCTGTTGTTCGTGGAAAATCTGGCGATAGGCTGCCTTAATCAAGGCATCCATTTCTAGTAATGATTGCAGATATTCGGCTGTATAAATTCTAGGTTGCTCAACTCAAACTTCGCTACTAAACGGATAAACTTGCGATCGCTGATTTCACTTTGCTGAAACTACGACTCAAGAACAGTAATTTGCTCACTTTCCATAATATAGGAATTTCTTAAAACCTGTGTATATACAATTCTGATGATGGATACCTTTATAGCGGTTCCCATTCAGATGCGGTACAACATTCACGAGTGTAGGGTGTATCTCGTTCCCCTGCTCTGACCATTAGTGACAACTTAAGATTCATGTAAGCTTGTCAACAGGTGCATCAAGGAAAAAAACGATGGGAAATCCAAGAGTGGGAAACCCAGACCACAGGCGATCGCGAAACATACCAGCTCCTGAAAACGAGATTTTTAAAAGGGTTTTGGCTTAAGTTTACACCAATGGGCAGTGCCGTGCCCCTACGGGTGTACCTCACGTAAACGAGAACTGCTATAAAGGTTCTTGCCTTTTCTTGGTGTATGATGCGATCGCACATCGCAGTGAACTTGGTCAATATCTCTAAAAAACTCAGCCCCAAAAGGGAAGTTGAAAATTTACAGGAATGCTAAGAATAATTTGCTATCTTCATTAGTTATCCAAGCCTAGTTATTTACCTTATGAATCGTTCCGCCTGTCTGATCTTCAATCCTGTTGCGGGTCAGGGCGACCCAGATACAGAGCTAGCAGAAATTCGGGCAATATTAGAGCCAGATATCGATCTAGATATTTATTTTACAACTGAAGAAATCGATGCTGACCAACTGGCATATCAAGCTGTAGAGCGAGGAGTAGATGCAATCATTGCTTCCGGGGGGGATGGTACTCTCTCAATAGCGGCGGCGGCTGTAGTCGGAACTGATATCCCATTTGGGATCATTTCCAGAGGAACAGCAAACGCTTTTGCCACAGCTTTAGGAATTCCTGACACGATCGCAGGTGCGTGTCAGGCAATTTTGCAGGGAGCAACCACCCATGTAGACGTAGCCTATTGCAACGATCGGCCAATGGTACTCTTGGCAGGTATTGGCTTTGAAGCTGAAACTGTAGAATTGGCAGACCGAGACGCCAAGAATCGCTTTGGGATGATGGCCTACGTTTTGGCAGGAATCCAGCAATTAAGAAGCTTACATAACTTTGATGTTGAAATTGAAACGGAAGATAGGATAATTAGAACTAGTGCCTGTGCAGTAACGGTAGCAAATGCCGCGCCTCCCACTTCAGTTTTGGCTCAAGGACCAGCAGGTTTGATTTATGATGATGGGTTACTAGATTTAACGATTGTAGCTCCAGCGAACAAGGCAGGAGCGATCGCTGCCACGTTTCATCTATTTCAAACGGCTTCTACAGGTAACGCCGTAGACCGGGATGATATTGGCTTTGTGCGAGCTAAACAATTTAAAATTACGACTAACCCACCACAAAAAGTTGTTCTAGATGGTGAAATAGTAGGCACAACACCTGTAGAAATTAAGTGTGTACCAGCAGGCTTAAGAATTTTTGTGCCATTAGTAGAAGAAGTTGAGCCTACCGAAAAACTAGAGGGACTTCCTAATCTGACTATTGAGATGAAAGATACAGCAGGAGAATGAGGGTATGGGGCATGGGGCATGGGGCATTGGGCATTGGGCAGAGCGGAAAAATTTACTGCAATTTCCCCTGCTCTCATGCTCCCCTGCTTCCTTCAATTAAAGATTCAGGAGTAGGTTGTATTGAAACTTGTATCTGATCCAACGATCGCTAACAAAATTCGTAAAATGAATCAGCGGGTACGGTGGCAAGATCCGTTAATTATGGAACGGAATATCGACCAAACTCGGCTGGTTTTGGAAGATGGTCAAATAGACAATTCTGAGTTCTCATTTTTAGTTGTCGGTGATAGTGGTTCCGGCAGTCACCGGGGACACAATCCCCAGCGACAGGTGGCTGAACTTATGCTGCCCCATCACAACGAATCCCGTTTTATGCTGCATACGGGGGATGTGATCTATTTAGTGGGATCGAGTGAATACTACCAGCAAAACTTCATTCAGCCTTACCGAGAGTTTCTCTTGGGCACAGAGCATCGCAAACGGATTGCCTATGACCAGATGGTTTTTAAGCTGCCCATTTTACCTGTGCCGGGAAATCACGATTACTATAACTTGCCGATTTTATTAAGCTTGGCATCTCTAACAACATTACCCATTCGTCACCTGTTGCGATCGCGGTTAGACCTAGATGTAGGCTTGCATGGCTCAGGATGCGGTGACGCTTACGCAAAGGCATTTCTCGACTATCTTCAGGCGTTTCAGCTTCCAGGAGAGTTAGCGAGTCACTTAGATCGGTACTACACAGCCAAGACAGATACAGGTCGTTGTCTTTCATATCAACCTGGGCACTTTACCCGCCTTCCCAATCGCTATTACACTTTTCGTTATGGCGGTATTGATTTCTTTGCTTTGGATTCTAATACATTTAACGATCCACCACCGCTACCGAAAACAAGAAAAGGTGATGCCGATCGCAAACTCTTAGAAAAACGCCGTGAAGATTTCGAGCAAGAAAAGCAGCAAATTATTGAAACTTCAGCCAAACTTCGTCCCGAAAACCCTAATGAAGCCGATCAATTAGACGACTTCCATGCCAAGCTGTCACAAATTGAAGAAATTATTGTTGATATCGATAAGCAACTAGCTACTAATAAAACAACGCTGACTGACACTGAACAACTCGATTGGCTCAAGCAAAGATTAATTGAATCTTGGAATAATCCTGAAGTTCGGGGAAGGATAATTTATTTCCATCATCCACCTTATGTAACTGAGGCGACGAAGTGGCAACAAGCACAAACTCTAATCGTTCGCGATCGCCTGCGTGGCGTGCTGGATGCGGTAGCTAAAGAAATCGGTTCTTTAACTCAGGGTCGTCCTTTGGTGGATTTGGTATTAAACGGTCACGCACACTGCTTGGAACATCTAGAAACAATGGATACGGGACACGCTGACTCTCATATCCACTGGATTGTTTGTGGCGGTAGCGGGTTTAGTTTGCGACGCCAGCGGATTGAGGGAGCAAATTTGATGGAAACTTTTGGGAATGAAAATAGATTAGTGGCGCGATCGCATCTGTTCATCGGTCGCAACGGTCAAGGTTTTCAGAAGCGACGACCTTATTCAGGTTTACGCATTGACGTTAAAGGCGATGGACAGCCCAAGTTTATTGTCCGTCCTTTAGTTGCCGAATGGCATCAGCGGCAATGGCATAATCGTGAACTTGAGCCGCTGATTATCTAGTAATACTGCTGTATTAAACCCGTAGAACCCCAAAGACGCTTTGTCACCCCTTCAGAGTTTGCTTACGGTGTACACACGAGTGTTTTGACTGACAATACGATTGTTTCGGCTGACAATACGATTGTTACGCCTGACAATGCCATTGTTTCGGCTGACAATGCCATTCTTACGCCTGAGAATAAATGTAGAGACGTTATATGTAATATAGTATCCCGCTAATTAGTTATAATTACCGAATCTATGCGGAAAGGCCAAAAACTCTGCCCCTCTGCGGTCTTAATGGTAATACCATTTCTTTGTGAGGCTGCGCCAAACCCTCTTAACTTCTTCTTTCTTTCTTTGTGTCCTTTGCGTCCAACTCTTACGAGATGCTGCGCGAATGCGGTTCGTTTTTCTTTCTTGTACTTAAATATGGTTTAGCGCATCTTC
>NZ_JABXKL010000064.1:36041-48720 GCF_017114995.1 Nostoc sp. NMS9 | reverse complement strand
TGTTTATTAAACTGGACTTAATTTATTACTTTAGCATAACAAGTAATGAAGAACCAAAATTATATCGACTGCGGATATCTGATGCAGATTCAAAAATAGTCAGATTGAACTCTACCACAGTACAGCGGCGATAAAGCGACTGAATCACAGCTATAATTTGCCCTTCGTTAAAGGCTGCTTTTTTGAGCAAATTGGCACTAACTTCATTCACAACCTGCGTACTAATGATAATTCCTTCAGTTTGCGTAATCGCAATAGCAATATCACGCTTTCTTGTTTTTTCTGCAACCTCCATCTTATTATCGTCAAATAAACGATAAAGCCAGACATTCATATCAATAAAAGATGTACCAGAACTCATAATTATCAGTTATAAATTTCCTCACAGCTGAATACACCATCTATTTGAACAGGATTTTCTGTTAATTCATCAATTATGTCTCTTTTTTTAGATGATTTTTTCGTCACCAAAACGATTACTTTAATATCATCTCCTTCACCAAGTTCTCGTTTGTACTCATCAGGAATCTGAATTAAACCATTTTGAATCTTTGCTTGAAACTCAACCGCATTTAGCATCTTTAACCTCTCTTATATTTATGGGGCTTCATCTATTATGAGCGATGCCTACGGCGGGCTGCGCCAACGCACCAGTAAGATAGTCCGCTTAGGCAAAAGATTAATGCAGCAGTTGGAAAGTAAGTTTGCTATGGCAACAATCGAGCCAAACTCAAACAATTAATCACTAGTTAATACTGAAGCCAGAAGGTCAGGATGAGACAGATGTGGGCAATGTCCAGAAACTAGCTCAATGGCATCGACTCCTAAACGCTTGCGTGCGGCGTAGCGTGACCATGTAGGAGATATTATTCGGTCATTGCTACAAACAATATATTTACGCTTTACATTTGGCAAAGCTTTTAGAGGATTCGTTTCAAATATATATGCCATAGATTGTTGCGAACGACTTTTCAAGATTGCCCACTGTGTTACATCTGGTTGACAATCATGAAAGAAAAATTCCCTTAATACTGCTTCGTCTGAATAATCTTTCCCTAGTGAAGCTGGTTCATACATATCAGGCTCATCGTGGAACTGTTCGAGTTTACTTGGGTCTTTTGGCTGGTAATTGAATGATTTGAGCGTATCAGAATCAAGACGATGAGAAAATTGGTCGAGTGTACTGATTCCAGGATAGGGGAGCAGCGCTGCCACAAACACTAATTGACGCACTTTTACTGCTTCTGCAACCAGGGGAATGATAGTACCAGCCATTGAGTGACCGACTAACACAATATCATCATCAGTTTTTGGCAGCGCTTGAATTACTGCATCCGCAAATTGGGACAAAGTAGCAGATGCATTTTCAATTGGTAAATCCATTCCTACGGTTTTGTGACCCTGTGTTTCTAAGTAGGGAATTAGCAAATCCCAACACCAGGTGGCTTGGAAGGCACCGTGAACTAGACAATATAGACTCATATCAATTAAATAGTGGTAATGGTGGACGAGTTTTTTAACTTCTCTTATTTTTTAGTAAATTTTTAACCTTGACCAGGTAAGTTACATCAGTATTTGCTATATATTCAAACAGCAGTTAAAATAGACTGAAAAGGTTGCAATAAAATACCTAAAATTTTATCAACTTCTTTAATATAGTATTCAGTCGAATCTATATAAACAGTTGTCCCTTCTAAAAATAAAAACTTCCAGTTAGTTCCACTAGTAACCGAGCCATAAATTCGCCCAACTTCATTGCCTTGATTTTGATTGAACAGTTGCGCTGCAATCATTGCCGCTACACATTGACCCAGACCGCCGATAATATCTTCTTTTTTCGCTTCAAAAATAAACATTACCGGAGCAGAAAGAAATAATTGTTCCTGGGAATTGCTGATGATGTAATCGCAATAACCTTGTAAGCCTTGAGTTGCATCAACATTAAATTCATTTCCAGAGAACAGCGAGATTTTATTATTTAATAATCGTCTGACCTCTGCCAGGATTGGTGCAATTAAAAACTCTGACCTTGCTTTTTCGGTTGAAATTGCAGTTGCTAAAGGGATGTAATCTATTAAAATCGTTCTGAGAGTTTCTGATGGTGTAACAGGTTTTGTATCAACAAATAAATTCTGAGTTTCATCCAGTGTTAAATCAAAACTCTTTTTCACCTTGGCGAGACTAAAATCGCTGTATGCCATCCTTCCACCTTGTGATTATCTTCCATTAGGGTAATGTCCCCTTGTCACCCTTGACTTGATTCGCCAACTCTTTCGCCCTCACCTGAGAATCAAACTTTAATTTATTATCCCACTGCTGTGCTTTGCGAAACTTTTCAACAGCGCCATTAATATCATCATTTTGCGCTAACTTCTCACCTTGGATGACTAACACTGTCGCCCCCTGCGCCAACCGCGATCGCGTTTGGCATGATTGCAACTCTTCTAACACTTCTGGATGGGCTATGAGGTAATTATTTACCAACTTGCAACCACTAAGTAATAAATTATCGAAATCTAAATCCCATAAAATTATTGTTTTGTCATCACTAGCAGAAGCTAACTGTTGTCCATTGAGGCTGAAGGCGATGCTATTGACCCTATTAGTATGACCAGTCAGCGATTTGAGTAGTTGACCACTGTTGACATCCCAGATTTTGATCGTCTTATCCCGACTAGCAGAAGCTAACTGTTGTCCATCATGGCTGTAGGCGACGCTTCTGACCGCATCGCTATGACCAGTCAGGGTTTTGAGGAGTTTACCACTGTTGATATCCCAGATTTTGATGGTGTTGTCAGCACTAGCAGAAGCTAACTGTTGACCATTGGGGCTATAGGCGACACTAATGACCCAACTGCTATGACCAGTCAGGCTTTTGAGGAGTTGACCACTGCTGACATCCCAGATTTTGATAGTGTTGTCAGCACTAGCAGAAGCTAACTGTTGTCCATTAGGGCTGTAGGCGACGCTAATGACCCAATTTTTATGACCAGTGAGGGTTTTAAGGGGTTTACCACTGCTGACATCCCAGATTCGGATGGTCTTGTCCCGACTAGCAGAAGCGAACTGTTGTTCATTGGGGCTGTAAGCCACACTAAAGACCGAACTGATATGACCAGCCAGGGATTTCAGGAGTTGACCACTACTGACATCCCAGATTTTGATGGTCTTGTCATCACTAGCAGAAGCTAACTGTTGTCCATTGGGGCTATAGGCGACGCTAATGATCCTATCGCTATGACCAGCCAGGGATTTCAGGAGTTGACCACTACTGACATTCCAGATTTTGATGGTCTTGTCATCACTAGCAGAGGCTAACTGTTGTCCATTGGGGCTGTAGGCGATGCTATTGACCTCTTTACTATGACCAGTTAGGGTTTTAGGGGGTTTACCACTACTGACATCCCAGATTTTGATGGTCTTGTCCCAACTAGCAGAAACTAACTGTTGTCTATTGGGGCTGTAGGCGACGCTATAGACCCGACCGCTATGTCCAGTAAGGGTTTTAAGGAGTTTACTACTGTTGATATCCCAGATTTTGATGGTGTTATCATCACTAGCAGAAGCTAACTGTTTCCCATTACGGCTGTAGGCAACGCCAAAGACCCCACTGGTATGACCAGTGAGGGTTTTAGGGGGTTTACCACTGCTGACATCCCAAATTTTGATCGTCTTGTCAGCACTAGCAGAAGCTAATTGTTGTCCATTAGGGCTGTAGGCGATGCTATTAACCACATCGCTATGACCAGTGAGGGTTTTGAGGAGTTTACCACTGCTGACATCCCAGATTTTGATCGTCTTGTCAGCACTAGCAGAAGCTAACTGTTGCCCATTGGGGCTGTAGGCGATGCTATTGACCACATCGCTATGACCAGTAAGGGTTTTGAGAAGTTGGCCACTGCTGACATCCCAGATTTTGATCGTCTTGTCAGCACTAGCAGAAGCTAATTGTTGTCCATTAGGGCTGTAGGCGATGCTATTAACCACATCGCTATGACCAGTGAGGGTTTTGAGGAGTTTACCACTGCTGACATCCCAGATTTTGATCGTCTTGTCAGCACTAGCAGAAGCTAACTGTTGCCCATTGGGGCTGTAGGCGACGTTCCAGACCTCATCTTTATGATCGGTCAGGGATTTGAGGAGTTTACCACTACTGACATCCCAGATTTTGATGGTCTTGTCATCACTAGCAGAGGCTAACTGTTGTCCATTGGGGCTGTAGGCGATGCTATTGACCGCACTGCTATGACCTTGTAAAGTACTCACCTCGATCGCACGATTTTCTTTCGCCTCATTTGGCTTTAAGTAAACCGCTTGCTGTAAAGTTGCTACAGTTTGCATTCGGGTATCGCTTCTGTGCTGTGCCCAAATTGTATGCTTGAGTTTGTTACTTGCCCTTAAAGCTGCTATTAAAGCATCTGGATGTTGTCCAGAAACAGCAAAGGCCTCAGAAGAATTATTGATGGCGTTAATTAGATTAACATTTGCCTCTACTGTCCACTGGAATGTTACCACTGCCAATCCAGCAAATCCTAAACCTGCGGTGATGGAACTAAAAAGGGCGCGTTTGAGAAAGTTATTCAGTTTCGCCTCACTCAGTTTTCTTTGTTCTCGTTCCTTTTCCAGTTCCGCCATCACCAGCTTTAACTTCGGTTCCTGTTGTTGGCGGATAAAGGTGGCAATGTAGTCATGTACCAGTTGATAACGGTCAGCCGGATTTTCTGGTAACAAAACCACCAAGCCGGATTGGACAACAATTTCTAAAATCAAATCTAATTTGCTGATGTCAAAAGCTTTATCCTCCCTAGTTTCTGATCCCCCCGCCTGCGGCGACCCCCTTAAAAAGGGGGTAGAAAGAATAAAGCCCCCCTTTTTAAGGGGGGTTGGGGGGATCTCCGAGAAATACGCGAACAAATCGCGTTCCAACTCAGCACGAGTCTTGAGTGGGCGAGTTCCTTTTTCATCGGTCAGCAAATAGAGTAATATGTCTGCTGCTTGCTGATTTTCTTCACCGCAATCATTAACAACTTCATGCAAATAACGCTTAACCAATTCGTCTTTAGTGCCACGCTGCCGATATTCTGCCAGAGTTGTAATATTCTCCGTTTGCAGTTGCGCTCCCACAACCTGCAACTCAATGGGACGAACTTCACCCAATTCTCTGGCTAAATCTTGCACGAGTTGTTCAACTAAAGCAGGTTCTAAGTGAAAACTAGTATTTTCAGTTAAACGCTGAATAATTGACTTCGTATCAGCAGGTGAGAAATTCCCCAACTTGTAAAGCACATTATTACTGAGAATGTCATTGCCAATAATTTTGAGACTGGACAAATCATTGCACTCCAGCAAGAAATGGATGTAATCTACCCGCAGCGATAAGATAACTTTCACCGATAAAACATTCAGACACTCTCCCAGAAACTCAAAGAATTGCTTCCTTTGTGCTGGTTCGGTGTAAACAAAGAAAAATTCCTCAAATTGATCGAAAATTAGCACTGTGCGGAGGTTGCGCTGTTCGTTTTGGCGGAGTTGAGTGATTAGGGAGTTAGGAGTTAGGGGTGAGGAGTTAGGAGTTAGGAGTGAGGAGTGGGGATTTTGAGTATTGGAGGTTGAAGTTTCGAGTTCAGAGGTCGGACTTCCGAGTTCAAAGGTCGAAGTTTCGAGTTTCGAGGTCGAACTTCCGAGTTCAGAGGTCGGAGTTCCGAGTTCAAAGATCGAAGTTCTGAGTTCAAAGGTCGGAGTTCCGAGTTCAAAGTTCGAAGGTTGAGGTTCTAACTCTCCCCACTCCCCACTCCCTCCCAAAAGCCTCCCCAACTCTTCCACCCAGTTGGTGTAAACGCGCATTACCACTGGCAAATAATCTTGAGTACCTATGGCTTTATTCTTTAAAGCTGGTATAAGTCCCGCATTCACCAGGGAACTTTTGCCTACACCCGATTGCCCATGAATTACTATCAACTTATAATCAGGGCGACCCATGCGTTCAATTAAACGTTCTACATCCAAAAGACGACCAGATGCAGCAATTTCTGGGGCGATATTTCCTTGGAGAGAGTTTGAGCGCAATGTCTCTACAAATGCCTGTTTTGTAGCTTCTAACTTACCCGCACCAATAAAAGCCCGTAAGCCAAATTGCTGTTCAATGGAACGCCGTTGCTGTTTAATTTTGTATGCTTTGAGATATTCTTTCTGCTCAAAATAAAGCTGCTGCAAAAACCTGAGAATATCCAAATAAAGCCTGACATCTTCTAAGGTATTACCCACATCACTAGCAGTTTCTAAGCTGAGAGTTGCCTCTTGAATTTGACCTAAATAGTATTGAGAACGACCTAAAATAAATCGATATAAGCTCAAGTCTTTTGATTTTAAAACCCTTTCGGGAATATCAGATAAAATCCCTGATATATTAGCTGATTCCTGATTGGGAATCGCAGCAAAAACTTCTAATGCTTGCTTAACGAACTGATTTGCTTTAACCCAGTTTTTTTGAGCCAAAGCCACCTCAGCTAAAAAACCGTAATCTTTGGCTAATTCCCTTGGCTGTTTGTTATTTTGATGAATTACTAAAGCTTGTTCCGAAAGACTATGCAATATTTCCCACTTTTTCAAGTCTCGCAAGATATCACCGAATTTAACTACTGCATTAGCAATTAAGTCTGGACTTTGAAACTGGTTAATAAAACTTATATACTCTTGAAGATAATGCCAAGTTGTCTGCCAATCTTGACAATTGATATCTTGATGTTTCAAAGCTTTGAGATAACAACAAAAGCTAATTTCACCAATGATTTTTACCTGTCTTTCTAAATTATGATTTTGCTGCCAGAGCTTATAAGCTTTGTGATAATGCTCTAACGCCGAATCTTTTTGATTATTTATCTGTTTAATAAAACCTAATAAAGATTCTAAGTTAGCTTTAATATCTAAATTATAAATATCTGGCTTTTTAATTAAATCTGTTTGCGCTGCTTCTAACTCCTTTTCCAGCTTAAGATAGACATTGATGCTCAATTTTAAGTTATTACTAAACCATTGATTAGCGGTTTGGATGATAAAATCTACTAATTGCTGTGTTGATATGGCAAAATTTCTCGTAGTTGCCCAACTTTCCAAATCTGGCGCCAGCTGTATTAGTTGCTTGTAGATTTCATCGTCAATCCACAACACTAAGGGAAAAGCAAAATTCTTGCGAAACTCCTCCCGCACCTGATTCGCAGAAGTTAACATCACAGGCAAATTCTGCACAGATTCCAAACCCACAATCATCACACAGGCTGGTATTTCTTCGCCGAATTCTTCCTGAATCGCAGTATAAAGAGTCCTGTTCGATTGCTGCACCGTCAAGACACGAATTTCGACTTGACAAATTTCCCGCAATCTGGATATTAAGCGATCGCGCAAGCTAGCATAATTACACCGTGCCAAAATCAGCTTAAACTGTCCCACAGAGGACTCAATCGCCCAAGCTAATTGTTGCAGAGTGCGATCGCTGTTTACATGGTCATCTTCTGATGGTTGCTGTGGACTCATAAACTTATTGCCTCCTGCCTCCTGCCTCCTGCCTCCTCATTGCAACTCCCTTGCCTCAGCCAAAACCGGATTAACATCAAACCAAGACTCGCCACCATCCCGATATTCAAACACAAACCGGCTGCGGATCAGTTTTTGATATCCGTGGTCATCACTCACCTTTTTCCTTTCCTTGACATGACGTAACAATTGCCACTCATCCTCAGAAATCGGCAACATTATTTCATTCCGCCGAGAACGAATAACTTGCTCTAAGGTTTCACGGGTTAAAGGAAGACTCATCTCTTCCATAATCCAAGTATTCAGCAGCCTCAGCACGTCCCGCACATGACCACCGCTCATTTTACATAATTGCTCTAGGCTAGTAGCACTATCAAAAATTTCGGTAACTTTATTTAAACGCTCCTCTGGTGTTATATCAGGAAAAGCTCTTGCTAGTACCATCTGCTGCATGAGTGACATTCCCTGTGTATGAACACTGCCATCAGACCATTGTACAGGTACCATTGGTAACACCTTTGGGTCTTCTGGGAAACGTTGAGTCAGCATTCCGTAATCGTTGGAAAACTTCAAAGATAAAGGCATGGTGTAGATGAGATGACAATTCAGCTTCGTCAAAAACTCACCCTGATCGACAAATAAATATTCCTGCTGCGGACGACCCCAAGGTTTGGCACGATTATCTATGCGGTCAAGATTATCGACAATTACCACCAAACCATTTTTACCCTGCTGTTTGAGTTTAGCCACGGCAGGTTCTAATAATTCTTGATTAATCGCTTCCAGCAGCTTAGTTTTCTGCGGTGCTAAATACTGATTGAGTTTTTCTCGCAGCGTTGGGTCATTTTTCATCTTCGCAGTGATTTCACCAATGCCCACAGAGAGAGAAAACTTTTCTTTATCTGCGGATAAACCGACATCACCAACCACCGGAAGCTTAACTTTTCCCACCGTCACTTCGGAGTTTAAGACCTTCCAAGCACCTTGGAGCAACTCATTAAACTTGTTGGGTGTCTCCAGAGTAATTTTATCCAGACTTTGACTTACACGACGAGCGATCGCTAGCAACACATCAGCAATATCAACATCAGTCATTTCCAAATCGTCACTGGACTCAAAATAGACCACATGGAAACCTAACTTTTCCAGTTCTGCCTGTAACCGTAATAGTTCTGTCGATTTACCACAACCAATATGCCCAGTAAATAAAGTGCAAGTGGGTTCATTCGGCTTAAAAAAAGTAATTTTCTGCTTCAGCTTGCCAAGAATATCACCACCTCGTACCGAGGAAAAATCTATATAATACTTGCCATCAGAGCTATTGTTGACAAACAGAGTTCTGCTGGGATCGCTAGCCTGATAAAATTCCCGTAAATCTATGGACATAACCTGGTAGTGCAATAATCTGGTATTGTCTTAACATATCCTTGTGGAAAAGGATAAAGTTATTTACATCTTTGCATCTCAGTATTTCGGAGAATTTTCGCATTTACTACCTCAAAGGCAATCAAATGACATCGCGAATTCTCTGCGTACCTTTGCGCTGACCTCTGCACCCCTACCCTGCGGGAAGGCGAAGCGCCTATGCATTTGAACTTCTCCCCTCAATCCGCCACGATTTTCCCCAAAGCTGTAAGTAATATGAAGCGATCTGCAAAAACCAAGACTATTTTTTGATACTATTTAAGACCAGACTCCTTAAATACTGATTGACGTATGAGCAAAGGTACCCTGTTTGACAAAGTTTGGGACTTACACACCGTTGGTACACTTCCTTCAGGGCTGACGCAACTATTTATCGGGCTTCACCTAATTCATGAAGTCACCAGTCCCCAGGCCTTTGCTATGTTACGCGAAAGAGGTCTAAAAGTACTGTTTCCAGAGCGTACCGTCGCCACAGTCGATCATATTGTGCCGACAGAAAACCAGGCGCGTCCCTTTGCCGATAACTTGGCAGAGGAAATGATTCAGGCGCTCGAAAATAACTGTCAAGAAAATAACATAACTTTTTACAACATTGGTTCTGGTAGTCAGGGTATAGTTCACGTCATCGCTCCCGAACTGGGACTCACTCAGCCAGGAATGACGATCGCTTGTGGAGATAGTCACACTTCCAGTCATGGGGCATTTGGTGCGATCGCATTTGGTATCGGTACTAGCCAAGTCCGGGATGTTCTCGCTTCTCAAACTCTTGCCCTCTCCAAACTGAAAGTCCGCAAAATTGAAGTTAACGGCAATCTCAACCCTGGAGTTTACGCCAAAGATGTCATCTTGCATATCATCCGCACCCTTGGTGTGAAAGGTGGTGTGGGCTATGGCTACGAATTTGCAGGTACGACCTTTGAGCAAATGAATATGGAAGAGAGGATGACTGTCTGCAATATGGCGATCGAAGGCGGTGCGCGTTGCGGCTATGTCAATCCCGATCGTGTCACCTACGATTACCTCAAAGGCAGAGATTTTGCACCCAAAGATGCAGATTGGGATAAAGCAGTAGCTTGGTGGGAATCCATCAAGAGTGATGCAGATGCCCAATATGATGATGTGGTGGTATTTGACGCGGCGGAAATTCCTCCTACCGTCACCTGGGGGATTACTCCCGGTCAAGGTATCGGTGTCAACCAGTCAGTACCTCAACCGGAAGAACTGCTGGAAGAAGACCGATTTATTGCCGAAGAAGCTTACCGCTACATGGATTTATATCCCGGTCAACCCATCAAAGGCACTAAAATAGATGTCTGCTTTATTGGTAGTTGCACCAACGGCAGAATTAGTGATTTGCGAGAAGCTGCAAAAATCGCCAAAGGTCGCCACGTTGCAGAGGGAATCAAAGCCTTCGTTGTTCCTGGTTCGGAAAGAGTGAAGGAAGAGGCGGAAGCAGAAGGACTGGATAAAATTTTTCAGGAAGCCGGATTTGAGTGGCGCGAACCAGGCTGTTCGATGTGTCTGGCGATGAACCCCGATAAGCTACAAGGAAGACAAATCAGCGCTTCTTCATCTAACCGTAACTTTAAAGGAAGACAGGGTTCATCTTCTGGTCGGACATTGTTAATGAGTCCAGCGATGGTCGCCACTGCTGCGATTAAAGGCGAAGTCTCTGATGTGCGCGAGTTGCTGTAATTTCCAAAAGGGCATGGGGGATTGGGCATGGGGCATTGGTTATTCCCCTTGTCTGCCTTGTCCATTTTTCAACAGACTGTCATTGAAATAATAGATAAAGTTTATGGTGAGTGAAGTTAAAACAGTTTCAGGGCGCGGTATACCCTTAGTGGGCAATGATATAGATACCGATCGCATCATTCCCGCGCGATATTTGAAAGCCGTTACCTTTGATGGGTTAGGTGAAGGCGCATTTATCGACGACCGCACAGCACTTAAAGGCGAACATCCCTTTGACCAACCCCAGTACCAAGGGGCGAATATTTTAATAGTCAACCGTAACTTTGGCTGTGGTTCATCACGGGAACATGCACCCCAAGCGATCGCAAAATGGGGAATCCAAGCTTTAATCGGTGAAAGCTTTGCCGAAATCTTTTTCGGTAACTGTGTGGCAATGGGCATACCTTGTCTGACAGCCGATGCTGTTACTGTTAAACAACTGCAAGATTTAGTCGCTACCAATCCCCAAGCTGCCGTCACAGTAAATCTGGAAACCCTGCAAGTGCAAATTGGTGATTATACTGCCCCAGTTGCGATCGGTGAAGGTACAAGAAGCACATTTATTTCTGGAACTTGGGACGCTTGCGGTCAGTTAGTAGCTAACGCTGACCAAGTTCGGGCAACAGCTACAAAATTACCCTACGTCGGTTGGGGCAATTTAGCCGCAAGTTAGTATTCTCTCATTCCCTGAGTGATAGCTAGCTACGGTGTACACACAAGTCCTAAAAACCTAGCTTGATAAGACTTTTCTCGTTTCTCGTTCCCCTACTCTGACTGTCCATGCATTCATTGAGTCTCTGACTCAGTGCCTGATATCATGTCCGGCTAATTAGTTATAATTCCCTTTCTCTATGCAGAAAGCCCAAAAACCCATCCCCTCTGTACCTCTGCCCCTCTGCGGTCTTAATGATAAGTCTTTAACCGGACATGATATGACTGGAGGCAGCAGCTCCTAATAAGCCATTCCCATACAGAGCATAGGAACGAGATAAACGAGAGAACAATCGGAAATCAAGCTTTTTTCGATTGTGTGTACACCGTAATTCTCCCAAAGGGAGAGACTACCACCAAGCGAGAAGCAAGTGGCATTTGAGGAACAAAACCCAACATTTCCAGGGCTTTGTTGGGTTGCGCTTTGCTTAACCCAAGTGTATTACAATATCATCTGTCGAATTTACGTAACTCTAGAACCAAAATATTGAATCAGATTAAAGTATTAGATTTTACTGATTAGATAAATACTTGTTTGAGAGTAAATGCAAAAATAAATGCTCTAACTTCAGCAAAAACCCTGGGTCAATGACTGAATGAATTGATTTTTATTAGGTGCTTTTAAGTCGCTAGTACTTTTAAATACTTTGAATAAAAACTCACCATATTTTACAGATAAACACTCACTTATTAATACTGCTCAACGAATTAAGCAGTTGTCACCAAAGTCACAATACGAATACGGATTAGTATTTAATATTGTCATTTGTTCAACGCTACTTACATTTGTTTGAACTTTAATGGAAATAGTTCAATCAGTTGAAAGCTAGTTTACAAAAGGCATTCAAGAGCTATTCTCTCTTTTTAAGATGACGTGAAAAGTCAGGATGCAGTCAGGTCTGTCTCTAAAATTCATAGTGAAGAAATTTTACAAAAACCAATATTTTGCATAAAAGAAGAACATATCTCTGATTAATACTTAGCAGCTAAAAACTATAAGTTTTGTAGTTCTTAGGGAGAAACTAGTACTTCCATACATTTCTTAAAAATGAAGTATTAGGAACTCATTGTTCACTTAGATAAATTAAGAATTAGGAGTATTAATCATGGCAGTAACTTGGATTCCAGGCCCAGGGCCAACTAATGGAGCAGATGTAGGTATTAGTAATGGCGCTTCTGATAACTTCAATGGTTTGGGTGGAAATGACAGCCTTTATGGAAATGCTGGTAACGATCTGTTACGAGGTGGCGATGGTATCGACTATCTATCTGGTGGGGA
>NZ_JABXKL010000064.1:0-35941 GCF_017114995.1 Nostoc sp. NMS9 | reverse complement strand
CTGGTAACGATCTGTTACGAGGTGGCGATGGTATCGACTATCTATCTGGTGGGGATGGAAACGATACCATACTTGGAAATCGTGGCAACGACACCTTCACTGGTGGAAACGGCAACGATCGCCTGATCTGGAATAATGGTGATGGTAGCGACAGAATCAGCGGTAACGCTGGCTATGACGTGGTTGAGGTCAATGGCGCGGGTGTGGGAGACAACTTCCGCCTGCAACAAGATGCTCAAGGCAGAGCAATCTTTGATCGGCTGAACCTGGTTCCCTTCACTCTGACTGTAGACAGTGCAGAGAGGTTTGAAATCAATGGTGGTGGAGGTGATGACATCCTCGATGTCAATAACCTGTCAGCAACTTCTGTAAATGCGGTATGGTTCACAGGCGGGGCTGGAAATGATGTGCTGGATGGTAGTGGCACAGCGACACCTTTGAGAGCCTTTGGTGGTGAGGGTAATGACAGCCTGACAGGTGGTACTGGCAATGACAACCTCTATGGTGATACTGGTAACGATCTGTTACGAGGTGGCGATGGTATCGACTATCTATCTGGTGGGGATGGAAACGATACCATACTTGGAAATCGTGGCAACGACACCTTCACTGGTGGAAACGGCAACGATCGCCTGATCTGGAATAATGGTGATGGTAGCGACAGAATCAGCGGTAACGCTGGCTATGACGTGGTTGAGGTCAATGGCGCGGGTGTGGGAGACAACTTCCGCCTGCAACAAGATGCTCAAGGCAGAGCAATCTTTGATCGGCTGAACCTGGTTCCCTTCACTCTGACTGTAGACAGTGCAGAGAGGTTTGAAATCAATGGTGGTGGAGGTGATGACATCCTCGATGTCAACAACCTGTCAGCAACTTCTGTAAATGCAGTATGGTTCACAGGTGGGGCTGGCAATGACTTCCTGGATGGTAGCGGTACAGCGACACCGTTGAGAGCCTTCGGTGGTGAGGGTAATGACATTCTCTATGGTGGTGCTGGCAATGACTTACTCTATGGAGATGCTGGTAATGATACATTACGAGGTGGTAAAGGTAATGACATCCTGACTGGTGGTGCTGGTAGCGATCGCTTTGTATTCAACTCAGGTACTGGGTACAATAGTGCCGATCTCAATGTAGATAAAATTACAGACTTCAGCAGCTATAGCGATAAAATTGTCCTCGATAAGACAACTTTTGCTGGACTCAATAATCTGTTCCAAATTAGGATAGTAGCTAATGATGCAGCAGCTGCAACTAGCTCTGGACTCATTACTTATAGTCTTGGAACTGGCAACTTGTTCTTCAACCAAAACTTGACATCACCAGGCTTTGGGACAGGTAGTCTGTTTGCCAACATTGATAACGATAACAATCAATACACAGCCCCACCATTATTATCAGCTACAAACTTTGAGATCGTTGCGTAAACATCTCTCAAAATCCATAGAGAAACTAAGGCATGTCTGCAAGCTTACAGGTAAATCCAAATTAGCAATCATCAATATTGCTAATTTGGGATAATTGAATCCTCCTCATACTTCAAGTACGGGGAGGATTATACAGCAGTTTTCTTTTGCATGAAGTATGAGGTTGTGGAGGTAGGGTTAAGGGTTATTAGTATAGATAATTGGTCTTTCAAGATGCAATAAATCGCGTCTCTACATCTAGATTTTGTTGCTCATTCTGAACTGTATTGCTTTATATCTGATGCGTGAGTTCTGCATTTTGTACCTAAGTTACTTGCAAACTGCTGTAATTTATACTGTACACGCTTGAAAGTCTCTTGTTGTCCTTGTTTTTTCATTAGTTCAATCCAGATAGATACGAAAAACTTAAGAATTTCTGCATAGGTGTAGCCAGATGTAGGCATCGCTTTGGAAAAGGAGGCAATTTTAGGCGTTCAAAAATATTTCGGCAAAGTTATTAATTTATGTCTTGAAACTTGGATTATGGGTGGGCATTCTTAAAAATTCAGGTTTATTTATCTACGAAAAATTTAATTGAAATATAAAGTTTATTTAAACAACCTCTCGTCAAAAAATTAAAATTTTCTGTAGTATAATAATAGTTAGAGCTTGTACAACTAATAAATCGATTAATATGCGTTTACCTATCATTATCAGTGCAACACTATTGCTATCTCTAGGTCTGAATCTAACAGCTATATCCAAAACTCCCGCAGAGAAAGCACAATATCAAACGCAAACAAATAATAACTTGAATTCAAGACGGTTGAGATTTAATAAGCGTTTGTGGGAGCAGGCAAATATTTATAACTATCGCATTACGGTTAGCAACAGTTGCTTCTGCATACCAGATGCTAGAGGCCCAGTAGTTATTCAAGTACGTAATGGTCAAACAACTTCAATTACTTCTGTAGCTACTGGTAAACCAGTTAATCCGCAATTCTTTCAAAAATACGACACAATTCCCGAACTCTTTAATGTGATTCAAGATGCTATCAACCGTAAGGCATCCAACCTGGATGTAGAATACAATGCTAAACTTGGCTATCCAACTAAAATTAATATCGATTACAGTAGTCAAATAGCTGATGAAGAAATATTTTTGACAATTGAGAATTTTCAGGAACTTAAAAGTAGACGATAAACTGATTATTTGCGCTCAATCTCGACCAAAAATAGGGGTAAATTAGCAACTCCAAAGCGAGATTTAATACTTCACTTTACCCCAAAAAGCTAATAGCAATCCAATACACTTGGGTTAAGGGTTATTCGTCTAGATAATTGATCTTTCAAGACGCGATAAATCGCGTCTCTACATCTGGATTTTGTTGCTCATTCTGAACTGTATTGGATAACTATTAGCTTTTCATAAAAGTTAAAAATTAGATTAAGTTATGTTGATTTTGTGCGAATAATTTTCAATTATTCAACGAATTTGTTGTCTTTGAGGGCTTGACTAAAAACAGTCACTTCTGATAAGCTTAAATTACTCGATAAGATTAGCCCTTGCTGTAAGTTTATGCGCTAGTTGTGATAAAAGTAAGTTTACTATAGCAGTCCTAAATCATTCGTAAAAATTATATCTCTCTTTCTTCTTTCTTTCCTTGGCGTCCAACTCTTACGAGACGCTGCGCGTTGGCGGAAGCCTCTCGTTCGCGTTAGCGTCTCCGACAGGAGAAGAGAAGGTGGTTCGTTTTCTAATCTATATTTTTCACAACTCAAATAGGATTGCTATAGTACCACATTAGAATTTAACTTTTTACAGATGGTTTAAAATTGTACACCCATTTGTGAAAATCATCATTCATACTCATTTGGCGCTCTTGCGTCTGCCCGTTAGATGCCATGAAGTTAGCGTCGTAGTACCGCATTTCACCCAAGGCACTACGAGCTTGAATGAGTTTTGTCCGCTCGATGCGACACTGTTCGTAGCTACTCAGAGCTTCTTGGAGATTAGCTGAATCAGAAAAACACTCTCGTAGTTGGTATGCATCTTCAAAAGTGGTATTGGCTCCTTGTCCCATTGCAGGTGCCATTGGATGAGCCGCATCGCCTAAGAGAGTGACTCTGCCTTGACTCCATTGAGTTAACGGTGGGCGATCGCAAATCGGCCCTTCCCAAATTTCCTCGGCTGGTGTCGCTTCTACCACCACCCGGAAGGATTCATCCCAGTCGGCTAATTCATGGAGAATGCGAGACTTCACTTCATCAGCACTGTGAGAAAGGGAGTACTCAGGCGAGAACTTCCGACTAATCCAACTGGTATAGCCGCCGCCCACATTGAGAAGGTACATAAACTGTTTATTGCCTTTAACAAAAACTAGTTCATAGTCATTAAATAGCTCGTGGCGATACTTAATGACGGCACGCCAACACATACTACCAATATAATTAGGCTTACCCTCGCCAAATAAAGTTTCTCTGATGACAGAGTTAACGCCATCAGCCCCAATCAGCAAATCTGCATATACCGATTTTTCGCCATCAAAATGAATTTCCACACCGTTTGCATCTTGCTCAAAGCCGATGCAGCGATGATTGAGGTGAATGATGTCAGACGGCAATTGAGAGGCTAAGACTTGCTGTAGACGATACCACCAAATAGTTAACAACGGTTGTCCGTATTGCTCTAAATATTTAGTTGCGTTAGTTCGGATTGTTTCTCCTTGAATATTCTTTAAAACCGTGTGGTGAACTTCGCATCCTGAACTTTTGAGGGTTTCGACAATCCCCGGCGCGATCGCATCTAGAGAATTCAAACCATTAGGAGCCAGTCCTAGTCCAGTTCCCGCCGGACGAAATTCTTGGGCTTTTTCGTATACTTGAACCTCTATCCCTTGGCTTCTGAGTGCGATCGCAGCAGCCAAACCGCCTGGGCCAGCACCGACAATAGCAACTTTCTCTACTATGGGTTGGGATAATTTCTGAGTTAGATTTGTGTTCATATTATTAAGTCAGAATTCAGAATATTCTTAAGAATACATACGCTTCTTCCATGTCTGAAGGCAACTTTACCTTTGAGCTAGACCCACAGTTATTAATTTGACTCCTAAGTACTTTTTTAGTCAATCTTCCTTAAGAATCAACCCTGAATTCGTGTTCTAATGGATTGTCATCAGTTTTGCAGTAACAAAAACTGCACACTTTAGGATTTTTTACCAATCCGACAAACGCAAATAAATACCATTACGTCAATTTGAGCGATAATTCACTAAATTTGACTTTTAATTTTCATAAACTTCCTGTAAGCTCACTAAGCTTACGGTATCATTTTCGTATTCAAAAAAATTGTGAAAAAGAGTTTGTATGAAATTTAAGTTCTGTATGTATTGGTTTAAGTGAGTTGATCACCGCTTCTTGTAAATTCCCCACAAGTCTTTGCTTAAGGGGTTAGCTCTTTATGCCTGATGCCATCCGATCTTGCCATTACTTCTTAGATTCTAAATGTCAAACTAGAACAACCCCAGACTTTTTGTCGCTACTATAGTAAATAATGTAATTATTATCTACATGAGACATGAAAGAAAATTCCTTAGCTTTAATAACTTCAGACTCATTTACCCAGGAAATGAAAATATTCGGTTCAGAGGAAGTAGAATTATCACTGAATGTTAATAATATATCTTACTCCCTGAAGATAGAACCTCGTGTTACATTACTAGATGCACTTCGAGAAAAGCTAGGTTTGATGGGCACTAAAAAAGCTTGCGATCGCGGTGAATGCGGTGCATGTACTGTATTAGTTAATCATCGACGAATTAACTCTTGTATGACTTTGGCAATCATGCACATCGGTACTGAAATTACCACAATTGAGGGAATAGCACAAGATGGTAAACTCCATCCTATGCAAACAGCCTTTATCACCCATGATGCTTTTCAATGTGGCTACTGTACATCAGGTCAAATTGTTTCAGCCGTAGGGATGATATTAGAAGAATTACCAAAATCTGAAGCAGAAATTCGAGAAAAAATGAGTGGAAACCTTTGCCGTTGTGGAGCATATCCAAATATTATTGCGGCGATTCGGGATGTGCTAGAGGAAATGGAAGATGCAGCCATTTAGTTATGCTAAAGTTACCTCAGAAGAAGTGGCGATCGCAACAGTTGAGCAAGATAAAACTGCCGCATTTATTGCTGGTGGCACAGATTTACTAGGATTAATGAAAGATGGAGTCCAAACAGCAAATATATTAATTGATATTAATAGTTTGCCCTTAGCAGATATTGAATCTCAAGCGAATAGAATCCGCATTGGTGCTATTTCTCGAATGAGCGATGTGGCTTTTCATCCCAAAATTCAGGAATGTTATCCAGTAATTAGCCAAGCTTTATTACAAAGCGCTTCACCGCAACTGCGAAATATGGCAACAGTGGGCGGTAATTTACTGCAACGAGTCCGATGTGGCTACTTTCGCGATCCGGTTTTTCCTTGTAACAAACGCACTCCCGGTATAGGTTGTTCGGCAATTACAGGTTACAATCGAATGCATTCCATTTTCGGAGCTAGTGAACATTGTATTGCCGTTCATCCTTCCGATTTAGCAGTAGCTTTGACGGCATTAGATGCAGTAATTTGCATCCAAGGGGTAGAAAAAGCACGGCGAATTTCAATTCATGATTTTTATCTTTTACCAGGTGAGACACCAGCAAAAGAAACTCTATTACAGCCTGGAGAATTAATTGTTGCTATTGAAGTTCCAGATTTTGCATATAAATCTCATTATTTAAAAGTAAGAGATCGAGCTTCTTACGAATTTGCTCTCGTTTCCGTAGCTGTTGCTTTAGATATAGAACAAGACATCATCAAATCAGCACGCATCGCTTTTGGAGGAGTAGCACCCAAACCTTGGCGTGCAAGGGATGCTGAGGAATTTCTCAAAGGGAAAGCAATTAACGAAGATATCTTTACAGCCGCAGCAGAAGCAGCCGTCAAAGAAGCAAAACCGCAAACACACAATGAATTCAAAATTGAATTAGTCAAACGCGCTTTGGTACGCGCACTCTCAGTTGTGGCAGAAAAATTATGAATAAAATTATCGGTAAACCACTCGATCGCGTTGATGGTAGGCTGAAAGTAACGGGAGAAGCACCTTACACAGCCGATGTGCCAATAGAGAATTTAACTTATGGAGTGATTTTTCAAAGCGCGATCGCCAGCGGTAAAATTATTCAAATAGACACATCCGCAGCCGCAGTCGCCCCTGGTGTGGTAGATATCGTTACCTACCAACAAACCCCATCTCTAATAAAAATACCTTTCTTTGGCCCTCAAGAACCTCAGTCAACTGAAAAAGACCATAATATCTACTACGATGGTCAACATCTGGGGGTTGTAATTGCCCAAACTTTAGAGCAAGCTGAAACTGCTGCCTCTAGGATAAAAATTATCTACGAAGAAGCTATTCCTATAGTCACAATGGCACGTACAGAGATATTTGAACCCGAATCAATATTTTTGGGCATGATGCCAGGTAAAATCACTAGAGGGGATGTTGAATCAGGGAAAGTACAGGCAGAGGTTTTGGTAGAGCAAATTTATACCACGCCAATAGAACATCATAATCCCCTAGAGCCTTCTGCAACGATCGCAATGTGGTCAGGGGATAATTTGACGCTGTATGAAACCACTCAAGGCGTTTCTGCAACCCAAAACCGAATCGCATCTATTCTGAATATTCCCGAAGAAAATGTCCGCGTCATCTCTAAATATTTAGGTGGGGGATTTGGTTGTAAGGCGCTGCTGCGATCGCATACGATTTTAGCAGCGATCGCAGCTCGTCAAGTAAAACGCCCAGTGAAAGTTGTACTAACACGCTCGCAAATGTACACTGCTTGCGGCCACCGATCCCAAACTCAGCAGCAGCTAACATTAGGTGCAACCAAGGAAGGTAAACTAACTGTCATCGAGCAAATTGGTACATCTTTAACTTCCATATTTGATGACTTTGCCGAACCAGTGGGTGCAGCAACAACGATGATGTACGCCTGTCCCAATTTGGAAATAAAATACCGTTTGGGACGCATCAACGCCGGCACACCAACCTTTATGCGGGGGCCAGGAGAAGCGCCGGGAATGTTTGCCTTAGAATCGGCAATGGATGAACTGGCATACACGTTAAATATTGACCCAATTGAACTAAGATTAAGAAATCATGCAGATATCGATCCGCACAAAGGATTACCTTGGTCAAGCAAATCCCTGAAAGAATGTTATCAAAAAGGGGCAGAAATTTTTGGGTGGCCACAACGCAATCCAGTTCCTCGTTCCATGGGAGATCGTCATTTCCTGATTGGTTGGGGAATGGCAAGTGCGACATTTCCCACCAATGCTAGAACTGCATCAGTTAAGGTAGAAATTTTTGCCACTGGAGAAGTGAAAGTACAAAGTGGTACTCAAGACATCGGTACTGGTACTTATACAGTGATGATGCAGGTGGCCGCTGAGGTATTAGGTTTACCAGTACAGTTTGAATTAGGCGATACTAATCTTCCCAAAGCCCCGATTACAGGGAACTCAATGACAGTTGCGAGTGTTTCCCCGGCGGTGCATAAAGCAGCGATCGCAGCACGGGATAAGATAATTAAAATGGCGATCGCAGATGCAAATTCTCTGCTTTATGGATTGCAAGCAGAAGATATTACCGTTGAGTCAGGGCAAATATTTTCAAAACAAGACCCATCGAAGCGAGACAGCTATACCGATATTCTGCGCCGTCATGGATTAGAAAGTTTAGAAGTTACAGAGGAATCCTCGCTCAATCCAGAGAGCCAACAATATGCCAAACACTCTTTTGGTGCGATATTTGTCGAAGTTGCAGTTGATGAATTGTTGGGAGAAATCAAAGTTAGACGTTGTGTAGGCGTTTATGGTGCGGGGCGAATTCTCAACTTCAAGACAGCGCGAAGTCAAGTTATCGGCGGGATTACATGGGGAATTGGTATGGCACTGATGGAGAAAACTGTAATGGATGCTAATCAGGGCAGAATAGTTGGTGCTAACCTTTCCGATTACCTGATTCCCGTTCATGCAGATATCCCAAATATGGAAGTGCAATTTATTGAAGAATACGATCCTTATGTGAATGCACTAGGAACCAAAAGCTTGGGGGAACTTCCGATTGTTGGGGTAGCGGCTGCCATATCTAATGCAGTTTATCATGCCACAGGTAAGCGGATTCGCGATCTGCCAATTACACCAGATAAGTTGTTGTGAGTAAATAGGTTTGTAATTAAAAAGGCGGTTAGAAACCACATCTACACAAGCAAAACCCACCTTTGTGGGTTTCAAAACCTCAATTTTTTCCTTATGTGTAGCGGCGAATTACCTTTGCCCTGGCTTAACGTGAGCTTCCACGAACCTCTCTCTGCCTTGAACTTTCGTCCAAGTGTGTCCCTCTCTGAGTCGGAGCTACGGTGTACACACAAGTCCTTCTGACCCCCTCTAACTCCCCCTTGGCAAGGGGGAGAACCGGATATTTCCCCCCTTTACAAGGGGGGTAAAGCCAGGATTTGGGCTTAATTACGAATTACTTTAACGTGCATCACCAATCAGCACAAATGGCGACCAATAAAAAGGATGGCGATGGTCTGCAATTAGCTTCAACTTAGCTTTTTGCAAAGCTTCACCTTTCGTCATACCCTGCTTGATATTTTGATAAAATTGAATCATCAATTCCTGAGTTGCTTCATCATCAACCGCCCACAAACTTGCCATCACAGCTTTAGCACCAGCCCGCTCAAATATATAAGCAACTCCTGCAATTCCTGCACCATTAAAATTAGTGTCTACAGCAGTTTGACAGGCACTAAGAGTAATCAGTTGTGTGCCTTGTAAACCTAGAAGAGCAGCATTGGCAATATCTAAGGATTTGTCAGCAAATAGTAACGTATTATTTTTTAAATTGACTTTTTTGCAATCTTCAGTTTGAAAACAGCCGTGAGTTGCTAAATGCAAAAAAGAAAAGCGCAATGCTTGGGATCTAAACTTTTCTAGGGTGGCTTCATTGTGGATATAAACTTCACTGTCTGGCAGTATTTCCTTAATATTTATGACTTCTGCCTCTGCACCTGGGAGATTTTGCGGGTTACTGGGTACTGGATTACCAAATGCTAAAACAGCTTGTGGTTTGCGGGGTATGGCATTTTGCACACCTGGAGATTTTAGGGAATTATTGGAAATGCGAGTGAGATAGTTGACAGGATATTTCTGGATCAGAAATTGGTTGGTTTTACTGTCGTAAAGAGTTTCAAAAGGTAAATGGCGCAGTTTACCAGGAGCAATAATACTTAGTTCTTTGGGTGATAAAGCTTGAATTTTATCTTCTATAGGACGAATGAGAATATCATAGAGTTTTCCACCTGTTTCAAGGTAGCTAGCATCACTATCGTCTTGTACCTGTTTTAGATAATTGGTAATAAGTTTATTAAATTCAGTGGGATCAATAGATTTTTTAACAACACTTAATTGTTCTTTTGTGAAGATGAAAAATGCGATGCTATTAGGTATATTTCTGACATTAGTCAGCAAAACAGGTCGAACTACAACCGTTCCTGTGGGTATGGAGGATATCAGGTTTTTAATATCTGCGGGTGTAGTTTCAAATAGTTCTGCCACTTCAGGAAAACGGCGAGATATATTTTCGGCTTCTGAGTAAACTTGTACTTCTAATTGCCGAATTTTTTGAGATAAAGCTTCAGAAAAATTTTCTTGCAGTTGTTGTTGCAGAAATTCCAATTGTTGATTTTTTTTACTCCAGTCATCAAGAGCTTGCTGTGCCTTTGAATTGGCAACTTTGGCATTAATGAGGCGAGTATAATCAGCAAGGTCGGCTGTGTTAAATAGGTTAAGCCATTCAAAGGCTTGCTCATATTTATTTTGGTTAATGAGGACATCGATTAAAGCAGTAGCAATTGCACTTCCATTGTTTTGCTGTAAAAACTTTTGGCGATTTTCTCGTTGCAAACCCTGGCGCATTTTTAAGCTGATTTTGAGAGATTGCTGCAAATTAGTAATGGCTTCAGTTGGTCGATTTGTACTTTGCAAGAGTATACCAATACTACCCAATGTGACAGCTTCACCAGTGCGATTACCCACAGCGCGAGATAGGGGCAGAGCTTGGTTGTACAAATCGAGTGCTTTTTGCTTTTCTCCTAAAGCAAAGTAGACTTGACCGATGTTAGTGAGTATGACAGCTTCACCAGAGCGCTCGCCCACAGCTAAAAGACTGGTGAGAATTTTTTTCATAGAATAGCGCAGAGGTAGCTGTTTTCAATTGGGTCTAGAAGCTGTCGTTACCAACATCGTGATATTTGTGATGAACATTGCAATGTTTCTTATTAACATCGTGATATTTGTGATGAATATCGCAATGTTTCTTATTAATATCGTGATATTTGTGATGAACATTGCAATGTTTCTTATTAATATCGTGATATTTGTGATGAACATTGCAATGTTTCTTATTAATATCGTGATATTTGTGATGAACATTGCAATGTTTCTTATTAATATTGCGATGTTTGTTATTAACATCGTGTCTGTCGTTATGAACGTCAAAATGGTTAGGGGTATAAATGTACGCCCCTACAGATGAAAGAATTCACGCTCAATAAGGTTTTGCCAGAATAGTGACCGTTTGTTGTTGCGAATTGAACTGGATTTCATCTACCACATATTGCCGATTTCTAGCCACTGATTGAATACCCTGCAACTGTGCTGTGGAAACTACAGGTGGTTTCAGTTTCACCACCGCTTGACCTTGAGTAGAATTTTTTACAGTAAAATTATTTATGGGTATACCACTCCAAGTTACTGGCTTGCCTGTAGGACGTTCTCCCCCACCCCGGATAATTGGACTTTTATTACTTCTGTAAGCCAATGCCTCTTCCTTGAAAACTACTCTTGCAATTTGGCTCAGGGGAATTTTGGCAGTTTTGCCATTACGCTGAATTGATAGTGCTTGCCCTTGTGCATCAATTCCTATTACTCGACCACTGCTTGACTCACCCTTTTTAAAGAAGACCTCTGCTAACTCTGGTAAGGCTAAGGCTACTGGAAGTTCTAATTCATCTGCTTTGATTTGTGTCTGTGCAAACAAAAAATTTCCCGTCTTGACATTTTGGCTCATTACAGCTTGGATGTTTCCTGCGATCGCTGCTGCCATTACTAAGATTGCCACAACCCATCCCTGGAAAAAAGCTTTCATGGCTTTAACAGTATATTTGACTGTATTTAACTTTCTCATTAAACTTCAAAAGCCTATACCAAATTTCCGTAAAATCACCAAAAGAAACTGATTATTTATCTGTAGCGGTTTGCAGTTGAGTGCAATATAGACCTAACAAGAACAGCCCCTTCCCTACTAGCGTTGGGGAGTAAGATTTAAAGCTTCTCTTCCTGCAACAAGGGAAGAGGAATAAGATTCAAAGCCTCTCGCCTTAAGGAGCTATGGTGTACACACAAGTCGAATTACCCCCCTTAATCCCCCCAATCTTCGGGGGGAAACAGGAAATTTAATTCCCTCCCCTTTCTAAGGGGAGGGTTAGGGTGGGGTAAAACCTTGGTTAATCAGCTATTTCAGACTTGTGTGTACACCGTAGCCTTTTAAGAGAGAGGAATGCAAGTGAGGTCAGAGTGTATTTGCATACAAACGAGAAACGCTATATAACTCGGTGCGTTACGCTTCGCGGTAACACACCCTACATTGTTTCCCCCATATCCCGTATGACCCAAACCCCCAACCCTAACCAGGAAACCAATATTTTAGGTAAATTCACCAGTGTACTGGGCTTGCTGGGTGCGGCGCTTTTCTTTGCAGGCTGGATTTACCGTTGGTCATATTTCTACTTTTTTCAACTAGAAGTCAATACCCTCGACTTACCTGCACAGTCTTTTTTAATAGTTCCCCTGCAAATATTTCTCGGAGATGGCTGGGCAATCTGCAAAACAGCGATCGCCTTTTTTATCACTGCGATCGCAATTCAGGCAACGTTATGGTTAATTAAAATCATCAGTGATACGGTAGTCTCTGCAAGTCAATTACTACTGAATCGCATCATCTCTGCTACTCAACACAAACGCTCATGGACAGCTAAACGGCTCAAATCTCTAGCTGAATTTAGTTTTGGACAACTGCGTTCAGTTGATTTTTTGCGATCACTAGTCAATGAGATAGTAATAGTATCCTGGGTATTAATTGTGATATTTTGGTTAGCTCGTTGGCAAGGCTTTGCAGATGCACGACGAGACACTGGTCAAAACTCCACCTTGCCAGTTGTAGCCTTAATTACACCGGAAGAAAAGTTTGCTGTAGGACGCAAACTTGATGATATATTTGCCGATCCGTCTTTGAAAGGTTACCGCATAATTGGCGATCGCGGTTTATTCGACGACTTGCGAGGCAGGGAAGATAATGATATCAGCAATCCAAAGCAGCCGAGAGTCTGGCGCTTACTCCTAGAACGTGGCGGCTGGATTTATTTGTTTCGAGCATTGTCCTCAAATGCAAGACCTGATGAGCTACCGTCAGTTTTAGCTATTCAAGAAAGTGATAAGGGACATATCATCATTCGTAGTCCAGAAGTTTCTAAAACTACTTCTCCTTGATATTTTGAATAATATCATGTTCGCTTGTTACTTATTAAACCCGCAGAACCCCACACACCAGGTGCTTCAAGTCGGGCTTTGCCCGCCCAACGCACTGGCTCCCCTTAATCCCCTCCCCAAAGCATCAGGGAACTCGGGGCCCCCTCTGGGGATTAGGGGCAGGGAGACAAAGCGTAGCTTTGGCGGGGTGGGGTGCAATGACTGTAGGAAGCATAAATAATTATCCAAACTTTTCTTCAAAGATTTCAACGCCGAGCGCAATGAATCAAAAGCCCTCACCCTAAATCCCTCTCCCAAGCTTGGGAGAGGGACTTTGAAATTAGCTCCCCTTCTCCCAATTTTGGGAGAAGGGGTTGGGGGATGAGGGCAAATTTTGCATTTGTGCAAGAGGTCTAATCAAGTTGAGTATTTACCATTAATTTCTATATAACCCTCTGAAAGATCGCAACCCCATACAGTTGCAGAGGATTCGCCAATATTAAGGCTAACATGAATATCTACTTTATCTTTAGACATAATTTGCCGTAACTGTTCTAGATTTTCCTCAGTTAAGCTACTAGGATAAACTTTCACATTATCAAAACTAATAACAACTTTTTCTGGATTGATCTGCTGTTCATTTTCACATTTGCCTATAGCCATAGCAACTCTTCCCCAATTCGGATCTGCTCCATAAACAGCAGTTTTTACTAATGGTGAATTTACAATTGCTTTAGCTACGGTTTTAGCTTGTGCATAGTTAATTGCTGAATCTACAGTTACCTCAATTATCTTAGTAGCACCTTCTGCATCTCGTGCGATTTTCAGCACTAATTCCTGTGCAACTTCTTGCAATGCACTAGCAAAATCTGGTTCTGAAACTTCACCGGCTATTCCATTAGCAAGAATCACAGCAGAGTCACTAGTAGAAGTGTCAGTGTCTACACTCAAGCAATTAAAAGTTTTATCTATAGTAGAGCGAAAAATAGAACGAAGGTTATTTGCAGAAATTGCAGCGTCAGTAAAAAAGAAAGTTAGGAGGGTAGCCATATTAGGCTCAATCATGCCAACACCTTTAGCAATTCCTACTAGCTTGGCATTTCCTATTTGCCGTGTAGCTAGTTTCGCTACTGTATCGGTGGTCATAATACCGCGAGCTGCGGCATGAAAATCAGCATCAGTTAATTTTTTGCCCAATCCTAATAAACCAGCCCGGATTTTTTCAATGGGGTAACGTCTGCCAATTACACCTGTAGAAGCTATCACAATATTATGTGCAGCAATTCCAGTTTCAGTTGCAACTAATTGCAGAACCTCTTGGGCGTCAGTGATGCCAACAGAACCATTAGCTACATTTGCATTTTTAGATATAACGACAATTCCTTGTGCTTGTGAATCTTTTAAGTTATCACGGCTAATAGTAACACTTGGCCCAGCAAAAAGACTTTGAGTGAAGACTCCATCTGCAACACAAGGAACTGATGATTTAATAAATACAAAATCATCAGTTGTATCTCGTATTCCCAAATTAGTGATGAATGCACTAAAACCTTGAGGTGTGGAAGATATAGTTAATGACATTTTTTGATATTTAATAATTTGCTTTAATTATCTCATATCAAGTTAAGGCTAAAACTCTTTGTCAAAGTCAACTTTTTTAACGTAGACGCAGAGCGGCTTGCCGCAGGCTACCGCAGAGGAAACAGAGAGAAGAGAAAAAAATGCTTAACCCAAGCGTATTGTACTATAAATCAGTTAATGTAAGAGTGAATGTAGTCCATCCATTGCTACTTTCTACTTGAATGCTTCCTTGCAATTGTTCGACTAATTTCTGTACTATAGATAAACCTAATCCCGAACCACCTTGATTCCAGATATCTGCATTGGGGAGACGATAAAATTTATCAAATATCCGTGGTAACTCTGTTACCGGAATTTCTGCTGAATTACTGACAGTAATAATTGTTTTTGCAGGTGCTTCCGAGGAATTGTGACTTACACTTAAGACAATTTCACCACCCGCAGGTGTGTATTTACAGGCATTATTGAGCAATTCTATTATGATGCGTTCCAAGCTAATACCATCTGAAACCAGCGGTGGAAGATTTGCAGGGAGATTCGGCTGTAGAGTTTGCTGATGTTCTTGAACACGGATTTGAAACGGCTCGATAACCCAAAGTAACCACTGTTGTAAGAGTAACGTATCAGGTGTAATAACTTGATAGGATGAGCTTTCTAGCCGTTGTAAGTCTAGTAGATCGTTGATTAATTCTAGTTCGCGATCGCACTCGCTTTCCATTACTTTTAGATAGCGTTGAGCATCCTCAGCATTATTAGATAGTTGTATCATTTGAATCATCATCTTGATACTACTCAGAGGCGATCGCAGTTCGTGAGAAACTAAATTCAAAAAGTCATTTTTGAGTTGATTTATCTCTTCCCATTGCACCACAAGTTTTTCTTGCTCAATTTGCTTTTGATGCGCCTCAATTGCTAGTTTGCGCTCAGTAATATCTCGAAACACTAAGACAGCACCTGTAATATTATTTTTGTCATCTTTAATCGGTGCAGCGCTATCATCAATTGGTATTTCTGCACCATCTTTAGTAATAAGAATTGTTTCTGCGGGGAGATTAACGATAATACCATCTTGAATAACTTTTATAATCGGACTTTCAATAGGGTTATGAGTTTCGCCATTAGCAATATTAAATACTTCTGATGAATTTCTACCACAGGCTTCTTCTTGTTTCCATCCAGTCAGATTTTCCGCGACCGGATTCATAAAAGTGATTACATCTTGTAAATCACTAGCAATCACACCATCGCTGATACTTTTTAAAAGTGCATCCAGCCATTTTTTATTAACTTTTAATTGCCTTTCTAAACCATGCTTAGTCAAAGTTATTTCAATATTTGTTTGTAGTTCTCTTTCTTTAAAAGGTTTCAGTAGGTACGCAAACGGCTCAGTTATCTTAGCTCTTTCCAATGTGTTCTCATCTGCATAAGCAGTCAAATAAATTACTGGAATATCCAAACGCTTATAGATTTCTTCAGCAGCTTGTATCCCGTCCATTGAGCCTTTAAGCTTGATATCCATCAGTACTAAATCTGGAGATATTTCTATTGCTATATTAATCGCTTCTTCTCCTGAAGAAGCAATAGCAGGCACTGTATAACCAAATTTCTTAAGCCGATATTGTAAGTCTTTAGCAACAATAGCTTCATCTTCCACAACTAAAATTTTTGCGTTTGTCATCTTTTATTAATTGTGTATTTATGGTAAAGGAAATGTCACCTGACACTCTACTCCACTAGAACCTGTAATATTGATATTTCCTGCTAGCTGATGGGTTAAAGCATCTACCAACTCCCATCCTAATGATGCGATTTTTTTAAAATCAAAGTTTGATGGTAAGCCAATCCCGTTATCACTAACTATCAGCATTAAATTCTTATTAATTATTTTCTTAATTTCAATATTGATTGCACCATTACTGCCTTTGGTAAATGCATATTTTAAAGAATTAGATACAAGTTCATGGATAATTAAGCTACAAGGAATTGCTGTATCTAAACCGAGAAAAATACAATCTTCGATATTGATTGTCAAAGCGATCGCATCTTCATTGACTTCATAAGCAGTAAATAAACTGGCTACCAAATCTCGAATATATTCACCAAAATTAATCCTTGCTAAGTCTTGAGACTGATACAATTTTTCGTGAACGAGAGCCATTGATGCAATCCGCTGCTGGCTTTGTTGAAATATTACCAAATCTTCTTTGTCTTTGATATAGGCAGATTGCAGGTTTAGCAGACTGGAAATAACTTGTAAATTATTTTTGACCCGATGGTAAATTTCTTTTAATAACACCTCTTTTTCTAATAGTGATGCTTTAATTTGCTCCTCCCACTGCTTGCGTTCGCGCTGTGCATCTTTCCGTTCGTTAATATCTTCGACCACAGAAATAAAATATTTTGGTTCCCCATTAGATTCGCGCATTAAAGACACAGTGAGATTAACCCAAACTATGGAATTATCTTTGCGGAAATAGCGCTTTTCCATCGAGTAAGTTTGAATATTATCTGCTAAAATCTGCTTAACATATTTCAGGTCAGTGTTGAGATCATCTGGGTGAGTAATATCTTGGAAAGTTAGCAACTGTAGTTCTTCGAGTGTATAACCGAGAATATCGCAAAGCTTCTGATTAACTAACAACCAGCTTCCATCGATTGCGATATGGGCAATACCAACAGCAGCTTGATGGAATGCGGCACGAAATCGCTGTTCGCTCTCTCGCAGTGCTTCTTCTATTCGCTGGCGTTCAGTAATCTCTGTGTGTAGTGATTCGTTGATTTTTGTTAACTCTGCTGTCCTTTCCTCAACCATGCTTTCTAGTTGGTTAAGTAGGCTATTTAGTGTCTCCTCTACTTGCTTGCGATCGGTAATGTCAGTATGCGATCCTGCCATTCGTACTACATTACCATCTTCATCCCACAGTGCTTGCCCTCGATCTAAAATCCATTTATAGGTGCCATCTTTACATAAAGCTCGATACTCGGTAATGTAAAACGGTGTTTTCTGAGCAAAGTGATCTTGAACCGCTTGTTTCACCCACTCAAGATCGTTCGGATGCACTCGTGTCAGGCATTCATCTAAATGGTTAGAAATTTCGTGGTCTTCGTAACCGAGCATTTCTTTCCAGCGAGCCGAGAAGAAAACTTCATTGGTTTTAACATTCCAGTCCCAAATTCCATCATTATTGCCTCGCAAAGCTAATTGCCAGCGTTGTTCGTTTTCCCTCAACACTTCCTCAGTCCGTATGCGTTCAGCAATTTCTTTTGCTAGTTGGTAGTTTGCAGCCTCTAGTTGGGCAGGACTCGGTAGAGCTAGCACCTGCGGCATTAATGGCACAAGCTCTATAGCCGTCAATACGGAGATAAAAGCAGTTATAGCTTTGAGCAACCCTGATAGCCAATAGGTAGGATACCAAAGCGTCCACACATCCATTAAATGAGTTGTGCCACAAGCAACGATGAATGTGCCAAACATTAGGAATATCCAACCGAAAGGCATATCTCGCCGTTTACGGACAAAATAAACCAACATCACTGGAATTGAATAATAAGCAAGTCCAGTTAACACATCTGAAATCAGATGCAACCACACCAATCCTGGTTTCCAGAGGTAGCAATGTCCGTGGGGAATAAACTGGCTAGTAGAGAAAAAATTATTTAAAAATTCCATCATAAAAACCTACACATTGCACAAGTCTTCACTAAAGCCTGAAGTGCGAAAGAAGAGGTTTTTAGCCTCAGACCTCTGTAGACGCGCATACGTCTAGAGAGTGGCTTTCATATTTTAAAGGAGAACTACGTTTGGCATTTGTCAGAGTTTTACCGTACTAGTTTTAGGCTAGAATCGAGTAGTAGCTTGAGCTTCTACATTCTGTGTTCGTCATCTTTTCTGAGTTTTTTAATCTGATAATATAAGATTTCTTAAAATTAAAGTACCGCGATCGCTTTGGTTATTGTTACCGTATATCCTCTGAAATCAACCATTTACATATATAAAAACTTTCAAAAATCACAGTAATATTTCGGTTATATAATTATCTAATTTTAATCTAGCTCCATAAGTGTATTTGCGGGCTAACTCAACTAGGTTTGGATAGATCAGCATCATTAATCTGCATATAGTGTCCGGTTAAAGATTTATCATTAACACCGCAGAGAGCAAGTGGAGAAGCTCACGCTCAAGGTTTGGAGACAGAGCAACTGGCATTAGATGAAGATGAGGCAGCAAATAGCAGACTCCGTACCGCAGGCAAAACTATCAGTAACCTTGGTTTGAATCATAAAGCCAAATTTTTCTAAAATCAGTTTTTTTCTAGCTGCAATAAACTGTTCATAGTTTTCTAGCTTCCATAACTCTCGGTCTTTAGGAATTAAATGTAAATTTAAATAATCGTAAAGCTACTCAGGCAAAGCCGAATCAAGGATGGCTGTGTAGGCGTAGCCCGTCGTAGACATCCCTTCTTGTGGAGGGCAAGTCGCAATAACCCTCCAGCTAGTGGGTGGGTTGAAAGAGTCCGGTTAGGGAGGATTGTTAGTCTGGTAACTGTCACAAAAACCCTCCAGCTACTGGGTGGGTTGAAAGGTGTCCTCCGCGATGCTGAAGTTTTCAATCCCCAGGTCGCAATAACCCTCCAGCTACTGGCTGGGTTATCATAATTTTTATTAGGGAGGGTTGAAACAGAGCGCTACGTTGATATTATCGCTATAGTCTCTGTAAATAAATGACATTAATTTGTCACTGGCAGTTAAACGACATCAATTTGTCCCGACGACAGAAAAGAAGGGAAACAGTTTAAAGTTAGAGGATTTGGCGTAAAAATTAGTGAACTCAATCCTGAAGATTCCTTAACCTTGCAAGAACAGGGAATTGGTGGGAAAGGAAAGATGATGTGTGGAATATTTGTCCCAGCGACTCGCAGCAAAGGAGAAGAGGAAACCTGATCATGGTTGCTACCCAACCCAAAATTTCCCTATCTCTCCATGCTGCGGATACGACAATAATGCACCGCGCCGGAATGACCGGACTTTACATGACGTTAAAGCGATTAGAAAAGCAGTATCCCTCATCTCGTCAACGGGGAGGACATATATCATGGGTTCTGACTGCTGATACTATTGAATTATTTTGGGAAGTAAGTGATTTCGTCGCCCTATCTTGGCTAATTAGGGATGAATATGGCTGTTTCGCTAACGCCTTATGATGGTGCAGTCATCAAGTTAGGGGCAAAAAGTGGCAGAGAAAAGGATAGTACATCGCTTCATTTTACAGAATAAGTAGTTAGACATGATTAAATATAAAACGCTCAACGGAGTAATTAAGTAGTTAGACATGATTAAATATAAAACGCTCAACGGAGTAATTACTTTTGTCAGCCCGATTTTGAATAGGATGAATCAGAGCGAGGGCAAGTTCATATTCATCTTCAAAAATTTGTGAACAAAGTTCGTCACGTTTGAGGTGCAGCCACTCATCTTCAATACGGTTCATTTGCGGCGAATAAGGTGGCAGGAAAAAAATGTACAAACCTTGTTGTTGCCAGCGTTGCCAGTATTGCTGAACTTTTTTGCTGCGATGAAACGATGCTCCGTCTTGAATAATGACAGTTATTTTACCGATTTGTTCAAGACGCTGTTGAGCCAAATTTGCTTGCGATTCGAGCAGTTGCAAATAACGTTCACTATTGAAACCACCGACTACAGCCCCATACTCAAAACTGTGCTGCGGTTCCCAAAAGCCGAGAACACTAATCCTTCTGCCTCTTCTACGAGCTTGATATATTGATTTTTGCTGCCCACGTTTGGAATAAGTATAATTGAGCGAACTTGTACGTTCAAACCCAGATTCATCAAGATACTTGAGGCAAATTAATCCATCGTTAGCTAACTGACATAACATTAACCAATCGGCACGTTTAGCATCTGTGAATGATCTTGATTTTGGAATAGGTGGCTTATGCCTTAAGCGTTTCCATGCATAGTCTTTTTTTTTAAGAATTCGGCTAACTTGTTTACTACTGAGCGAGATTCCACGCTCAACAGCCAAAGGTTCTTCTAGTTGACGGCTTGTATAGCTGCCCTCTTCACCTAACCATTGTTCAATCGCGTGAATATCCTCTAAACTCCATTTGCGTTTTCCTCCACGTCCAGGCGCTTCCCATAATCCACCTAATCCTATTTTTTCCCATCGACGTAATGTCGCTCGAACTGTATGCTCATAAATCTTGAGATGACAAGCAATCTCAGGAACTGTTAACCCATCTCCATTCAGCCCTAATCCGATCGCTCTCCTAAATGACTCTTCCAGGTACATTATCTGCAAGGCTTAACTCCTGCAACGTTTTGTCTTCTTCTGGAGTCAACCGAATTCTTAATGGCGAAGGCATTTTCTCGCATCTATTACTGTCCGCTCTGATCATATAATTTTTTATGTCTCACTACTTAGAGTCAGCTTGATTACCAAATATCAAAAATTTATGCGATCGCATAAATTTTTGCCGCAACAGAACTTTTCAACTTAATTTTAAGTATCTCAAACCTTTATAAGGAAAGGCACTTAAATTGTTCAACCGTTTTATTTTGTAAGCCACGAGAAATTAACTGTTTGAGTGGCAGAAATTGTTATCCCTCTACACACCCAAGTCATCTGCTACTGAGTCAATTTCAATTTCTGGTGCTACTGGGTCGGCCAAGTGGTCAATATATTCCTCAAACTCTGATTCAGCCGAGGCTGAGTTGCTAAAGTCATCTTGTACAATCATCATGAGTGACCTCATTAACGGGGTTGAACAAAAGGCGATCGCAATCTTTGGACGGAGGGCGATCGCCTTTTTGCTTTCATCAATATATTAGTTACTTTAGTAGCTAAAGAACAATAAAATATCTAAAACTTTAATTAGTCACTTCAAGAGTGCTAAGGAAGTCGCTTAGAGAAATATCCAATGCTGCACAAATAGCCTCTAACACTTTAATAGAAACACTTTCAGACTCACCGTACTCTAGTTTTTTGATGTTCTGATGAGAGCATTCCCCTCCTGTGGCGGCAATTTCATCAGCTAGTTTCTGCCGCGATTTTTTACCGCGCAATCGCTTTAGAAGTTGACCTCTCTCGTTATTCCAAGCAACGAATATAACATCTACAACATAAATATACATTTTCGTTTCTTTTTGAACCTTATCACTCATATAATAGCTACAGCAGTAAACAAACAGTAGAATTTTGGGCTACTACAGTTTACAAACTATGAGTAGATAAAACGAAAGTGAGCCTCCTTTGGAGAAGCTTCGCGAACGCTAACGCAGCAAAATTAGATAAATTATGCAGTTTGCTGCTTTGGCGAAGTCTGCGGCAGTAGGAAAGGACTTTTCTTGGGCTGCGATCGCAACAGCTTCATGTAACTTGTCGGGAGTTTTGACCAGCCGGAGTAAGGATCGTGTCTGGGATGGTTTAGTGATTTTCCCCCTTAGTTCCTCTGGCAGAGTATCAACTACTTTCTTCGCAGACAGCAAATCTCTGACCCTGCGATATCCTCCATGTTTGGTCAACTCGCTCTCGCAGTAATCCTCAAAGCCGAGGTGTCCACCATCTTGGTAATAGTGGTTGTCTCGCATCAGTCGTAATTCGGTAGAAGCTCAATTCTTTGCTAACCATACCTACACCACAAGCTGCTGCGATAACTGTTGCTTCCACTTCTGAACCCAACTGCGGAACTCAATATTTTTAGTTTCAAGACAAGAAGATAAGAACTTCTACATTGAGAAAGATAGAGAACTAAATTTTCCTTAACTAAAAAATATCTGCTGGATCTGCCGAGCGTAGTTTATTCATAGCTAACAGTCCGGAAACTGTAGACATTAAAATTGTTGAAATTAAAATAATTAATATATTATTTAAGTTCATTCTCATTGGTAAATTGGTAGTTTTTGCTGTGAAGCTGTAGATACATGAAGAAATAATAAAGCCTGGAATATAACCCAATACTGCTAATATTAAAGCCTGTTTAAATACTACATTTAGTAAATATTTATTAGTATATCCAATAGCTTTTAAAGTAGCATAGGCTGTTATTTGAGTTGAAATATTACTATAAAGAATTTGATAGACAATGACTATACCAATAATAAAACACATTACGAGCATAAGGTTAAATATAAAACCAATAGGTGTTCTTGTAGCCCAATACTTTTTCTCAAAGTCTTGAAACTCTTGTTTGGTAAATATTAAGACATCATTACTTAAATTGTTTTGTAGATTGGTCAAAACTTTTTGTGGCTCGACACCAGAATCAAGAATTATCACACCTACATCTATCATTTCTGAAGTTCGGTTATTTTGAAATATTCTCAGGAAAGTTGAGTCACTGACAATTAAATTACCATCTACTCCAAAAGAAGGCCCCAAGCTGAATAAACCACCGATTTTAACTTGATAACCTTTAACTGCGTTAAAAGCAAATATTTCGACTATTTGCTCAGTATTTTCTGATTTAAATTTTTCAGCAACTGGCCCGAACTCCGATCGAGATTTTTGGTCAAAAAGAACCATGTCAGGAATTTTAATTTTATCTAAATTACTCTCCATTTCTGGTAAATTAAGAGCTATTCTCCCTGGTTCAACACCAATCAGATATATGGAGTATTTTTCCCCGTTTACTGGATTCTTGAATTTAGCAAAGCCCAAATACATCGGACTGATTGACTTAACACCATTAAATCCTAAAGCTTGATATAAACGAGTACGAGAAAAGCTTTGATTGGAAGTTAAAGATTTATATTGAGAACTAACTAAAAATAAATCTCCTTGGAGACTATGATGTACCCTGATAGCACTTGAATAAAGAGCATCTTGGAAACCAAGTTGTGTAAACATCAAAATTACAATAAAAGTAATCCCAGCCACAGCTGCTAAAAAACGAACTTTGTTTTGGGCTAGTTGTAGCCAAGCTAAAGGAATTTTAAAATTCATAATTCCCGGTTGTAATTATTTTAACTAACCTGAAGATGGCAATTATATTTGAATGGCTACATCTACTTGTAAGTTGGTTAAACTTGCAACCTGTTGATTGTCCTCTGGATTATCTATGCGGATTTTCACCTCAATTACTCTCCGGTCTGTGTCTACCCCTGGATTAAGACTTAAAACACTCTGTTTGCTAACTTGTAAACCAATCTCGCTCACTACTCCCCGTAATTTTCCAGTAAATGTAGTACTGGTGATGCTGGCTTTTTGACCTACACGCACTTTTTTGATATCAGTTTGATAAACTTCCGCCACGACATACATGTGAGACGTTTCACCTATATCAACAATTCCTGAATTGCCAATCGTTTCTCCTGTTTTGGTATGAACTTTCAAAATTGTTCCATTTATAGGAGATTTAACATAAGATAAATCTCGTTCTACTTTTGCTTGTGTAATTGCAGTCATTGCACTTTCGAGTTCGGCTTGTGCCACCTGAACATCTACATCACGCACTTCGCTAAGACTTACCAACCTGGCTTTTGCCTCTTTTATCTGGTTGTTAAGAGTATTCATACTCTTGTTTAGGTTTTCTTTAGCTTCTGTGAATTGTTGTTGCACTGTCTGAAGTTCTAAATGCTTGCTATCTGCAATAGAAGCTGAAATAGCACCTTCTGTATATAACTGCTGATAACGATTATTCTCGGTTTGAGCGTTGTTGAATTGAGCTTGTAAGCGGGCAATTGTTGCTTGTTGAGTGGTAACTTCTCCTTTTAATTGAGTTTCTAAACGGGTCACTACTGCTTTTTGAGCCTCAATGTCTGCCGATTTTGCTCCGGCTTTAACCTGCGCTAATTTAGCTCTAGCAACTTTAACTTTGTCTTGTGCCTGTTGCAGTGCCGCTGTCGCTTTAGCATAATCTTGGAGGAATGCCACTATTTGCCCTGCCCGAACTCTGCTTCCTTCTTTGACCAGCAGTTTTTCTACTCGGTTACCTGAGAGTGAACTGGGGGCAGATAATTGAGTCACCTCGCCTTGAGGCTCTAGATGTCCCAGGGCAGTAATCGCAACTATGACAGGAGCTGCCTTATGGGATTTTAATGGGTGAGTCTGAATATTAGACCGATATTGTGAAAGAACGTAGACAGATGAGAGTCCTATGGCTAATGCGATGAAAGCTGCCGAAATTATTCGCCATCGACCTGAAGATTTTTCAAGTAATCGGCTTTCTGTGTCTGCTGCCATATTTTTGTCCCAATCTTACTACGCTAATGCGGGTGCAACCGGGCTTATAAATGTCTCTATAAGCATTAATCCTCAAAATACCACCAACTAGTCCTAGTTTTTTTCAACACAACCCATTACTCTGAACATTACCCATTACCCCATGACTTAAGAACCTAAACTTACAAGAAGTTGCCGCTTACCTCGAAACGGCCTGCGTCCATGTCCAAATCGTAAGTTATCAAGAAACTTACTGCTAATACTAACTATTACCCCATGACTTAAGAACCTAAACTTACAAGAATTCGCCGCTTACCTCGAAACGGCTTGCGTCCATGTCCGAATCGGAAGTTATCAAGAAGCAAAACATCTCCTTGCTGCCAGTTGAAGACAATAGTTTCAGCGATGACAGCATCCCATATTGCTTCAATATCCTTGCGTGTAAAAGGAGTACCATTGCCAAGGGTACACTTCCAATTAATATTATTGGGAGCATACCACTTTTGGAAAAATAAAAGTACTGGAAGCATCTTGCTCCCTAATTTTAGTAGTAATGGGCTAGAAGCTCTCGCTATAAACCTAAGGATTGGAGATGCGTCCATTTTATCTGAATTGACAGATGCTACTAAATCACCAAGATATTCCTGGGGTGTAATCCGCAGTGAGTGTTCATTTCTTGAGGAGTGATAGCTAGTAATTTGATTAACCCAAAGTTCTTCCCCTGTGTATGGATGGCGACGAATACCTTCTACAGTGTTAGTAATCACCATCATATCGCCTTCCCAAGTACAGTTAAAACCCATTGCCTTGCACCTTTCTTCGGCAATACAGGTATTTTCAGTTTTAAAAGCTTGACTCCAACCTTTTAAGTAACTTGCACTTTCTTTCGGTAAGTTTCGGATATAGCGAACGCCGTGAGTACGTATGGCATCCACAAGTTGATTTGGTAGTCGTTGCAAAACACGCCGACAGTCGCAGATTGGTGTCTGTCCCCCTACCTCTGCTTTTTCTAAACAGAAAAAAAGTATTCGTTCGGGAGGATTATCAGTATATCCCATTTCATTGTGAATAGGAAAGGTGATTGCTGGAGGGAATTCACTTGAATTGTATACTAAGCCTTTCACTGGCTGGCGAGCTATAGTGCCACCCATGTAATCTATTGGGGTAGTGATAAACTGTGCTGCGACATCTGCACAATCTTCAGCAGTTTTCAACGGAAAACCCCGCAGTAAAACAGCTCCATACTCTGCAAATATTGAGTTGATTTGACTGACAACATCTTTGTTTAACAAATGCTCGCCAATCTCTTCAAAATTTAGTTGGAATGGAATAGTAATGGTTGTCATGTGTATATTTGTGGTTTTTACAAGGTAATCTTTTATTCCAAAGATGTAAGGGAAAAAACTAGTGCAGTTGGGCAGAAATTTTCCATTAGTTGGAAAGTTTAAAAAAGGTAAAAAGCTGATTTTAAAACCAATATTTCTTTTGCTGTCTGCCTTTTTGTACTAGTGTACTGTTCTCCTATAACTCTTTTTAGAAAGAGTCTTGTGTCAACTAATTGACAAACAAAGAAGCGATGATAGCTCCTCAGATATTGCTTGCAAAAGCAGCTGTTGATCGCTGTGCAAGAATAAATGATTGCCGCTTAACATTTGCAGCTTAAAGTTGCTGCGAGTTTGTTCACGCCAAGCCGAAAGTAAATCTTCAGTTATCACCTTGTCTTGAATCCCTCCAAAGACAGAAATAGAACAATTTAGTGGCTCTTCCTCTGTGTAGCTGTATCTTTCAGCCAACAAAGTTACTTCCTTTAAAATCAGTGGTAACAATCCCACCAGTTCTGTATTGTCTCGATACAATTGGGGTAAATCGTTGATAGATACTCCTTTGACTGACTCAAATTCAGGGAGCTTCTCAACAGAAGGATGTAAATAGGGTATCTGAGGAGCTTGTGAAGCACCAACGAACAAGTGAGCAGGAGTTTTACTATTTTCGCGGCGCAACTGACGGGCGAGTTCAAAGCTTACCAATGCCCCTAGACTGTGACCATAGAAAGCGAATGGTTTGTCTAGATAAGGAACCAGAACTTGTGCCAAGATTTTTACAATAGAGGTTAGCTCGTCGAATGACTGTTCGCCCAAAAAGTCTTTACCTCCGGGAAGCTTAACGGCACAAACTTCTACACTTGACGGTAAGCCATATGACCAAGGAAGAAATTCTGAGGAACTGCCTCCAAGATATGGGAAGCAGAACAGACGTAAGCAGGCATCCGGATTTGGTTTGGGGAAAACAAGCCAATCGCTTGGATCTGCCGTCACTGAAGAAGGTAATTGTGTCTGGGAAGTTCCCATTAGTTGCTCAACTAGCTCTACTGCTAGTTGCGAAATACTTGGGCCCTGCATGAGTTTCATTGTGGGTACACTCACACCCAAAACGCTCTCTATTCGGTTACTCAGTTCTACTCCCATTAAGGAGTCAAGTCCCAGATTGGTCAGCGATTTTTGACTATCCAATTTGGCAGGAGAAGTTCCCAATACCCGAGCTACGAGTTCTCGCAGATGAGATTCCAAAATTTGCAAGCGCTCTGTTGGTTGGGCTGTCATCAGGTCGCCTAGTAGCAAATCTCCTTTGCTATTGCGCCCGTCCGCCTTTGCTAGAACAGCTGCTTCGTTGACTAGCTGAGAAAATCGCGATGATGCGCCAGCTGGGTAAATCTCGCTCAACCGCTGCCAGTTAAAAGGTGCTACCCCTGTCTGCACTGCCTCAACACGGAGTAATTGTCCTAATATCTGTAGTGCTTCGTGCGATCGCAAACCTTTCATGCCAATCTGGTCTAAATACTGACCTATTACAGTGTTATCAGCGACATAACCAACATCAGCAATCGCACCCCAGTTGACAGTTAAAGCTGGCAGTCCTAGAGCGCGGCGGTGATGTGCCAGCGTATCAAGAAAAGTATTAGCGGCTACATAATTCCCCTGTCCTGCATTTCCAATAATGGAACTAAAGGAGGAAAATGACACGAAGAAATCTAACGGTGCGTTCAAGGTGTGGGTGTGTAAGTTCCAAGCTCCAATGACCTTGGGTGCGATCGCTTTTGCTAAGCGTTCCTGGTTGAGGTCGAGCAGGAGAGCATCGTCCAGAACCATTGCTGCATGAATAATGCCTCGCAACGGCGGCATAGACTGGCTAATGTCAGCCAGAACACTCTTCACTTCTTCCTCGTGTGACACGTCTGCTTTAGCGACTACCACACGAACATCTGCTGACTCCAATGTTTTTACCGCTTCCTTTGCTGCTAACGAGTCAGCACCACTACGACCCATCAGTACTAAGTGCCGCGCCCCCCCTTTCACCAACCACTGAGCCACTGCTAAACCAAACCCACCTAGTCCACCAGTAATTAAGTAAGTTGCGTCAGGGTGAAAAGTGACTGTTTCTTGAGATGAGGGAACTACCTTTACATCTGGCTCTTGCAACGATATGACAATCTTGCCGATGTGCTTGGCTTGCGCCATGTAGCGGAAGGCGCTTACTACCCTCGATATTGGGAAGACTCTGTGGGGAAGCGGGTGAAAGGTTTTTGCCTCAAAATATTCCATGACTTCACGGAATAAGGAGCCAGCAAAATCAGGGCGATCGCTTAACAGCTTGTCCAAATCTACCGCAAAGAAGGACAAATTATTTTGAAAAGGTCGCAGACCCAGCTTATTGTTCTGCTCGATATCGCGCTTCCCGATTTCTATAAAACGTCCATAAGCTCCCAGCACAGAGAGGCTCTTAGGGATAGCCTCTCCTGCCAAAGAGTTGAGGACAATATCTACACCTTTACCGCCAGTGATTTCCATCACCTCCGAGGCAAATGCGGTGGAGCGAGAATCCATTACATGTTCTACGCCAAGCGATCGCAAAAATTCCCGTTTTTCTGGACTACCTGCCGTCGCGAAAATCTCTGCACCCACTGTCTGAGCAATTTGGATGGCAGCAAGACCCACACCACCTGCTGCTGCATGGATGAGAACCCGCTCACCCTGACGCAGCCGCCCCAAGTAATGCAAGGCGTAGTAAGCAGTCAGAAAAGTCACAGGGATTGTGGCGGCTTCTTCAAAACTAAGATGCGCCGGCTTATGCACTACAGCGCGGGCATCTGTCGTTGTATGCGTACTAAAACTGTGAGACGCACAAGCAATAACTTCATCACCGATCTTAAACCCTTCAACGCCAGAGCCAATGGCGGTAATTATTCCGGCACATTCTATACCAAGCGATCGCCCGGAGAAAGTCCCTTCCAAACTGGCATCATTTAACAAATTTATTGTCTTGGCAACATCCTTGAAGTTCAAACCTGTGGCGCAAACCTGAATTTCCACCTCTCCCAGCCCCGGTTTTGAGAGCGCCATCGCCCGCAGTTGCAAGTTATCCAACACTCCTGGTGCAGAGATTTCTAAACGGAAGGGTTCTCGATTTTGTGCCAGAGATTTTGATTTTTGAATCAAATCTGCTGGTGATAACTGTATTAACCGATTTACATAGCGCTGCTTACCCCGCAAGGCGATTTCATCTTCTTTATCGTCTGCCAGCAACTCTTCTATGAGAGACTGAATCTCCTCTGGGGCAATGGCAGGACTCAAATCCACGCGAGTGCAGCGAAGATTGGGATGTTCATTGTTAATGACTCGGCCCAAACCCCACAAAGGAGATTGGGCAACCGAGAGGGATTTTAAACCTCCTACTGTCTGGGTAGAGTTCGTCACCAAAAATAGACGGGGAGAGTGCTGCCAATTGACTTTAGCCAACGCCCCAAGCAAATGCAGTCCGCCCAAACAGCTGTTTGTTAAAGTTGATTCTAGGGTAGCTGCTGTCATTTTCTCACTTGGAGGTGTGTCTAGACTCCACAGATAAACTACGCCACGACAGGCAGGCTGATTTGCATCAACAGCTTCTAGGAGTTGCTGCATATCTTCTGCGTATTCCGGGCGAATTTGGAAGCTATCTGCATCAAGGTGGCAGAAAACAGTTCCAGGTTCTATCAGAATTGGGATTTGTTGGTGTTGTTTGAGTTGTTCTGCTAGCTGTTGCCCGACTCCAGAATTGTCAGCAAAAATTAACCAAGTTCCTGAATTTTCAGGCTTTAGAGGAATCACTGATGAGGGCTGAACTTCTGGCTCAAGCAAAGGACTAGTAGCCAGAATAACCGTTTGGAGAGACTTATCTGTTTCTGGTGGTGTATCTGCAATGCTAGCAACTTCCGCAAACCCGACATCTTTTAGCAAAGAACGCCACTGAGTCTCACAAAGCCAAGGGTGCGATCGCCGTAGTTGGACATCAGTAAATGACCAGCCCTTGAGCAATCCAAATACTAAATCCTGCCAATAGTCACCGGCTGTTAGTTCGAGCAAAACCAGCAAACCCCCAGATGCAAGAAGCTGTTTAACATTTTCCAAGGTCTGACGAAGGTCACTGGTGGCGTGCAGTGCGTCCGATGCTAAAATCAGGTCAAAAAAATGGGGCTGGAAGCCTTGCGCTATGACATCGGCCTCAATATCTAAAATTTGGTACTCAACGAAGGGATAATCGCGAAACTTTTGTTCGGCAGAGATTGTAAATTGTCGAGAAATGTCAGTAAATACATATTCCGTACGATGTGGCATCAGCTTTGGCAGCACGTAGGATGTCATTGAGCCTGTACCTGCACCAATTTCTAAAATCCGCACTGTTCGTCCTTCTGGTAAACGCAACAGCGCCATAGCGATCGCTTTCTCAACCAGCAGGTTATAGATTCGATAAGTAGGTGAATCTTGGTACAGATGCTCAGATGTTGTCACAGAACCTTTAGGGAAAATCAATTGCAGCGGATCGACCTCCCCAATCATTACTGAAGCCAGCTTCTGACCGCACCGCCCTAACAACGTCAGTTCCGCTTGGTAAGCAGGAAATTCTGCTAAAAGTGCTTTCCAAACCTCAATAGGTTGCTTCATTTCTGGTATGCGGCAGACTTCCCACTGGTCATCTACTTGGTGCAGCACGCCATCTTCAGCTAGGATTTCTAACAACCGCCTTAAAAGACGTAGATGCACAGACAGTACGCCTAATTGCTCGGCAAGAGTTTCCGCGCTTATACGAGTATGCAATTTCGGCTTCCACCCAAGTTGCTCGAAAGCTTTGAGAATGTAAACAGCACATAAAGCATCCATTTGTGGCTTTACCTGCGAGTAGTACTGCTTCCTTCCTAATTGCACGCTCAATTGAGCTGCTTCAGATTGGAGATTCTGAGCGATTTGCATTGGGAAGGGCAGATAATCAGGGGTGAGGCGAACTAACTCTTGAGTAGGACGTGCCTTCATCTCCCATTGGTATTCGTAGAGGTAATCTGCTTTCTCTAAACTTTCCTGCTTGCTCTCCAGGGACTGGCAGACAAATCCGAGAATTTCTACCAGTACGTTTCCCGCATCATCGATTAGTTGCATATCACCTTTGAGACGGGTAGCGCTTTGCTCGCTCAGACGGGCATAGCTCCACATTTGCAGCCCCGGACGACCGTAAACTCTTACTTGGTCTATCTGTACTGGTAAGTAAGTTACTTGAATACAGACAGTGGCGAGGGACACCTGAAAACAAGCATCAAGGATAGCCGGGTGTAACTGGTATTCCTCGACTTCTGTCTGTAAAGCATTACTGACCTGAATTTTAGCCAGCGCTTCGCCTTCACCGCTCCAAAGCTGCTCTATTCCTTGAAAACAAGCACCATATTCGAGTCCTATTTCCTGGAATTGCCGATATAAATCGCTCTTAAAAATTTCGTTGGGACAACGGCTCTTAATTTCATCTAGTACAACCTGCTTAGATACAAAGTGATTTTGAACGCGAGTTAGCTTACCTGTTGCGTGTCGAACCCACTCTGATTGGCTACCTTTGACATTGCTGTTAATCTCGAAGGATGTTTGGCTTGGCTCCAGACTTAACTGAAGTATTGACGCACTACTTTCTGGTAAGAAGAGAGCTTTTTGAAATTCAATTTCCTCTATAATATAAGCGCCATCTTTGAAAATTTCCGATCCTGCTGCCAAAGCCATTTCCACATAAGCTGCTCCCGGATAAACCACGGCTCCTTGGACGCGATGGTCATCAAGATAACTGAGGCGATGCTTGTCAATCTCTGCATCCCACATTGGTTGACTTGATTTCAGACGGCTTCCTAAAAGGGGGTGGACTTGTTGCCCCAACATTGAGCGCTGGGGGATTGTTCCAATTCGCACTCCCATAGATTCTTCAGACTCGTGCCAACAACGCTCTCGCTGCCAGGGATAAGAAGGCAAACGCACGAAACGCCCTTGCTGTGGATAGAGATGATGCCAATCAATTGGGTATCCTACCGTGTAGAGCTTGCCAAATGACGAGAGCATCGTAGCGCGTTCCGGTTCAAAGCGCCGTAGGGTTTGAAGCACTGTTCCAGATATCTGAGCTAAAGCGAGACATTCGGAGATTGAATTAGCGAGAACTGGATGAGCGCTGATTTCGAGGAAGGTGTTATAACCAGCTTGAATCAGGGAAGAGATCGCCGCTGCAAAAAGAACTGGCTCCCTCATGTTTAGCCCCCAGTAGGTGCCATCCAACTCTGAACCTTCTACTTGCTTGCTCGTAACGGTAGAGAACAAGGGAATTGTGGCTGTTTGAGGCTTGATTTCTTGCAATGATTGTGCCAGTTCTGCCTTTAATGGCTCCATAAAGGGGCTGTGATAAGGCACCTCAACTTGCAGGAAGCGACAGAAAATTTGTTTTTGTTCCAAAGATTTGGCAATTTCTGACAAGGCGGCGCTATCCCCAGCCAGGGTGACGGCACTGGGACTGTTAACGGCGGCAATAGAAACGCAACTTTCGTATTTTAATCCTGCTAATACGCGCTCGGCTTCCTCTTGAGACAGCCCGACGGCTAGCATTTTCCCAAAGCCCGCTGCCGAGGCTTGAACGCGGCTGCGATGGAAGATGACCTGTAGAGCATCTGACAAGCTCAAAGCTCCAGCAACGTGGGCGGCTGCAACTTCGCCGACACTGTGACCTACGATTGCTTGGGGTGTGATGCCCCAGGAACGCCACAAGGCGGCTAGAGCTATTTGCACGGCAAAGATGGAACACTGAGCGATTTGGGTAGAGTTGATGCGGCTCGTCTCTTCTGATGCTAAGAGTTCTGACAACAATGACCAATCAGCATATTGCCGCAGCAACTCGTCACACTGTTCGATGACTTCTCGGAATATGGGTTCTGACTCCAACACCTGACGCCCCATCGCCCACCATTGCGGTCCCATGCCAGAAAAAACGAAAGCCAGCTTGGGTTGAAAGTCTGGAACTAGGTGACCAGAAGACAGACCTGGACGGTTTTCTCCCGCCAAAAATGCTTCCAGATTTTCTACCAGATTTTCTTTAGTATGAGCCACCAGCGCCAACCTATGGTCGTGATGACCTCGGCGATTGCTGGCAGTGTGACAGATGTCTGTCAATGAAACATCAGCGCCCTCAGAAAGAGCGGTAAAAAATTCATGGGTTGCTCGCGCAACAGCCACAAGTGCCTCCGGACTCTTTGCCGATAGGGGCAATAGCACGGGAAGAGAACCGCGCTCTGAATCGCCTATATCCGTTACATCTGTTGCTAATCCTGACAAAAGCACATGGGCATTCGTTCCCCCAAATCCGAAGGAATTTACACCAGCTAGTCGCGCTTCTTTTGAGTTTGGCCAAGGCTCAAAAGTAGTAGGCACCCGCAACCCCAATTCCTCAAAAGGAATTTTGGGATTCGGTGTCTGAAAATGGAGATTTGGCGGAATCTGGCGGTGCTTGAGAGCCAGTGCGACTTTGATGAGTCCAGCAATTCCTGATGCTGTTTCCAAATGTCCAATGTTGGTTTTAACTGAACCAACTGTGCAGTACTCTCCCAGAGTCCGATTTTTACCTAGTACGTTTCCCAGAGCGATCGCTTCTATCGGATCGCCTACAGGTGTACCAGTGCCATGAGCCTCAATATACTGTATCTGCTGTGGCGATATCCCTGCCTTCTGGCAGGCTTCCTGGAGTGCTGCTTCTTGAGACTGTCCGTTAGGAACCGTGATGCCATTGGTTTGACCATCCTGGTTGACTGCGCTGCTGAGAATGACAGCATAAATCGGGTCTCTATCTGCTTGCGCTTGAGATAAAGGCTTCAAGACAACAATACCGGCTCCTTCAGCGCGGACATAACCATTGGCTCGTGCATCAAAGGTAAAGCAACGCCCATCGGGAGAGAGCATTGATGCCTTAGAAAATCCTATGGTTGCTTCTGGTCTGAGTATCGCATTCACGCCTCCTGCTATTGCCAGCACAGACTCTCCATTCCAGATACTTTGACACGCAAGATGAACTGCAACCAGCGATGAAGAGCAGGCTGTGTCAACAGTCATACTTGGCCCTTTGAGGTCAAATACGTAGGAAATGCGGTTAGCTGTGATACAGTTAACACCGCCCAAATTTGTGTAAGCGTTAATGGAGTCGCGATCGCTCCCTTGGATGTTTTGGTAATCGCTACCTGATATTCCAATAAACACCCCTGTCTTCGAGTCAGCAAGGCGTTCGCTCATCTGCCCCCCATCTTCCAGCGCTTCCCAGGCTACCTCTAGCATCACTCGTTGCTGTGGGTCTATGCGTGAGGCTTCGCGGGGAGAAATCCCGAAAAATTGAGCATCAAAAAAGTCTATTTTATCTACAAAGCCGCCCCAGCGGGTTCGTATTTTGCCTGGTTTTGTTATATCTGGGTCGTAAAATTTATTTACATTCCAGCGTGACTCTGGCACTTCGGTAATAGCATCTACGCCCGAAACCAGCAGTTTCCAGAAAGCTTCTGGGCTATTAGCACTGCCTGGAAAACGGCAGCCTATACCGATAATGGCGATGGATTCTGCTATCTTACCACTGTCTGCACTTTCAAAGTCGGTAGTTTCTTTTGAAGTTTGCGGCTTAAGATATGGCACATTCTGAGTCATAATGGATTTCTTCTTAAAAGAATAATTTCATTCTGGCGTTGCATAATTAAGTGATGAACTGTCCTCATTGTGCATCTCACCCATATTCATAAGAACGGGCATCGACGTGATAAACAAATTTATATTTGCGTGTTATGCGAACGCCAATTTACAAAATCACATTCAAAACGAAGTTATTCAGATAAAATTAAGAAACAATGTTTGACAATGTACTTTATTAATAGATATCATCGTTGCTGTTTCCACGAAATTAATGCTGTGATTTGTTTTAAAAATATGCAATGACAGTTAAGAAAATAAATTGAGACAGTTAAGAAAACTACTTAATTATTTTGTTGAGCAGCCCACAATATATTTTCTAAATTAAGTTGCTTCATAGTTTACATCTGCAATTGCGAATTAGGAAAAAGCAAATTGGAGATGACTTGTAGAATTTGATATTTATTATCTAATAAGCACCAATTTACAGCTTATCAACAGGATAATCAAGGGTTAGTACAAAAGATCCTACTAAACCCACTTTTCCTACTTTAGCGAATAAGCAATACTGTAGCTAAATATACAATTATTCACTTGTTGCTACTCCTCCCAATCAACTAACACCCCATCCACAATCGCAATCCCCCACTGCGGAAACTTCGCCAATAGTTTTTTAATCACAATTTGCAAAGCCGGATCATCATTCCAAGACGAGAACAAGTACTCGAATCCTGGGTTTTCTCTTAAAATACCTGCCATTTTGAGCCTTTCGAGTCTTCCAGTACGTACTTTTGACCGAGCAGCAATTACTTCACTTGACCATTTTTCCGAATTCGGGGCGAGAGCGGCAGAAAAGCTTGGTAAGTCAGTGCGTACAGTGCGACGGCTAGTAGAGAAATGGGAACAGGAGGGTTTAGCTGGGCTAGTACAAAATCAACGGGTGGATAAAGGGAAGCATCGAGTTGATGAAGACTGGCAAGAGTTTGTATTGAAAACTTATAAGGATGGTAATAAGGGAAGTAAAAGGATGACTCGCCAGCAGGTATTTATTAGAGTGAAGGCGAGAGCAGACGAACTGGGAGTTAAGGGACTTGCGAAAAAATAAAGTACCAGCCATTCGAGAATATTTAGGAAGCGCGGA
>NZ_JABXKL010000101.1 GCF_017114995.1 Nostoc sp. NMS9 | reverse complement strand
TCCGCGCTTCCTAAATATTCTCGAATGGCTGGTACTTTATTTTTTCGCAAGTCCCTAACCGCTGTTGTCCCCCGACGGCGGATTTGTTCCATTGCTCTAAAAATGGTACGGTAAAGTCCGTGCCAGCGTTCTAGTAGTAAGGGTTGCAAGCTAAACAAGCGTATTTCTTTGGCGTATGTTTCCCCGGTTAAAACCGTTTTGTATAAGTTCATTTCCCGAAGAACACTCGCTTGAGTTCTTTCTACTCCCCAAGCTTGCTTACGGTATTTCATCTGCACATACATCACCGAGGTAACGCAGCTAAACAAAATTAGCGGTACCTACCAAGCCAGGGACATCGAAAGCAATATGGCTGGAATGAAGATAAAAATTCCCTCTAACATTGTCACCAGCCTAAGACAAAGCTCTGGAAGTCGTTGCACTCCCTTTTCGGTCAACTGCACCAAATTGAGCAAATCGGGTGTTTCAAACAGGGCAATATCTTCAAAAGTGGCAACCTTTTCAATTACTTGTCCTTGAACAAAGCCGAAAATGCGATCGCGCAGAGAACTATATACAAAGGCATTGATGTTAGCGATCGCATCACTGACCAAATTCACCAGCAGTGAACCTGCAATGCTGGAGAGTAGCAACGGTTGCGAAAGTATCAGGGCGATGGCATTCTGCGTTGTCCCTATACTCAATAAGCGGGTAATTTCATCAATGATCGTTTTGTTGAGCCAAATGGCGATCGCTGGGCCTGCACCACCCATTAATGTCAGAATTGTTACATAACGTAGCTCCTTTGGAACTACCTGTATCACTGTTGCTACACTCCGGCGAAATGCTTGGAATGGAGAAATTTCAATTATTTGCATATATTTTAAAGTAGCAAATAATAGCAAAATTCCCAGACAGACGTTGTGATCTCAATTCAACGGATTTACTTAGCTTTAAAGATGACACTGTTTATCAAACTATGTCATCATTTGTGTCATTCGTGAATTTTTTGTCTAGCTTAATGTTTGGTGCAATTGGTACGGCAAACTTTGAGGCATACATCTTTACATAACACCCTACACTATGCCCACGCCAAGCAAGGGCTTGTCTCTAGTTCTGGGGAAAAGGGGGCGATGAGCTACGCCCCACTTTATAGCAATCGCATTTTCACCTCAGCCAACAAATAATAACAACCAAAATCTGTATATGTACTAATATGCAAAGGGAGCTATTTCTCCTTTATTAAGCAGAATTATTGCCAAATTTCACCATGATGAATAACTGGTTTGATACAGCTCGATTGGGGATGTTTATTCATTGGGGACATAGTTCCCAACAAGGATGTGAGTTATCTTGGCCGTTAGTTGGGGGTGTATTCAGCCTACCTTTTTGCAAAGATATTCCAGTTGAGAAATATCACTACACAGCTAATACTTTCAATCCACAGCAATACAATCCTCAAGAATGGGCAGATTTAGCAAAAAGTCTAGGAATGAAATATGCCATATTAACAGCCAAACATCATAATGGTTTTGCCCTATTCCATACGCAAGAATCAAACTTTTCAATTGCATCTGCACCTTATAAAAAAGATATTGTACGTGAATATATCGAAGCGATGCGCTCTGTAGGATTGCGTATTGGTCTTTATTTTTCGCTTAGTGACTGGCATCATCCAGACTATCCAGCTTTTACAGAAGCAGATAAACCTTATCGCTTTGACCAGCTACCTCAACCTACAGCGCAACAGTGGGAGCGATATATCCAATTTATGTTCAATCAGATACGAGAATTATTGACCAACTATGGTCAAATTGACATCATTTGGTTTGACGGAAGTTGGGAACGCACTCCAGAGCAATGGCAGGCTCAAAAATTAGCGAAAATGATTCGTGATTTACAACCGAATATTCTCATTAATGATCGTCTGCCAAATTGTGGAGACTTTGAAACTCCTGAGCAGTTTATTCCTCCTCACCCACCTGATCATCCTTGGGAAACCTGTCTGACTATTAACGAGAGTTGGGGATATAATTCAGATGATTGCAACTTCAAATCCTCTCGTCAATTGATTCATACCCTTTGCGAAGTAGCAGGCAAAGGAGGCAACCTCTTGCTCAATATTAGTCCAATGGGTAATGGACAAATCCCTCCTGAGCAGTTAGAGCGTCTCAAAGATATAGCAGATTGGATGGGGAGCCACTCTGAAAGTATACTTGATACAACCCCAGGATTAGAACCGTGGCAATTTTATGGCCCCTCAACTCGTAAAGGCGTTCGCGCTTCGCGTGCCGGAGGCAATCGCATTTATTTACACCTATTAATGAAACCTTACGAAACAATATCAGTTAGGGGTATACCAATCAAACAAGTAAAATCGGTGTTTGTTCTTGCTGACGGCACAGCACTAACCTACACAAGTCGCTGTGCAATTATTGATTCTATCCTCAATTCTAATCCGTTAGGAGAATTAACAATTGATGTACCTGAATCAGTAATTAATCCATACGTTACAGTGATTTGTATTGATATTGATTCTTGAGTAATTAATGTAAATTCATTAACAGTACAGCGATCGCTCCAATTCTTAGAGGAAAAGAGAGCGACACCGATATAGCGTTACCGAAGCGGTAGCGAGGTACGAGCGTCCGTAGGATCGTCACAGCCCCTTAAAGTAGAGAGCGCATACAAAAAAACCCAGTCATCTCTAACTGGGCTTTTAGCTATCTCAATCAATTATTGGAGGTGAGTAGTTTCGCTCTTATGCAGCAGGTTGCTCTAGATTAACCTTGACAACTTTGTTCTTTTCTTGCTCGGACTTGGGCAGTGTCAAATTCAAGATCCCGTCTTTATAATCTGCGGTGACATTGGTATTTTGAACCCTAGCGGATAGAGGAATTACACGTTGGAACTTGCCGTAGTAAAATTCACTCTTGGTAATACCCTTGTCTTGGGTTTTAGTTTCAGACTTGCGCTCACCGCTAATGTGAACAGCGTCTTCGGTGACTTGAATATCTAAGTCTTTAGCTTCCAGTCCTGGCAGTTCTAGCTTGAGATGAATCGCATCATCAGTTTCGTGCAACTCAGCAGCCGGTACTCTGATAAAGCCTTTTTCAAGCCGTGCAGATGGCACTCTGGTATCTCCAAATAAGCCGTTGATGTGACGTTCTAAAGCGTTCAATTCTTGCCAGGGGTTGTAACGAACTAGTACCATAACTCTTTCTCGGAAAAACTCAGCTATTGTTTAATCGTCTTTGCACTTGATTTTGTGCTTATGTATTCATAATAAGTATGGTTCAAAGTCCTGTAAATTCGGTAATCATCATTCCATTAGGTGATGATTACCGCACTTAATTAGACCTAAAAAAAGATTACGGTTTACTCTAATTTATCAGTTCGGTAAACCAGAATAATAACTATTAAGACCAATAATAATCAACTAACTAATCTGCTGTTGAGTGGGAGGCTTGAGAATAGGTTTAGCTGATTGGGTTCCACCAAGGTCATCACTGGGACAACCAGTAGATTATCTCCCAGAACCAAAAATAATCAAGTATGCAATAAACTTGGTAACAGCTTTACGAGAGTGATGAAGGCGATCGCTAAATTGATTTTTTGAGCGCTGTGCTCTTAAATGATACCGTTGGTGGGATTAATATCTGCAACATACCACCAATTAAAAACCCCGCAGTCACACAAGACGCTACGGGGTATTAAGGTAGGCTGTTGACTTTGGCTATTTTTCGGGAATTTTCCGAAAAATTATTTGTGCTGGTTTCTGCTTGTGTGAAAGCGCCTGCAACACCAATTTTTACGCCAAAACAAAAAATACAGATTTTGCATGAAATCTTGTGGGCTAAAGGGTACAGAGTCAACAGCGTAGTACAAGACGGCAGGTATCAGTTCTATTTCATTGGTTGTCACCCTATAGGTAGTGTTGGGGAATCAAAGGAAATGCCGTCTTCTGGTGTAGATAGTACTACAACTTCAAAACCTGCAAAGGTAATGAAATTGTAAAAAAAGCTTTCTCCAGGAGTAGTTTCAATTTGCCTCGGAGAGACTCCGCTGTCTGAAGAATCAGAATCATACAAGACAGTTACTTTTCGTTCGGGAATGTTTAGTGTTACTGTATCTCCCGACGACGAGAATGGTTGTAGTGCACCTGCTTGTATTACCTGTCCACATGCTCCGAGAATAGTGAACTGTATATCTGGACCGACATTCCTGTTTTTGAATGTGTAGGTAGCACCTCCGCTTATTTTTTCCGTAGTTTGATCGCTTAGTTCTTCATAGAGATTCAAATTTGCGTATTTCATGGATCTAACTCAATCGAAGTTATCTTTAATAGAAAGGTCTGATAATAGCGGAATGAAATTATCTTATTGGTTAAAGAGAAATGGAAAGAGGGCATCAGTCCAATTGTGGAAGATGTCAGTAAAATCACCGCTGAAAGTTGCCATTTCTTCAGGAGTCAATTGAGCGAATGTTTGTTTATCATCAATACAAGAAACTCAGAACGAGGATATGATTTATTTTGTTAATGTTAAGCATGTTTTTATCCTTTTTTAATTAAATGCATATACAAATAATTAAGTAAGTTTTAGTTCACTATCTCTGTACTGTCATTCTCTACGACGACTTTTAGTTTTTATGCACAGAGAATAAAAAGTTTTTTTGAGAATCTGTAAAATCCTTACTGAGTAATGAATTATGCTTTGGCTGTATAATTGAAATCTGTCAAAGAATTATGCCTTTGATATTTAATCCGCACTTGCTTAACGTCAAGCTCAGATTCTAAAAACACGAGTTTTTCTACTTGCTGTAATCCCACATTTTCAAACTGTGCTAATTCTGAGTCTGATAATGGCCAAGGTGGGCCAGAGGGTTCAACTTCTGTATCTCGAACACGAGTAATCAGCAAAAGTGTGCCACCAGGAGCAACAAAGGAGGCAACTGAAGAAATAACCCCAGAACGCACATTCAACGGCAAAGCTTGAATATTACGACATTCAAAAACAAAATCAAAAGCTTGATGCCATTGTGAGGGAATTGCTAACAAATCTGCAACTACATAGTTGACAGTCGAATCTGGAAATCGCTCTTGACACCAAGCGATCGCTGTTGGTGAAATATCAAAAGCAGTTACTTCAAATCCCAGATGAGCTAAAGCTTCGGCATCATCTCCCAAGCCGCAACCAATGACTAGCGCCTTTTGCCCAGAAGCGAACGGTTCATGATTCGTCAACCAATCTTGTAGATAAGGGTGAGGAGTTAACTTTGCCCAAGGAATTTTTGCTGTATCACCTTTAGCTTCGGTATATAACACTTCAAACCATACCGATGGTTCTGATTTTTGTAAAGCTTCGGTAGCTAACTGTTTAACATAAAATCGTAAATCTTCAGGTTGCTGTTCAAACATAAAAACTGACATTACTAACAATTGTGTAAAACTTTGGAATACCCTAAGTATTGTAGATGAGGAAAAGCGATGCCTACGGTTCACTCTATTACACTATCAGGCAAGGATTTGTCACAGTTAAAATTGCTTTGGCAGGAGTACGGAGCCTGCGATCGCACGTAAAACGCAGCTATTTTATTTTAATGGCGCCTCTGCTTGGGTGAGAACGAGTATTTGAACTCCATTGATCAGCCTTTTAGCTCCATTAATGAGTATTTGAACTCCATTAATCAGACTTTTAGGCTGAGGGCAAATTCTTGATTTAGGAAAAATCTGACTTTTCACGTCATATAGAAAAGCTAACGCTAAACCTGAGCAATGAGCAAGCTTTCTTACTAGGGAATAGAAGCGAGGTTTTCTAGATGAGAGTAAAAAGTCAGATATTGAAATGAGTGGAAAAGAGATTTTGTCTGTCCTACCGTCAATTAAAATCAATCCTCAGTTCACTTGGAACTAGCTTAATACATAGACGGAGGGATTAATCACGACCCCAGTCGCGATCGCGTTCATAGCGACGGTTATTGTTATAAATGTTGCGAAGGTTATTATCGCGGTCATAACGGCGGTTATTATCGCGGTCATAACGGCGGTTATTATCGCGGTCATAACGGCGATTATTATCGCGGTCATAGCGGCGATTATTATCGCGGTCATAACGGCGATTATTATCGCGGTCATAACGGCGATTATTATCGCGGTCATAACGGTGATTGTCGCGAATGTTCCGAAGGTCGTTCTGGCGGTCATAATCACCATTTCTGTAGTGACGACTATGACGTTCGTAGTTAACATCATCGTTGCGTTGATAGCTGTGGTTATCTAACTCAGCAAGATAAGACGCTGGTGTATTAGCATCAGCTTTTGGAGAAATAGCCAAAGCTGAAGCAGATGCTATCAAGCCGGCAAGCAAAATAGAGGTAAAGCGGTTCATGATGTGAGTAGAAAGTTGTTGACAGTAATTTATGCAAGTCCAGTCTGTTTAGGAAAAGCAGATTCCACAAGTCTTTAAATCAATCCTAACAGTGTTGAATAACTCGAAAAGTTTTCTTGGGTGCGGCGATTGAGAAAAGTTTTGTTGTCTGTGATACTTTCTGACATTCAAAATCTCGTGAAAAGTTAAAATTAAAATAAATTTTTGCTCTCCATTAATGAGTCTTTGATATTAAATACAGCAGATTGCAACTTCTCTACGAGAGGCTACGCCAAGGTGAGGTACAGATAATCGTAGGGGCACAACATGTTGTGCTCCTACCCGTGTACTTCATTTACTTGAAATACGCTGTATATTACGATCGCACCTTTGCTAACACCTAGATGATCGATTCAGTAAGCCTCAGTACCCTAATAAACAAGACGCACACCAATTATGATTAGTGTGCGTCTGCGATTAGATTTTATAAATTCTCGAACTTAGTGATCGCATCCTTCATTTTATCTACCACCTCATCGACGGCGATAACTCCCAATTCTCCAGAGGCGCGGGTACGGATACTCAAGGTGTTAGTTTCCACTTCTTTAGCTCCCACCACAGCCATCACGGGTATTTTTTCTTTCTCTGCATTGCGAATCTGTTTACCCAAGCGATCGCCACTGGTATCAACTTCTGCACGGATGCCCAAGGCACGCATTTTCGCCACCACATCTTTAGCAAAGTCTAGCTGTGTATCACCCACGGGCAGTAATCTAGCTTGGACTGGCGCTAACCACAAAGGAAAATCACCTGCATATTCTTCAATTAAGATGCCAATCAGCCGTTCCAGTGAACCAAAAGGCGCACGGTGAATCATCACTGGGCGTTTGCGAACACCATCTTCGGCGACGTACTCTAACTCAAAGCGTTCTGGCAAATTGTAATCTACCTGTACAGTTCCTAATTGCCACTCCCGCTCTAGGGCATCACTAAAGATAAAGTCAAGTTTTGGCCCATAAAAAGCCGCTTCTCCAATACCTTCAAAGTGTTCCATCCCCAAGGTTTCAACTGCACGGCGAATTGCACCTTCAGCTTTGTCCCAAACTTCATCTGAACCGATGTACTTATCGCTAGCAGGATCGCGGAAACTCAGTCTAGCTTTAAAGTTCTTCAGTTGCAGACTATTAAACACCGACAAAATCAAATCCACCACACTGAGGAATTCACTATCGAGCTGTTCTGGGGTGACGAACAGGTGAGAATCATCCACAGTAAAACCGCGCACCCGCGTTAAACCGCCCAATTCCCCTGATTGTTCGTAGCGGTAAACAGTACCAAATTCCGCCAGCCGCATCGGTAGTTCGCGATAAGAGCGCAACTCACTTTGATATATTTGGATATGGAAGGGACAGTTCATCGGCTTCATGACAAAGCCCTCTTCATTGGCAGCTGCTTCCTCGTCATCTGCCATCAAAGGGAACATATCTTCTTTATATTTCTGCCAGTGTCCAGATTTTTTAAATAAATCGACTTTAGCAAGATGGGGAGTCACCACAGGCAGATAACCCCGTTTTAACTGTTCTTGCTTGAGGAAGTCTTCTAAAATACTCCGCAAAAGAGTACCCTTTGGTGTCCACAAAGGTAAACCCGGCCCTACTAGATCAGAAAATATAAATAATCCCAGTTCCTTACCTAGTTTCCGGTGATCTCGGCGTAGCGCTTCTTCTTTGCGTCGTTTATATTCAGCGAGTTGTTCTGGGCTTTCCCAGGCGGTGGCGTAGATGCGTTGTAATTGGGCTTTAGTTTCATCCCCACGCCAATAAGCGCCAGCAACGCTTTCTAGTTCAATTGCTTTCGGGTTTAATTCACTGGTATTTTCCAGATGAGGCCCTGCACACAAATCCCACCATTCATTCCCCAGGTGGTAAATCGTAATTGGTTCGTTTTTAATATCTGCCAGAATTTCTAGCTTGTAAGGTTCCTTAATTTCCTGAATCCGGCGTTCGGCTTCTTCGCGGCTGACTTCTTCCCGAATTACTGCCAGTTTGCGATTGATAATCTTCGCCATCTCTTTCTTGATGGCTTTGAGATCGTTTTCGCTAAATGGTTCTGGATTATCGAAGTCGTAGTAAAAACCGTTTTCAATCCAAGGACCGATTGTAACTTGTGCCTTGGGAAACAGCTTTTGTACTGCCATTGCCATTACATGGGAAGCAGTGTGGCGAATCTTTTTTAAGTTCTCTGATTCGCTGGTACGCGGTAAATAAATTTTTTCAACTTGTTCTGACTGTTGTGACTGATTTGATAAATTTGGCGACATTGGCTGCTGAACCGTTGGCGAAGTGATTACAAAAGGTGATTTATCTGAATCTGTAGGCTTATTCAACTATAACGACTTTGATTAACTAGTCATTGGTCATTTGTCATTGGTGCATACCCCGTCCCTTGCAATGCCATGAGTAGTTCGACAAAGCTCACGTAAACTTGCTTTCACGGTGGGCAGAAAAACTTTGTCTTTCATCGGATTAATTCAAACTATGTTAAAGAGTGGGCGTGCTTTCTCTTGGACTAATGACTAATGACTAATAACTAATGACTTTGCGTAGCGGTTTGATTCTGAGTCCTGAATTTTGACTCCTGAATTCTTCTTCAATCCAAAGATAAAGATAAATTTTTGATTTGTTATCTGAGTGTCAAATTCAGGATTGCCCGTGATCGCTAAATTATCTTATGAATTGCAACTTGATGTCATATATACCTATAGATGCCTGTCCAAAGGCACTGTACAAACCAGATATCAAGACTATATAATAAATTCTGTACCCTCTGTTACAAAATTTTATATCAAGAAATTATGAGAAAAACCGAAAAAGTATTAAGAAACGTAAATAACGTTAATATTAGTAAGCAAGTTTGAAATATGCCTCTCATTTATGTCAGACTCAAATTTACCAGGGACTGAGTTGCTGAAAACGGTTTTAGATCCGCTGCTGGAAGATTTTCAGCATTGGTTTACGCGATCGCGCCATTTACTCGAAACTGAGGAACTATCATTTATGACTCACCAAGAGCAATCTGACTTGCTCTTGCGGGTTAAGCAAGCACAGGATGAACTAAATACGGCAAAGATGCTATTTAATGCAACTGATAAACAAGTCGGAATTGATATGGCAACATTAATGCCTTGGCATGAATTAGTAACAGAATGCTGGAATGTCGCAATGCGCTTTCGTCAAGGACGTGAAGTCTAAGCGCTAAATTTCGGCAGACTATTTAGCGATGTCTCTTGAATTACCAAGGAAGCGTCTACGCAAGATGGTAAATCAGTCGTTAAAAAGATAGTAGAAAATTCTTAACAATTTCTTAACATTAACGAGATTAGCAAAATAATGTATCATATGCTACCGTAAGTGGAATAACGGTTGACAAATAGCTCCATATAAATGTAAGCGCATGAAAAGTGCGTAGAATACTCGTCTTAAGTGTGAGTACAGTATCGGCGAAACAAAGCGTTACAAAATAAAGTTTTAAAAATTGCTGTTCTGGAGGAAAATCCAATGTTACATCTGCTTTACATTCTTGCTTTTACAATCCTTGCATTTATAGCTGTTGGCAACTTAATTCGTAACTTGATTATGTTCAGTTTTGATCGGGAGCGAACTTACCCGACGAATTCCTCGCCAATGAATAATCAAGGCAACTATGGTTATTATTCATCGAAAAAACAGTTTGTACCCCATCCAGAGTTATTAGATAACGCGGGAAACTTAATTAAAGAGCCACTTTTGGTAATGCGTTCAATTAACGTTGAAGATGCGCGTCAACATCTCGATGCACTTTACGAAGCATCCCCAGGACATAAAAGAGAAAATTCAGAAGAAGCATAAAAGTTAGGAGTAGAGACGCGATTAATCGCGTCTGTTAGGAGTTTGGGTGTAAATTATTGTTGTTTTTACATCGTTAACCCTTTTCTTAGCAGAAATTTATTCCCATATCAATCCAGTGAATGTAGCTTTTTTGCATTTTGTTAAAAATACTCAATTGGTGGACGACCAAACTCATCGTTGCAAGGACTGCGCTCGCAGGCGGATACAATTTTCATTGCTGAAGATGTGATTGAGGATTTGAAACGAGTAGCACTGTTGTTAGGATTTTCTGCTTATCAGCCATTAGTTCGTGCTTATATCGAACAAAGACTTAGAGATGATCTTGAGCCACTTGACGGTAGTACTGTTTCTATTTAGAGAATTTCCAATTCTTTTTTGGCACTTTTCAACTGTCTCCAGAGGATGTGAATTTGTTTGTAAGCCTCTTCTGGGGAAAGTTTACCACTAGTTTGGAGGCTACAAATGTAGTTTACCCGTTGAGAAAAATCTTGAAGATTAGCGTTAAATACTAGATACTCTGGTTTAAATTGCCCATAATATGGACTACGAGGATATAGAAAATCACATAGTTCGGATAGCAAATCAGATTGTCGGTTTATAAGTATTTAGAGTGTTACGGATTAGAAATTATCTAATTGAAAAATTTTAACAAAGCTTTCGCCGACCCTTTTGACAAGCATTACAGAAAGAAGTTTGAGGTTCAAAGTCAAGACAGCCGAACGCTTCCTCAGAACAAGCTTTAATTGGATGTACAGTACACTTAAGGCGATAGTCGTTAGTGAAATATTCACAAGCATGACAAGGAATTTGATGTAGCTTTTTTAAATGATTTATCCCTTGTTTGAAGGTAAACCAGATACTCAAAATAAAGAAAATCAAAGTGGCCCAAGCAAATGAAGCACAAAAAATTGTAGCCAGCATAAGTTATCCTCCTAAAGATTAGAAAAAAGTGCCCGCGGTCAACTGCTTTTAACCGCAGGCATGAAATATTATTTAGCTGGTGTTGAGTGAAACTAAATTAACTAAGTCAGTAGGTAGACATGAATCAATATGTCATTGCCTAAGCAATCTAATTATTAACTTGATGCAATGAGCGCCAAGAATGCCAAACTTAATCTGTGAACGCCAATACACCAAGGAAGAACTTAGCTCAGATTCATAATAGCGATCGCCTTCCATTAAATAAGGTCGCCATCCTTGCAGAACCTCGCGTTCTTAAAGGTAAAGTTACAGGATAGATTGGCACGTGTAGCCGTTTAAACAAGGAGTGAGGCCAGAGCGAGCAATCTAAATCTTGCTCTAAGATACTTACTAGATACTTTATTGTAAAGACGTAGAATGCTACGTCTTTACATCATGGGTACTAAATCACTAGATGATTAAATCGAGTTAATTGCGATCGCACCGAATAAAGCAACACTAGTCAATAGCAGATAAGCGAAGATTGCTCCACCAATTCCACCAATCAAAAAGCCCTCAGTAAATTGACTCCATTCAGCAACAGTATTGATGCTCTGTGGCACTTTGGCAACTATTGCAACCGAAACCGGTCGTGAATAGATTTCCTGTTGTCTTTCGTAGCTAGTAGTGCCATAAAGCGAAAAACCAATTGTCAGGATGATAATCAAACTGCCTGTGGCTAGTAAACCAACTAAGTTGCCCACATTAGAATTGCGTAATAAACCTAATGAACCTAATGTTGCAAAGGGGCCAACTAGCCAGTAACCATGAGCCATGCCAATTTCTAATCCCCGCCACAAAGCAGATATACCAGGGCGGTAAAGTGGCAAGTATTTGAGAAACTTCAGCGTCAGATCAGAAGAATTGACTACGGTTACTTGATTACTCCTTTGGCGCTCTACACGTGGAGGCTGAACCATATCACCATTTTTAAAATCAAATCCGCCTGCGATCGCACGAGCGCGAAGAGCGTGCCAAATGTGACCTAACAGAAATATGAGCGCTAGGACAAAATGGAAAGTTACCAACCAACCACGAGCAGAAACTATACCAGCAGAAGTTTCTATAGCTTTAACTGGGCCATAAAAAACTTCGGGATAGACGGTGTTATTGACTGAAGCAAAGTATGCTGCTAAAAAGCCCATGTATGCTACAGCACCAATGCTGTAAGATAAATACGCTTCCCCTGAGTAAATCAAAACTCGGCGTGCCCAAGCAAATGGCTTAGTCAAGATGTGGAAAATACCACCGCCAATTAACATCAAACCAACCCAGATGTGACCACCGACAACATCTTCCAAGTTATCGACAGCTGCCATTCCGTCTGGTCCCCAAGCCCCAAATAGGTAGCCAAAGATGCGGAACGGGTTAAGTGTCGGATGATTAATTACCCTGACATCTCCACCGCCAGCAGCCCAAGGGTCAAACAGTCCACCCCAAAACACCGCCTTGGCAACTAAAGTCAAAGCACCCAAACCTAAAAGCGTTAGGTGAATGCCCAAGATGGTAGTCATCTTGTCCTTATCTTTCCAGTCATAGCCAAAAAAGCCAGCCCAAGTGGGATTATCTTGTAACACCTCTGGCCCCAACAGAGAGTGGTAAATACCACCAGCTGCGAGAATCACTGAAGGTATCAGATGTAAGACGCTGATTACAAAGTAGGGATACGTGCTAATAACTTGCCCACCAGCACCGACACCCAAACCCAGAGTTGCTAGATGAGGCAGTATAATTAACCCTTGCTCATACATTGGCTCATTAGGGTTGAAGCGCGACAATTCAAACAGCGTCATCCCTCCAGCCCATAACAAAATCAATGCAGAATGGGCAATATGAGCGCCTAGTAATTTTCCCGATAAATTAGTGAGACGAAAGTTACCAGCCCACCAACCAACATCAGGTATTTGTTGCTTATATGGGCTATCTTCAATTACTGCTGTCATTTTCAAAACTCCTTGAGAATATTTAGCAATATTGTTGAGCTTATGCTTCCAGGCAATTGCAAATCCATTGCATTAAATTGAATTTAGCTAATTGGTTGCGGAATTACCGCCTCCTGACTCACCCTACCTTTGCGAAAATCGAACCCACGCGCCCGCAAGGCGTGCCATATATGACCTTGGAGAAAGAAAAAAGCTAACCAAAAATGGGCATTAGCTAACCAAGTCCGGGCAGTTACAAGGTCAGGGTCAAGTGATGAAAAGTACGGCACGATATTCTGTCTAACTACAAGCGCCGGCCCATAAAAAACTTCAGGATAAACAGTGGTGTTTACCGATACAAACAGAGTTGCAATAAAACCCATCAGTGCCAAAGCGCCCAGACTGTAAGAAAGGTAAGCTTCTCCAGACCAAACAAATAGTGGATGCGTCCAGGTAAAGGGCTTAGTAGCTATGTGGAAAAGTCCACCGAAAATCAATATCGCACCAACCCAAATATGTCCACCAACCACATCTTCAAGGTTGTCAACGCCAGCAATCCAAAATTTCCTAATTGCGCCAAACAGATAACCAAAAATGACGGCTGGATTTAATGTCGGATTTGTAATCACCCGCACATTTTCAACATTTGGGTCGTACAAACCCCCAAAGTACATTGCTTTGGCGACTAACAAGAATGCACCACAACCCAGTAAAACCAGATGTATACCAAGGATTGTGGTCATTTTACTGGTGTCTGACCAGTCATAGCCAAAGAAAGAAACTCTACCTTCCAATTTTTCCGGGCCACGCAGGGAATGAAAGATTCCTCCGAAACCCAAAAAGGCTGAGGAAATTAGATGCAAAGCTCCAATTACAAAGTAGGGATAAGTATCCACGACTGCACCATTTACGCCAACACCCCAACCTTCAGTAGCTAGATGAGGTAGCAAAATTAAGCCTTGCGAGTACATCGGTTCTGCTGGATTAAAGTGGGCTAGCTCAAATAAAGTCATAGCTCCTGCCCAGAAAACGATCAGACCAGAATGAGCGACGTGAGCGCCGAGTAATTTGCCTGATAAGCTGGTGAGTCTGGCGTTACCAGCCCACCAAGGCGAGTCAGTAAGGTCTTGCTCCACCGACAGCGGACTTGTAGAAGTTGTCATTTTACATCTACCTTCTATTGAGAATATTATTCAATAAATCTTAAAAAAGAGTCTACACTAAAATCTCAATAAATGAAAGAAACTCTCATTAATAATTTTGAATGCAAATGAGAAATTACTTACATCTCAATACGTTTGGTGTTGGTGATATTTGACTCTGGGAGATTCCCCTAACCCTATCAGTAATACTTAACATCATGGATAATTTGTCAATAAGTAATAGTGCTTAAACTGCCTATCGTATTATTTATTGGGTTGAGGAAGACAAGAAACAGGTAAGCATTGCAAGGCTCTGGCACACATCAAGATTCAGTCTTGAATTGTAATTGTAAACTTTTACAAAAAAGCGTATTGACAACGTAAATACATCTTGCCTAGACTATGAGGTATGGATGTTTTTTTCGTGCTTAATGGTGTCACCTTCCTTTGGAACGAGGAGAAAGCTCGGATTAATCCTAGTAATCATGACGGCATTACATTTCAGCAAGCCGTAGAAGCTTTCTTCGATCCGTTTCTAGTGGTGGTTGACGCAAGCCGCAATGATGAGGAGCGAGATGCTGTAATTGGCTTGGACAGACGATGGAATCTTCTTTACGTCGTCTACATTGAGCGTGAAAACGACATGATTAGGATCATTTCGGCTCGGAAAGCGACGCCCAAGGAACGTGAATACTATGAAAGCTGAATTCTTAAAAAAGCGACTCGATAAAAATCGTCCAATGACGACAGTGACAATTCGCATTCCCGAGGATGTGATTGAGGATTTGAAGCGAGTAGCACCATTGTTAGGGTTTTCTGGTTATCAGCCATTAGTTCGTGCTTACATCGGACAAGGACTCCGATCTGATCTTGAGCGACTTGAGGGTGATACTGTTTCTACATTGATTGCCAGCCTGAAACGGCATGGTGTGAGTGATGAGATAATTCGTGAAGCACTCAGCGAAGCGACTGGGGGGTAGTTTTAAATTCTCTGTTCGCGGTCAGCAGTTAAACAAGACAAGGTTCTGGCACACATCAAGATTTAGGTCTGAATTATAACTGTATGACATTTCATTTGAGCAGATATAGAAAATATCCTGGAGCAGATAAGGTATGGGAATAGAGGGAAACTTCAAACAAATACCCGCACCTCTTTTAGAGATAGCGAAACAAGATTTGTATGTATTGGACTTGTATCTTCATGCAAAAGAAGCTTTAGAAACCGGAGCAGTTCAACATCTGCCTGCCTACTTAAAAAAACTACTTAAAAAAAAAGGAATTAATCATAACCAGGACGCTCTTATTGCTGAGGAGCAATGGAGAATTGGAAGACTAGAGATTGATTCTTGGCACGCAATCCACTACTTGCTAACTGAGGATATATCTTCGTGGGAAGAATGTCAGATACCTTTTATTGTTGCCTGAAAAAAGGAAAACAACCGATTGCTAATCAATGCAGTGATGGGCACAACCTCAATTGAAGGAACAAAAGGTAGTTTTAAAGATTTCGGCCCTGTAAAATATCTTGTTCCCTCAGAAACTCAGCAAATCTCCGAAGCGCTGCTTCAAATTTCAGAAAAAGAGTTTACTAAGAGATATGAAGAAGCTTGTGTGCTGAATCCAGATGTTTACAGAACATTATGGGATGAGGAAGTAGATGAATATTGGTATATATTTCAGTGTATTTCAGAGTATTACAGGATAGCTGCTGAAGAAACCAGAGGTATGCTGCTCTACCTCGGTTGTTTTTACGGGGTTGATTTCATGTGGGAAATGCAAGAGTAATGTCGCAGGCTGCTAACAATTCGGTTGAAACGGACTGAAGGAAACCCCTGGAGTTGATGCAAAAGTTATCTGCGGCGGCTCAATTTTGACATTATGCCACCGAGCGATGTCTACGACGGGCGTAAGTGCCTCACTAAGCATAAAATAGGGAGTGGTGAATTTCCTACTCCCTACTCCCTTCCTATGCTTCGATAACTACCCTTAGATTGCCCCGTTTTTTTGCAACACGACAAGCAGTCGTAGTCCCAGAACGCTCGAATTCTAAATCGAGGATGGTGGGGCCGACTCGCAAATTATGAAATGACAGGCGATTAATCGATTCTGGCAAAGCCGGGTCGATTATTCGCAAGCAGTTATTTTGAGCGTCAGGCACCAAGTTGACCATCATTTGCAGTAGTTGGAAAATACTACCAGTAGCCCAAGCTTGGGGAGTGCAGGCAACTGGATACTGCACAGGGGCATTATCACCGTTCCGTTCGTAGCCGCAGAAAAGTTCTGGAGGACGTTGATAGGGTTGCTGCTGAGTCATATCGAATAAACCTTGGAATATTTCTAGGGCTTGATCGATAAGACCGAGCGATCGCAATCCCATTGCAATCAGAGCGTTATCATGGGGCCAAACCGAACCAATGTGATAACCCATCGGATTATAAGCCGGTGACAAACTACTTAGAGTCCGAATGCCCCAACCATTAAACATATCTGGTGCCCGCAACCGTTCTGCTACACTATGAGCTTTTTCGTCTGTGAAGAGTCCCAAATGCAGACAATGACCAGGATTTGAGGTAATACTGTCTACTGGCTTACCTTCTCCATCCAAAGCCAGGGCGCAGAAATCTTGGTCTTCCACCCAAAAATCTCGATTAAACCGAACCTTAAGATTTCTCGCCTCTTCTTGCCAACGATCTGCCAAATCAAGCCGCTTTTTCATCCTAGCTATTTCTGCTAGGCGCATTTTTGCAGCATAGACGTAAGCTTGCACCTCACACAGGGCAATTGGGCCGTTGGCTAATTCTCCCTTGCGGTCTACAATACAGTCGCCAGAATCTTTCCAACCTTGGTTAGCAAGACCGCGTTTCGATGTACGGAAGTAGCTGAGGTAACTGGTTTGTTTAGTATTGCGATCGATCCACTCCATTGCAGCTAGAGCATTCGGCCAAAGTTGCTCTAGGAGTTCTTGATCGTGAGTCCAAGCATAATGTTCGGCATAGAGCAGCAGCCACAAGGGAGTAGCATCAACTGTACCGTAGTAGGGTGTATGGGGAATTTCTTGACAACGAGCCATTTCTCCCAAACGTAACTCGTGCAAGATCTTACCCGGTTCTTCTTCGCGCCATTCGTCGTCAATTCTACCTTGGTATGTCGCCAGTAATATTAGAGTTTCCTTAGCGATTTGCGAGTTTAACATTAGGCTTTGAGAAGCTGTAATCAGCGAATCTCGCCCAAATAGTGTCGAAAACCAGGGTACTCCAGCGGAAACAGTCTTATGCTTCCCAAAAGACTGGCGCAACAAATACATATCTTGTTCAGCCCGTTCAATCACTCGATTGAAGGTACTCTTATCTGAGCTAATGCGAGTAATTTGTTGTACCCAGTGTTGCTCCTCCATCCACTCAGCAGCTTTTGCCTGTCCTAAGGTAGTGGCGGCGCTCACGGTTGAACTAGACTGGTTGTTCCTCAACATATTCACTCGGTAGCCCAGCTTTTGAGTTTCGTGAGAAGCCAACTCTAGCTGCCAAACCGCAGTGTAACCCTTGAAATAGTCTGGTTGCCGATGCTGGAATAAAATCCGGGATTCCATCACTGAGCCGTCCAGACCTTGATAGGCGAGTGTTAAAGATTCTTCTCTAGAGGCAGATGGCTCTTTAGGTACTGGTGCAACACCATCGACGTGAGAAAATGTTCCTTCCTCAGTCGTCGGTTCTACTAGGCGTAAAAGCCGACCTCGTTTTTCTCTGTCATAGCCCCGGACTTCAAATAAATCAACAAAATCCGCATCAAAGCTGATGGTTAGTTCAAAATTGACAGTAGTTGTGCTGTAGTTAGATACTTCTATTTCTTCAAATAGTGCCCCATTCAGCACGATTTCTCGGCGAATTCCGATAGTCTCGGCTTTTAGACGTTCGTCGATTCTGGGGGTGGTACACAAAACTGAGAGTGAAAAACCTTTCTCAGCAGTACTACTGAGGAGTACAGGCGATCGCCCTTCAATTTGTAACTCCAAGCGATTGAGAAATCTCGTATCACAACAAAACAGTCCCATACTGGGATTACCATCGTTGAGGGAACAGCCAGAAATATTCCCGATAGTATCTGTCACAAAAAATAAATCATCATCTTTAACCGTTAGTGTCGGTTGCGATCTTTCAGCCACAACACAAGGCCACTCCGGAATCGGTAATTGTTCGGCAGGAATAAAAGTTTTTCCATCCAGAAAAATTTTTTCTGGGGTCATTAGCGTATCCGGTGTCATTAGACAAAGTTCCGTGTACAGGTCTATATTTTTGTGGTCTTTTGAGTAGAAGTCTCTTACCCAAGAGGCAGAGGGAAAGAATAAATACCCTTTTGCTTTGAGACAGAGCGTCGCAAAAAGAAAGATTTGTGTCGAGACACGTAGTTTAAACAAAGGACAGCGTATCGTAGAGAGAGAGAAAGTGCGGAGTCAGATCAGCAATCTTGCCCTGCTTTTACAGCGCTTTTCAAGTAATTGAACTACACTACTCCCTACTCCTTGTCTTAGTTTTGGTCTAAATACCTGAAAACCTCTGTAAATATACGGTTTTCTCTTTGCCCCATCCTCTCTGCTTCTTGTTCATCCTCACAACTTCCGAAAAAAGACGCTCTTTAAAACTCGTTTGAGCTATTCGAGCCAAAATAATCCTGACATATTGCTGACAAAATGGCAGCACTCATATCCATATAAGCATAAGCAAATCTTCTTGAACGAGGCAGGAGGCACACTGCCCTCAGCAATAACTGCCTTTGTCGATAAATTTATATTTTATAAGTTTGAGGTCAAGACTGAAAACTGAGAATTTTGAGATAATTTATTAGTCGTTGAACTTTCAAAGACACAAGGTATCTAGTATACTCTGTGAAAATGTGAAGCTGACGGTTTTTGTTGGACATAGAGAAAATTGATTCTTTACTAGTATACGATTTTGTCTTAAATATCTTTGGTATTTGATTAGACTAATTTATGATAATTAATTAATTAATTAATTGATTAAGTTTAATCACTAATTATTGATTAAGTTATGTGAATGTCACAGTCATGATTTTTGGGTAAGAAAATTTCTTTAGCAAGCATAAATCAACGTCGGCAAAGTAGGCGATGTCTACGACAGGCTATTTTGCCGATGCATGGACTGTAAATCGATCGTCTGTGGTTATTAGCGAATACAGTAGTTAAAACCATACAATAATTAATGTTTTAGTACTTATTCCTGAAAGATTTTACCTGTGCAAGCAAAAGCATCAGTTGTCGAGAATGTATATTGGGCGTAATAGGTTGTCAATCAAGAAATCAAGTGTACCCACGCCCTTTAGTTGGTAACAAAGTGTTGCGACTGCTTTGGCGAAAAGCGCTTTTTAGCGTTCTTTACATATTGCAGCTGTCTATTTAACTTGAGAGTCCCTTGGAATTTGTACAATGCAGCTGTGACGTGGATCTGATCGAGGTTGAGCGTTTAACAATAATTCATGAGCATTTCGACTTCTGTGCTGAGTGATCTGCTAAAGTCCCTACCCTACTTGCGGCCCCAGCTATATTTTAAGGCTTCACTAACGGCGCTCTCCCACGCGATGGAAGATCAAGTTTTGGCTGCGACTTTAGCACAACCCCTTGTAATTGCTAGTTTCCAGCGAGAGCGATTCTACCGCCAAGAAGCTCATCGCTACCTGCGACTAGCCTTGCGGAGTAACCAAATATACGTATTATCTGCTCCAGAAACGGATTTCACCAACAGTTCGGAAGACTACGAAAAAGTGGCTTTTGAGCCAACGGATGGCTTAAGTCAGGAGTGGCATTTGGTAGTGATCGCTGACAATTATGCTACTTGTCTAGTTTGCCGAGAAAACCTTGGTTCTCTTGCCAAAAACAAGCAACTACCGGAACTAAGCCCTAATCTGGATATAGACACAGCCCGAAGATTTGAGGGAATTTGGACATCAGAAAGGGGAGTTAGCCTCAAAGCAGCCGAATTGCTGTTAGATAGGGTTTTGGTTTACAGACCAGAACTAGCAAATAAAATTCAACAGGCACGTCAGAGGTTTGGCATCGGGGAGCCGCGAAACCACTCGGGAGCCGAACAGGTAAACGAGTATGCCTGTGACATTGATACAGATCCCTTTGTGCAGCGCTTAGTAACTTATTTGCAAGCTAGTCAATACAAATTGCACAAAGCTTACCGTTCTATTGCTGCCCAAGCACGAAAAGAACGATTAGTCAACTCAATTAGTACTGCCATTCGGCGATCGCTCGATCCTCACGAAGTTCTCCAGGTGGCGGCACAAGAATTAGGGCAACACCTAGAAGCTTGTCGCTGTTTAATTTACCGCGCTCAAGCCACAGATAGCCAAGCGATAATTGAACACGAGTTTTTGACTCCCGGTGTTTTATCTGTTTGTGGGCAAACATGGGAGTTAGAGAAAAATTCTCTATTTCGGGACATCGTGGAACAAGGCGAAGGTGTTTGTGTAAGCGATACGCTGAGTGACCCTCGCGTTACCAAATCGCCAGGACTTTCCACGATCGCCAAAAAGTTTGCCATTCGTTCTTGGCTGATGGAACCAGTATTCTATCAGGGGCGATTATTGGGGATTGTGGAGTTACATTACTGCCAGATGCCACCGCACGAGTGCCAACCTGGAGAATTGGATTTGGTAGAAGCGATCGCTACCCAAGTAGGAGCAGCTCTTATCCAAGCGGAAGCTTACGCTAACCTAGAAGAACTTAACCAGCAGCTAGAAGCCCTAGACCGCACCCGCAGCAACCTCATAGCCATCACCGGACACGAACTGCGTACCCCCCTATCCACAATTCAAGTGTGCCTGGAAAGTCTCGCTAGCGAACCGGATATGCCCTTAGAGTTGCAGCAGGTCATGCTCAACACCGCTCTTTCCGACTCAGAGCGGATGCGAAAACTGGTACAAGATTTCCTCACACTTTCCAACTTGGAAAGCGGCCGGGTGGAATGGCATCCAGAATCCCTCACCTTACAAGAATGTGTGGATTTAGCACTCAGCCGAAATCGCACGCGTTCCTCAATGGAAAAGCCGCCCCAAATCAAGACTCAAATTGCCGAAAACCTACCTTTAGTAAGAGCTGACGGTGACTGGCTAGTAGAGGTACTGGCAAAACTCATGGACAATGCTTTGAAATTTACGCCACCTCAAGGAGAAATCACGATTAAAGCGATTTACAACAGCCGTCAAATGGTCGAGGTAACTGTGGCTGACACTGGACGCGGCATTGAACCGAATCGTTTAGAAGTAGTTTTTGACCGCTTCTATCAAGAAGAGGGAGCGCTGCGCCGCACCACTGGCGGGACTGGACTTGGTTTAGCAATTTGCCGTCAAATTGTTAATGGCTGGGGTGGGGAAATTTGGGCAGAGTCAACTGGCAAAGACCAGGGTAGTCAGTTTCACTTCACTATCCCGATTGTTCGGAGTAGCCAAGAGGAAAAGCGGACAAAAGTCAAGAGTAAATAGGTATTGAGCATGGGGCATTGGGGATGGGGCATTGATTTTTGACAAATGACTAATGACAAATGACTAAAAACTGTTACAGTCTATGACGCGATCGCAATATGATCCTGGTTGCAGTGTTAGGATTCCCTAAAAACGTTGAGAGAATCATCTTTATGGCAGAAACACTCTCTGGACAAACCCCGCTATTTGCTGGCAGCACTGGTGGTTTGCTCAATAAAGCAGAAGTTGAAGAAAAGTACGCTATCACTTGGACTAGCCCGAAAGAGCAAGTATTTGAATTGCCTACAGGTGGTGCTGCTACTATGCGGAAAGGTGAAAACCTGCTGTATATAGCTCGTAAAGAATATGGCATCTTTTTGGGCGGTCAGCAACTTCGTAAACTCAAAATCACAGATTATAAAATTTACCGGATTTTACCCAACGGAGAAACTACTTTAATTCACCCAGCTGATGGTGTCTTCCCCGAAAAGGTAACTGAAGGTCGTGACAAAGTGCGTTATGTAGACCGTCGTATCGGACAAAACCCCAGTCCCTCTAAAGTTAAGTTTAGCGGTGTTTATACCTACGACGCTCCATAACTAGCTGTTAGTAGCTAATGGGTAATTAGTAATGGGTAAATGGTAAGTGAATTACCCATTACCCATTACCAATTACCAATTATCTTTGAAAAATAATGATGTTTCCGGATTTCTCCCAGTTTTGCACCCTAGCGCAACAAGGCAACTTCGTCCCGGTATATCAAGAATGGGTAGCGGACTTAGATACGCCCGTATCTGCTTGGTATAAAGTTTGTGCAGGTCAGCCCTATAGCTTTTTGTTGGAATCCATAGAAGGCGGGGAAAAGCTGGGACGCTATAGTTTAGTGGGCTGCGATCCGGTGTGGGTTTTGGAAGCAAGGGGCGATCGCACGACTCAAAAAAACCGCGATGGTTCGCAGGTTGTTTTTGCTGGCGACCCTTTTACAGCTTTAGCCGAATGTTTAGCACCTTATCACCCAGTGAAATTACCAGAGCTACCGCCAGGAATTGGCGGTTTATTTGGGTTTTGGGGCTATGAATTGATTCAGTGGATTGAGCCGCGTGTGCCCATTTATCCACCAGATGAGCGGAATATACCTGATGGATTGTGGATGCAGGTAGACCACTTGTTGATTTTTGACCAGGTGAAGCGGAAAATTTGGGCGATCGCTTATGCTGATTTACGTGACCCGAATGTAGATTTCAAAGCAGCATATCAACAAGCTAGCGATCGCGTCACCCAAATGCTCGAAAAGCTATCTTTACCCCTATCGCCGGAAAAAACTCGATTGGAATGGAAACCGCCAGGGAGCAGGGGAGCAGGGGAGCAGGGGAGCAGAGGAGCAGAGGAGCAGAGGAGTAATTTTACTCGCCCTGATTTTTGTGCCAGCGTTGAAAAGGCGAAAGATTACATTAAAGCAGGTGATATTTTCCAAGTAGTAATTTCTCAGCGACTATCAACACCATACACAGGCGACCCTTTTGCCCTTTATCGGTCGCTACGTCAGATAAATCCTTCGCCTTACATGGCTTACTTTAACTTCCAAGATTGGCAAATCATCGGTTCCAGTCCCGAAGTGATGGTGAAAGCCGAAACCGATTCAGATGGTGGAGTAATAGCGACGGTACGCCCAATTGCTGGGACGCGTCCGCGAGGTAAAACCACTAAGGAAGATGCGGCCTTTGCTCAAGATTTACTCCAAGACCCCAAGGAAATTGCCGAACACGTGATGCTTGTGGATTTAGGGCGGAATGATTTGGGGCGTGTTTGTCAAAGTGGTAGCGTCAAAGTTGATGAATTAATGGTAGTTGAGCGCTACTCCCATGTAATGCACATTGTTAGCAATGTTGTGGGGAAATTAGCACTTGGTAAAACAGCATGGGATTTACTGAAAGCTTCCTTCCCAGCAGGTACGGTAAGTGGCGCACCCAAGATTAGGGCGATGGAAATTATCCATGAGTTAGAGTCTAGCCGTCGGGGTGTTTATTCCGGTGTATATGGATATTACGATTTTGAAGGACAATTAAATACTGCGATCGCAATTCGCACAATGGTAGTGCATGATAGTACGGTCAGCGTACAAGCAGGTGCAGGTTTGGTAGCTGATTCTGAGCCAGAGAAAGAATACGAAGAGACGCTAAATAAAGCTAGAGGTCTATTAGAGGCGATTCGTTGTTTGCGTTGAAGTAGGGACTGAAGAAGGAAATAGGGTACAGATTATTCCCTGTCACCTGTAACCTCTCCCCTAACCCCAATCCCTTTTACTGTTTGTATAGTTGCTTTCGCATACAATTAATTGCACACTGGTTTTTGTTGCTTAATTGTAAAACCGGGCTTGATATAAGTACAGTAACAGTTCGATCTGCGGTATGAGCATCCAGACCAGACTTTAAAAGTTGATGTACCAATACCCTCCGATTTTGAATTACATAGGTTTTACTTTGAACAGCAAGATGTTTGGAAACAATTTGTGCTACTTCTAAGCCCACGTATCCACAATACCGTGACAAATTGGGAAGCTTTATAAATCCAATCAACATCAAACTTTTTCCAAAGCTAAACAGAGTTTTTTAAACTTATTGAAAATTTAAAAGAAGTCCTGGTATCTAAATCCAAGACCTCTGTTGAAGTTACTACACACTAGAAATGAACAAACTTACTCATCCTAATTGGCTGAAGTAAATCGCCCAAATAATTCCAGTTACTCCAACGGCAATTAAAAGGTTAGTGAAAAATCTGCCGAACTCAATTTCTTGTCCCAATCCTTTGTCATCTTGACCGGCAGTAAAAAACAATGACCAGGCTTGATTTGCATTGATAGTCTCAAAGTTGTTGAAATCAGGTCTAAAAACAACCGGTCCAATTAAATCCTTTTTGGGATAATCAAAATCAGTTTTCATAAGTAAGTTTGCCTCTAAATTGCTTTATTCGTCAAGTGAAGAAAATTAAGAAATCTCAAAGTGTCTTCTTTAAAGGCTGGTTAGCCATCCAATCAAACCATGTCCGGTGATAACTTCTACAGCTATGAGTGAAACAAAAGCAATCATTGCCAAACGGCCATTGAGTTTTTCAGCATATTTGGTGAATCCTATCCGTGGAGTTTTATCAACATAAACTTTGGGTTCAATCGCAAATCTGTTGGGTTGACCGCGTTCGTTAATCGTAAAACCTTTACTTGTCATTTTTTACTCTTTGTTTTTGCTATCTGTAAACGAATATTAACTATTGTAAATATTTTTTGCAACTACTTGACATATAAATAAAAGTAGTAACAACCGTACTAAATAAGTAGGGTATTTCGGATTTGTGTGAGAACTAGGCGATGTCTACAGTCGGGTGTGATGCTCGATAGCGAAGTGTCTTTAAGGATTATGGAAATTTTATGCCCACAAAAACGTGCGATGTCTACGATGGGCTACACCTATGCTCTTAAAAGTGAATGCACACAAAAGTACCAATTACGTTAAATCTAGCTTCAAGAAAACCTATTGTCTCTATAAACAGAAGTTATCAATGAATAACTGAGAAAGTATTGCTTATTTGTAACAGAATTGTTATGTTTCTTTACATAAAGATACAAAAGCAGCATCAATGCGTTAAACCACCGTTAATCAAGGCTTTTTAAAAAACTATGCAGTTAAGCCTGCAATGTGCTTTGCCAAGTATCTAAACTCAATGGCAACAGCATCACTATGCCTTTATTAGAGCTATGTCTACAACAGGCTTTCTAGTGATGCCAAAACTACTGAGTGCCTTTATTAACATTTAAACGCATTTCTTTTCTGTCTTTGCACATTTGATTTTTCACATTTCGGTAGAACTGTAATTTTCTTTTTGGAATTTCTGCTATGTCTTTTACCATCCAGTCGGCTCAAAGTATTTTTCCCGGCACCCTAATTGCTGACCTTGTTCCAACCGTCGTCGAATCATTCTCTAAGCTCAATGCTGAAGATCAACTAGCATTACTTTGGTTTGCTTATACCGAGATGGGTAGAGGCATTACAGTTGCTGCTCCTGGGGCAGCCAACATGATCCTCGCACAAGGTTTAATGGAACAAATTAAGCAGATGCCTTTTGAGGCTCAAACGCAAGTCATGTACGATTTGGCTAACCGTGCTGATACTCCCCTCTGCCGTTCTTATGCATCCTTCACCGTGAATATCAAGCTGGGCTTCTGGTATCAGTTAGGAGAATGGATGGCCCAGGGAATCGTTGCTCCGATCCCACAAGGTTACAAGCTTTCTCCTAAAGCTGCTGATGTGTTGCAAGCCATCCGCAATGCTGATTCTGGTCAACAAATCACCATCCTACGCAATACCGTACTGAATATGGGATTTGACCCGAACGCTCCCGGAAGTTACAAAAAAGTCTCAGAGCCTGTGGCTCCTCCCACTGCACTAGCGTTTCGGACTAAAGTCACCATTGAGGGCATCAACAATCCTACGGTACTTGGCTATATCAACAACATGAATGCCAATGACTTTGATGCTGCGGTTTCTCTGTTTCGTTCCGAAGGTGCTTTGCAACCTCCCTTTGAGAGACCAATTGTTGGTCAAGACGCAATTCGCGCTTATATGCGTGAAGAATGCCAGGGATTGAAGATGCTCCCAGAGCGTGGCGTATCTGAGCCTGTGGAAGATGGCTATACCCAAGTTAAAGTCACCGGTAAAGTCCAAACCCCTTGGTTCGGTGCCAGTGTGGGAATGAATATTGCATGGCGGTTTTTGCTAGATCCCCAAGGCAAAATCTTCTTTGTAGCGATTGACTTGCTGGCTTCTCCTAAAGAACTGCTGAACCTAGTACGTAAATAGAGGGCTAGATTAGTTGCTGCTTAAGCGTGGATGAGTGAAGGAGCGTAGGCGTAGCCCGTCGTAGACATTGCCACGCTTAAGCAAAAGAAACTATAGCGGCTTCTTTGGTATCTTCATGCTGCGATCGCTATTGAAAACAACCGATTCCATCAGCGATCTTTTAAAAGATTATTAAATAATTTTCAGGTGAATAGCTAAAGTTATAAAGAATTAAAATCTTACTTTAGACAAGTTTATATAAACAATATAACTATATCTCTTGGCTAGGTAGTGTTTATACTTGAGAGAGAGAGTTTTTCACCCAACTGTTAGCTATTCTAGTTTATGTAAACAAACAACACTGTATGGGTGTTATGCCGCTGTGGCCCAGTATCAGACATCGAAGGAGAGCGACCGCAGATGTTTGAACAGTGTAAATTAAATGCGTTGACGGTGTGGAGTTTTTGTCGCTTCCTCCACTTTATTATCACTTAGGGAAGGTTAAATTCTTCATCAGAGCGGTCTGAAGTGGTAGGCGTCTTGTGTTTTTTACATTACAAGTTAATTTTTGATACTCCAATATCCTTAATTCAAAATAAATTAGGGATATTGGAGTTTCACGACTAGTGGAACTATCTGTTAGCTGGCGTTTCTGTGTCAAAATATTCACGCCAGCGACTAATTTGACCATTCCTGAAATCTACAACAATTACGTCATCAGCTTTATTACGATGACCTGTCGCCTCTTCTGTATCTTCGTAGTACCATTCTACTGCTGCCTGATTTACTCCAATGATAATCCGCTGGATGTCTATTTTGATATTTGAATACTGTTGTTTAAAATGGGTAAGTTCTTCTCGAATTCTTTCTTGCCCACGCCAGGATTGACCAGGCACGATTAGTTCTCCATCAAATGTAAACAATTGTGCAAGAGCATCGACATCTTGAGCAACCCATGCATCTTTAGCTTTTTCTATTAATATTTGGATATCTTGTTGGTTCATAGACTGACTAGCAAATAAAGGTGTGCTAAAAGTTAAGCTAACAAATATAATTCCTAACACTAGCCATTGAGATAACCAAAACATCTAGATTTTTTTACCCTCTAACTAAAGTATCAAGCTATAGACCATTAGTAAAATTTAACCAGGAGTTGGTTGCATTGCGATCGCTCCTGCGAAAAGCCAGGTTTTGATTGGATGCAGATGTCTGTAGCGTTAATGTTAATTCTACAACCAGAACTGGCGATCGCACTCCATTATCTCATTATGCGATCGCACTCCACACAGCACTACACTAGAAAGATAAGATGCTCAGAATAGCCTATGAACGCCACGACAACCACTTTCCCTTCTACACTCAAATTGAAAATTGACTTGACTGATGAGCAATTTTTCCAGATGTGTCAGAAAAACCGCGATTATCGATTTGAGCGTACAGCATCAGGGGAATTATTAATTATGCCACCTACAGGTAGTGATACTGGCAACCGTAACTTTGATATGGTTGTTGAATTAGGAATCTGGAATAAACAGACTAAATTAGGCAAAGGTTTTGACTCTTCAACTGGTTTCACCCTACCTAATGGTGCAGAACGTTCTCCTGATGCTTCTTGGGTGAAAATTGAGCGATGGAATGCTTTAAGCCCAGAACAACAAGAAAAATTTGCCCCCATTTGTCCTGATTTTGTAGTAGAGTTGCGATCTCGTACTGATTCCTTGAAGGAATTGCAAGAGAAAATGCAGGAGTATATCGAAAATGGCACTCAATTAGGCTGGTTAATTGATCGGAAAAACAAGCGAGTGGAAATTTATCGTTCAGGTAAAGATGTAGAGATATTAGACAATCCTGCTAGTTTATCAGGAGAAAATGTACTACCTGGGTTTGTGTTGGATTTACAGCAGATTATGTAGTTTTATTGGTTAGGATAGATATAGCGCATTTCAAAGCGACTTTGTTCCCAAAGTGGTATTAAAGCCTGTTTAGCAGAATTTAACTGAGATTGCGAAAAAGATATTTTACCATTTTCTATAATCCAAATAAATATTCGAGTGATTAAATCTGCCTTAAAACTATTCTCGTATTCATTATTATTTATTCTTACTACTTGCCGATCTAAGCAATCTATAGCATATTTAAAACCCAAGTTTTTCCAATCTATAGAATTGCTATAATTTTCTTCTGACGGATTTTTCCACTCAACTCGCCGCAAATTTCCGAAAATATAGTCTATGCCTGTTATGGAAGAATCTGTGTTACGCACTAAATTTGTATAGGCTTGGTAATATGGTTTCAATTGCGAAACTGCAATATTTTCCACATAGATATGTAGCCAAGATTGTATATCGCGAAGATAAGGTACTAAATCTCTGATATTATCAATTTCTTTAATCAGCGCACGTTCACTTCTGTAATTTGTTATTTTTGCTAGCAATTCAGCTTCAGATAATTGAGACTTTTCTGAATAGTAGTTAATAACCTTGGGAATATATTTATCTAATAACCACTGTTTGGTATATCTAGCTGTCCAAGTTCCTCGTACTCCAATATTTTGTGGACATAAGCTAAATTTAGCTGTTTCAATAGATTGTAAATTAATATTATTTAGCTCGTAGATTATGTTAACTTGATTGCTAGGTAATAAAGATAAATCTCTGTCAAATTTGGGTAATACAAATGCATGATCACGAATTCCTCGACTCACTCGAATTGATATATTTTCTCTATGAAATAGATGCCATTCTGACTTGCCTTTTTTATAATCAAATTCATTAGCAAACTGCTGCATCAACTGCCATAATTCTTGTACTACAGAAAAAAGGATAAAACCGCGAATTTCTGAAAAGTTTACGAATTCAAAATCCCATGTTTCTAGAGCATTCTCAAATTCAATTATTAAATTTTGATATTCTTGACAAATTTCATCAACACACAAACACAAATCTGTTGCTTCTATTTTTGATAAAATAACTGTTATTTGACCCAAATTTACTGTAAAATTATCTTTATCTAATTCTTTCAAAAAACGACGACAACCCCAATCAGGCTGGGTATGTAATCCAGTCATTAATTGACCTAAAATATCTTGATGATTTAAGCGAATTTTTAGACCTTTAAAAAGAATACTACTGAATTCTATTTGACAATTACCTTCTCCAAAAGCTTTGGGTAAATTACAGGCGATCGCTACTTTTGGTTTAACAACAACTAAGTGGCAGCCTTCCCGCATTATAGAAGGCTCAAAATCACATTTTTCTAAAAAAACCTGTAAATCTGGATTGCGTACGATTAATTTTTCTATGAAGTTAAATTTAGTATACGTAAAAATATCGGTTGTATTTTTATCGATATTTTTAACTAAATCAAAATTGAGTTTATTATAAAATTTTGAGGCAACATCGTTATTTTTTAAGGTATCTATATTTAGATCAAATACTAATTCTTCTTGATTGTAATGCAGACACTGAAAAACCTTGATTTCATATCCATTAGTGACAATAAAAAATAGTGTTTTAAAATGATTACTATAAAATTTAGCTTGTTCAATAGCCTCATTTAACTTAGTTTTTTGCGGTTCTATCGCTTCCACAAAAATCAGTGATGTATTTGTATTTTGTTTTTTAACGTCATCTGTTGCAAAATAAATCTGAGCAATTTCTGGATTTTTGGCGTAGTTTTCTGATTGATATGTTTTCAAAGAGTATTCACGATGACATATCTCTGGATAGCAGAGATAGTGAAACATTGGCAAAATCAACTTTTCTTTTACATCATCTTCATTTCGTAAAACATGATGGTCAAAACCTTGTATCCATGTAATGAATTTTTTAATTGACTCTGGAATAGTCATCAGATAATCTACCTGCTTGTATAAATTTGCTATGCCTTATTTTGTTCGTGTAATTAGCAATTTATCAAGTCAGTTTGGATTATGTCGTGATTGTAGATACTAGAATAGAACGATTCGGCGAAACTTAACCTTGGCAAAACCTATACCAATAAAAGTTACTGCCGTTAGAATTAAACATCTGGTGAAAATCAGGTAGGCAAAATTAATTAATTGTGTATAACAAGAATTTTGGGCAACGCATAATAAATTGCTGGGGATGTCTATTAGACAAGAAGGAGTTAGGAGTCAGAATATAGAATTTTCCTGACTCTCTGAACTTCTGATGCCCAATATATCTATTTATTCTCTTTGGGTAGCGATCGCTAATTTAGCTCCCGGAACCTGACGTACCCGATCCATCACCGCCACCACCCGACCATAATCAACTTTTTCATCAGCATTAATAATCACTAACACTTCTGGGTTAGAACCAACTAAAGTCCGCACTTGCGCTGTCAAATCATCAACTGCAATTGGTTTACGGTTCAGGCTTACCTGTTCTTTTTCATCTACCGTAATGGTAATTTTAGTAGGAGCTTGCTGTTGTTTAGCTGTGGCGGCCTTCGGTAAATTTACTGGCAAACCTTCTGAACGTGTTAAAAACAGAGTTGACATAATGAAAAATGTCAAAAGGGCAAAAATCACGTCAATCATCGGTACGATGTTGATCTGTAGCGGAAGCTCTGGTTCATCTGGTATACGCATAAGTTTTTTCTTTTCAAGAATATTAAAAATATAATGATAATTTTTTCAACTGTAATCATCATAATTTTGATTTACCCAAGCGCCACATTTTTTTAGTAAAAATTATCCAACATCAAGGGGAGCTATTCGTTTAAGCGGGTTTCCAGACTTGAAGCGACTGGCGTTATTTCATATCTCTGAGGATTATGCAAGCATGACAGGAGCTGCTTTCTAATTACAAATGTTTGACAGCTACCACTTTTTAATTCATTCACACTAATAATAGTCATTAGACAAGAAAAAGTTTGCAGTTAAGAGCCAGAATATAAAGTTTCCGTTAATTCTGGCTGCTAGTGTTGTTAAAATGGTTGGTGAATTTGAAGCAAGCGATTTTAATTGATGGAAAGATGTTAGCCTGGGTCAAAACATCTTGAAGTATTGAGATAAACAGTATTTATACTTGTTATCTTTGGGTAGCGATCGCTAGCCTTGCACCCTTCACCTGACGTACTTGATCCATTATCCCTACTATTTCACCGTGCAAAACTTTTTGATCGGCATTAATAATCACCAATGTATCTGGGTTAGAACCAACTAAAGTCCGCACTCGCGCTGCTACATCATTAACTGCTATTGGATCGCGATTTAGGCTTACCTGACCTTTTTCATCTACCGTGATGGTAACTTTAGTGGGAATTTGCTGTTCCTTCGCCGTGGCTGCCTTCGGTAGATTTACTGGCAACCCTTCCGATCGTGTTAAAAACAGCGTTGACATAATAAAAAATGTCAAAAGGGCAAACATTACATCAATCAGAGGTACTACATTTATAAATGGTGCTAAATCTGGTTCATTATCATCTAGATCCATAGGACTTCTCCTGTTGTTCGTGGCGATTGAGTTGGTCATAACGGTCAAGGAACAGTATTTCTAGCTGTCCGCCGTACTCTTGAATCATTGTTATCTGCCGCTGGTATAGTCCCCGGAAGATGCTGGCTCCTAAAAGCACAAAGATAGCCACAACCAATCCTGAGGCGGTAGCAACTAAAGCTTCACTAATACCACTAGTGACTGCACTAGTTTTAGTACCTCCGACATCACCAATATTCAGTCCAGCAAATGAACGAATTAATCCTAAAATTGTGCCGAGAAGTCCCAACAGAGGCGCTAAACCGATAATCGTGTCAAATACAGGTTGAAATCGCTTGAGCATAGGGATTTCTGCTTGCGCCTCGCTTTTCAAAGCCAAACGAAATTTTTCTGGAGTCGGTCTTTCTAGCTGTAGTCCAGCCAGAAAAATGCGTGCTATAGGTAAATCTACGTTTTTTTGCAGCTTATCCACAGCACTAACGAGATTATCAAGTCGATAAAGATTTAAAACCTCTCGCACCACCCGGTTTTGACGCTTACCAATCTGTATCCAAAACTTCGCCCGCTCAATCATTAGTGCCCCTGCCAACACCGAAAACGCCAGCAGGGGCAACATGACCACACCGCCTGCTTCAAACAAATTCTGAATTCCCATGTAGTGCCTCTAAACGTCATCAACAATACAAAATTAGACTACCAGAATCTAGCTAAAAAATGAAACTTTTTCTCAATAGAGTTTAAGATATAATGATAATTTTTTCAAATTTAATTATCATTAATTTTATTTAATACTTTTTTAGTTTCTATAAACTAATTTAATTAATCCATCACACAAAAATTAATTTTATCTAGAAGTCGTCATAATCAACAGTATTTTTCAAAGAGATTTTTATTATTAAGTATGCTGTTCGTAACACTGTCCGAAATAATTTTAATTTTTTACTTGATATTTGCAACCATGCATTCTAAGATGACTAAATTAGTGAGAATAGGTAGCAATAGCTATGAGCTTTTCCGGCACTACTGTCGAGCAACGTTCCAAAGAAGTTGAGGCTCTCAAGTCTTTTCTGACTTACAGTCTAATAGGTTCACTGGCGCTGCATATCGGCGTACTGTCCTTAGGCATAGGTAATTATTTGACGAGAGTGCCCACGGGAGAAGAAGAACCAATAGAGGTGGCGATCGTTGATGCTCCGACTGCGGAATTAGAAAAACCAATCGCAGAGATTCCAGAAGAAATAAAAAAAGAACCAGAAGTTGTCCAAAAACAGCCTATAGAAACCCCACCAGTAGAAAAAATTCAGCAGCAAGAACAGATTACAGCAGTTGCTCAGAAGCCACAGCCGATAAATACGCCGCCAAAAGCAATTGCTACCAAGCCAGAAGTGGCTGTGAAATCTGCATCCGTTCCACGATCTGCTATATCTGAAGATTCCAAAGCAGGTTCGGCAGGTGGCGGTGGCGGTGGTGGTGGTGGCGGCGGCTCTGGTGTTGGTTTAGGCTCAGGTAGTGGTATTGCTGTAGGTACAAGCAGCGGTACTGGCCCTGGTGGAGGTACTGGTACTGGCACTGGCGGTGGCATTGGCAGTGGGACAGGCACTGGCACTGGTAGCGGCATTGGTAGTGGCACTGGCAGTGGAATTGGCAGTGGCACTGGCAGTGGCATCGGTAGTGGAATTGGCAGTGGCATCGGTAGTGGAATTGGCAGTGGCACTGGCAGTGGAATTGGTAGCGGCACTGGCAGTGGTATAGGCAATGGAGTAGGAAACCGTCCGACAGTAGCAACAGCGCCAATAGTGCCAACACCTCCAAAAATTAACACTTCAGGTAATGCTAATGGTCGTGCAGCCTGCCGCGAATGTAATGCCAAGTATCCAGAGGCAGCAAGACGGCGAGGAGTTGAAGGCAGAGTAGAAGTAGCTGTCGATACTGATGCAGACGGAAATGTTACCAATGTGCGGATTGCTCGCTCTAGTGGAAACCGCGACTTGGATGAAGAAACCAAGAGACAAGCGCGTGAGTGGAAATTAAAACCCGCAGAAGGTGGTAGACAAGGGGTATCTATAGCCACTGAATTTGCCATAAAAGGTTCACGACGATCGCGCCAAGTTCAAGAACGGCAAGCACAAAGACAAGCACAAGAGAGAACCCAGCAGACAGCAGCTGCCAACTCGACACAGGAAACTCCAAGACGTAGGCGACGAGAGTTGACACCACCCTCATCTAATGAAGCTAGAGCCACAAGACCAGCAATATCTGGATTTAGTCGGCGACTGGAACCTCAAAGAACGGAAAGTCCTGCTAGAAACTCATCATCTGAAGCTAGAACAACTCGTACTCAAGGAACTGCAAGAGAGTCCCTACGCCGTATCCGGCGCGAGCAAACGGCTACCGATTCATCACAAAAGCCACAAGAAACTACAAATCGGCGGCGGCGAAGAGATAACACTAGCCAGAATAAATTGCGGGACTCTTTACGCCGTTTACGCCAACAACCTCAATCACAACCTGCTGCTCCCAGTCAGCAGTAGTCTGTCAAGTTGAAATTGATGGGTTAGTAATCAGCGCTTGAGCGCTTAACAAAGGATTCAAGTCCTGATTACGAACTTATTGACCCAGCAGAAGTTTGCTTGACAGACTACTACTAGAGGGATAAAACTTATTAGAATCATACTTTGATTAACAACGATCGCCGCCTGCTGTTTTTAGGAGGCGGTTGTTTTTTAGATAGAAATGGCTTCATTAACCATTACCCATCTAGCATGAGGAAGAGGGGTTAGGAGTGCGGTAATTTTATGATGGGCGATTAGATCGGCTGGCGATCGCTTGATTTGCCAGTCAATAGTAGTGGAAGTAAATAATTCTGCACTTTCCCCTACCAACTTTTCTGATGAGGGCCATGTAAATCGCTGCGCCTAAAAAATGATAGTAGTCTTTGCTGATCACCAATTATATGCTGAGAGATATAGTCAATGGCTAACTTTCTATTTGCTTATCTGCACTTTACGCTAGGCGTCAGATTCACTGATTTCAATAAAACTTCTACACAAACACACACTGATGCCGTTTGATTTGCTTGAATAGCTATATTGATAGGACATTGATAACGTCGGCAATTCACAATTCCTGATTATGGCAAGTAAATTCATTGATGTTAGGGAATATACTGTCAGGGCGCACAAAAGACAGATTCATACTCGTGTTTTCCAGTTTGTCTGTAAAGAGTGTAACGATCTGACAAAACGCGAGACTTTCGGCCCTCGACCTTTATATTGTGAGAGATGTCGCCCTCCCCAACCGCCTAAAAAATCCCAGCCAGCCTCTCACAAAGCAAAACCCAGAGCAATGTCTTATAAAAGTGATATCGATTTAAATTGATTAAAGCCCTATGACTCAAAATGGACAATTAGAACCGCCTCCAGAAACCTTTTTCTCACCACTGTTGGAATTACGAGACTATTATGCTCGCCTTACAGAAGAGTATGAACGCCTCTTTGTGCAGGCGCGATCGCAGCTCGATCATGTAGAAGCGTTGTTGTCTAACTGGTCTTTTTCTGATGCCAACAAGCAGATATCAAGATTAACGACGGTTGATGAAACCTCAAATCTTTCTCCAGAAGGTTCTCTGCGGTTTTTATCACCTCTTGATGACATCGAGGAAATCAACTTGGTGGAGTCTTTAGAGTCAGTACAAAAAGACTCAGATCGAGTTGAGATAAATAATTCCTTTTCTGCTGCTGTTGATACAAAAGAGAGTCAATCTCAAACGACATCAACAGATCCAAAGACCGCCCCAGAGAACAACGATAGTTCAACGAAGGTAGTGGAAATTCCGATGCTACCTCAGTATCAGCACGCTATCTCCCGAATGGAAGCCATAAAACAGCTATTGCAAGAACAAATAGGTACTGTTTGTCATATCGATTTTATCGTGCGATCGCTCTATGGAGAGTTAGATTCCCATCTATTCAAAGTAGTTAAAGGTAGAGTGCAATCTTCCCTCACCCAAGGCAGAGAAAGGAATTACTGGGTAACTATTCCCGATGAGCCAGGTTGTTATACTCTGGATTTAAATTTGGTAGCCCCAAGTAATCGCAATGGTGCTTCTAGGAGTATCAAGAACAAAAATAAGAAGCCTTTCGTTCCCCCGACAAAAACAGTACCGATGCTCAAAGCCTTTGAGGGTCAATTCTTAATTGATGCCCTCACCTCTCTGTTGGAACAAAATCCAGGTAAAGTTTTCAGCGTTGCTGAAGTCATCGCCGGAATTTATGGAGAACTAGATTCTCAGCAAATTAGAGAGATCAAAAATAAGGTGCTGAATGAACTATCTAGAGGCTATCGGACAGGTAGATTCGCTAGGGTTCCTAATCAAATCGGCTTTTATACTTGGGACTCAAATCTGATATTGAAGGGGAGTTCTCGTTAAATTGGGCATTGGGCATTGGGCATGGGGCATGGGGCGGATGGGGCATGGGGCATGGGGCATTGTTATACTGCCCCTCTGCTCCCCTGCTCCTCTGCCCCTCTGCCTCTTCCCCATTCCCCACCTATCCCAAAAATAGCTTGTATGCCGGATTTTTGTTTTCATCCCAATAGCGATAGCCGAGGTGATCGAGAAAAGCTTGCCACTCTTCCATCTCGTAGGGAGGAACTTGGATACCAACAACGATTCGTCCGTAGTCTGCACCGTTGTTGCGGTAGTGAAAAAGACTAATATTCCAGTCGGGACTCATGGAAGTCACAAATTTCATCAATGCGCCGGGACGTTCGGGAAACTCAAAACGGTAGAGCAATTCATTGTTAGCTAGGGGAGAGTGTCCACCTACCATGTGCCGCAGATGTAGTTTAGTTAGCTCGTCGTCTGTTAAATCAAGGGTTTCAAATCCTTGCGCTTCAAAGTTTTCTACCATCTTGACAGCATCAGCACGGTTTTGAATTTGCACACCGACAAAAATATGGGCTGTTTTTTCATCGGCAATACGATAATTAAACTCGGTCAGATTACGGTTGCCAATACATTCACAAAACTGGCGAATACTTCCCCGTTCCTCTGGAATTGTGACTGCAAAGATCGCTTCGCGGCGTTCGCCCAACTCTGCGCGTTCTGCCACAAAGCGGAGGCGATCGAAATTCATGTTTGCACCACAGGCGACAGCAATTAAGGTTTGTCCCTCGATTTGTTCTCGTTCGGCGTAGGCTTTGGCAGCTGCGATCGCTAATGCACCTGCTGGTTCTAAAATGGATCGCGTATCCTCAAACACGTCTTTAATCGCAGCACAAGTATCGTCTGTACCCACTAAAATAATTTCATCTACATACTGCTGACATAAACGGAAGGTTTCTTCACCTACTTCCCGCACTGCTACGCCATCAGCAAATAACCCCACTTGGGACAAGCGCACCCGATGTCCGGCTTTGAGCGATTGAGACATGGCATCAGCATCTACTGGTTCAACACCAATAATCTTGATTTCGGGACGCAACCGTTTCACATAAGCCCCAATCCCAGAAATTAATCCGCCGCCTCCAATTGCGACAAAAATCGCATGGATGGGTTGCTGATATTGCCGTAAAATTTCCATCCCAATTGTTCCCTGTCCAGCAATTACATGGGGATCGTCAAAGGGATGAATAAAGGTTAATCCTTTTTCTACTTCTAATTCACGCGCATAGCTATAAGCATCATCATAAGTGTTTCCATGTAATATGACTGCTCCGCCCCTCATTCTCACCGCATCCACCTTCACTTGGGGTGTGGTTACTGGCATAACGATAATCGCTTTGGTTCCCAAACGATTGGCTGCAAGGGCGACTCCTTGAGCATGGTTCCCCGCAGATGCTGCAATTACACCCTTTGTCAATATATCTGGCGGTAGTTGCACCATCTTGTTATAAGCACCCCGCAGTTTAAAGGAAAATACTGACTGCATATCCTCACGTTTCAACAGAAGTTGATTATTCAGCCGCGCGGACAAATTTGGAGCATACTCCAGTGGTGTTTCCTGGGCAACATCATAGACACGGGCAGTCAGGATTTGGATGAGGTAGTCGCAAAACATGGGCGTCAAGCTGTTAGCAAATGCTGGATGGAGATTAATTTTACGTTACAAGCGATCGCACTGGTTTTATTGAATTGTTCTCTCTCGAAATTTTGATTGCACAAAATCTAAAAATTACTAATTAATACTCTTTGAAGAGAAATAAGTTCAGTTATGGAAATTTTTTGATGACTGCAAATTTCATGCGATCGCTGGTAGGTTGATTTTAAACGAGTTTTGCCAACTATCCGAGTATTTAGATCTACAGATTAAGTATACTGCTGCTTAAGAACATAACTTCTCAATTTATGTTAAAGTATGCGTGGAAGATAGAAATTCGGCTGTACAGTTTGTTTTTATATATACTTGTATTACAGACCTCTCCGGATCTAAATCTCTACATCCCCTGATTCTGGAGACATTATATGTCAATTTACGTCGGCAATCTATCTTATGAGGTTAAAGAAGATGACCTCCGGCAAGTCTTTGCAGAATATGGAACTGTAAAAAATGTTCAATTGCCTATCGACCGAGAAACAGGACGCATGAGAGGTTTCGGGTTTGTGGAATTGGAATCAGACGCCCAAGAACAAGCGGCAATTGATGCGCTTGATAATGCTGAATGGATGGGTCGAAGCTTAAAAGTTAATAAAGCCAAGCCCAAGACAGACGGCGGTTCCTCTGGTGGTAGACGAGGAAACTATGGTGGTGGTGGTGGTGGCCGCTATTAAAAACTAAAACCAAAAATTTAACTCTAAGGTCTTGAGGGCAGACAAGGGGTCTGCCTTTTTTGTGCTTCGGTTAAACGAAGAAAGGCAGAGAGCAGGATGCAGGAGGTTTTAGGAAATAATTTTTATGAAGCCATGCGTTAGGGTAGCTTACCGCAGGTATCGTTTTTTTAATAGGTATAGCAACCATGAACCCCGAAGCTAAACATATTGTTAACGAACTAAGGCATAAGTTCTACTCTAACTTTGCTGCTGTTATGAATATGCCGGTACTTATAACTGGTACATCTTATAGTAGTAATTCACCGATCGCATCTTGGATGGATCGTAGACAGAGACTAAACTATATAAATGTATACGCTTATACAGCACCCGATGAATTTGTCCCATTCCGCCCATTCATTCTGCGACTGGCTATTAACAAGAGTGCTGGTAGAGTGACAACGATTAGAAAAGGACAAGTCTGCCGTGGTCTGAATTTGTTGTGGGATTTCGAGTTAACTGTACTACCAAAAGAAATCTTAGACTTTCTTCCCTGGATAGTTAACTTAGTTGAGGCCCAGGATAAAGGTTCGCCCTTGTTGCTAGAATCACCACCCCATTCATTTGAATTAAAAATGTCAGAGGCCAGATTATTTAATAACGCCTGGACTGAAACAGCTTGGCTCTTAGCAAATTCGACAATATCCCGTAATAGTAGTCTGTCAAGTTGAAATTAGACTTCTTGCATGAATCAAAACCCCTCACCCTAAATCCCTCTCCCAAGCTTGGGAGAGGGACTTTGAAATTGGCTCCCCTTCTCCCAAAATTGGGAGAAGGGGTTGGGGGATGAAGGCAAATTTTGCATTTGTGCAAGAGGTCTATTGATGAATCAGGATTACAGGGAGATTATAACTATCTCAAATTTTCAGGAATGATTGAGGACTGCTATATATGCCTGATAATTAATAAGGCAATCTACAAACAGCAAAGATGCAGACTCTCCAAAAACTCTCACTCCCAAGCATGGGCTGCGGCACTTGGGCCTGGGGCAACCAACTGCTTTGGGGATATGACGAAAGTATGGATGAGCAGTTGCAAGCCGTCTTTAACCTTTGTGTAAGCAACGGTGTAACTTTATTTGATACAGGCGATTCTTACGGAACGGGGAGATTGAATGGTCGGAGTGAGTCACTTCTGGGACGATTCAACCGAGAATATGTAGGTTCAGGCAAAGAAAATATTTGTATTGCAACTAAGCTTGCTGCTTACCCGTGGAGATGGACACGTCAATCAATGGTAAGGGCTTGCCAGTCATCTGCCCAACGCTTGGGAAGAAATGTTGATTTGGTACAGATGCACTGGTCAACAGCAAACTATGCTCCTTGGCAAGAAGAAGGACTTTTAGATGGTCTTGCCGATTTGTATGAGCAAGGACTGGTCAAAGGAGTGGGATTATCCAATTATGGGCCGAAACGGCTTCAGCGAGTGCAGAAAAAATTCGCTCAACGAGGTGTTCCGATTACAACTGTGCAAGTTCAATATTCTCTGTTGTCTACATATCCTGTCACTCAACTCAAGCTCAAAGACCTTTGTGATGAGTTAGACATTAAATTGATTGCCTACAGCCCTCTAGCTTTGGGACTACTGACAGGAAAATACTCTGAGCAAGGCCCTTTGCCTAAAGGCATTCGAGGTCTGTTATTTAAGCAAATATTATCAGGAATGCGTAGAGGCGTTCGCGCAGCGTCTTGTAGAGAAGCGGCTTCTGCTAGCAAATCGCTTTTGGAATGTTTGCGAGAGGTAGCACAGTTCAGAAACAAAACTATGTCACAGGTAGCAATTAATTGGTGCATCTGTAAAGGAACCATTCCCATCCCTGGAGCAAAAAGCGTAGAACAAGCGAGGGAGAATCTTGGGGCGTTGGGTTGGCAATTAGACGCTGGTGAGATTGCAGAGTTGGATAAGGCGGCGGCGAATACAGACAAAAAAATGGTACAAAATATCTTTCAAACTAAGTGATTCAAGGTCGCTGAATTAGAATATGAATCATTGCAAACAGGTGTTTTGACCAAGACTGAGATGGGAATGGTGTAGTTCAATTATTTGAAAAGCGCTGTCAAATCAAGACTTTTGTTAGGAGTCTATTGATGAGCTTATGCAGTTTGGGTATTATTATTATAGACTTCATCTGTACTAGCTTTTAAGCGATTGACTAAGCTTCTGCGGACGCGATCGCTTTTGCGAACACCACCCGCCATCTCATATTCATGGCTGTCTTTGCCGTACTTAAAGGCAACTCCCAGGAGCATTTTTTCAGTCAGTTCGCTCAAACTTTTTTCCAACTCTTTCATCTCACTTGTATAAGAGTCAATCACAGCCAGAGTCGTATTATAAGTATCTATTTTGCTACGGTATTGCTGAATCATTTGTGTAAGATTTTGCAAGTTCCGAGCATCTCCAAAATCCATGCTGGGATCAATGGCTTTGAGTCCGGCGATTCTCAATTCAGCTTTTTCTAGAACGCGATATGTACGCTTTTGGCGAGGCATAATTATCTTCTTTTTATGGTGTTCTAGAGCTAGCTTGCCCTACTAAAGCCTAATTTTGGTTGGGTAAAATCCACAAATATTGGTATCTTATGTAACTATAGTCTCAGCAATATCAACTAAAATAATGATGTTTGTAACGAAAATCGTCGTGATGGTAACTAAATTCGTAACACTGTAACGAAAATTATGATGTTTGTAACAAAAATCGTCGTGGTAGTAACTAAACTCGTTATTTTAGTAACAAGTTCGTAACACTGTAACGAAAATTATGATGTTTGTAACAAAAATTGTCGTAGTAGTAACTAAACTCATGATTTTAGTAACTTAAAGCGCAATGTTAGTGGCGATGTTAGTAACGGCAACTGGTTTCAATTCCAAAAAACCTAGATATCAGACGCAATGAATAGAGAAAATAATGCTGAACTATGCAAAATCTGTAACGCTGAGTTAAATCTGGGTTTTTTAACTTAGCTGCGGAATTTAGAACAAAAGCGGTGTGTTAATAATTAGATAGCATATACATAGTCAAGGCAGGATTATGATATTTGAAACTGCGGCGATCGCTGTTGGCACTATAATAGCCACCAAAGCCTTAGAAAAAACAACCGAAAAGGTAACAGAGTCTTTAGTGGATAAGACTGGCAAGTTTCTCGTCACGCTGAAAAAACAGTCTCCCCATACTGTAGCAGCGATCGAGAAAGCACCAGAGCAACCACTCGATTATGGTAAGGCTCTGCTAGAGGTGGAATCTGCGGCTAAAGCTAATCCTGAAGTGGCAGAAGCAATAAAAGAATTGGCAGAAGCAGCTAAAGCTGAACCAAATCCTAAATTTATCCAATCTATACAAGAATTTGCCGATACGCTGAAGTCGCAACCGCAACAGCCAAATAGTATTAACTATCAAAATTTGGCAGATGAGATAAAGAATGTTTTCCAAGGCAATACATTTAATGCCCCAGTCACCTTTAACTGACCAAAGTCGTCTGACGGGGAACGGACAAAGTTAAGCCCCACAAAATCTATTCCTTATCGCGGTTCTGTTAATTTCGTCGGGCGAGAAACAGAACTGACAATGGTGCATGAAGACTTGCAGCGCGGAAATTATGTAGCAATAGCGGGAATGGGTGGCGTGGGCAAAACTGAATTAGCTACCCAATACGCCAGACGATACGAACAATATTATGGCGGGATTACCTGGTTTAACGACAGAGAAACCAATCTTGCCGCCGAAGTTTTAGAGTTTTTTCAGTTGCAGTTAGGTTTTGAGATTCCCCAAGAACTAGGAGGAGAACTTTTAAGGACAAGGATTATATAAATTAGCAGAACCTTGGTATGAGGATGGCGTAAATGTTTGCAAAGCTCTGTTTGCTGGCGACCATCCCAATGTGGCTACTAGCTTGAACAATTTAGCAGGACTCTACAAAAGCCAAGGGAGGTACAGCGATGCCGAACCACTATACAGTGATGCTTTGGCAATGTGCGATCGCATTTTAGGAGTTAATCATCCCACTACCGCGACAATTCGACAAAATCTAGCAATCCTGCAACGCCAGTCTACTCCCCGTCCTATCCGGAAACGTCGGTTAGGTCAATTTGTGCAAACCTTAAAGGCGATATTAATTTTACCGTTTTCTCTGTTGTGGCGATTGGCTAAAAAATTAATTCGTAATTAAAAGAGCGGGTTCAGGCGATAGAGTTTGCAATCTAGTAGTTTAGAGCGATCGTCGAAGACGTTGCCGAAGGCATCGCTTTTCTCTCATCAACACAAATAAATGCGTGAGCGTAGACTGTGGTAGGCGATCGCCTTTTACAATTGGAGTATTAATTGTATTTACGTCTATGAACTTTCCTCCCCAACTCCAACAAAAGATTGAAAAATGGGCAAGCAGTCAGGGAATTTCGACTGAGCAGTTTGTTTTGCAAGCTATTGCAGAAAAAATTGACACGCTGAGTCAGCAAGTCACTGAAAAATATACTCAACAAAACTCTGAGATGACCAATGTACTGCCTCTTAACCAACCAAACATTTATCGAAAAGAAGGGATTTTAGTTGTAGAGGCAGAATTACCAGAAAACTTTGATGTTAATACCTTTATAGATGAGTTGAGAGAAGAACGCATTCAGGATCAAATAACTTAATGAAAGTCTTGTTTGATACTTCTGTGTTAGTTCCTGCATTCATTGTCAATCACCCGCAACATTCTGTTTGCTTTTCCAAGATTAAAGCTGCAAAATCTGGGCAAATCCAAGGGTTTATCTCAACTCACAGTTTAGCTGAAACATATTCTGTCATCACCCGCTTACCCATTCAGCCGCCTATTAGTCCCCAACAAGCTGAGATGATTATTGTAGATATGTCACAGTATTTAGAGGGAGTTCCACTGCTTTTCAATGACTATCAGGCTGCAATCGCTCAAATGGCAACCTTAAATCTTCCAGGTGGCGGTATTTTTGATGCTTTAATTGCTCAAGCTGCTTTAAAAGCAGAGGTAGACGCTTTGTTGACCCTGAATCCAAATCACTTTACTCGTTTGGGAAATGCAATCGCTCACATTGTGCAAGTCCCCGATTAAATGCGTAGACGCTTCTTTGGCTTGTCGTTAGACATCGCTTTTCTCTCATCAACACAAATGCGTAGGCATAGCCCATCGTAGACATCGCCTACAATGGGGCAAGCTAATCGCAGAAATTTCTTCAAAGACAATGCCTAATAACCTTGATAACATGGAAAAAATAGTTTAACCTCACTGCCAAGGTTATGAGTAACATTAATATTTCCTTGCCTGAGTCGATGAAAGCCTTTGTTGAAGAACAAGTGGCTCAAGGTGGCTACGGTTCAGTTAGCGAATATCTACAAGAGTTAATCACTCAAGACCAAAAACGCAAGATGCAAGAACATATAGAAGAACTTTTAATTGCAGGACTTGAAAGTGGAGAGACAATAGAAGTTAATGATCAATGGTGGCAGCAAAAACGCACACATTTGATCGACCAGATGCATCAAGAGAAATAATGACAAAGCGGATAGTCATTACACCCAAAGGCAGTTTAGATATTGATGAGTATTTTGCTTACATTGCCCAAGACAACCCCGACACCGCTCTTTTATTTTTTGACTCTGTAAGAGAAACTTTTGCACAGTTAGCAAGAATGCCTGGAATGGGTAGCCGTTATCCTCTGGATAATCTTCGTTTACAAGGTTTACGTAAATGGGCTGTTAAGGGATTTAAAAAGTATCTAATTTTTTACTTTGAGCAAGATGAAAGCATTCAAGTTGTGCGAATTCTCTATGCAGGGCAAGATATAGAAAGGATTTTAGAACAGGAGTGATATTGATTAGCGATCGCTTGTATGATTGCGTTGGTGGAGCGATCGCTTCAACAAATCCCACAAATCATCCATCCTTTTCAGTATCTATCTCAGATACATTCAAACCTGTTAACCTCGCTACCTGTTCTACTGTCATCCCAGACTCAAGTAAGTTGTGTGCAGTTTGTAATAACTGCAATTCTGCCTTGTCTGCCCTTTGGCGTTCTTGTTCTGTCCTTTGGCTTTCTTGTTCTGCCCTTTGACGTTGCTTTTCTTCAGGAGTTGGCAGCAATTCTCCTGCCAAAATTGCCCAGCGTAACCAAGTAGTATCAATACCTTTATAACTTCCCTGCCACAACTGCAATCCTAACCCTAAGGATTGACTCACCAACTGATTTTGAGCATTTACTACAATAGGTTGATAAGCTCCTTTTTCAATAGAGAAACCAGCCAAATCATTAGGGTTAAAAGGGTCATACCAGAAATATTCTGGCACACGCATTTGATTTTGATAAATTAGTTTTTTCTCATTTTTGTCTGCTTGGGCTGTGCTATCAGAAAGCAATTCAATGACTATATCTGGTGTTTTCCCCTCTTCCCAAACCACCCAACTGCGACGTTCTCCTTTCGGGACTCCCAACACAGCAAAAAAGTCTGGCCCTTTAAAGTCTTTGTTTCGCACCTGGGCCAGACTGTAGTAAACAAACATATTACCGCCGATAAACCCATCTTCTCGTTCTTCCAACCAAGGTATCAGAGCATCGATCAGCAAATCCATCTGGGCTTTGTGTCGTGGGCTTTCCATCGGAATACCGTCATCGTCTGGTAATTCTGCTTGAGTGGGTGGGAGTTGAATATCTGGTGCAGCTAGGGTAGTTTCTGACATAGCTTTTCACCTTGTGGGTAGGCGTGGCGGGTATTTTTATGTTAAGCGATCGCAGAAATTTCAGTTAATTTGCTTTCGATAGTTTTTCAATTTGTCCAGTAAAGTATGCTTCTTCATGTTTGAGTTGTTGCGCCAGTTTTAACCCTTGTTTAAAAGCTGTTAGTGCTTGAGGAAATTCTTTGCGTTCTAGATACAATTGCCCAATTTGGTCATAAGCTTGCATCATTCCGTAAAAGTTGGCGGCTTGCCCCTGTATCTGCACCAGAATTTCGCTAGCCTGCAAAGCCTCCTCTGTTTGTCCTTGGGAACGATACAACACAATTAACTTCTGCAAAGCATCACCAGCACGAACGTACTCCTTTAATTGCCAAGCAGTGGTATAAGCCTCTTGATAATTTTTAAAAGCTTCTAGCAGTAAGTTAGGATCTTTCTTAGCTAAAGATTCGTAATCTGAAGCGATCGCTAGCTTTAATTCTGGTATTTCTGTAAGCTTATTTTCATTGACATAAATTTCTGCTAGTTTGTTAAGTACATTCAATGACTGTTGCGGTTGGTTTGTCTGCTCGTAAATATCAGCCAGCTTTTGCAGATATGTTACTTCGTTGACACGATCGCCAAGAGATGTAGCTAAACTCAACAATTCCTCATAGATTGGTGCAGCTTTGCGATAATCAAACCAACTTAAATGCAGTTCTCCAATTGTTTTGAGGGTTTCTAATACTGCTGTTTGATCTTTTTGTTGTCGCACTACTAGCAAAACTTGGTCGTAAGCTTCTATAGCCAGTTTAGACGAGCGCACATTTTTGTAAGCTTCACCTAGCGATCGCCACAATTCTAGATCGATTGGGGCAGTTTTTTTCTGAGATTGGGCTTGCTTTTGAATTGCTTGCAATCGTTGCGTAATATATTGTACTTCTTGTGCGTCATTTAGCTTCCAAGCGATCGCCCCAACTCTAGATAATGCTTGCACCTCTGCTAATGAACCTAAAAAGCGCCGCAATCGCAATTCTCGATTCCAAATTTCAAACGCCGCAATCGGTTCACCTGCTTGCAGTTTCGCCGCAGCTTTTTGATTTAACGCATCCAAAGCTGGTTCTAACTTTTGGCGTTCTTGGAGAGTTAACGGCTGTTTATCCTTGGGCGATCGCGGTGACAGTGGATCGGGTGTGGTAATCTCTAGAGGGCTAGGAGGAAATTTATCAGGTGGTTTCGGCGGTTTACTCTCTGCCAGTGTTAAGGAATTACTAAAGAGTATAGTGGCAGTAGCGATCGCAATTAAGTGCCTGAGCATGGATACTTTACTTTGGCTTGAGTGAGTTAGATGAGATAATTAGAGATTATCCCCATCCCTATTATTGACTAACTATTCTCCAGCTTTACAAGAAAAGCCTACCTGAGAGCTATATCGCTTCAGCATACAGATAAAAGACAGTGTGCGGATTTTGTAAAAATAAATGCTTAACGAGTTCTAGTTATTAGATACAAGATGTCAGCAGTTTAACTTGTACTGAAGCAGCCTGATTTTCTCCAGTCAAAGCATCCATCATAGATATAATTTAAAAATTGCGATCGCAATCAGGATTTTTGAGTCTAGGGAGTGTCAAAATAATCCTAGATAATATTCAAGCAACTAGTCGATCGTTTTGTAATGACTCATTCTACTGATATCGCCACCTTAGCCCGCTGGATGGCAGCTGACTTTAGCAATCAAGAACAAGCTTTTGAAAATCCGCCTTTTTATGCCCATATCCGTGTGTGTATCCGTCCCCTTCCCTTGGAATTGTTCTCAGGGGTAAGTTTGTTTCTCGAACAAGCTTATGATTTTTTGCTCAATCAACCCTACCGGATGCGGGTAATGAAGTTGATTCCGGCAGAAAACCACATTGCGATTGAACACTATACCGTTAAAGAAGAAGAAAAATTTTACGGTGCATCTCGTCAACCCGAACGCCTCAAAGAGTTGTCTGTTGACCAATTGGAAAAAATGCCAGGTTGCAACATGATTGTAGAGTGGACAGGTAAGAGCTTTAAAGGCAGAGTTGAACCTGGTAAAGGCTGCATAGTGGTTCGTGACGGCAAAAATACTTATCTGGATAACGAATTTGAGATTGACGCTAAAGAATTTTTCAGCCTCGATCGGGGAAGGGATTTAGACACCGATGAACGTCTCTGGGGTTCTATCGCCGGCCCATTTCACTTTCTCCGTTGGGGTAGTTTTGCCGATGAAGTAAAGGTGTAACAAATGAGGAGTGAAGAATTACAACTTTCTTTAATCAGCTAAGAGTTGTTTGTGCTGTGGTCAACTTGTAATCGCCACTTTTTAGCGATCGCCTAAAGACTACCAGAAACATCCAGTTAACCTACTATTTCTACCTCAGAATCCTATGCTATCATGGTTTAACTAGCGCCCTATGACTACTAAATGGGTACTAAGATACCTTAGCAACATTAAAGTAGTCCAGGGAATCTTGCTGTGGCGGCATAGCCAAGTGGTAAGGCAGAGGTCTGCAAAACCTTCACCCCCGGTTCAAATCCGGGTGCCGCCTTCAAAGAAATATAAGCATTACAGGGCTTTGAAGCCCTTTTTTAATGGTAGTTGTAGGGCTTGTTTCCAGAGCCTTCCAATATTTTTGGGGTAATTTTGGGTAGTTTGGGTAAAGAACTGGGGTAAAACTGGGGTAAAAATGTAAGGTAAAGGTTTTTACCCCAATAAGTATTTCTGGGGTAAAACTGGGGTAAATTGCAAGGATAAAGGTCTTTACCCCAGTTAATTACCCTTATGGAATCCTAAAAATCTCAAAGTATTGCCCATCGGCGTTCAGTGCAGATTAAGAACTCTAACGGCAGTCTCCAATTAGTTTTTCTCATCCTATTGTTACGCCGACGGGAGAGCTAAAAACCAAGCGTTTCTACCTTTCGACAAGGCACTACGATACACCTTTAGGAAGACACCAAGCATCGACTTTAGCGGCAACAATCCAGAGGTCTATTGACTATGGAGAGTTTGATGCCAGTTTAGCTAAGTACAAACCAGCAGCTTCATTAAGTACCGTTAGCCCAATTACGCCAATTAGTCTTCAGCTACCCTCCAATATGACTTGGGAGAATTATGGGAAAAATATGCTGAGTTTAAAAAACCACAGGTTAGTCCTTCTACTTATGCGGTTGACTACCGCAAGTATCGCAATCACATTGCTAAATTACCAACTAAAATTTTAGATGATGCGATCGCAATTCGAGACTATTTACTTGCAAATCTCAGTGCTAATGCCGCCAAACGTACTTTGACAAATATAAATGCTTGCTGGGATTGGGCACTCAAGAGTCAGCTAGTTGAATCCAATCCCTTTCAAAGTATGGCAAAAGATATTCAAATGCCGAAGTCAGAATCAGCAGAATATGAAATTAATCCCTTTACTAAGGAAGAACGGGATAGCATAATTCAAGCATTTGAGGAGAGCAAACTCTACAGTTACTATGCTCCTTTAGTAAAATTATTATTTTTCACTGGGTGCAGACCATCAGAAGCGATCGCTCTACAATGGAAGCATATCAGTGATAAATACATTACCTTTGAGCAAGCAATTACCATCAGTACTAAAGGGCTAGCTCTCAAAGATGGATTAAAAACCCAAAGCCAAAGACGTTTTCCGATTAATAATCAGCACCGTGAAATTTTAGACTCTATCAAGCCAGAGAACTGTAACCTAGATTATTTTATCTTTAGAAGCAAGAAAGGCGGCATAGTAGACTTTGGAGATTTTCTTAATCATGCTTGGAAATGTTACAAAAATCATCGTGGTACACATATAGATGGCATCGTAACTCACCTTGTAAAACAGGGTGTAGTCAGCGAATATCGCAAACCTCACCAATGCAGACACACTTTTATTACTCTTTGCCTAGAAGCTGATATTGATGCGAAGGATGTAGGAAGGTGGGTTGGTAACTCTCCAGAAATTATTTACAAGCATTACGCAGGTAATAAACGTAACCTACAGGTGCCAGAACTATAAACTTGTTGAATTAAAATATAGGCGATCGCCTACTAAGCAATTACATCAGAAGCTCAAGCAGTATTTAGAAGAGTACAACCCCAATCGCCGCAAGGAGTTCTTGTTTCCTGATCGACATGGGTCAGGACATATCCACGAAGTCAGTGCTGATAGAAATCCTCAGAGATACCTGTGTTAGATGACGACCAAAAACAAGGGTAAAAAACTAGCTAGTAGTCTCTGCTCTGCCTCCTGTCCGGGTTATGTTTACTTCTGTGTCGCTTAGTTCTATTCCTATGCAAGGGATTCTGTATCCGAATTTACGCACCAGTATTATAGATACTACCTTGCCCAGAATAGTTCTCATAAATGTGCTGATAAACTTCCTGACACTTCTGTTCATACAGTTCAGTAGAATAACTCTGCGGTAACCGATCCAAACTATCCTTAATCGCTACTTCCACCGATGCTCTGGTTTGCTGTCTCTTCTTCCAATCCAAAACTAACTTCTCTTTTTTGAGAGTTTTGAGTAATTCTCTTGCAACTTGTTTAACTTCCTGTTCCTCTTGCTTAGTCAGTTGAATTTCTGGTTTAGTCAGTAAGTCAAAAATTGCTAGTTCTTCTTCAGTGAGATTTTTTGCGATCGCTCTTTTATCTTCAACGCCCAATTCTTGAGCAAAGTTAATCAAATCATTGAAGAATATCTGCACGTTGCGTGAGTCAGCATTGTGTTCTGCAATCATCTGCTGGAATTTCTCCAGGTAGTTGATGCGAGTTTTATTTAACCTCACCATCTGCTGGAGTTTTTGCGCGATCGCTGTTTTGAGTTTTTCTGTCTCTGTTCTCTGGTAGTCAGTACTAGCAAATTTATTTTTTAACGCTACAAAGTCGATTTGGCTTAAGTCGATGCGTTGACTGTGGGATTCTGTGATGACAAACTCTCCAGCAGTGATGGACAGATCCAACAGTTCCTCCACTTGTTCCATCACTTCGGACACATCAACTTCTGGTACTTCTGCCAGAATTTGGTCTTTGATTGCCTGCAAATGAGCATTAATAGCGGTAAATTCATTGGCAGCAGGATCTGGGAGGATAGCTTTGTAGAGTTTGTTAGCGTTACCTGCTAGGGAAAGATAAGTTTTTTTGGCCTCATCATTAATAATGATGCATTCCACTGCATCTGCCCAAAACTTGGTGCGTGCAAAACCTTGTGCTGACTCCAGTACAGCAAAATCAATGCCTTTTTGCGTACAGAATGTTGTGGTTTGGGCGATCGCTTCTCTTAATTGTGCCACTAAAGCTGTTTTTGCTTTAACTGGAGTATCTTCTTCTTTAATCCCACCACCAGATGCGGAACCATAAATGGTTAGTGCTTTCTGTAAATCTCGGAAGACACCAATGTAATCAACAATTAAACCATTAACTTTACCTGGGAAGACACGATTTGCTCTGGCAATGGTTTGCATGAGAGTATGGTTCTTCATGGGTTTGTCTAAGTAAATGGTGGAACAACTGGGGACATCAAATCCAGTCATCCACATAGCGCAGACAAAGATGATGCGTAGGGGATGAGATGGATCTTTGAATTTTTCATCCAGTGGGGGAGATTCACTCACTAACCTTTGACGGTGAGGCGTAATGTCTAATTCTTTTTTCTGAAATGCTTCTACTTCGTTTTGAGACTGAGATATGACCACTGCCATATCTGTTTCTGACATATATTTAATTGTGACTGATAATTTTTTGCGTTCAAATTCGCTTAAATTAGATTCAGCAAGTTGATTTTTAAACTGCTGGAGGTGTTGTTGCCAGTGGTGCTGGACTTTGTTGTACATTTTGACCGCAGTAAATCTGTCAATGCTGACAATCATTGCTTTACCCTGGTATCCTCTACCCAGCAAGTGGGTGACAATATCTTGAGCAATTTTCTCTAATCGGTCATCTCTGGTAATTAATTGATATTCTCTGGCACATTGTCTTTCTAGTTTCTTCTCTTCTTCCTCATCCATTGTTGCTGATTCGATGATTTCTGCTATATCTTCATTGAGGGCATCATTGGTAAGTTGCAATTCGGGAATTCTGTTTTCATAGTAGAGGGGAACTGTGGCGCTATCTTCTATTGATTGCCGGAAGTTATAAATGCTGATGTAATCACCAAAGGTTTTTTTGGTTTCTTGCTCTCCTAACATTAGAGGTGTACCAGTGAAACCAATGAATGCTGCATGGGGTAAAGCATTCCTCATGTTGAGAGCGAATGTGTCATACTGACTGCGGTGTGCCTCATCTGCAATGACGATAATATCTGACCTATCAGAAATTTGGGGATAGGTTCCGCCTTTTTCAGTGCGGAATTTTTGAATCATCGTGAAAATGTAGCGATGATCTTCATGCAGGAGTTGTTTGAGGTGTTCTGCACTTTTAGCGCGGACATTTTTTTCGATTTCTGTCACTGCACCAGCATAGGCAAAGTTTTTGTAGATTTGTTCGTCTAAGTCTTCTCTGTCAGTGATTATCACAAATGTCCAGTTACCATAGAGTTTTCGCACCACTTTTTGGGAGAAGAAGACCATTGAGTAACTTTTACCGCTACCTTGGGTATGCCAAAATACTCCTAATCTGCCTTGATTGGATTTAATTTCCTTTACTGCGGTAACTGCTTGGTTAACTCCTAAATATTGATGATTTTTCGCAACGATTTTCACTAAACTGCCTTTAGCAGCGTAAAAGAAGATGAAATTTTCAACTAGATCCAGTAATTTGGTAGGTTCACAAGTACCTCTAATTATCGTGTCTAGAGAAATTATCCCTTCTTCTCCTTCAGAATTTATCTTCTTCCACTCCGAGTAATGTTCCCATTTGGCAGTTAAGCTACTAATGCGACTTTTTTTACCATTGGAGAGGATGATAAATGCGTTGTACCAGAAGAGTTGGGGGATAGTTTGCTTGTAATCTGTGAGATTGTTTTTATAGGCAAGTTCTAAGCGTTGGTGATGTGCTTTTAGTTCAATGAAAACTAAAGGTAAACCATTCACAAACCCTATTAAGTCTGTTCTTCTGGTGTAAATCTCTCCTGTCACCCAGAATTGAGACGCGAGAAAAAAATTATTATTTTCTGGCTGATTCCAGTCAATGACTTTGACTGTTTCTGTTTGGTCTTCACCCTGATCATTTTTAAAACTGACTTTCACTCCATCTTTGAGGAGTTGATAAATTTCTGCATTCGCATTGGCTAAACTCAACGTGCTTCTGTCACGAGTTAATTCTTCAATGGCCAGTTGGATAGCTTCTGTGGGTAAGTCAGGGTTTAAGTTTTTTACAGCTAACTGGAGTTTGGGAATTAAAACTACCTCACCCTTTGTCTCTCTTCCCAGTGTGCTGTTTGTACCAAAGGTTTCATGGTAACAATTGGCTGTTTCCCATTGTAGTTGAGAGAATAGTTCAATGGTGGCATTCTCTAGCGCTGCTTCTGAGTCTGGGTGAGGTGGACGCATAGGTATGGAGTATAGATTTACTCCATTTTTAACTCAAAAGTTCGGCGTTGGGGATTGATGGGGTTAAAGAACGTAGACGCAAAGCCTCAACCCAATCTACACAGCTTGAATCGCGGTGTGACAAAGTTTGAAGTACTCCAAAACGACTTTTAAGTACCTCAACACGACTTTTAAGTACCTCAACACGATGTTGAAGTACCTCAACACGACTTTTAAGTACCTCAACACGATGTTGAAGTACCTGTTGCTTATACCAAATTGCCTTTGGTTGTCATTTTTAACGCAATATTGAAAGAGATCGCTTAGACATCGAGATCAAAAGATTTGCGATCGCACTTGAATTACACTCAATACGGTTCAGTTAAGGATAATCGTAGGTTGGGTTGAACGAAGTGAAACCCAACAAACCACCGAAAATGTTGGGTTTTGTTCCTCAACCCAACCTACGCAGTTTAAGGTTTTTGGCGCTAACTGAACCGTATTGGAATTACACTGGGTGCATCAGCTTGAGTCATTGCCAGCAGTGTACCAAAATCTAAGTCATGGTGACAAACAATCTAGTCGTTTGTCAGTGCCCATGCCATGATTACTTTGTCTGTAGCACTGGGATTACCAATTGTTGATTAGTGGACAGCTTCAAAACCCTCACTTTCTAAGAGGATGTTTGAAAAGTATTTTTCGTCACATCAAAGCTTCAGAAACCTAACCCCCCTAGCCCCCTTCCCTACGAGGGAATGGGGGTTTCAAAGCCTCTCTCCGCTTCGGGGAGAGGTTTGGAGAGGGGTTTCAAGTATACTTTACGACTTTTAAAACATCCTCTAAGACTGGAACCCAGTCAGGAGAAAGATTCATATTAAGTAAAATTTTCATGCCCAAGCAAGGGGTACTTCAATTTCTTCTACCCGCCATGCAGCATAAGCTAAAGCTTCATAAATATCCTCACGTTCTAGGTATGGGTACGCTTTGAGAATATCTTCTGGGGTATGTCCTGCTGCCATTAAGCTTACAATTGTACCTACAGTAACACGCATACCTCGAATGCAAGGTTTGCCACCCATGATTTCTGGGTTGAATGTGATTCTTTTTAGTGGTTTCATAAAGTGATTACTTTAATTCTGCTAATGGGCGAATGGCTAATACTGCATCGCTGGGCATTTTTTCTACTGCTGACATAGGAACAGTAAAAACAGCGATAGAGTCACCTGCTGCATTAAAGACTTCTAATACATAGCCATCTTCACCACCGCTTGGATGAGTCACATCATCAATTAGCATGGCGACATCACCCTGTTTGAGGTTGTATTCTGGGAAGTCTCGACACAGAGCAATGTACTGATATAGTTCCAATTTCATCATCATTAGTCCTTTTTTGGTTTCAAGGTAATAAAACGAAAGCTTCCGTCATGTTTTGATTCTAGCCAAACTGTAATAACTGCTAAATTTTGACCATTTACTCCTTGTAGGTATCCTGCAATAGTGTAAAAAGTTCCATATTCATTAGTATTATCTTCTACAACTTCATTGGTGGTGGCGAGTTGTCGAATCGCTGTCAATAAATCTTCTGGGTTATTTTGTGTAAATTCTGCTTAAGCTAAAAATTTTGATTTATCATCTTTGATACGGGGGACTAAAAGATAACGGGTAAGTTTTTCTTCGGAAATGATGAGATTATCTGGAATTTTCACAATTTAGTTTTTATCTAATTATTTTTAATTGGTTAAGCAGCTATATCTTCTGTAGTGATTTTTAGGTGTTCTACGTCGATTTCTCCTGAGATGAGTTTGGGGAGGAGTAAGTCACGGGTTTTGCGGAGGTTTAAGTTTTTTGAGTGAAAGTTTTGTTTTTGACTCAAAATATCTGCACAAAACTTGTGAAATTGGTTTAGTAGTTCATGAGGAGGAATTATTAATTCAGCATTTTTAAAATCTGCTGTATTTACTGCTGGATATGCTGAACCAGTTGCATTATTGGTTAAATAATCCACAAAGTTATCTGTTGTTAATGCATGATAAAGATACGTATATGGTATTTTTTTTGCTGTTATTACTGCAAATCCAGTTGAAACAATTAGATTTTGTATTGGATTAATAATTAAACTGTATGACCTGCGGTTAGGTCTGACAGTAGACCAGATAATATCTCCATGTTTTACTACTCTACGCGCACGACTAGAAGCTTCTACAAAAGCAATAGTTTCAATATTATTTATTTGCCCAGTATTAACAGAAGAAATATCTACATATTTAATTTCTTCTGGTGCATTTCCAGATTTAATACTAGATAAATTGATGTCTGCAACTTGTTCTAATTGCTTTAACTCCCACCCTTCAGGAATTAACCCCAATTCAGAATCAACCATTTTGGTGTGTTCCTGACCAGGGAAGCGGAATTTGACAAACCACTCATGGTAGAGGGTTTGTGCCATTTCTTCTAATATTTTGATGCGTCTTGTGTTGTTTTCTATTAGGTCATCATACGCTGAGAGTATGGCGGCGATTTTCTTCTGCGTGGGGAGAGATGGATAAGAAATAGGTAATTCATGAATATGATTTCTATTTAGAGTTGGATTGGCAGAACCACAATCATATTGTTCAAGGTGCAATGTTTGTAGAAAATAGTACGCGAACTTCTCATCATTACCATGAAAATCTTTAACCCATAATGTTGTATCAGTTGCCCAAAAATTACTTTTAGCAAAGAAGACAGTACCAAGAGTTCCCTTTCTACCAATCACTACCCCTGGAGCTTTTACCTTATATTCGTTATGTTTTCCACCCAATCCTGAGGAAAATATCACATCATATTCACCTGGTTGTAATTGTCTTTTTGTGATATCAAAACCTCTTTGAAAAGTTAGAATTTTGCCTAAAGTTATATTTTTCCATCCTTTCCTGAACAATTCACTCTTCATCTGCAAACAAAAACTCCAAATCTCGATTACCACTCACGACACGCAAAATTTCTACCCCGTCATCAAGAACTTGATAAAGAATTACATATCCATCTAGGGGTAAACCACGCAATGAGGGTTTAATATGAGCATAACTACGTCCCATGCTGGGGAAGTTAGCTAAATTTTGGCACTTTTTATTAAATTCTCTAAATAACTTTTCTCCTGCTTCCAGATTTCTTGGGAGAAAATAATCAGCAATTTCGTTTAAATCTCGACTTGCAGATGGTGAGATAATGTAATTACTCATTCCTGACCCTCACGCGCTTTTTGGAATCTGTCGAGTATTTGCATCACTACAGTCTCACCATCCAACCCTTCACCGCGCTCAAGTTCTGCAATTGCAACATCAACTTTTTGCCGAGTTTCTTCTACCCATTCCTGATACTCCTTATCCTGTTTTTCCAGCAATTTCAATGCTTTACTAATCACTTCCTCAGCATTTGCATATCTACCTGTAGCAATTTGCGCTTGAATAAATTGCTCGATTTCTGGTTTAAGTGTGATATTCATAACTATTACCTCAGCTAAAAAACTTGAATGTATTCATTTTGTTCTGACTCGTCACCTTCTCTACAATTATTGACTCTGACTTAGTAACCAAACTCAAAAATTTATTCTTAATCCTCAAACAAAGATTCTAAATCTCTATAACCACTGGCAATACGAGTAACAAGAATTTCATCCTCACTGGGATAGTAAAATATCATGTAATCATCCACAACAAAACCGCGTAAATTTGGTACAAGTCTTCCGTAACTTTTCCCCATATTAGGAAAACCTGCTACTAACTTACACTTTTTACGAATATCATCAAAAAGCTTACTAGCTGCTTTTGGGTTACTGCGAGCAAGATATTCACAAATTTCATCTAAATCTCGAATTGCTTCATCTGAAAATGAATAACTACTCATTCTTCAGACTCCTCAGCAATTTTCCGAATTTTTTCTTGCAACCTAGCAAAAACAACTTCGCCATCAGTTACTTGTCCTTTAGAGATTTGTTCAGTTCCCACAGCAATTTTTTGACGTAATTCTTCAATACGCCGTTCTCTTTCTTGAAGCAACTTAAAAGCTTCATTTATCACATCTTCTGCACTAGCAAACCTACCCGTTGCAAGTTGCGCTTGAATAAATTGCTCGATTTCTGGTTTAAGTGTGATATTCATAACTTTTACCTCAGCTAAAAGAAGGGATGCATTAACTTTGTTCTAACAATTTCGCCACATTCTCAGCAATTCTCTCCTCTAATTCCCTCGCCTCCAGATTCAAAACTTCCAATTCCTCATTCAATTCTTCCAATTTCTCAGTAAAATCAAAATCTTCCACTACTCGTTCCGCAACACCCACATAACGTCCAGGGTTTAAACTCCATCCCTGCGCGGCGATTTCTTCTAAAGTTGCTACCTTACAAAGTCCAGGTACATCAATATATTCCCCTTGGGGGAATTTCTCCGCCAGCAATGCTTGGCTACCATCGGTAGTCTCTACTGCTTCACCTCTGTACAATCTGACAATATTCGCTAAAAATTCAATCTGTTCTAGGGTAAACTCCCGATGGGCACGGTCAATTTGACGGTAAATGTGCCTAGCATCCAGAAATAATACCTTATCTCTGCGGATAGTATCTGCTTTCCCCTTATCCAAAAACCACAGAGTACAGGGTAAGGTAACAGTGTAGAAAAAATTAGAACCAACAGCAATCATCACATCCACTGCATGAGATTGAATAAGTTTCTGCCGAATCTCTAACTCTGTACCTCGCGCATCACTGGCAGAATTCGCCATGACAAATCCTGCCCTACCTGTTTCATTCAATGCACTCCAGAAAAAATGAATCCACAGGTAATTAGCATTATCTGCTTTGGGCATTCCAAATTTGCTAACACGCGGATCTCCCTTGATTTTTTCTTTGTCCACCTTATCGACATTAAAAGGTGGGTTAGCCATCACAAAGTCAAATTTATCTACAGACTTGTGAATGTCTTCATAATAAGTATTGCTCTGGCGAATATCTCCTGCTAGTCCATGTACAGCTAAGTTCATCTTGCATAAGCGGACAGTTTCACCTACTTTCTCCTGCCCATAAATACTAATTTCTGTGCTGGGGTTCTTCTTGTGTCTTTCTACAAAAGATGCACTTTGAACAAACATACCACCACTTCCACAAGCAGGGTCAATAAATTCGTCCATGATATGGTTCAATTACTTCTACAATCAGTTTTACTACAGAAATAGGGGTAAAGAATTCTCCCCCCTTCTGTCCCTCAGTCATCGCAAATTTACCCAGGAAGTATTCATAAATCTTCCCGAAAGCATCCCCTGATAAATCTGTTCCTAATTCGACTTTGTTAAAGTTTTTCAGCAAGTCAAATAACAGGTCATTTTCGAGGCGATTGTAAGTTTTGGGCAGAATATCCTTTAATTCTTCATTCTCTGCTTCAATGGCACGCATAGCATCATTGATTGCCTTGCCAATATCTGCTCCTCCTGGTAAATTCAGCAGTGTGGAGAATCTGGCAGCATCAGGCAAATACATTACTCCCTTTGCTTGGTAGTCTGCTTTGGTAATCCCACGTCTTTTACTACCTGCATTTTTCAGTTCCTCCTCAGCATGGGTAAATTTCCAATCAGCGTAACGCAAGAAAATTAACCCCAGTACCGGGATGGAATACTCACTGGACTTTAGCTTGGAGTTAGCGCGTAACTCATCCGCTGCTTCCCATAAACGTTTCTCTAGGTCAGTAGTGTTAGCAGCCATAGTCAGACATCAGATTACCAAATCTACTCATCATAGGATAGTTTGTATGTTACTACCACTCAGTGAGCTACCAAGTTGAGCAGAAACCAGCGAGAGGCACCTTAGACAGAAAAAAGGCGATCGCCTTTTTTGATTTCAGGCAGAATATGTTCTGTGCGATCGCAGTTTTCATTCCCCTAAAACTGGATGATGTATTGAAATTGAGCTAAAAAACTTGCAATATAACCTGGGAATGCTTGATATTTAATCGCTAACATAGAAACTGCGATCGCTTATTCTCGGTATGATAGCTCTATATGTTGTCACCCGTGCATTATTAAAGTTGTCGCTATGATTGCAGCCAAAACACCCACTCGCAGACACTGGGAACTGTTTGAGGTTTACAAAGCTAAGGTTGCTATCAAAATGGAGCCTGAAGAATTCCTAAAGCATTGGGCTGTCAACTACGAAGAACTTGCCGAATTGTGTGGTCGTTCTAAAAGCACAATAGCGCATTGGTTTTCCCAAGGTGAGCATCGTCGGGAACCCTCAGAATCTGACAAACGCCGACTAGCGGAAATTCATGCTCTGTGGATTCAATTTGAAAATGAACCTGCCCACCTCAGAGAGATATGGGCAAGAAAACGACGGCGCAAACAAGACACGAACTGTAATGATTAGTTGTCATCAGTGCATTATTTAATTGTCATGGTGACAACATGAGCTTTATTGTGTGTCATAGTTATTCCCACCTCTGTTAGGTGAATTATGATTACTCAAAGCTTTTTATCCAGCGTCGAAGAATCAAATGCAGCAGTCAATAGTCCAAGCGAGTTTCAGACTGTGCAAGGTAAAGAACCACTCAAACATTTGTTGATTGGTTCTTCTAAAGCTGTAACTAGCACAATCCACAAAATACTTTTGCAAGAGTTATAAACTTTAAAATGCCTGTAAATGCGTTGTTATTTGAGGTCTGCAAAATCTCCACCCCCAGTTCAAATCCGGGTGCCGCCTTCTAAGAAATATAAGCACTACAGGGTTTTCAAGCCCTTTTGTCTTGGGCGTTAAAGGCTTGTTTTCAAAGCCTTCAGAGATTTTTGGGAACAAGGGTAGTAATCTACAGACGCAACAACTTGTTGTGGCTCAGAGGTACGTTGCCACTCAAGCCCCACATTCACACAGACAAGGATTATCGCCAGTTTGTATCGCTAGGGAAAAATGCGATCGCGTCCAAAAATGGTGATGATCAATTTAACCAAATGCTACGTTAACCTTTATGATGACGATAGCAACAATCAAAAATCGTACCTGTTAAGTCAATGAAATGGATCTTAACAACTGCTCTGATTTTGAGCAGTACTACTCAATATTCAACACAAGTAACAGATCAAACTAAACAACCAATTACTAATAAACAGCTTGCACAACCAGTTAAAACACCTGCTTCACCTCAACAACCTACTTCTCGACCAGTTTTTATTTTGCCAAAAGCACCTGCTCCATTAAGTCCTGTATCTGGGCGTAGAGCAGGAATGGGTAGTCGAGATAATTGCCCTGCGGTTTCAACCCCGCTCACTGCCTTAGTACCATTTCAAGAGGAACAAAAGGTTGGCAAACAGACAAACAAGTCAATTATCGGGACTGTAGAGGGACTAACCACTTTAGAACGGCCTACGTTTTGGTTTTATATCCCCTACACTAAGGATTTGTCTAACTCAAGCGCTGAATTTAGCTTACAAGATAGCGCCGAAAATAATGTTTATAGAAATGCGATCGCCCTACCTTCAGAGCCAAGTATCATTGGTATTTCTCTCCCTAGTACTGCTTCATTAGAAGTAGATAAGACATATCGTTGGTATTTAAAAGTACATTGTAACCAAGAGACAGGAAGTATTCCTGTATATGTAGAAGGGGACATTAAAAGAATCAATTTAGATGAGCGTGTTATGCAACAATTAGAAGCCGCAAAGGAGCCTCGACAAAAGATTATAATCTATGCTGAAAAAGGGATTTGGTTTGACGCTTTAAATATGCTAGCACAAATACGCATTTCTAATTATAATGATCCATCTATTGAAAAAGATTGGCAAAGTTTATTGCAATCAATCAATTTGGATAATCTGGCTATGATGCCCCTAATAAAATTACCAATCCGCTAATAATTTTATATCCAGTAAAGTATCTATAAGCCTAGACTTCTACAACCAATTACCAACTATAACGTAGGGTGCCCAGTACATCGGACGGTTATATTCAGGAGCTTCAAGTAATTTTAATTGAGCAAAGCGTAAAGCTTCTGCCGTAGTTTTACCAGTCACTAACTGGCGGTAAAATTCCTCAATAAATAAAGCTGTAGAGTTATCGCCAATTTGCCATAGGGAGGCTAAAGTACTCCGCGCACCAGCACGCAGGGCAACTCCTGCTAATCCTAATGCAGCTCGCTTATCTCCTACTGCTGTTTCGCAAGCACTCAAAACAAGTAATTCAACTGGTTCTGTTAGTTTTTGCTCTCTACTTTTAAGCAAACTATCTAATTCACTCACATTGATGCGTCCATCAGCTGCTAGGATAAAAGTGTCTTTTGCTTTAGAGCTAAATTGTCCATGAGTTGCCAAGTGAACAACTCTAAAAGCTTGAGTGTTAATAGTTTTTGCTAAATTTGTACTGGTAAAATTTTTATCCAATAATGTAGTTGTCGATACGCCTGATTCCTGAATTAATTTCAGTTCAATCTTAACGTTGGGAAGTGGTGCAAACTTTTCATTTTTGGGTGGTTGTGATAGTCCTCCAAGCAGGGCATTTAATTTTTTGTGTGCTAAAGGTTTGGGAGTAAATAGTTGCAGTCCAGGGCTAATAGCTATAGAGTATTTTTGGACTAAATACTCTTTGCCATCATACAATGCAGACATCGGTATATTTCGCAGCAACCCATCTGGAATAAAGACTAGAGTATTAACTTTCCCATTTTGGAGGTCTGTTTCAACTGGTTTAATTAACCAGTTATAAAGCTGTTGAGAAACTGCTTTAAATTGCAGATTAGCATCAGGTTCGACTATTGTCTCTCGTATTTTTGTAATAATTTGCTCTACTTGCTGACGTTTGACTTTAGAAGTTTTATGGATCAATCTTTGATTGGGAAGTTTAATAATAATTTCTAAATAATTATCTAGAATAATCGGGTAGAAAATAGCAGTATTCGGGTTGTCGCGGTCTACTACTTTGTCCAACGCCACAAATTGGTTACTCAAGCAAGCTTCTCGGAAAAAATTGTCGAGTTCTGCGACTTGCAAGGCTTCCATTCGCTGACGTGCTTTATCTAAATCTGGTTTTCCTTGTCCTTTCTCTTGTAAAATCAACTCTACAGACTGCCGATAAAGAGGTTCTATGCGATCGCGAAAATTGAACTGTACCTCTCGATTAACCGCAACTAAATCGCTGCGAAGAGACTGAAGAGTTGTTACAGCAGCATCATAAGCAGATATGGCTGCTGGCATATTTCCCTGTGCTTTGAGCAAGCGTCCTAACTGCCACTCAAGGCGATAAGCTATATCTGAGGCATCAATTTTTTGAGCCATAAACAACGCTTGCTGCGTCAAATCCTGTGCTTCTTGCAATTGTTGGTTCTGCTCGTAAACTTCTCCCAAGCTGCCCAGTGCATGGGATTCGGCACGTTCATCACCGATTATTTTGGCTTGGTGAACGCTAGTTGCCAGAATCTCTGCAATGTCTTTTATGTTACCAATTGTGGTTAAATTCTGAGCAAAATTGATCCGTGCATAAATACCGGCTTGATTGGTAGGCAGATTGGGGAATTGAGATTGGATTGTGGGTATTAATGACTTTGCTTCAGTAATCCGTTCGTTTTCGACCAGCAAACTCAGCTGATTAATCAGGGCTTGAACTTTGATCAGAGGGTTTGGTGCAATTTTGGCAGCGTTTTCATAATGAGCGATCGCACCTTTAATATTACTTAACGACCTAGCAGTATTACCGAGACTAAATTCCGTCAAACTAATTTCTAGAGGCAGTTGCAGACGTTGAGCGATTTCTAAGCTTTGTTGTAAGTTTTTCTGGGATAACTCAAGTTCGCCTAATTGTTGTAAAACATTACCAAGCGATCGCAAAGCTATTACTTTTACAACTGAGTCAGGTTGAGCTTGTAACTGTTTGGATACTTCCTCCAATATATCCAAGCTACGGCGGTAAAAACCATCAACTCGTAGGGCTTGTGCTTGGTTAATCCGGCTGCGCGTTACTCCAGCAGTATCACCTAATTTCTTCCAGATTTGCTCTACTTGTTGTGATTTTTGAAAAGATGCATCAGTTTGTCCCAGTGCTAGTTGCAATTCGCCCTGAATATTTAGAGTTTGTGCAAGAATTTCTAACAATTCAGATTTTGGATTCTTGACATTTAACTTTTGATTTATCTGATCCCAGCCAAGTAAATTTAAGCTATTGTCAATAGTTGCATAAGCTTCTTTCCACGAGCCGAGTTTCTGGTATACAAGACAGAGGTTAGTCAGCGCTGCGGCTTGTGCGAGGTTATTGTTTTCTCGTTGATAGGTACGGACAGCTTGTTGTAAAATAATTACGGCTTCAGGAAAGCGCCCAGCTTGATAAAGTGCTTCTCCTTGCTCAAGAAGTTGCTGTGGTGTTGTGGCTGGGGGTTTATTGATTTGAATGTGAAACCCGTTTGGTGAATTTGTCTTTTGTTGTTTAGCAAATGTGCTAGGAATAATAGTCAGGAAAACAGCAAGAGTAAATAGGACTACGGGAGTTACCGCAAATCTAACGACTCGCTTTGGCAGCTGAAGTTTTGCCATATTTCACACCTCCCTGAGATACAGGACAGGAAGCAGGTGTTTGCCAAGGGCTGTGGGGGTTGAGTTGAGGAACTTGTGCTACTAGTTCTATATTTCCATTGCGATCGATTACCCAGCTAGAAGCTTCCACAATTGGAATTGTAGCAGCAATGGGAGTAGTTGAAACTGCTGTTGGTTGTGCCTGAGTAGTTGTATTTGCCAAGTTTTCTGATTTTGATCTTAATTTCACCCACGCAGACACAGTACTTGAATCTTGTAATGGTTCAGTGGGACTCATGGGTAGTCCGCCGCGTCCTGTTGCTACAAATGTATTTTGGAATTGCCGAGTTCCAGGAGTGCAGGCATTGGAAATTTGCCTAGAAGCATCAACTAGATTAATTGGGAGTTCGACTAAGCCGTTACTAGGATTTACATCAGGTGTGTTGATTTGCACATTGCCGCTCAAATCAGGAGTTGCGCCTGTGGCGGTGATATCGCTTGTGTTTAGCGAAGGCTCATTTCGGGACTGGATACCAAAGATCCCTGCAATATTTTTGATGGTGACATTCCCGCCACGGAAGTTCGCAGAATCTGCTCTAATATCGCTATTTTCCTTGGTAACAGCAACGATGAAGCCATTTTTGTTATCAATTGTGATGTTACCACCACTGATATCATAACCACTGGCGTTAGTGGTTATGCTGCTACCTCGACGTAATAATAGTAGAGGCGAGTTGAGAAAGATATCTCCACCTCCTCCTGTAGTGTCAGCGCTTATTTTTGCACCATTGTTAAGATAGATAGAGTCAGCCTGTACTGTGAGATCACCTGCACTTCCCGAACCAACACTGCTCACAGTTAGTCCACTGGCTGCACCTTGATTGCCTACTTTCGGTTTGCCATATATATCGATATTGTCAGCGCCGAATTGAGCAAGTCGAGCCAAGTAAGTTGGATCGCTGTCTGTTATTGTCGCACTGTCAGTGGCATTAAGAGTGATGCTACCCGCACGCCCACTACCAGATGTGATTGCAGTCAGTTGTCCACCCGACGTTGCATCAATTGTATTCGTATTGATATTAATTGCTCCCCCTATTCCACTGGCTGTAGTTCTGGCATCTACAACTGCGCCCTTGGAAATACTAAATGTATTTGTATTCACTGTTATATTGCCGCCAACTCCAGAGGAATTGGTGCTGGTAAATATGCCGCTCGATACTGCATCTACGAACTGTGGAGGAGAATTGAATCTGGGTGGAATATTGTTTTGAAAAAGGTCGGTGGGAGCCACTGTTGTATTAGTCCCAGATACACTAACTTTATCTGTTGTATTGATGAGGATATTACCAGCTTTTCCTTCTCCTGATGTGACTGTATTCAGTTGAGCGCCATCTGTTAATAAGAGTGATTGGGCTGTGATATTAATCCCTTGAGCATCTCCAGTTGCCCCTTTTTGTACGGCAGTAGAGATGTCACTATCAGCCAGGGAAATTGCACCCATAGTCTCCACAGAAATCCCGCCAGCATTTCCTTGTCCTTGAGTGCTAGCAGATATCAAAGATTGATCAGAGGAGACAAATCCTGCTTGGATATCTATATTTCCGGCTTCGCCCTTCCCATTAGCAAAAAGTGTAGTCGTGATAAAGCTCTGGTCTAAAGATAAACCATCCCTGAGATCGATTGATATCTTGCCAGCATTTCCCTCTACTTTCTTCTCCAAATTATTGTCGTCACCCACTCCAGTAGCTAAAAAAGAGTCGTTGATTAACTGGAGAGATGGCGCTTTGATACTAATATTGCCTCCATTGCCTTTTATCGTGTTATTACTTAGGGTGCAGCCAACGGCAATTAATGAGCAGATTCCAACGTTGCTGAATGCGCTACCTTGATCAAACAATACGCGATCGCTGGCATTAATAGTGATATTTCCAGCATCTCCATTTTCTCCATTGGCGCTGGCTGCTAAAAAAGATTTACTAGTCACAGAAAGTGCGCCAGTATCAATGGTTATACTGCCTGCATTCCCTTTACCTTGGGTGTTGGAAATTAATTGAGCGCCATTCGTTAAGGAAAGCGACCCGCTAGTAATTTTGATGTCACCTCCCTTACCTTCTACTTCTGTGGTATCACCAGGAAGCTGATTAACATCAGTGTATACTTTAGCTCCATTCTCGAAGGAGGCGGTTTCGCGGGCATCAATAGTGATATTTCCGGCATTTCCCCGTCCATTGGCGCTGGCAGCTAAGAAAGATTCATTAGTTACAAAAAGCGAGTCTGTATTGATGGTTATATTGCCTGCATTTCCCACTCCCGAAGTACTGGCAGTCACTTGAGAGCCATATGTTAAGGAAAGCGACCCGCTAGTAATTTTGATGTCGCCTCCATTACCTTCTACTTGTGTGGTATCACCAAGAAGCTGATTAACATCAGTATATACTTTGGCTCCATTCTCGAAGGAGACGGTATTGCGGGCATCAATAGTAATATTACCTGCATTTCCCCGTCCATTGGTTCTGGCATCTAAGAAAGATTCATTAGCGACAGAAAGTGAGCCAGTATCAATAGTAATATTACCTGCATTCCCCTGATTTTTAGTACTAGCAACTAGTTGAGCACCATTCGTTAAGGAAAGTGACCCGCTAGTAATTTTAATGTCACCTCCATCACCTTCTACTTGTGTGGTATCACTGAAGGGAACCTGATTGACATCAGTATATACTTTCGCTCCATTCTCCAATGAGACGCTATTGCGGGCATCAATAGTGATATTTCCGGCATTTCCCCGTCCATTGGCGCTGGTAGCTAATAAAGATTCATTAGCGACAGAAAGCGAGTCTGTATTGATGGTTATATTGCCTGCATTTCCCACTCCCGAAGTACTGGCAGTCACTTCAGAGTTATTTGTTACCGAAAATGACCCTGTGCTGAAGGTGATATTACCCGCATCTCCTACTCTGGAAGTGCTAGTATTAAGCTTAGAACCATTGCTTACGGTAAGTAATCCTGTACTAATGCTGATGTCGCCTCCCTTGCCTCTGGTCGTCACATTGGTATATGCTTGACCTCCCAGATCAAACAATACGCGATCGCGGGCATTAATATTTATATTCCCTGCGTTTCCTTGTTGTCCATTAGCGCTGGCAGTGAAGAAAGATTGATTAGCGACAGAAAGCGAGCCAGTATCGATGGTTATACTGCCTGCATTCCCTTCACCTTGGGTGTTGGAAATTAATTGAGCGCCATTCGTTAACGAAAGCGACCCGCTAGTAATTTTGATGTCGCCTCCATTACCTTCTACTTGTGTGGTATCACCAGGAAGCTGATTAACATCAGTATATACTTTCGCTCCATTCTCCAAGGAGGCTGTATCGCGGGCATTAATAGTGATATTTCCGGCATTTCCCCGTCCATTGGCGCTGGCAGCTAAGAAAGATTCATTAGCGACAGAAAGCGAGTCTGTATTGATGGTTATATCACCTGCTTTTCCTACTCCCGAAGTACTGGCAGTCACTTGAGAGTTATTTGTGACGAAAAATGACCCTGTGCTGAAGCTGATATTACCCGCATCTCCTACTCCCAAAGTGCTGGCACTAAGTATAGAGCCATTTGTTAAGGAAAGTGAGCCAGTGTCAATAGTAATATTACCTGCATTCCCGTCATTTTTAGTACTGGCATCCAGCTGAGCACCATTTGTTAAAGAAAGCGAATCACTAATAATGTTAAAGTTGCCTGCTTGACCTTTACCGTTTTCCCCAACATCGGTGTAAGCCCAACCTCTATCTAATGAGATGGCATCGCGAGCATTAATGGTTATATTTCCCGAATTACCATCTCCCTTGGTGCTAGAAGCGAGGAAAGAATTATTGGTAACAAAAAGTGAACCAGTGGTGATATTGATATCACCTCCATTACCTTTGACTGTGACGTCAGTATAAGCCTGGCTTCCTTCATTGAAGGAGACAGTATCGGGGGCATTAATAGTTATATTCCCTGCATCTCCCTCTCCATTGGCGCTGGCTGCCAAATAAGAGTCTTCAAAAACTGAAAGTGACCTGGTATTGATAGTGACGTTGCCTGCATTTCCCTGTCCATTGGTACTGGCAGCTAGAAAAGAGTTATTGCTCAGAGAAAGTGAATCAGCATTGATATTAATATTTCCACTATTGCCCACAGCGTTCTCTAGCACTTGATTGGAAATATTGCTGCTGTCTGCGATCGCAACTATCCCAGTGGCATTAATTTTAATATCTCCCGCCTGAGTTGTGGATGAACCAGCGCCTGAAATTCCTGTGATCAGTTGGCTTCCCTCCGATATATTCAAATTTGCTGCATTGATAGCAATATTACCACCATTGCTTGCAAGTACATTCACTTCAGCTTGATTGGTAAGAGACACATCAGCTTGTGGCACTCCTTGGGGAAAATTCAAACCAAGGAAATCCCCGTTAGAAAAAAGTCCGACGGTGCTTTCTCCTGCTACTCCCCCCAACTCCACACTTCCCGAAGGAGCTACAAGCTGACCACGATCCATGCTCACATTGCCGCCAACAAGTATTAAACTCCTACCAGGATTTACCTGCAGATTAGACCCCCTCACCGAAACACTTTCAGCATTGCTCCCAAATTGCAAACCAATAGGGACATTAATAGTTAACAAAGGTGTAGATTGAGGATTTTTTGCACTAAATTCAAATCCATCAGCAAATTTCATACTATTGGCAGATGTGGCAAAAAATGAACCACCAATATTTAACCGAGCATTCTCACCAAAGATAATACCATTGGGATTAATTAGGAACAGGTTAGCTGTGCCGTTGGCTCGGATTAAACCATCAATATTAGAGATAGACGTTCCTGTGACTCGGCTAATAATGTTTTGAATGTTTGCAGCATTGTTAAAAAATGCCTCCGAGCCAGTGGGAACAGAAAAATCTTTAAAGCTGTGAAACTGATTACCCCCTGCTTGACTTCCTCCGGTGATTTTGAAGGTGTTGTTCTCTAATGTGACGTTGGAATTATTTGGCAGAGTCCCGTCTGGAGTGATTTGGGCAACTGAGATATTTGCATAAAAGGCGATCACACTCCCAATCGCAATTCCTAGACCTTGCAACCAGTCCAAACGCATAGCTTTAAAAGACATTGCACTCTCCTATTGAAAAGGTAATTTAGCTTGGAAGCCTTAATTGAGTATAGGTGTGAGGACAATCAACTTATGCATAAGAGAGGATATTACCAAATTGGAATTACTGAATCAAGTGAATAAAATTCAATCACTGCTACCAATGAAAAATCAGAGTCAAGGCAAACAAGCTTAACCTTCAGTTCAAACACAATCTGAAACTCAGGAGAAAAAGAATGTCTAACATCAACAACCAAACCCAAGACTTTTACAGCATCGAATTAGTGCAAGACCTTTCCTATGAAACTGCTGCTGCTATTTCTGGCGGTGCTGCATTGGAACTCTACAATGACAGCAATTTTGGGAAGTTGTTAGTGCAGACAAACGAGGGTACTGGAAATGTGGGCAACGATGTAAATGACCGTATTACCTCGATTGTAGTCAACGAGGGTGTTTGGAGATTCTTCACAGATTCTCAATTTCGGGGTCTTTCTGCCGATTTGGGACCAGGACGTTATGCAAATATTGGTCTCGGTTTTAGTGATTCAATCACATCCTTCTGGAGGATCGGGTAGGTTGAGCTAACACTTTCAACGATCCGATCTCATCTATTGTGATTCTTGAAACTTAAGTGCTGAAATTCAAAACAGAAAAAACGCTCTCACCTTCGCTTTTAGCTGAGTAACGCTTCTTCTCCCAGTTCCTAAGGGCGAGGTTGCTTTCACTCCTTATTTTTTCATAGATATAGATAATTAATTCTACCATGAGAGATCAGGTTGTTCTCCAACACAGTGAGAAAAACTGTGGTGCAGCAAGCCTAGCCACAGTCGCCAAATACTACGGACGTACTTTTACTCTCAACCGCGCGTGAGAAGCAGTCGGCACAGGTTCGCGGGGAACCACGCTACTAGGTTTGAGACGGCGAGCAGAAACTCTAGGATTTCATGCTCGTCAAGTCCAAGCTACCGCAGAACTACTAGAGAAATTAAATGAAGTTCCAATGCCCGCGATCATTCACTCAAAAGGGCACCACTAGGTGGTATTTTACGAGTCAAATTCGAGATCAAAGCGATCGCACTTCCAATTGCAATTCCTAGACCTTGCAACCAGTCCAAACGCATAGCTTTAAAAGACATTGCACTCTCCTATAGAAAAGGAAATTCAGCTTGGAAGCCTTAATTGAGTATAGGTATCAGGACAATCAACTTATGCATAAGAGAGGATATTACCAAATTGGCATTACTGAATCAAGTGAATAAAATCATGTGACTGCTACCAATTAAAAATTAGAAGGGAAAACCAGCCAAAAACGCCTGATTCCCAACAGTGAATAGAATCATGTCACTGCTACCAATTAAGAATCAGTAAGGTTAGCAAGCTGGAAATAACTCTGATTTCCGACAGTGAATAAAATTCAATCACTGCTACCAATTAAGAATCAGAGGAAAGGCAAACAAGCTTAACCTTCAGTTTAAACACAATCTGAAACTCAGGAGAAAAACAATGTCTAACATCAACAACCAAACCCAAGACTTTTACAGCATCGAAGCTGTGCAAGACCTTTCCCATGAAAGTGCTGCTGCTATTTCTGGCGGTGCTGATTTGGAACTCTTCAATGACGACAATTTTGGGAAGCCGTTAGTGCAGACAAACGAGGGTACTGGAAATGTGGGCAACGATGTAAATGACCGTGTTACCTCGATTATAGTCAACGCGGGTGTTTGGAGATTCTGGACAGATTCTCAATTTCGCGGTGTTTCTGCCGATTTAGGACCAGGACGTTATCCAAATATTGGTCTGGGTATACTTCCTAATGATTCAATCTCATCCTTCGAGAGGATCGGGTAAGTTGAGCTAACACTTTCAACGATCCGATCTCATCTATTGTGATTCTTGAAACTTAAGTCCTGAAAACCAAAAGAGAAAAAACGTTCTTACCTTCGCTTTTAGCTGAGTAACGCTTTTTCTCCCAGTTCTTAGGGGCGAGGTTGCTTTCGCCCCTTATTTTTTCATAGATATAGGACTTACGTAAAAGTACAGGCGGTAGGGGCAATTCATGAATTGCCCCTACATAAAAATCATTCTTTTCAGCTATTGTTTGCGTAAGTCCTGAGATATTTAATTTTACCATGAGATATCAGGTTGTTCTCCAACACAGTCAGGAAGACTGTGGTGCTGCAAGCCTAGCCACTTTTGCCAAACTACTACGGACGCACCTTTACTCTCAACCGCGTGTGAGAAGCAGTCGGCACAGGTTTGCAGGGAACCACACTACTAGGTTTGAGACGGGGAGCAGAAAGTCTGGGATTCCATGCTCGTCAAGTCCAAGCCACCGCACAACTAATAGAGAAATTAAATGAAGTTCCCTTGCCTGCCATCATTCACTCGAAAGGCTACGACTGGGTGGTATTTTACGAGTCAAATTCTAGCTCAAAGCGATCGCTCTTATCAATCAAATATCTATCTAAAGTGGTAACATGTTACAGACTAAAGTGGTAAGATATTACATAATCAGCTTCTGTGCATTTGTAGCGTAGTCAGGGCTTCAGCCCTACTTTTATGCAACTTAAGTAAGTCGGTGTTAAAAAATCAACCTATGTAACGAAGTATAAAGTCAGGAAAGAGCTTATAGAATCGTTCCAGGCTTTTTACAAAACTCAACATACCTTGGTTTTACCGTGCAGACTTACTTAAATGCCGATTAGCTGACAACGCCAAAAAAGAAGTATTCACACTTAATTAGGAGAAAAAAATGAAAAAGAACTGCTTTGAAGCAATTTCTACCATCATGGAACTTGACGATGAACATGCTGCTACCTGTAGTGGTGGTGTAGCCTTTACTGGGAGCAACGACCCAGATGTAATTTTGTATAGAGATATAAACTTCGGCGGCGGTAATCCTCTGAATGTTAATGCATCAGTAAATGATGGTGTTGCCTACGTTGGTAATGATTTCAACGATCTAACCTCATCTATTGCCATTATTCGGGGTACATGGAACTTCTATCGAGACGCTGGATTTGGGGTTTATCAGACCACTCTCGGACCAGGACTATACTCTTTTGTTCCTAATTCCGGTATTCCAAACGACAGTGTAAGTTCCCTCTATCGTGTAGGATAGATTTAACTATACTCTAGTCTCCCAGGGGATATTTCAAACGACAGTATAAGTTCACTCTATCGTGTAGGATAGATTTAACTATCCTACATGATAGATAGAGGGATTTTAGGCAATGGTAAAGCCACCTTAGAGTATACATTTCTCAGATAGTATTAACAGTATTTAGCTATAAGTTACTTTAAGAATATCAATAACTCAGTTAGTAGTTATTCACTTTTGACTGATAACTATTCACTGTTTACTTTCTTTAATCATTGAACAATGAAATACCACAGCATATTGCAACACAGTGAAGAAGATTGTGGTGCAGCAAGCCTTGCCACAGTCGCCAAACATTACGGACGCACCTTTGGCCTCAACCGCGTGCGAGAAGCAGTAGGCACAGGTTCGCGGGGAACTACCTTGTTAGGTTTAAGACGGGGAGCAGAAACTCTAGGATTCCATGCTCGTCAAGTCCAAGCCACTCCAGAACTACTTGAGAAATTAAATGAAGTTCCCTTACCCGCGATCATTCACTGGAAAGGCTACCACTGGGTGGTATTTTACGGACTAAAAGGCAAAAAATGTATTATCTCTGACCCCGCATTTGGTATCCGTTATCTCACCTTAAAAGAGTTAATGGCGGGTTGGAGTAATGGTGTGATGTTGCTGCTGATGCCAGACGACAGCCGCTTCTATCAGCAATCAGAAGATCAAATTGGCGGTTTTGGACGCTTCATTGCCCGGATCTTCCCCTATCGTAACCTTCTGATTCAGGCGATCGCCATCAACTTTGCGATCGGGCTGTTGTCCCTCGCCTCCCCTTTAATGATGCAACTCCTCACCGATGACGTGCTAGTACGAGGAGATACCCAACTGCTAACAACAGTAGCAATTGGCGTCATTGCTATGAACCTAATTCAAAGTGCCATAGGTTTGGTACAAGCTCACCTGATTGGTCATTTTGGTCAACGGTTGCAATACGGGCTAATTCTAGAATACGGCCGAAAACTGTTGCGTTTACCCCTCTCATATTTTGAAGCACGTCGCAGTGGGGAAGTCGTTAGTCGGATTGCTGATGTTAATACCATCAATAATCTCGTTTCTCAAATTGTCCTTGGTTTACCCAGTCAATTTTTTGTGGCTCTGGTTTCCTTGGGTTTCATGCTTTTCTATAGTTGGGAACTTACTCTAGCTTCCCTCGCAGCTTTTATCATTGTCACAGGAGTTAACCTGCTTTTTCTTCCCGCCTTACGCCAGAAAACCCGCAGCCTCATCGTTAAAGGTACGGAAAATCAAGGCTTTTTAGTCGAAACCTTTCGCGGTGTTCAAGTCCTCAAAACCACCCAAGCAACTCCTCAAGCTTGGCAAGAGTATCAGACAAATTTTGGTCGCATTGCTAACTTAGGCTGGACTACGATGAAGTTGGGGCTTTACAGTAGCACAGTCACGAGTATTCTTTCCAAATTGACGAGTATTGGCATACTCTGGCTAGGTTCTAGCTTGGTGATTAATCAGACATTATCCATCGGTCAACTGCTGGCGTACAGTGGTATGAGTGGCAGCTTTCTTGGGTTTTTATCGTCAGTAGTCGGGCTAATCGATCAATTTATCACTGCTCAAATTGTCGTTCAACGCTTGACAGAAGTGATAGATGCTACCCCAGAAGATGAAAATGACTTTAAAAAACCTTGGGCAGAAATTCCTGGTAACGCAGATATTATTTGTTCTCAAATTAACTTTCACCATGCTGGTAGAACTGACCTGTTAGAAAATTTTTCTTTAACTATCCATGGTGGTCAAGTAATAGCCTTAATCGGTCAATCTGGCTGTGGTAAAAGCTCTCTTGGCAAATTAATTACTGGTTTATATCAAGTTCAATCCGGTAATATTCGTTATGGCTTATATAATCAGCAAGACTTATCTTTAGAATGTTTGCGACAGCAAGTAGTATTAGTTCCCCAAGAACCTCATTTTTGGAGTCGTTCGATTGTGGATAATTTTCACTTCAGTTATCCCAACATTAGTTTTGAGCAGATAGTCAAAGCTTGCCATATTGCTGGTGCAGATGAATTTATTAGTAAATTACCCGATAAATATCAAACTGTTTTAGGCGAATTTGGTGCAAATCTTTCTGGTGGACAAAGGCAGAGATTAGCTATAGCTAGAGCAATTGTGACTGACCCACCTATATTAATTTTAGATGAATCCACAGGCGCTCTTGACCCAGTAAGTGAAACTCAAGTTTTGGATAGATTAGTTAATCACCGTCAAGGTAAAACCACAATTATGATTAGCCATCGTCCTCAAGTAATCAAAAGGGCTGATTGGATTGTGTTGCTTGCAGATGGGCGCTTAAAAATTCAAGGAACTTCAGAAGAATTACGTCATATTCCTGGAGAGCATTTAAGCTTTCTTGATGAGATTTATTCTGATAATAATGGGTTGAAATCTTCGTTAAATTTTCGGAATTAGTTAATGTTTATTAGACATTTTAGAGATATTTATAGCTTATGATTAGTAAGTCTCAAACAAATTTTTTACCCTTAGTTCAAGACAACGAGTTTCTCCCACCAATTAGTCGTTGGACTACATTTGGCGGACTATTTATCGTGTTTGCCTTGTCGTTAGCTGTTCCTGTGGCTTCGGTTGTTAAATATAAAGTTACGGTCATTGGTCAAGCTGTTGTCCGTCCTGCGGGTGAATTGCCAATTGTACAGGCGGCGACAGAAGGACAGGTAATGCAGATTTACGTCAAAGAAAATCAAACACTGCAAAAAGGAGATAGAATTGCCACTATTGATGACTCTCGACTGCAAACCAAAAAAAACCAGTTGCAAACCAATATTCAACAAGCTAGGTTACAACTAATTCAAACCGTTCCGCAAATTAATGCAATCGATAGTCAAATTCGAGCCGAAAGCGATCGCACTAATCGGACTATCGCCTCTGCTAAAGCTGAATTGCAGGGACGCGATCGCGATCATCAAGACAAAAAGATTACCAGTATCAGTGAACTCCAAGAAGCAGAAGCCAATGTCAAAATGGCTCAAGAAGAATTATATGCAGGGCAAGCACAGTTACAATCAGCACTAGCTAATCTCTATGCGACTGAGGCTGCTTTAGGAGCAGCGAAATCAAAGCAGAACCGATATGACAGTGCTGCCAAACAAGGGGCATTATCGCGCGATCAACTTGAAGAAGTACAGTTGGCTGTGAAACAGCAGGAACAAGCTGTACAGGCGCAAAAAGCTACTTATAAAGCCCAAGAAAAAACAAATGAACGGCTAAAACAAGCTGTTAATGGGGCTATTGCTAAACGCGATCGCACTCAAGTAGCCCTCAACCCAAGCAATGCAGAGGTAGCAATGGCGACTGAACGCATTGCTCAAGAAAAAGCTTCTGGGGAAGTAAATAAAGCATCGTTAGAAAGAGAACTTCAAGAACTTCTCAAACAGAAAATTGAAACGGAAAAACAATTAGAGCGCGATACTAGCGAATTCAAGCAAGTCGAAATTGACCTGAAGCAAACTACTATTACCGCTACAGCCGATGGTATTATTTCCAAGCTCAATTTGAGAAACCCTGGTCAAACTCTCCGGGCTGGGGAGGAAGTTGTCCAAATTGTTCCTAGTCATGCACCTTTAGTGATCAAAGCAGCTGTCGGTTCTGAGGAAAAAGGTAAGATAAAAGTCGGTCAAAAGGTGCAAATGCGAGTTAGTGCTTGTGCTTATCCTGATTACGGTACTCTCAATGGTGTTGTCAAAGCGATTTCTCCTGATGCTGTTAGTTCCCAAAAAAACGATGCAGATGCTGATACGAACTCTATTCCAAAAGCAACTGCTGTAGGTGCTTTTTACGAAGTCACAATTGAGCCAGAGAAACTTGCTTTAGGTCGCAGTACAAAGAAATGTCAAATTCAATTGGGTATGGATGGCAGAGTTGATATTATTACCCGCGAAGAAACTGTACTGCAATTTGTACTTCGCAAGGCAAGGTTAATGACAGATTTGTGACCGAAGAGGCTCTTGATCTCTTAGCAGGGGGCAGGGGAAGGATGTTAGACTAAAGACAAATTGACTCAGCAAAGCTGAGGTGATGAAAGAAGCTCAAAATTGAGGATGACGAAAGGATTAAGCAGACTTTTTGAGCCATTTTTTCAATTTTTTAGTCCCTTTTTTGACCACTTGAATAACGCGGTTTACGCTGCCCTCTAGAGTTTGACTAGATAACTCAAAACTCACATCTTGCACCAGTTGCTTTATTGCAATTACCGTGGTGTGGGCACTTATTGAGTTATAGCTACTGGCAGTCATTTGATTCATCTGACGGTTATGTTTCATATGATGTCCGGGTAATTAACCATAATAACCGGAACCCCACCCCGCAAAAGCTGCGCTTTAGCTCCCCTCCCCGCAAGCGGGGAGGGGTTGGGGGTGGGGTTCTTTTATTATGGGTGATTTGGCGGACATGATATCAGTTGTAAAGGAAAATTTTATTCAACTAAGGGTTGTGGAATCGTGAAAAATTCCGACGGCGTTGAATCAACACTACAACAACACCGCTTGCAACCACGGCAAAGGCAGAAGGAATAAATGGCAACCATAGCCCTTGTTTTAAAAGAGCGATCGCACAAACTCCATATAATATGACAACTGTCACAAAGATGGCGCATCTCTGATGTGAAAGCGATCGCACCCGCCAAATAATCAGACTCCCAACTACAGACCAGCCGCATATCCAGAGAATATCGCCCCAGTAAGGCAAAACCCAAAGAATTGGACGTTGGTCTAAAACAGCACTCAAAACTTGGCTAACCATTTGCGCTTGTATAAATACGCCTGGTATTTCTTGGTAATCTTGCTGTGCACTACTGTAGGGAGTTGACCAAGTATCGCTGACAGTGTTAGCTGTCACTCCAATGATAACTACCTTATCTTTCAGTAGCTCAGGATTAACTTTATCGCTCAATATATCTTCAAGGGAAACTCTTAAATAATTGGTATTACGGTAATTGACAAGTATTTGATTTCCGCCTAAATCAACTTCTTGTTGATAGCCACCACTGCGACTAGGTTTTAAGCGTTTAAATACTTTAGAGCCAAACTGTACATAATCTTCATTAAATTTAGGTTGAATATTTTCGTAAGATAAGTAACGAGCAGCTAATTGCAACGAGAGCGAATAAGGTGTTGTACAAGTCGAAGAAGGTTCTTGCGCCATCATTAAAATTTGGCGACGGACGATACCATCTGGGTCTTGAATTGCATCCGTAAAACCCTGACGTATTACAGGTACTTCTTTCGGAGGTTTAACACCTTGGGGGTCATATTTACGATCGCGGCTTTTGCAGACAACAACAACATTCTCTTTACTAAGTTCAGTAGTAACCTGTATTGGATTTAATTTCTTTGGGGGATCGGCAAAGTCTCTATAAATATCTAATCCAATAATTCGCGGTTGATACTTTTGTAATTGCTTAAGTAATCTTGCTAAAGTACTATCTGAAATTGATTTCAACCCTAGCGTTTTTTCTTGTCGAGATTGAATATCTTTTTCAGTTATTTCTACAATTATCAACCTTGGATCTGGGTCTTCCTTGGGTCGCAGCCGTAGCATTTGATCAAAAGTTTGCAGTTCAACTTTTTCAAAGGCTCCAAAGTATCTCAAACCTACTGTTGAAACAGCCACAATAAAAATACTAAGTAGCACAGTCCAAAGTTTAGATTTTGGTGCCGCAATTTTACCCTTTGTCGAAACTTCACCTACAAATTCAGTATCAGCAAAATTCCCGCACAGTTCTTGCCACGTAGTAGGAACAGTTGTGGGATTTTGACAGATAACTGGCAACCAACTGGCACAAGGAAATTCATTTTCCAGTCCTTGAAGTCTTTCTCGCGCTTCTCGCACAGCTAAGTAAAATGGTTTGCTATCTGCAAAGGCGGTAAGAAAGTTTTTTAAAAATTCCTGTGCTATTAAATCTGGTACTCCTTCCCGCATGACAATCATTTGGGGAATGTTTAAATCAGCTAAATTTCGTCCCAAACCAATTCCGTCACAAGAATTGAAAATTGCCAGTTTCAAACCACGTCTAATTGCTGCCTTAAGTGCATTTCTCAACTGCGAAATTGCTAAAGTTTCTGTTTTATTGATGCAAATTTCTCCCATCTCTCCGTCAGCAATACTAGCGCTATGTCCGGCAAAAAATAGAATATCCCAATCCTGATTCCAGAGATACTCGTCAAGTTTTTGCCGTGTTGGTTCGACGAGAAACGTGGTTTGGGCATCTGTTAAACTTTGTAATAAAGAGGCGTCTTTATCAATATCAATACCAACTCTGTTGCCTAGAATTGCTAAAATTTTGACTTTACCTGTGGGAGATTTTTGTAATACCTGAGGAGATGCATACTCATGATTGCTCAAAGCTAATTCCGCTTTAGGGTAATCTTCAAAAAAATGCCACAGATGCCAAGGCAAGCGATGCAGTAGAACTATATTTGTTTCAAAAATCACTCTAATTTCATCATTACGACTGAGTAAAGTTCGCAACTGCCGTTCAATATTCTGAAATGACTCAAATTTCAACCAAGCATTGATATTTACTTGTAGCTGTTGACACATTTCATCGAAGTCATTGACAGAAATATTGGTTATTATGTCTTGCGAATGTACTTTTATACGTTGATTGCTACGCAGGCGTTGATGAATTGCTGCATAGAGTAACTGCCATCTGCGGTAGAGTTCGCTTAGTTCTGGTGCTGCTGGCAGACTCCCTGTTAATTTCACGGGTACAAATTGGTTATGACACCAAAGTTGAGCCGTGACAACAGGAAATCCTTGATTTAAATCTCCTCCCAAGAAGCTGAAGACAACTAGCTTACTCATAAGTTAAGTGGACTTTTACTAAACATAAAGATGCTTTGATGTGGTAATTATGAGAACACAAGACCCTTTTAAAACATCCTCTTAGAAAACCTGTTCAGTATGGCTCTTAATAACTAAATCACAAAATTTTCTGTAATCTTGCAACTATCAAGAGTAACCTGGATGCTAAAACATTCTCCCACTTTCCCATCAAAGAGTTTCAACTGCACATAAATATCTTGAATTCTTGCTTGTACTTGTTGAAGTATTTCCCCTTGATCTGAAAGTAAAACTAGTTTAATAGTAGTAGGTAGGTAAGGTTGATTACAAGCTGGATGTAGCTGCACGCGAATCTTAACTTGTTGCTTAGCTTCTGGTATTAAGGCAACTAATAAAACAACTTTTTGAGCCTCTATTTCCATTCCCAAGTCAATCAGCTTGGCGCGTTTGATAGCGGCAGCATTTAACCCGGGAGAAGTGCGGAAATTAAAAGCTAGGCTACTAGAGTTTGGTTCAAAAAAAGTCTCTATAGCTTGCCAAGAAGCATCGTAAATCTGCTCCAGCCAACGACTGAGATTCACTTGTACTTCTGAAAATTGCGTAGGCGCAGCCCCTCGTAGATATCGCAGCCTTTCTTGGTACAAACGCTGCCGCCACTGCTCATTTTCTAATAGCACTCCCCAGGTTGTAAATGGCACTGCAAGTCTAGGAAATGTTACAGAGGAATTACTTAACCGTTGCACAATATTTTCTACTTGAACAGTCGATAATTCTGGTAGTGGAGCGATCTCCGCTTTCATCTCCTCTGTTCCACAAAATTGGTAGGTCATCCAAAAAGCATTCAGGTCTTTAATTAAGTGCCGTGCATCTATACAATAAGTCCTATCTACTTGGTCATAGTCTGCTAGTGATTTAAGTTCTTGATGGGTTATGTAGCCCCAAATTCTTACCCACTCGCCATCTGGTGTGACTTGTACTGCTAAATAATAGTCTGCTGCCCAACTGGGTATGTCTACCCATTCTTGAGGAACTTCTAACTCGCTATCATCAATTGCCTCGCTGGGAATTAAAACAATTCGCTTTTCCTTTAACAAAATTGCTGTGCCATTGACAAATTCCCAAAAAGCAGGAATACCAGGGGAACTGTGCCAGATACTTGCTTCTGGAACATATTCAGCTTTTACCCAATTCAGAAACCCATGAAGACAAATTTGATTCATGTAAGCACGCCAGCGACTGCTAGGTGTGGCGTACATTTGGCTTTCTTGCCAAGAACTTGTCTGTAATGATGGTGATATTTCTAACAAGAGTTCCTGCGGTTCTGTAAAAGCGGAAGTCATTTTTACTACCTTCTTATCTTTGATAATGTCAGCGAGATTCCCCATACTTGACTTTCAACCATTCTTCCAAAGCACTACTCATATCATTAACTAGGTTGGAAGTCACAAAAATATTAAGCGTATCTTGACTCCATTGGATCAACGCTGCTAGCATTAATTCTCTAGCTTTGAGCAGTCGGCGAGAAACGGTAGGCTGACTCATTTGTAGACGTTTTACAATCTGTGGCTGAGTCAACCCCTGTTGGTAGTAAAGTTTAAGTATTTCCTGGGTTTTTGCCTCAAAAGTTTGTAAAGTTTTTAACAAAACAGCTTCAATCTGAGATTGTTGATTTTGTTGGTTTTGGGCATCCTCTTGGGCTATCATCTGTGCTATTAATGAGTCAGAGAATGGATCTGGCAAATCAAAAGTCGTTGTAGAGTCATCTTCTGATATCGCTAAATTTAGAGAACTAACAGGTGGATAGAGATAACCACGCACGTACACAGCTGTCTGGGTTAACCACTGTTCAATTTTCTCTCTCGTGCATTGTGGAGTAGGTTGAGTTAACTGATTTTGGCGTTCACGGTTGTAGAGGTTGACAATAGCTTCCCAAAGTTGGGGTTCTGGTTCTGGTAGTGACTTTGTGCCACCTGGTTGGTTTTGAACATACAGTTCTTTGAAACAAGTCCAGGCGAGTCGATATTGGGCAATTAGAATAGGTGATAATCCAGCTTGAGCAAGAGCTTCTAATAACTGCTTTTTGCTTACTTTGCGTAACAATGCCCAATTTGTGCAAATATCAGCTTCTTTGCGTTGGCGTAAAATATCTTTTAGCCGACTGGAAACTGCCATAGTAGCATAGGCTTTTAAGTTAGAGCATTTTTCTAGATTAAAATTTTTGAGAATTGTTTCAAGTTCAGCATTCGCCATTTGAAAATAATCTCCTAGGCTATGTTGACCATTTGTAAATTTGGCAATTGTTTTTTTAGCAGCCCAATAATTTGGTTCCTGTAAATAAGCAGATAAATGCATTCTAGCAAGGCTATTAGATTCCTCTCGCCAGCACTTGTGCCAATGTAACGCCCAAAAATTTTCTGAGTTAGGGACGAATGGTGATGACTCCAAGGAATTTTGAATATTTCGATGCAGTTTGATATCAATCAACCATTTGCTGAATCTGTCTCCTTCCAACTCAACGAAGGTTGAGAACATCTCGATAATTTTTTGACGAGGACGCATAAGCAGTTAAAAATTTAAATTGATCCGAACTTAAGCAACTATTAAAGCCACAGACACCTCTGTGGACAATTGCAAGATACTGGTTTTCTACTTCGCAATTCAATAGCGCACATATTTTATTCCTTGATATTCTTTGAAGATAACTCTATTCATATTCTATTGAATCTAGATAATTTAGTTATTTTAAAGTTAAATTGGCGTAAAAAGCGATTTTAGGCGTTGCATAAATGCGGCATAAAGCAAGTAAACACTGGTTGATAAGGCCTAGCAAGATATTGTCTCTTAACTTTTTGAAAATTATCTTGCAAATTTCCGTCTGTCGGAAGTTTTTATCGATTAGCGGTTGTACGCCTATACGCTCTATTTGAGTTAGAAGTATAGGTATATCATCGACTCCTTTGTTTGTAATTATGGGTTCAGTAGCCATAGTTGCGAACATATACCTAATCAAGTCTTTTTGGGAATATGCCCTTCGGTATACTTTTCCTAACTCCCTAAAAAATGGGCGAACCGGGAGTAATTAAAGTTAATTGCTTATATTCAGCTTAAAGTATTTTAATTAAATCAACTAAATCAACTTTTTTGATCTAACTGCAAATGAGTTTAAAAGTGAGAAAAATCAAACTACTGGCTTTGATATTAATTAGTTTGGCAATGGTGTTGTGGTTTAATTTGCGTTTTTCAACACCGTCAATACCCACTATTGCGGCTTCACCACCAAAAACTATCCGCTATTTCGATCGCACTTTGCCCCAAAGCATCGCTCACATTGTGTTGATTCCAGCTAATAGCAAATTTTTGGTGACTCCTGCACTATCACAGAAGGTAGCCACTGTAGAGGAATTTGCCCAAAAGCATCAAGCCGTGGCTATTTTGAATGCAGGCTTTTTTGACCCAGCCAACCAAAAAACTACATCTTATGTTGTCCGACAAGGAAAGTTGATAGCCGATCCCAAGGAAAACGAGCGGCTGGTGAACAATCCCAATTTAAAATCTTATTTGGGTCAAATATTCAATCGCACAGAATTCCGTCGCTACTTATGCGGGCAAACTATTCGCTATTCCATTGCCCTACACAGTCAGTCACCACCAGCAGGTTGTCAGTTAGTTGATGCTATAGGTGCTGGCCCACGCCTATTACCAGAACTCACCTTAGAAAAAGAGGGCTTTGTAGACAATGTCAATAAACGAGATGCGCTTGGCAGCAACCAACGCAATGCCAGAACTGCCGTAGGTATCACCCGTGATGGCAGCGTTATTTTAGTTATGGTGGCTCAAAAACCCTTGGCTCCCGCGAACTCTGGAATATCTTTGCCAGCATTAGCTGATTTGATGAAAACTCTTGGTGCCGATCAAGCGATGAATCTGGATGGGGGAAGTTCGTCTTCGCTTTATTACAATGGGAAAACCTTTTACGGGAAGGTTGATTTGGAGGGAAATTCTATCAAGCGTCCTGTGAAGTCGGTTTTGCTGGTTCAGGAAAAGTAGGGGCTGTGGGAATTGATCGGACGGAGCGATCGGCAATTGCCATATCAAACTTAAGTACTAGTACCGCAAGGCGGAATTAAAAATTAAAAATTAAAAATGAATACAGCGTAAGCGTTTCATTGATTTGAAATGGGTGGTTTACTTCCGCCGTGCTGTACTAGTTGAGCTATACCTACCTACTGGTAGATTTTTGCCATATCACCAATTCCCGAATCCAAATTGAGTCACAATGATAATAGGCAATCATTGAAGGTGCTGTTATGCTTCGTCTAACCCAAATTATTCGGAACTTGTTCCTTCGTTTTGAAGGCTTGTTTGGTGTTTTATTCCAAAGTATTTCTAATTTTTTCGGAAATTTATTTGGTTTTTTTGCCAAGCTTTTCGGATTCTCTCAGTCTGGTTATTTCTTGGAATCTGATCAGGTGCAAGGCATAAAGCAAGCTTCAGTTAAACAGCCAATTCAAACGAATCGGGATAACACTGGTAAAATTCCTGCCACTAACCGCCGTCGTTCTAATGCCAAACTTGATGACTACTACCTTAATATGGCTCGTGATGTGAAAAAGAACTGAAAAAAGCCATCAACTGAAAGGTAAGTTTAGCAATAAGCTGTTCCACCTTTAACTTGCATAATTAGGGCGGGCAAGACTTTAGCATCAGCGCTACTTTAATAACGCTCAGTACAAGTCAGCCGAACATTGTCCACCCCACAATATTTTAATTAAATTTAGATATGCAAATTATATCTGGAACAGTTTACCAATAACTAAATGGCGCTTTGCATTTTCACAAAAATCATCTAGCCACAATTAACGAATTTATATGTGCGTAGGCGAGCATTTACCGCAGGCATCGCACCTACAACAAAAATTTTGTCCAGTTTGAGGCTGGACAATAGCTAGAAATATTTTTGAGCTTGAATATTTACTTGGTTTTTAACTTACCAAATCAACTAAGGCGTTGCTTTGGAAGCGGACTATAGATGAAACTGAGCAACCCCGATAATTCTCAGAGGTGAATACTGATAGTGTGATATTAGCTTGACCTGGATCTAAAATGCGTTTTACCTTGCAGGTTTGCATTTTATTGTTGCAGTAAGCAATAATCCGATCGCCAGCCTTGACTTCCAACGCTTGAATTTTCAATTAATACCAACCTTGCCAGGAATTTGCTTTGTTAAAGGAAAAATATATTGCTATATCTGACTCGCTTGACAATAGCAATGTTCTTTTAGTATAGCACAAAAATTAAGGATATCAATGCTATCAATTTAATCTTGGTAATGTCAAGTTTATTCATACTGCAAATACTAGTGTAGAGGTAGGAGGCAGAAATTTATCTGTTGCTCTCAACCCTATCTAATTCCAAGCCACCAAATCGTTTGTGCAGTTTCTCGGTTGGAGTATTTGTTGAAATTCAGATGAAGGGAAACCTCTACTCCAAAGAAGTTAGAGCTAAATTTTTTTGATGGAAGATTTTTCTCTCGATGTTTTTGTTACAATCATTGAAATTTTTACCTAAAAATATCACTATGGCTTTATACGCTGAATTACATAGACATCTAGGCGGCTCCGTCGTACCACGAGTTTTATGGCGATATTTCGAGCGACATTCTACGGAGTTAATTTCCCGCTTTGCTGACTATTCAGATTTTGAAGATTTTTATACCCGCCCACGTAACACCCTAGATGAGTATCTAGAATTACACACCCTGGTAGAAAGCGTGCAAACTGTGGAGACTTTGCCTTACTTTATCTATCGCTTGGTGCGGGGTGCTTACATATTTGAAAATTTGGCTTATCTGGAACTGCGCTACACTCCTTATTTGCGGACACCTGAGCATCTGAGTCAATCCGAAAGAATTGACAAGATGGCAGAAATTGTGCGAGTAGTAGGACTTGCCAGCCACCAGCCAGAATATCCGATTGTTACTAGCCAAATTCTCTGTATGCACACGCGCCTACCATATCAGGTGAACAAGGCGATTGTTGATTTGGCGGCGCAAAATAAACAGTATGTCTGTGCAGTAGATGTAGCGGGAGGTGGTAGTAGTTACGCTGAACGCTTAGAAGAATGGATTAGCTTATATGATTATGCGCGATCGCTGGGCGTTAACACCACAGGACATCTATATGAAACCACCGCTAGTTGTTACCCAGAACTGTTACCATATTTGATGCGAATTGGTCACGGCATTCAAATTCCCCTACTATATCCAGAACTACTTAATGATGTGGCTAGACGCGGACAATGTTTGGAGGTTTGTCCGACAACTTACCTAAAAACTGGAACTTTGCAGGATATACGTCAACTGAAATTAGTTTTTGACCGTTGTCTTGATGCTGGGGTTGATATCGCTATCTGTACTGATAATGCTGGATTGCACAATGTGCGTCTACCGTTTGAGTATGAGAATCTCTTGACTTACAACATTATTAGTTTTGAACAACTACAAGCTTGTCAAGATGCAGCTTTCCGTCATGCTTTTGCTTGGCCTTACAGTCAACCTCCTGCATCGCTGTTGAACGGTTTGCTCAAACCTGAACCACCTAAAATTTTGGCAGCAAGAGATAGTAATTAACGACCAGCTAGAAGTAGGCAGAAAGTAAGGTGATTTAATGTTAATTAATGTTGCAATCTGTGCTTTTTTATGATGCTGCAGAGAAAGCTGTAATGCACAAGACATATCTGGCAAAAGCCAATGTTTTAGAGATTAAACCACAGATGCACGCAGATAATTTATCGGCGTTTATTTGTGGTTCTCTTTTCGCTGATTCGGATTTTTGCTGAACCTATCGCACAAATAATATTTTGTTAATATTATTTGTGAATGCCAGAATTCACCCACTAGCTTCAAGGTAAGGTCGACGTAACATCAAACCAATCCCAATTACACATATACCGAATAGTGTTGCATTAGTTCTTGGTTCTGGAGTTTTCTGCGGTGTCTGGAAGGAACCACTCAAAAAAGCTTGACCTTTCAAGGGAGCAGTTGGATCTTGCTCGAGTGACTCAATTTCACTAAAGTTAAATATGCCTGTAGCATCGCTGAACCTGCCTGCACCACCAGTGATAGTTATAGTACCAGAACCTACTAATTTGCGGTTGATAAAGTCAAATGAAGCAGTAGCGCTACTGCTGCCAAATAATTTATCATCGCCACTGCCAAAAAACTCATCTCTGCCGCTTGGCAAGCCTTGTAAACCAAATTTTGCTGGATCTTGAAAGAATACGAGCTTACCAGTATTGGGATCAATTCGGCTGTAGTTATTTATGCTTAAAAAGTTAGTCAGACCGTAAGGCGCATCAGAATTAAAGCCTGAAACAAATGCTTTTGATACGTTGGTCGATGGGATAGGTGTGAGGGTGACTTCCGTGTTGTATACTACATCAAATGGATAAATAGTCTGGGTGATCGCTTTTGCCGGACTCGCACCCACACTAACTAAAGAGAAAATTAGCGGGACAAGACATATACTATGCGATCGCAGTGTCATTGTTAAGACCTCTACTATAAAAGAATATTGGCTTTGACAACGAGCAGAATCTTTTGCTATGAGCTAGAGAATCAATTTTCTAGTAAGTAAGCGTATAATACTAATTTGGAATTGGTAGCTCGCTATGAATGCTACCACGTCAACAATTTATTGTACATCTCATCCCCCCTCACTTCCCCTGCGCCCAGAAGCTATAAACTATAATTTATGGCATCTACTATTCAAGCTCTACCAACAGAAGTCGTATATCTCATTACAGCTGGAGAGGTAATCGACTCTTTAGCTTCTGTGGTGCGGGAATTGGTAGAAAATTCCCTAGACGCAGGTGCAACGCGAATTGTGGTTTCTCTGTGGCCGCAGCAATGGCGAATTCGTGTGGCAGATAATGGTTGTGGAATGAACCTAGATGATTTGCAACAAGCAGCCACAGCCCACAGCACTAGTAAAATTCGCTCTAGTGCTGATTTGTGGAAAATTAACAGTTTAGGGTTTCGTGGTGAGGCGTTGCACAGTTTAACGACTCTGGCAGATTTGGAAATTTTGAGTCGTCCTCTGGGTGGAAAATTAGGATGGCGGATAATTTATGGCGATGGCGGGAAAGTTGTACAAATTGAAGCAACTGCGATCGCACCTGGTACAGTAGTTACAGTTTCCCATCTTTTTGGTAATTGCTCATCTCGTCGTCAGGGATTACCCACAACAGCACAGCAAATGAAAGCTGTGCAAGCCGCAATTCAACAAATCGCCCTTTGTCATCCGCACGTCACCTGGCAGATTTGGCAAAATGACCGTCAATGGTTCACCATCTGTCCCGCTGCCACAACTGGGCAGTTGCTACCGCAGATTTTACCGCAAGTGCGACAAGGTGACTTGCAGGAAGTAAAACTCGAAATACCCAACCCACTAAACTCCTCACTCCTAACTCCTAACTCCTCACTCCTCACTCAGCACTCTGCACTAAATTTAGTGGTAGGATTACCCGATCGCTGTCATCGTCATCGTCCAGATTGGGTACGTGTAGCCATTAACGGCAGGATGGTGAAGACACCGGAACTAGAGCAAACGATATTATCAGCATTTCACAGAACATTACCGCGCGATCGCTATCCAATTTGTTTCTTACATCTTGCCATTTCCCCCGATCAAATTAACTGGAATCGCAATCCAGCAAAAACAGAAATTTACCTCAACGAAATCATTTATTGGCAAGAGCAAATTACCCAAGCAATTAACCAAGCACTCAGCATCTCTTCTAGCAATCTCAAAGAAGCTGTTCACACAACACGAGTTAGTAAATTACTCAAAGCCGCAGAAGCCAAAGGTGGTTACAATTTCAATCCTCAAAATCCCAACCCTTGTACAGACGCGATTAATCGCGTCTCTCCTAACTCCTTAAAAGCTGTCGCTCAAGTTAGCAACACTTATATTGTGGCGGAACATTCAGGTGGTATGTGGTTAGTAGAACAGCACATTGCCCATGAGCGAGTTTTGTATGAACAATTATGCGATGATTGGCAACTTGTACCCGTCGAACCGCCAATAATTCTTTATCAATTATCGCTAGCGCAAGTATCGCAACTGCAACGCATCGGTTTAGAAATAGAACCCTTTGGCGAACAACTTTGGGCAGTCCGTAATATCCCCGCACCTTTGCAGCAGCGAGACGACTGTGCAGAAGCAATTTTAGAACTTAGTTGGGGAGGCGATTTACAAACAGCCCAAGTAGCTGTCGCCTGTCGCAGTGCCATTCGTAACGGTACACCGATGAATCAACAAGAAATGCAGACACTTTTAGATAATTGGCAACGCACTCGCAACCCCCGCACCTGTCCCCACGGACGCCCAATTTATCTATCCTTAGAAGAATCAGCTTTAGCTCGGTTTTTCCGGCGTAATTGGGTAATTGGTAAAAGTCATGGAATTTGATGTTTTTGGCAATACATTATAATAGCTGTAAAAATGGTGTCGTTTGCCAAATTATTTGTCTGCGTTGAGAAATTAATGTCCATATTGACAGATAAATGTCCGCATTGACAAATTAGTGTTCATTAGACAGTCTGGATAACTTTTCAAACATCCTCTTACCACTATATGAGGATTTGTGGTTCAAAGAAATGAAAATTGCTGTAAGTTGACAAGTTTTTGTCCCATTAGTCCAAGAATTCCATGACTTTTACCAATCTTTCAACCCACCTATTTTTAAGAGAAGTTTGTAAAACTCTCCCCAAAAAAATTGTCAATTTTCAGAGTTTTCTTTCAGCCCATCTCTAGCTAGGAATGCTTTTGAAACGTAAAAAAGTATTATCATGCAAAGTCTCATTTTTCCTCAGGGCAAACGCATCTAAATTTTGACAAAGTGGTACAAAGAAACTATCAAGCTGGTTAAGTGAGGTATTGTGCAAGACTTGTATCAGAAGTTCCTGATGGGGCTTTGTATCGGTTGAGTGATGGCGAAACGAACAACTTCAGGAGTATCCGCGCTTGTGCGTAGGCGTAGCCCGCCGCAGGCATCGCTCGACCATGATATTCTCATTCTCAAAGTAAAATGAAGCCACAGCCTGTGAAACTCAAGCCCAAAATCACAATTGCCTCAAATGAAATTACAGCAATTCTAGAACTATTAAAGGTTTTAGAATTAGCTGGATGTATTGTAACGATTGATGCAATCGGGTGCCAGAAAGAGATAGTGAAGTTAATTACACAGCAAAATGCAGATTACGTAATTACCTTAAAAAAGAACCAAGGTAATCTGTATGCGGAGGTAGAAAAACTATTTAAGTTAGAGATAAGCACAGGTTTTCAAGAGCTTCAACATAGCACGTATAAAACAGAAGAAACAGGGCATGGTCGTCATGAAATTCGCCACTACGTGATGTTATCTGGAATTAAATCTCGGCTTGACCCTGATTCAGTTTGGACAAATTTTAATAGTATTGGCATGGTAGAGTCCGTCCGCTCCGAAGATGGAAATACAACGGTGGAGACTCGTTATTTCATTAGTAGTATTGAGGAAAATGCTCGGAAATTTGCTAACTATGTTCGCAGTCATTGGGGAATTGAGAATTCATTGCATTGGGTATTAGATGTCGCTTTAAGAGAAGATGAATGTCGGATTAGAAAAAATAATGCTCCACAGAATTTTGCTGTATTGCGGCAGATTGCAGTCAATCTTTTAGGTAAAGAGAAGCGTGTGAAACGCGGAATAAAAAATAAACAGTTTCTCGCCGCGATGGATGATAACTATTTAGCAAGAGTTTTAGCGTTAGCTTAAACTAATATAGCAAAACTTGAATTTGGAATTTTGCGGAAAAGTGAAACTTTTCCCCTAGATAAACATACTTGTATACACTTATTCATTGAAGATATTTACTATTAATAAATAGTGATTCCTGGGGAGATAATATAATCCATGTTTTAAGGGAATAATTGATTTATTTTATTTATAACTTTATCAATTTTTACAATTATCTATGTCAGGTTAAAATCTCTTTTAGTTTTTATTAGTAAATAAGATGCGTTTTCCCTGGTTGGGGAATATTATGTAAATTAACTACATAATCACCGTATTTTTTGATACGTCTTGTTATGTATGGACTCAAAGCAGCAAGGTGTCGCATGGGAATCAATTCTCCCTGTGACATTAACGTTTGGATAGCCAACGACATATCAACCGTATTCTGGCGTAAATCTAGCGAAGCTGTCACCAGGGGCAAGATAGCCTGAAAGTATTGTGGAATCTAGGTTTGAGAAAAAATAGTTCATCATTGGGTTTTAGCGGGTTTGACGGGCGTTTTATAAGCACAGCCACAAATTGGACAAAATCGGTGTCTTAAAGACAACACCAATTCACCGCAATTCGCGCAGTTAGCTCGAATCGGTGTACCGCACAGATAACAAAACTTTGCTTTGACATGACCCCACATAGGGTCAACCGCAGCGCCAGGATTCCAATATTGGGGACAAAACTTAACCCCTCTAACCTGAGATACTTCCTCACCCTTGATCACAGCATCCAAATATTCTTGAGGCACGCCAAGCGCGATCGCTAACCCTTGAAGTGTCCTACAATTAATTTTGACCGTAAGTCCCCGCTCAATTTTCCCGACAGAGCGTCCATGTATACCAGCAGCATCTGCCAACTCAAACTGAGTTAAATTGAGTTTCTTCCTGAGCCGCGACACGTAACTAGCAAGGGATTCAACGTTATTTTATTCAGAAAGAACAATTACGTAATGCTATGCGTGTGTTGCAAATGCAATTTTTACTGCCAGAATTTCTACAATGATTCAGCAGGTTTTGTCCCAATCACAATGGATGAAGTTGATGAAGTTGGAAGATTTGCGGGCGCTTTCGCCTTTAATTTGGGGTCACGTTAATCCCTATGGTACTTTTCATTTGGATCTCAATGTTAGGTTGCCAATTGAGACGGGGTGAATGTGTCTAAAAATACTAATGTTAGTATATCTGAGAAGCTTATAGTCTGAAAGTCATTCATAGCAGTACTTTCAGGCTATCTTGCCCCTGGTGACAGCTTCGCTATATTTACTCCTATCTGCGGCAGGAGGCATTGTAACAGTGATAAAATGTCGGGCATGGGCTGTTTGTGGGTTTTGAGTTGTCGTTGTGAGAGACAATAACTCTACTACGGCAGCCCTATCTCTTCAAAGCTTGCGATCGCACCCAAGCTTGGAAATTTATGCGAAGACAATAACTCTATTACATCGTCCCTCTCTTTTCATCCTCTTATTTTGGCTAAGGTATTGATTAGGCAATCACAGTAATATTTGCATTAGTAAGCATTACCTGATTCGAGAACTGGGCTATTTGAACTTGTGCTGTACCACCAAGTCCATCTTTATCAAAGAACAAGTTACCCGTAGTTTGATTGTAGATGAAGCGATCGCTTGCTGTTGTAGCACTAGCACCAAGTCGAAATAAGCTAGCCTCAAGAGAAGTGTTTTGAGATTGGCTAAGTCCGAATTCTGCCTTGGAAATGAAAAGCGTATCATCTCCAACAGTAAAATCAGCAATAATATCATAGCCTCCAGTGCGCGTATCAGTCAGGTACAAGCTATCTCGACCAGTTCCACCAGTTAATACATCTCGACCAGTTCCACCACTCAGGAGATCGTCACCTGCACCGCCGAACAAGCTGTCATTGCCTGAATCACCAATCAGGCTATCGTTGCCATCTTCTCCATTCAAGATGTTAGCGCCAGTATTTCCAGTCAGAATATTGTTGAGGCTGTTGCCAGTACCATTAATTGCCCCGCTTCCACTCAGTGTCAAGTTTTCCAGGTTAGCTCCTAACATCCAAATTACCGAAGACTTGACTAAATCTGTGCCTGCATCTAAGCCTTCAGTAATACTATCGTTCAGGTTGTCTACGGTGTAAGTATCATTGCCAACTCCACCATTAAGACTGTCAGTCCCTGCACCTCCATCCAAAGTGTCATCGCCTGCACCGCCGAACAAGCTGTCATTGCCTGAACCACCGAACAAGCTGTCATTGCCATCTTCTCCACTCAAGATGTTAGCGCCAGTATTTCCGGTGAGGAAATTATTGAAGCTATTGCCTGTACCATTGATTACCCCACTTCCAGTCAGTGTCAAGTTTTCCAGGTTAGCTCCCAACACCCAAGTTACCGAAGAATTAACTAAATCTGTGCCTGCATCTAAGCCTTCAGTAATACTATCGTTCAGGTTGTCTACGGTGTAAATGTCATTGCCGACTCCACCATTAAGACTGTCACTCCCTACACCTCCATCCAAAGTGTCATCGCCTGCACCGCCGAACAAGCTGTCATTACCTGAGCTACCAAAGAGGCTATCGTTGCCATCTTCTCCTCTCAACGTGTTAGCACCAGTATTTCCCGTCAGGATGTTATTAAGGCTGTTACCAGTACCATTGATTGCTCCGGTTCCAGTCAGAGTCAAGTTCTCCAGATTATCTGCCAACACCCAACTCAGCGAAGAATTAACTAAATCTGTGCCTGCATTTAAGCCTTCAGTAATCGTATCGCTGAGGTTGTCTACGGTGTAAATGTCATTGCCAACTCCACCACTGAGACTATCCGCTCCTAAACCTCCATCCAAGGTGTCATCGCCTGCACTACCGAACAAGGTGTCATTGCCTGAACCACCAATCAGGCTATCGTTGCCATCTTCTCCACTCAAGATGTTAGCGCTAGTATTTCCGGTGAGGATATTATTGAGGCTGTTGCCAGTACCATTGATTACCCCACTTTCACTCAGTGTCAAGTTTTCTAGGTTAGCTCCCAATAGCCAACTGACAGAAGAGTACACCAAATCTGTACCTGCATTGACTTCCTCAATGATAGTGTCGCCGATGCTGTCCACGGTATAACTGTCATTGCCTATACCACCTTTAAGAAGATCATTGCCTGTGCCACCATCCAAAGAATCATTTCCAATGCCACCATCAAGGGTATCGTTTCCACTCATACCATAGAGCTTATCGTTCCCCTTGCCTCCAGAAAGAGTGTCATCAGTATAAGCACCAGTAAGGGTATCGTTGTTGTCAGTGCCAACAAGATTCAACCCACTAGGTTTGAAAAAGTTGAGGATGTCGGTTCCTTTGAGATTATCTACAGTTTCCAGGAAGCCAGAACCAGCTGTGTTGTCACTACTAGAGAAAAACTCTAAAATCGACAGGTCATTAGTGACATTGGCGATGCCATCAGCGTTGATATCTATAAATAGTGTGGTACTGACTTTAGCAAGTCCAGTATAACCAGCAGCTAATCCTGCCAGAGAGAGAATAACGCCTGCAAGATTAAGAGTACCAGTGCCATCTTGATCTTGAATTTGGCTGCCAGCAGCTGTTGCCGCAACTAACTCATAAGTATCATTATTTATACCACCGCTCAGACTATCAGACCCCCCGCCACCAATCAAGGTATCATTCCCGGCTCCACCGATGAGGGTGTTGGCAGCAGCATTGCCTGCGATCGCATTGTTGAGTTCGTTGCCGATACCACTAACTGCACTGCCACTTAGGGTCAGGTTCTCCAAGTTCGAGTTTGCACCCAGGTTGTAGTTAACAGAGGAGACTACAGTATCAATGCCTCCGGTTGCCGTTTCTGTAATTGTGTCTGTGGTGCTATCGACAATATAAGTATCGTTGCCATTGCCGCCAAGCAGGGTATCGATACCTGACCCGCCGTTGAGGATATTAGCGGCACTATTGCCTGCGATCGAGTTATTAAGAGCGTTACCTGTTCCGTTAATGTTGGCTGTATCAGTGAGAATAAGGTTTTCTACGTTGTTGCCGAGTTCGTAGCTGACAGAAGATTGTACGGTGTCTGTCCCTTCTCCCGTATTCTCCGTGATAATGTCGGTTGTTGTATCCACAACATAAGTATCATCCCCTGTACCACCCTGTAAGGTATCAATTCCTGCACTTCCGTTAAGAATATCGTTACCCGCACCACCCTCAAGAATATTATTGCCAAAGTTGCCTGTGACTAAGTTGTTGCTGGCATTACCAGTAGCTTGCAAGTTGCTGAAGCCAATTATGGTTAGGTTTTCCACCTCGGTAAGGGCAACTAAGGAGAAGCTTACAGAAGCTACCACTGTATCTATGCCCTCACCTGCTAACTCGGTAATCATCTCGGTGGTGTTATCTACTTGATAAATATCATCACCCAAACCGCCGATTAAGGTGTTATAGCCACCGCTACCAATCAGAGTATCGTTACCCGCAGCACCATTGAGAACATTATCACCCAAGTTACCTGTAATGATGTTATTGGCGTTGTTACCAGTACCCTTAATACTGCCATTACCACTAAGGATCAGGTTTTCAATATTGGGCAAGCTAGCCAAAGTGTAGGTAAAATTAGCAACAACTGTATCAGTGCCACCATTATCTGTAATACTTTCCCCAGTGTTATGGACAATAAAAGTATCATTACCAGTTCCACCAAGGAGTTGATCTGCACCACCGCCACCATCTAAGGTGACATCACCAGTGAAAGCAGAGGCATCAAGGCGATTATTACTGGTTCCTCCAGTCAGTCTAACCCGTTCGATATTACTGAGGGAGTCTGTGCCATTGCCACTAAGTTGAGTAATGGTCAGGGTAAAGTTGATATTCCCTGATTCAACCACTGTATCAATACCTGCTCCACCATCAAAGCTGTCATTGCCCAGTCCTCCTGTGAGGATGTCGTCACCCGTTCCACCCTTGAGGGTATCATTTCCGATCGCGCCATTGAGGATAACATCGCCCAAGCTAAAGGCAGAGGCATCAAGAAGGTTATCTCCAATGCCTCCAGTTAAGTCTGCCTGTTCGATATTACTGAGGGTGTCTGTACCATTGCCTGTAAGTTGAGTATTAGTTAAGGCAAAGTTTACATCACCTGATTCAACGACAGTATCTACACCTGCTTTGCCATCAAGGGTATCATTGCCTGCTCCACCTGTTAAGTTATTATTACCCGCATTACCGATTATTTGGTTGGGGTTACTATTACCAGTGACACTGAGATGATCTATTCCAGTCAGAGTTAAGTTTTCTACATTAGATAAGGCAGAGAGACTAAAGTTTAAAGAGGAGAAAATGGTATCTGTGCCTTGCCCAGCATTTTCTATAATTGTGTCGGCGGAGCTATCTACAACATAAACATCGTCTCCTATTCCACCGCTAAGGGTATCATTGCCACTGCCACCATCAAGTGTATCATTGCCTGCACCACCACTGAGGATATCATTGCCTGCACCACCACTAAGCAGGACAGAGCCGACAGTGAAGCCAGAAGCGTTGAGGATATTGTCTGTATCTCCTCCAGTGAGATTCACCCGTTCAATGCCATCTAAGGTATCTGTACCATTGCCACTGAGTTGGGTATTAGTCAGGGTAAAGTTGCGATCGCCTAACTCTACCAGGAGATCGTCTCCTAAACCGCCTATTAAGTTGTCATTGCCTGCTCCTCCACTGAGGATATCATTGCCCTCGCCCCCGTTGAGGGTGTCATTGCCAAGCCCACCCATCAGCAGATCCTCCCCTGCTTGGCCACTGAGTATAGCGTTACCACTAAAGGCGGAAGCATCTAGAATATTGTTACCTGTTCCGGCAGTCAAGTCAGCTTGCTCAATGTTATTGAGAGCATCTACGCCTAAGCCTTGGAGTTGGGTATCGCTGAGGATGAAATTAACATCGGCTGATTCTCTGACGGTATCGATACCTGCTCCGCCGTCTAAGCGATCGCCACCTAATCCCCCAATCAGCGTATCATTACCGTCTCCTCCATCAAGGGTATCATTACCGTTGCCTCCATCTAAGATATTGTCGCCTGAATTGCCTAGAATGATGTTATCTGCGCTATTTCCAGTACCATTAATAGCAGCAGAACCAATTAGTAACAGGTTATTGTCTGTTGCTGCCAAAGTAGTGCTGACATTAGCCTTAACTGGATTTTTAATCGTAATTAGGATAGTTGCGTTGGGAATCTGAACGTTACTAGTGATGGTGGAGAGGTTGAGGGTAAAATTTTCGTCCGCCTCTGTCACAGCATCAGCCAAAATCGGAATATTAATCGTTTTACTCGTCTCTCCCGCAGCGAAGGTGAGAGTACCAGATGTAGAGGTATAGTCTTGGGAAGCGATCGCACTCCCGTTATTAGTGGTATAGGCAACAGTAATATCTTCGTTGCTAGGCTGGTCTAAGGTAACGGTGACAGTGGCTTCACTCACAGTATCCCGTTCCAAGACGGTAACATTAGCAATACTGAGGCTAGGTTGGAGTAACTGGAGATGGAGGGTAATATTCCCTGTATTATTCTCGACCCCATCTACCATAATTCGATAAGAAGTTCCAGCAACGGCATCAAAAGTTACTACACTAGCTTCCCCGTCACCAGAGTCATCGTCTTGACCTACTAGAGTTAGGTCAGATACGCTGGTTCCAGTGAAGACTCCTAGTAGGGTATCAAAATTACTGCTATCAGTCGAGATTTGCACCTTGCCAGAGACGGGGGCAGTCCACTCCCACCAAACAGAATTACCAGTTGTATCGTTTAACAGGACGGGTTCGCCAACTTCTTTGGTAGCTTGACGATTGGCGCCAGTGGTAGTGACAAAGGAACCGCTTAAAGTAAATGCATCAGTAAAGTTATCGTTGAGAGGTAAATCGTCATTGATAACCGTGTTAGTAACTGGGGTCGTTGTCTCTAAAATATAGTTACTGCTGGGGTTGAGAGTTAGAGTAATGGTTTCATTTAATTCTGCCGTAGTATCGGCTTTGGGGCTGAGGCTAAGAACGGCTGTATTAGAGCCAGCGGCAAAAGTGATGCTACCTTCTGTAGCGCTGTAGGTAGTTGCTCCTGATTGGGTGTAATCGGTATTAAATTGAGCCGTTCCCGATACAGTAAAGTTAACAGTTAATGGGTTACTTAGGGAGCCAGTACGAGTGAAGGTGTAAGTCAATTGCTCGCTGCCATCTTCCATAATGCTAAGTAGAGAAGCATTGAAAGAGATTTGAGGTTGACTGGTGTAAAGAAGAGTAATTGGCTTGGCTAAGATATTGTTTTTGATATCTACATCGTAATTGCCACTGGCTGGAACAAGGTTAAACAGCAGATACCCTTGACTCAAGCTAGTAGTAGGTAAAGTAAATTGATTGCTGACGGATGTGGTAGCACCAGCATTTAGGAGTGAGTTGGTAACAGGAGAATTAGCTACTAAAGAAATATCATTGGCATCTAGCGCGGTATCTGCGGAGAAATAGCCCATTATCTGCCAACCAGCTTGAGCTGCGACTGTGCCAGTGTTACTGACTGTTCCTGTAACTGAGATAGCCGTGCCAGGGGTTGGATTACCAGAATAGGAAACGGTTGACAATACCAAGTCTGGTAGAGTAGTGGGGGTAATACTTATAGGACGACTAAGTGTATTGTTGAAAGCGTTATTTTCTCTAGGTTCTTGTTCGGGATTGCTAGTTATGAGAAGGTAATAATTGCCACTATTTACCTGCTGAGGAATGGTAATAGACTGAGTACCGCTTTGGGTTTGACCAGCAGAGGGAAGAAGTTGCCAGTTAACTCCTAAGAATTGATCGTCCTGGCTTAGTTGCTTGTCAGCAGAGAGGTAGATGTATGTACCATATTGATTCTGTGGATTTCCTCCAGAACCGATATTTTGGAGCGTCCAACCAACATCAATGGTTTGGATTTGTTGAGCGGTGTTGGGGCTAGATATTTGCAGTAGTTGTAGATCGGGTAAAACGATCGCCCCATCACTGAATTCACTATAGATGAAGAAAGTTGCTTGGTCTTGGTTAGGTACTAGTTGAGCATTAATGGGATTTTGCAGAGCAATGGTAAAGGTTTCAGTGTCTTCAGGGATAGTGTCTCCCTGAACGATAAAATTAATTGTTTTGAAAATTTCACCAGGATCAAAGGTAATCTGACCCACTTGAGGCAGAAAGTCTTCATCAGGTGTTGCTGTATCTGAAGCGGACTTGTAAACACTGTAATCTACGGTAATCGCTTGAGTGCTAGCTTGGGACAACCGGACTGTAACACCTGACGATTTTGGCCCGCTGTCTCCTTCATAGACAGATTGGCTGGATAGATTAAATGTTACTGTTACGTTAGGAGTAGGCAGTACAGGTGGCAGAGGTGCAGCGATGCTAAAAGACTGCTCGCTGGAGAAAGGCGAAGTAACAAGACTGCCATCAATAGCTTGCACACTCCAGTAGTATTGCCCAGGTGCAAGTCCTTTTAATGTCCAAGTGCGATCGCCATTAGCTTGTCCAACACCTTGACCGACGTTACCCGTTGGCAGTTGAATGGTTTGGCCATTAACCGTGCCTACATTCGAGAAAATATCCCCTTGACCAGATGCCGTTCCGATCCGCAGATTGTAGCTAAGTCCTGAAGTTGCGGTATGGTCATCAGTCGCCCCATTCCATTGAAAGATAACACTTGTATCATTAACTGTGCTTTGGAAATTAGTAGGTGCAATGGGGGCAGTATTGCGATTGAAAGCATCATTTTGCAGGATTTGGCTAATTCCTGTGCCGTTAGAGAAGAAGAGGTCTAAGTCTTGGTCGTTATCGTAATCTTTTTGGGTAATGGTGGTGTAAGCACCGGAAATTTGATTGACATATTCCTTAAAGCCATTGGCACTACCCAAATAAATCTTTGTTCCACTGTCACCTGTAATCGCTAAATCTAGCCAGCCATCATGGTCATAATCTGCTGTTACTGCACTCGTGCCTCTGATTAGACTTGCAGATATTGATTGTTCGCTAAAAATACCAAGGTTATTTTGAAGCAGACGTGTTCCTGTTCCAGTTTGAGAACGACCTAGAAGAATAATGTCTTGATCGCCATCTCTGTCATAATCTGCCCAAAGTCCTTGATTCGTCCAGTCGAGATAAATGGATGAGCTAAAAGTTTGATTTTGATTGGTATAGAGGTTGGCTTGGTTATTTTGGATAACAAGGAGATCGAAATCGCCATCATTGTCGTAATCTGCCCAAGAACCTTGGGAAGCATTGCCAAAGTTTTTAACAGCAGTAAAGTTTCCGCTTTGATTGCGATAGAGGATGAGGTCAGTACTAAGAGGACTTAAGAGATCGAAATCGCCATCATTGTCGAAATCTACCCAAGAACCCTGAACTAGATTTGGAGAAATTATGTTAAAAGTTGAACTGCGATCGTAGACAAAAATATCTCGATTACTATTAGTGTCATTAGAGACTAAGTTATTTGCTAAGGAGTCAAAAGCAATATAGCGACCATCAGCACTAATACTAGGACTTGAACTACTAGAATTAGCTTGAGTTCCATTGCCGGCTATGCTAACACGAGTAGTCTGTTGTGTATTCCGGTCATAGACAAATGTATCGTTTTCAAAATTAGTGTCATTAGCAACTAGATTGCTAGCAGCAGAGATATAAGTTATGTAACGCCCATCACTACTGATACTAGGGCTAAAACTACTTGCATTACCTTCAGTGCCATTGCTGGCTATGCTGATCCGAGTTGTTTGTTTTGTATCACGGTCATAAACAAAAATATCAGATGTATTATTGTTGTCATTGGCAACTAGATTGTTTGCCGCAGACGAATAGGCAATATAGCGACCATCAGCACTAATGCTAGCCCCAAAATTATTCCCATTAGCTTCAGTGCCATCACTAGCAACACTAATTCTAGTTATATTTAGAGTTGTGCGATCGTAGAGAAAGATATCTGTTTTGGCATTTGTATCATTAGAAACTAAATTGTCAGCATTAGACTGAAAAACAATGTAGCGTCCATCAGCACTGATGCTAGCCAAAGAACTACTAGCATTAGCCTGAGTCCCATCATTAGCTATACTGACACGGGTTGTCTGTCCGATATTACGGTCATAGACAAATATATCATCTGCACTATTAGTATCATTTAGAATTAAGTTACTAGCAGCAGATGTGTAAGTAATATAATTGCCATCACCACTAATACTAGGATTAAAACTGCGACCATTAGCTCTGCTGCCATCAGTAGCTGTATTTATTCGGGTCGTCTGCGCTGTAATCCGGTTATAGACAGATATATCATCTGAAGCTATAACTAGCCTATCAGAGTTTAGATAGGAATTATAAGTTACAAAAGCAATAGACACCCCCTCAGCACTAATACTAGGACTAGAACTATCATTAAAGAATTGAGTTCCATTACTAGCTAAACTAACGCGGGTTGTTTGTTTTGTAGTCCGGTCATAAACAAAGATATCTTGTTTACTGTTGGTATCATCTAAAACTAGATTATTGGCGTTGGAAGTAAAAGCAATATAGTTTCCATTGGCACTAATTTTAGGCGTAGAAGAAATACTACTATTATTAGATTGAGTTCCATCGCTAGCTACACTAACTCGGTTGATAACATCATCATTATCTTGGTTAACAATATTTATCTGAGAAATAGGCAAACCATTATAAGTTAGGTCAGTACTTTTTACGGTAGTTTGGAGAGCGTAGTTGATATCTCCATCATCTAAAGTATCGTCAATCCCTTTTACTATTAAGTTTTGGATTACATTCCAGTTATCTGGGGTAAAGGTAAGGCTAGGAACCGATGGTTGTCCTTCAGTAGAGTTGGAACTAGTAAACTCTAGTACTACATTTTGAGTAGGGCGACTGTTAAGGCGGATGCTAAAACTTGCTGAGTCTCCTGCCTCTTTGGTAAGTAAGAGAGTCGGAGGAGAAATTGTTACGCCTGCTGATAGAGAAGAAAAAGGACTTGTGGTAAAAGAACTCTCTTCAGAGAAAGCAGAACCAGCTAAACTGTTGTCAATTGACTGTACGCTCCAGTAGTGAGTGACTCCCTTGGCAAAATTACTAATATTAAGTGCCTTTGTAGAGACATAGCCTGCATTTCCTATCTGGGCAACTGTCCGCTTGCCTTCACTATCTGCAAGAGCAGACAGCACATCTGTACCACCTGAGGTAGTTCCTATGCGGAGGTTGTAGGTATAAGGTTCTGCCCCTTCATCTAAGTTAAACCAACGGAATAAAAGAACTGTATCAACTTGACGTACTTGAGCGAACACAGGAGCAGTAGGAAGTAGATTCGGTGTTCCACTGTTTTGAATAGGATCAAAGGTGTTATTACGATACAGTTGGACAAATGGCTGTCCTGTAGTGCCTAATGTCCCCGTTAGTAACAAATCTAAGTCGCCATCGCTGTCGTAGTCTCCCCAAGCGGTAGAACCATTTTGTAGTCCAGGTAGGAAAGCGGGTTGTTCGCTAAAGGTTTGACTGATGGTAGGACTAACCACAGGGTTGAGGAAGACTTTAGTAAATGAACCATTGTCTCCTAATCCACTCAGGGCAACATCCAAGTCTCCATCATTGTCATAATCTCCCCAAGACGTAGCTCCATTAACGCTATTAGATAAGCCAATTCCGCCTACAGATAGGTTATAAGAACCTGTGATACCAGAACTAAAACTTGTTACCCAGACTTGGGCATTTTTTAAGTCTGGAGTGTAGTTGAAGCGCAAGAGAGAATTTAATCCTTCGCCACTATCATCATCGTAAGTAATTAGTCGGTAGCCAGATGTAGCAGTAGAATCCGGTTGAACAATTTGTAGGTACGTATCAAAGCCTGCAATTAAATTCAGTTCAACTACCTGCGCTTTGTTAGCATCATTAACAAGATCAGTAATAGCGTAGGATTTGTAGTAACTGCCTGAACGCAAAGGATTGTTTAAATTTGAATTATTAATTAATTGTCCTGTTAAGGTTCGCCCAATAAATTCGCTAAAGTAAATATTACCTTGATTCGCTACATCTGTGCGATTTTGATAAACCTTAGTTCGGTCTTGGTCTGTGATAATTAGGTCTAGTTTTCCATCTAAGTCATAATCACCTAAGGCTGCCGTTTCTGCACCATAAATATTCAGAGATTGCTGAGGTAAGGATGTAAACGAGTTTCCTGTATTTTTTAAGATTTGGACAGTATCATTAATTTCTTTAACTGATAGTTGGAATTGCCCTTTAGTATCAGGTGCATAGCTAGTTGCTCGAATTTTGTAACCAGCATATTTAGAGTCGTATTCAAAAGAGAATAAAGAATTTAACCCTTCTCCACTGTCATCATCAGATGCAAAAACCTTGCCTTGGTCATCAATGATTTCTAAATAAGTATCAAACTCAGTAGAGGATAAACTGATTTGATATAAATGTTTATCTATAAACCCTTTTGTAGTAGCAGACGGGTCAAAGTCTATTTGTGCAAAAGTGAACTCTTGATAATATTTATTGTTTGGACTACTGGTAGTTAGGGATTGCATACCAGTAGGAGTCCATGAATTTGAACCTAAAGATTTTCCAGTTAGAACGATGTCAACATAACCATTGTTGTCCAAATCTCCTAAGGTAATCTTCCCATTACTAACATTAGTAGAAATTGATTGTTGATTATTGTTAGCAAAATATAGTTTAATTTGGTTGTCGTTAGTGAAAACAATATCTAATTTGCCATCATTATCAAAATCTACCCAGTTAGCTTGGACTAAACTATTAAACTTCTGATTTGATAAACCACTAATAGGAAGAGGAAGTTCGGTAAATTGTTGACCGTTCTGATTTAGCAATACTTTAACCTGATATTTTGTTTCAGCTTGACCAGTAGTAGGATTAAGAACTGTATCGCTTCCAGTCGCTAAAATATCTAAATAATTATCGTTGTTGTAGTCTCCCCAAACAGCAGTATTAAACCGTTCAAACTGAGTTAATTCCAAAGAAACTGTATATGTTTCTGCTGGATTAATAAAGTTGCCAGTATTGTGATAAATACGCGTAGTTCCATTACCGTATTCATCGTGCCCAACCACTAGAAAATCAAGATTTCCATCTTGGTCATAATCGCCAAAACTAGCAGAGCTATTCCAACCTTTTGTAGTGGAAATATTCAAGTTTTGTGCGTCTAGAGATAAAACAGGAGTAAAACCACTATTGGTATTGAGAATATCTGCTGCACCAATAGTTTGAGGAGATAACAATTGTTCTTCTGGAATTATTTGAAAGTCAGAATTATTAATTGACCACAGAAGTTCAATCTGAGCATTACCTGTTTTTTCTACATATTCTAAGCGCAGATTATATTCTTGGTTGGCGCTTAAGTTTAAGGTTTGGCTGAAGTCTGTAATTTGAGTGTTGTTAATAAAAAGTCGAACTTTTTGAGTCCCAGCAGGATCGTCTGAGTCTATATTCCATTTAAATTTATAGCTTCCTGTGGCATTTGTTTTGAGGAAGCCTTGCCAAATAACACCAAAGTTATCGCTGCGTTTGTTCAGTGCTGTGGGAGCTTGATTTCCCCAGTTGAAATTAATTGTCGGATCGATGCGAGTGATAACAGGTTGATTAAAATTCGTAGCATCTGTTAATGCGTAATAGGTTGCTTCTAAGCCAGAAACGCGAATTGTGCTAATGCTACCTGTACCGCCTGCATTTCCATCAAAGAAGTTTTTGATGGTGAGGTCATCTTGTACATTAGGTGCACCATCTTTATTAAGGTCAAGAATTAAATCATTTCCTGACTGATAAAAACCAATTTTGCCAGCATTAAGACCAGTTTTTGAGAGGGGAGCATCAGAAGCGATGATGAGAGTATCTTCGCCACCTTGATCTTCGATTTGTGTACCAGCAAGGGATTGTCGCAACCATCCTTGTTTAGGATCTGTTTTAGCTTTTTCATACAGCAAGGGGTCTGGTTCTAGCCCGATCGCTCGGTATTTCTCCCATTGCACCTGGCGATCGCTCCAGCGATCGGGATCTGACCAAACTCGGAACATCTCCCATGTAATAGATTTATCCTGACTGTTAAGCTTGACAGTAACACTACCCCGTGTTTTGTAGTTACCACCCAAAGCAGCAAAGGCTTGTTCCAGGGTAAGCAGATTAGCGCGAACAATATAAGTATCTACTCCTGCACCGCCTTTGAGATTATCCGCGCCACCACCGCTAATTAAAGTATCAGCGCCGTCTCCACCCTCTAGCATGTCAACACCCGTACCGCCGTCTAAAGTATCATTGCCGATACCACCACTGAGAGTGTCATTACCTGCTAACCCTAAGATGAGGTTATTTTGGTTATCTCCTGTTAGACTATCTCCATAATTTGAGCCACTGACATTTTCAACAGTCGATAAAGTACCTGCTTTAATAAAAATGTCTTCAGTTCCATAGCCATCATTAGTAGCTTTTGCTGCTACTAGACCGACTGTCACACCTGCGGGAGAATCTGCATAGGAAGCAATATCCACTCCTCCCCCGCCATTAAGGGTATCGTTACCCTGTCCACCTACAAGAGTATCACTATTCAAACCACCGACTAAGAAATCATTTCCACTACCGCCATCTAAGTAATTACGCCCTTGTAAGCCTTGTAGGTTGTCATCTCCTTCCCAACCCAATAGAACATCTGTAACAGGTTTGCCAATGCTATCAAGATTGAGATTACTACCTCTGATGAAGTCATTGCCTGCGCCACCATCCAGATAGGTTACTAATACTCCATCTTTAGTATCAGTGAGGCTTTGGCTGCCATAGAGGTTATCATTTGCATCCCCACCAGCTAAAACTCCCAATTTATTCAGTGGGTCTGATTGCAGCTCATTTTGCTCTACTCGATAACCATCTATCACATAGGCATTGGAAGCAACAAGATTATTAGCATTCTTGTCACCATTATTCGTTATGACAAACTTGACGCTTTCGCTCTCATCCCGTTTTGGGTCTGCAAAGATGACATTTCCTTGTTTGAAGTTATTACTTAAAGCGATCGCATCCTTCTTGACTCCTTTAAGTATTACCTGAAGGTTTGGAGTTTGAAGATAAGCTTGTCTATCAGGATTTACTTTAACAAGAGTATCATTTCCACTTGCAGTTATAGAGTAATCATCCTGATTATTGTAGAGTTGTAGCAGGTCGAGGTTAGGGTTAAAGCCCTCAATTGTGATAATTGTGTTGTAAAAATTCCGGGTTTTATTACCAATGGCAAAGATATTTTGTCCTGCTGTTCCTTGCAGAGTCGTTAGAGAAGCCGCCTCACCATACCCTGGAACTAATTCCAATCCCCCAGTAGGATGGTCATAGGCAATTCCTTTGAGTTGATAGACACCTGGTTGGGTCAGATTGCTACTTTCAAATTGATAGTTAAAGTTTGCCCAACGTTTATCTTGTTCGTTAGTAGTAAAGATGGGATTGACAAATTTAATCTGTCCATTACTAGAAACATTGCGATAAACAGTTGTGGTAGGATTGCCTCCTTCCATCTGTGGTGAAGACAACTGCGCTTGGTCTTCTGGACGGACAAAAATATCCTCACCAGTAATTAATAAATCTTTCTTACCGTCCCCATCAAAATCTTCAACTTTAACGGAACTATTGGCAACACCACTCAGATTAATATTGGCATCAAAATAAATCCCAGCAGTAGCATCTTTTAATTGATAAACCTTAGTAACTGGAATAGGAACATTTTTGCCATCAGCAGTACGGCGAGTTTGTCCTGTAAAACCTGTTAGGAGAATATCTAATTTTCCATCTCCATCAAAATCTTGCCAGCTAATATCCCCTTGATAAATTCCAGTCAGGGAAGTAAGATTACTACGTTCTTCAGGATCTAAAATTCCGTTATTATTAGTATCTTGCGCTAAAAGAACTGGGACTTCTTCTGGAGTTACTTGCTTAACAGTTATGCCATTAACAATTGGAAAAGTAACATTAAGCTTATAAATCTTAGTAACGGTACTTCCATCTGATGTTCTACCACTCAGAAGAATGTCATTTTTCTTGCCATTTTGATCGTAATCTCCCCAAACAGCTTTACCGTCTCCAACACCAGTGAGATTGGTTAGTGAATCCGCTATAGAATAATTAGGTTGTCTCTCAAAAACTGTGGTATAAGGAACACCATTTAGGTCATAACCTGTCTGAACAAAGTCGAGATCATTGTCTCCATCAAAATCGCTCCAATCATTGGAACTTAACCCCAGTTTTGAGATATCTTTAGTATAAATTTGATAATTGCTCCCAGATGAGCGAGTCCAAACGATATTGTTGCCAGATATTTGAGAAAAGTTATACTGAAAATCAGGGTTAGTAACCTGGAAGATATTCCTACCGTTGTAAAATAATTTTTGATTGCTATAACCGTCATTCCAAACTATGTTGTTCCCTGAAATCTGTGGAGGGAAATCATCGTAATTATTATTAGTCAGTTTAATGGGAGTACCACCAATACTGGCATTGTAGAAGTAAATTTCAGCATCAGTCCCATCGTAGCTCTGCCAAACTACGTTATTTCCGGAAATTTGTGAATAATAATCACTGTAATTATTATTAGTCAGGTTGATGGGAGTACCACCAATACTGGTATTGTAGAAGTAAATCTCATCACGAGCAAAAGGGTTATCGTAGCCGTGCCAAATTACGTTATTCCCGGAAATCTGTGGCAAGAAGTCATCATAATTATTATTAGTCAGTTTGATGGGATTACCACCAATACTGGCATTGTAGAAGTAAATCTCATAATCATTCCCATCATAACCCTGCCAAACTACATTATTCCCGGAAATCTGTGGAGGGAAATCATCGTAATTATTATTAGTCAGTTTGATAGGAGTACCACCAATACTGGCATTGTAGAAGTAAATCTCATTATCATTTCCATCATAACCCTGCCAAACTACGTTATTCCCGGAAATCTGTGGAGATAAATCATCGTTATTATTATTAGTCAGTTTGATGGGAGTACCACCAATACTGGCATTGTAGAAATAAATCTCATTATCATTTCCATCGTAGCCCTGCCAAACTACGTTATTCTCAGAAATCTGTGGAGATAAATCATCGTAATTATTATTAGTCAGTTTGATGGGAGTACCACTAATACTGGCATTGTAGAAATAAATCTCTTTGTTTACTTCCCAGGTTAAATTATTTCCTGAAATTTTGACTGTTGATAGATTTCCATTAATAGTAACTATAAGATTTCCAGGAGTAATATTGTGGGGGTCTAGTGAAGGTAAGTAAGGTAAGGTATTCTGTCCAAAGGCCGCAGTGGTTAAATCGAGTCCTGTATAAATTCTCTGCTCGATCATCAAATCGAGGACATTATCACTGTCAAATTTGCCCCAATTTACTTCTTTATTGACGATTTGAGACAGGGAGATAGTAATCGGTGCATCAAAATTACCAGTGGTATTTTGTCGATAAATCTTAACAATGCCAAAACCTCCAGCGACATCACTACCTGTTTGGAAGATATCTAAATCTCCATCTCCTTCAATATCTCCCCAAGTAATTGTTCCATCATAAAGTTGAGCAAGGGGTGAGGTAAGCCCTTGAACTATATCAAAATTACCTTTGACATTACTTAAATTGAAAACTTCAACAAACTGATTACTTGATTTGTCGTAGCGATAGAGTTTGCTAACTGGAACGAGATCAAAAACTTGATCTGATTGCCCTTGACTTCTGACTTTGGAGGTGTAACCAGTCACTAAAACATCTAAATCACCGTCTTTATCAAAATCACCCCAATCAGCATTGCCATACTTGACTCCTGTAAGTCCGACATCTCGCAAATCTTTCCATGCACCAGTTGGATCTTGCAGCCAGAAGTCTATCTTTTCAACGTCGTTGGCTCCATTAGGATCTCGTACCTGAGCATCAACAAGGCTGATAGTTTCGTCTTTAGCGTAAATCGGTTTCTTACTGCTAAATTCTAAGCGGTCTGGCGGTACATTCTGCTCGTCAATTCTATTGCTAATCTGCTCCGCTGTTACGCCAATAAATTTCGCCAAAACTTGGTCAGTGTCGAGGTCAATTAGTTTAGTAACAGATTTTAATTGACCCTGTACTGTTTCCTGTGTTTCTTCAAATTTGATAAAACTGGCACTTAGTCCACCCGTTAAGAAAATAACATCTTTCGTATCTTTCGTAATATTAAAGTCAAAGACTGTATCTGTACCAGAACCAGGGCTAAAAACAAAGACAACGCCATCATCTGATGTTTTGTTTGCTCCGTTATAGCCATAGAGCGTATCATTACCCTGTCCACCATAAAGGCGATCAAACCCCGATCCGGCTTTAAGAACATCATCTCCTAAACCACCATACAGGGTATCATTACCTGCACCCGCTTCTAAGGTATCATTTCCTCTCTTGCCATAAGGGGCAGGACTATTGGGATTGGTGTCTACTAATGGATTATCAGAATCATCCCCGTAGAGAATATCATTGCCTGCGCCACCAATCAGCGAATCATTTCCATCACTGCCCCAAAGCTCATCATTGCCATCTTCCCCATCTAGGGTATCGTTACCATCGTTATTGGCAATTTCTGTTTTGAGTTCTAGCAGATACCCCTTGAGGACATCATCTCCCGCTCCCCCAGAGAGGCTATCACCTCCCAGTCCCCCTATGAGGGTATCATTGCCATCTTCTCCTTTGAGGGTATCTTTGCCATCATCACCGGAGAGTGTATCTTCACCACTGCCTCCGTAGAGTTCGTCATCACCAGCGTTACCTGTTAAGGAATCATTCCCTGCCTTTCCATAAAGGTAGTCTTTACTTGCGTCTTCTGCACCACCCGTCAGGGTATCGTTACCCTCTCCGCCATCAAGGGAGTCAGTTCCGGCTCCTGCATCTAGGATATCGTTGCCCGTTTCCCCAGAGAGTGTGTCATCGCCTTCTTGTCCTTTGAGGATGTCATCTAACTCACCTCCCCAGAGAATGTCATTTCCTTTACCCCCTTCTAGGGTATCTTTGCCTCCCAAGAGAGGATCGTTTTCTTGTCCATCTCCTCGGAGTGTATCATTATCGTCCCCACCGTAGAGACGATCGTCACCTCCACCTCCGATTAAGGTATCTTTACCAATACCTCCGTCGAGAATGTCATTTTCATAAAGTCCATAAAGACGGTCATCACCCTGATTGCCTTCTAGGGTATCATTTCCAGTACCGCCTAGCAGTAGATCGTTGAGTTCTCCACCAATCAGTCTATCTCTACCAGATTCACCCATAAGGGTATTCGTGCCAGAACCCCCTTCTAGGATGTCATCGCCATCTTCTCCTCTGAGGATATCGTTGCCATCTTGCCCTCTGAGGGTGTCGTTTCCTTCTCCACCAGACAAGACGTCATCACCTGTCCCGCCCTCTAGGGCATCATCACCGCTATTGCCTTGTAATAAATCGTTACCTGCATCTCCATAAAGGTAGTCTTTGCGATCGCCACCTACAAGAGTATCATTACCATCTTGTCCTCTGAGGATGTTGCTTCCTTCTCCACCAAACAAGATGTCATTACCTGTGCCACCTTCTAAGACATCATCACCGCTATTGCCTTCTAAGAAATCGTTACCTGTGTCTCCATAAATGTAGTCTGTATCCTCACCTCCCCTAAGAGTATCGTTGCCATCGCCACCCTTAAGGGTGTCTATTCCTTCATTGCCAAGAAGGACATCATCTCCTAAGCCTCCCTCTAGGCTGTCAGTGCCACTATTCCCTTGTAGGTTATCGTTTCCTGTGTCTCCATACAAATAATCTTGATCTTCACCACCGATTAAGATATCGTTGCCATCGCCACCCCTGAGAGTGTCTATTCCTGCACTGCCAAGGAGGACATCATCTCCTAAACCTCCCTCTAGGCTATCATTGCCACTATTCCCTTGTAGGTTATCGTTTCCTGCGTCTCCATACAAATAGTCTTGAGCGTTACCGCCAATTAGGATGTCGTTGCCATCACCAGCCCTGAGAGTGTTTATTCCTTCATTGCCAAGAAGAGTATCATCTCCTAAACCTCCCTCAAGAGTATCATTGCCGACTCCGCCCTCTAAGTAGTCTTTTCCTTCATCACCTGCGAGAAAATCATTTCCTGCTTGACCTTTGAGCCAGTCATCTCCCTGACCGCCCTTAAGGATATCCTCCCCTTCGCCACCATCAAGGGTATCTTGCCCATAACCTCCATCAAGGGTGTCATTTTGATTTTCTCCCTGTAAAAGATCATCCCCTGCACTACCTAACAGGCTGTCAGCACCATCTCCCCCAATTAATGTATCTTGATCTAAGCCCCCATCTAGAGTATCGTTGTCTGCACCGCCTTCGAGTAAGTCGCTGCCAATACTACCTAAAAGGCTATCATTTCCTGCTTGTCCATATAGGCGATCGCTACCTTCACCACCTTTAAGAATGTCATTTCCTGTACCCCCGTCAAGTTGGTCATCCCCACCATCACCCGTGAGGGTATCATTACCCCCATTACCTGAGAGGATATCATTGTCTTCGTCTCCTATTAAGGAGTCATTTTGATTTCCTCCTGTTAAGGTATCTCGACCTACTCCGCCTGTAAATTCAACGGTAATATTTAAGCCAGAAGCATTTAGGTTATCATTTCCTTTATTGGCATTACCTAAAATGCGGTTAACTCCAGAAAATTCTTCCTTTTCTTGACCTTTGGTGGGGCCAGTAACAATAACTTTCCCTCCTCCTAGTGTTAGGTTATATACCTCGCCTACATCGCCTTTATTATTAGTTCTGGCAGCTGCATAAGTGCCAATATTTAAGCGCAATTGCCCGTTATTAAGAACCGCAAGACTGGGGGAAACTACTGGGCGAGAGGAAGGCTTAGAACCAAACTGCAAACCTGGAATAGGAATAGGGCCAAATTCATAAATATTCTCTCGTTCAAAGACTTCTCCTGAGAACCACTTAGATGGTTTATACGTTGGATATTCGATGTAAATATTTGCTCCGGCTGAAACATTAACAGAGGTATCAAATAGAGAAGAAAAACCTTGATTAAAATTATTTTTAATTTCTAACCAGCGAATTCTGCCATCATTATTGGGGTCGTTGAGGGCAAGATTAATTAGTCCTTTAATATAAGCTTCACCACCGATACTAGCAATACCTCTAATACCAGCATTAATATCCAAGAATAATTTGGAATTTAACTCTAGCCCCGGTCGTTTGCCTGTAGTTGGATCTTTACTGTAGAGATATAATCCTTCAAAGATATTATCAAAGCTGCCACTATTTCTATACTTTAGTAATCCTGTAGCATCAAACCCATAGGTTGTTTTGGGAATAGTTGCACCAATACTACCTCCAAAGCCAACAGATACAGGTGGAGTAGCCCAAATTGGGAAAGTAAGCATCCCGCCTACATTGACATTTAAACCCGGAACAGTAAATCTGAATAAATCAATATTAGGATTGCCTAATAATAGTTCAAATGCTGATGTCGGATTATTCAGAATAGGCAAAGTAAAGAAAGATTCACCAATTAAACTGGTAGCCTTGGAATTAGCGCTGTTATTGGTCGTATTATTTACAATTTGACCTGTATTAGTTACATTGAATCCTCCAATACTAAAATATCCGGAATTTGTTAATCCATCTACTTTTTTGATCAAAGTATTGAGCTTATTAATACTGTTAATAAAGCTAGTATCAATAGGAGGAAGCCCTGAAACTTGAGAAAAATAAGCTTTAATAACAGGGTTTTGGGCTAAATCTAAAATAGAGTATTTAAGTCCAAATTTATCAATTACAGGTAATGGTTGATTTAAAAAGTCAAGAATCGGATCGAATTTATCTACAACTCCCTTAACATCTTTAATAAAGGGACTAGCTGTTTTGAAAAGGGAACCCAAACCTACTTTAACATCATTAAAAGCTAGGTTAGAATTGTTGGAATTATAGACTAAATTAGTTGTAAAATTTGGTAAATACTGACCACCACTGAGGGTTACTAGAGAATTTAAACTGAGATTTGCTGTGGGAGTAATACCTTCTAGTAAGCCTCTACTGTTGATATCTGCATTTAGACTAAAGTTACTAGATAAGGCTTGTGCTGCCCCATTATTAGCAGCATTTACGTCAAGAAAACCTAGCTTTCCTACCAGGTTACCGTTATTTTTTGTAGTTAAATTGAAGGAAAATTCTTTCCCAGCATTCGGATTTAGGATAAATGTTCCTGAACCAACACTAAAATCAATGGCACTATTGAAAGTTGCGGTTAAACTTGCAGTTCCTGATAAGTTTAATCCAACATTGGCAAGACCTAGATTACTATTAAAACCTAAATTATTTGATTCAGTCTTGCTAAAATTGAAAGTAAATTTGTCATTATTTTGGTTATAGCTAAGACTAGCTCCAGTACCTTGAAGAACTTGAGCATTTAACTCAGTCACTAATTCTTGAGCAGAATAACTCTTGATATTAATGGTTTGGAGTTTTTGTCGAAGACTATCTATTTGCTCAATTAGAGGGTTATTTTCTAAGCGATCGCCAAAAATTGCTCTAATAACAGAATTTTTGAGTAACTGACTATCTAAAGTGTCTTGAATACCTGCGAGAACTCGATCCAAGTTATCTCGGATTTCTCTGACGGTAGATTCACTTAAGCTTCCAGAAGCTTCTATATTTACTATTTGTCCGTTGAGGCTAACAGCAAAATTATCATTTTGCTGCTGAATCTGCTGGATTTGAAGAGGATTTAGGACTATTCCTCGAACCAAATTAGAGAAAATTTCTCCTTCATCACCAGGGGCATCTATGCCATCCTGTTGGTCGAGAAAATGTCCAACTTCTTCAGATATTAAACTAGCGATCGCTTCGGGTTTGTCGATGTGGCTGCGTAGGAATTCTTCAGCTAGATAAATAGTATTATTGGCTGCTACATATCCGCCATTTAGTCCATTAATTGTAGCTGATAAGCAAATTTCAATACGGGGAAGTTGCTGAAAGTCTCCTCTAATCCAAGCCTGCTGTAGCTGATCTGGCTGCACCTGACCTCCAAAAGCCACCTGCATTAGTAGCTCAAACTTAGGGCTTTGGGCAAAGCTCTGCAATTGTTGCTGAGTAGTTAATATAGCTTGTTCTAGAGCATCCAGAGAGTTTACATCAAGAACAAGGGAGTTTTCGGTGAGCAGTTGGAAGGGCGAGATAGAGGATGTCATACTTTACTTTTAAAACTGAGAAATTAAGAATAAAAGCAAGAAAGATTTTGATTAAGCTACAGGGAAATTTTGGAGAAAACTAGACAAAAGAAATCTAACCAATGATGTCACGATGAATATTGCTGGTTCGCAGAATTTATAGTGTTAACGCGAAACTAGGAAACTGAAGCTAGCCTGTTTTCCAAAAGCCTTACTAGCCCTTCATTTTCCCTTGGGAATGCAATCCGCCGAAATTAGCTTTTAATAGACCTGTCCAAAAATTAATTTTGCATAAAGATAGGATATAAAATTTTAACTTTATTACTCTTGATGTTTACCATATCTAGCTTTTGCAGACTATACAGCATAATAAATTTTGTTGGAACACAAAATTTGAAAATCCTATTTTTTGCTTTTAAACTATCATTAACTATATCAAAGCCTTCTTTCTACGTTGATTAAGATATACAAGTAGCGTTGAAAACCCTTGTACAGACTCGATTATAAATTTACGGACAAGTCTAATCTACCTTTCAAACACCTCTGTTGTGGATGGGCTTAAGAGCGATCGCTTGTGGTTGTAATGGAAATTCCCAAAAACGATGGCTGAAACCCTCATTATTTCGTCAAGTTTCAAAAGTATGAGAATAAACAGTAGCCTAAAGTCAACATAGTCAACACAGCCAAGATGGCGGTGACAATATAGTCAAAGTTAGATTGTGCTTGCCAGAATCATGTTTTTACCCAAGACTGGGGCTTAACAATATCGTCATCAGCTCCGTGCATAATCCCAATGGGGATATAAAGGGTTTCTAGCTCCTGCCTCTTGCCTTCTTCCCATTTTTGACTTAAACAGCAGCACTGGTGGCAAATACATTTTGTACCACAGTTCTGTCTTCACTAGTTTTGCCCAAAAATTTATTGCTAATAATTTCTTGGTAAGCTGATAAGTCTACTTGCCAATTATCAAGAGCAAGATGTATGCTGCTCTTGCGTTCCAGTACAGTTTCACTCTTGACTTCGTAGCTAAAACTACCACTGAACAACACAATTGGGGTACTTGTTTCGTCTGGATTCCGTAGTGCTGCTTCATTTACACTCAGGTAAAATAGCCCGCGCTCCAAGGTGTAAGCTAAATTCAGTGTTGCTCGTACAGGTGCAGTCCCTACTTCTTGCCATGTACCCGCAGATAATAGCGTTTCTGTTATGAATAAACGGGCTGCATCTTGCTCTTTTTCAAAAGCAACGTAGCCTCTTGGATTAATACCTACAGCTTCATACTCGACATTGGGTAAGGCTTCAACATATTTTTTAGCAATAGCTGCCACAGCGATTTCTTCTACTGCTTTGTTTTCAATCGCTTCTATGAACATAACTCGTGTTGGTTCAGCTATTATAACGATGCCGTTGGTAAAGGCGACTTGGGATACGCTTTGGGTATATATCGGTTGACGAGCCAATTCCCATTCAGTCGGGACGATGCCACTGTATTTGAGAAAATCTGGATTCAGGATAGTGGGTTTGTGATTTTTCGCGGCAATGATAATTCCGAACTCTTGCGTAATTAAGGTTTGGCTCATGATGTTTTCCTGATAACGGTGTACTTCAAGTTATGAGTCTTTGTCTGGGCGGTGGTGTTACTCTTTGCGGAACTTGCGTCATTACCTGTTGTGCGGGATTGAGGGATAAAATATGAGAAAAAAACAGAACTACCTCTGGCATTTCATACCTTACATCCGCCTTTCTTTTAAAAGTTCCCGTAGGATAGGAACAACCAAACGCAGTAGCTTCAACCTTTAGCACATAACCCACTACTGGACACAGTTGTGTCCGAAACTCGTACCTTTATACACGTTTTTGAAGATTTACACCTGCGAAATTCTACGGAAAGTTGCTCAAGTCCCCTTTTCGGTACTAACTATATTAATAGTATTATTTTTATAAACTAAACCACTTATCTCAATCGCCACTGCCTCACTCTGGGAGATATACACAACTCTCCTTTACTCGAGATAACTATTGATAAACAACCTCATTAGATTCTCACACCACTCTCCCATCGGCTAGTTACTGATGTGTTTTATGACTATGGGCAAGAATTTATCCAATTCACCAACGGCAAGGAAATACTGGTAGAGACAGTGTGGCGATGGGAGTGGGAACGAGTGCTGGAATATGCTAGTAGTTGAAATGGCGATCGCGCTAACCCTCCCAATTCACCAGTACCCCATCCACAATCACAATCCCCGACTGCGGAAACTTCGCCAGCAACTTCTTGATCGCGATCACAAGTGCCGGATCATCATTCCAGCACTCATACAAAAAGTCAAAGTCCGGATTCTGCGCCGAATTCGCCGCAACTTTGAGTTTCTGCATACGTGATCTTGCAGCGATCACCTTATGCGACCACTTTTCAGGATTTGGCACAGGTGCGGCGGAACAATCACCTTGGTCGGAACCTTTCACTTCAACACCAGAGACTTGGTTTTCTCCCGTTTGCTGCGGAGGCACTTTTCATAATGATTTTGGCATTAAGCAAGAGACCTATCCTTAATACAAAAACAATGAAATAATCAGAAGAAACTAGAAATAATTGACATTTAGCATCACAAGCCCTTTAGTGAGAATAGAGTCTCATCCACAGGAAGCAAAACAGTTCCAATATGCCTGCCAATTCAGCATCTTCCTCTCCTGTTAGCAATCCAGCTTTCTTTTTCTCAGACAATTCTTCGAGTCGAGACTGTAATTCTTCAGTAAATTTAAACAAATGTATGTCCCTAACTTTACTGAGTTTGATTCCAGAATCTACCCAGAATGAGGGTTGAACCATCATTTGAGTAATCATAAGCTGTATGTCTCGTTTAATTTAGGGGACTGGTGGTATTTTAACAAACATCCCCATACTGCTTTTTGTCCTCAGCTAAGTCAATCATAGGAGTTGGTAGTCTTGAAATAGTTAACTGTAATGCTTGCATTTGAGGAAAATCACGCTTAATAATTTCGATAGCTTTTCTTTGACTCTCTTGATTTTTAACTATCAGTTGTGCAGTGCCATCCCCCTGAGAACCTACGCCTTTTCCTCCGAAGATATAAGGCTTAAGTGGCTCGTGATGAAGAAGCAGATGTAGCTTTTTTGCAGTTAATTGATCGGGACAAGCCGGAACTACGTGCCGATCAAATTCCGCTTGGGCTTTTGTCATTAAAGCTCCAAGAAGTTGGGCATCTCCGAGTTGTATTGCTTCAACTGCTGCCTGGGTAATTTCAGAGCTAATAGAACCAAAATATTTTTGGACATTTTGCTGAAGAGAATTAGTAGCCAAAGGATAACACTGATTCAATTGTCTTAGTATTTCTTGTGTGTTTTTGCTACCGCCGAGATCGACAATCACAAAAAACAAATCCTCACTCACTTTCAATTCGAGTAGGTCAATTTTTTCACCATCAAATATCATCAATATTGGGCGATTTCCATAAGCACAAGCCTGATCCATACGGCCACAAAGGCTAGGAGTGCTTCTTTCTCCCAGATAGGCAAACTCCATTTCTGAACGAATTGTCATCTTCAAGTCATACACACGATTAAAAGACCGAGCAATGAGAACACAAAAGGCAGCACTCGAAGATAATCCCTTTTGGATGGGTAAGTCGGTTAGATAATTATCAACCTCAAGTCCGCCGACACCATAGTGAGTCAGAAATTGATAAGCTGTACCAGCAGCATAACTAAAAAAACCACCCTTTGCCGCTATGCATTTCAGGGTATTAGATTCCATAGGTAATCTCAACGGTTCATAACTCCTGCCATCATTGAGAGAAGTACGAATAATTAATTCAGTAGAATTAGGTTTGACCGAGGCATAAATTCCTTGATTAGTACCAACAATTAAGGTGTAGCCCTTTTCGAGCAGAGGATTAACACTGCGATATTCTCCTGCCCAATCGCTGTGTTCTCCGAACAAACAAAGACGGCCTGGAACAAAAATTCTCATTTTAAGTTTCCTGTTCTTAATCGAGGTATATTATTCTGATTAACTTGAATAAACAACATACCATTCATCACTCCAATAGCCCACATCAGCAGCGCTTTCGGTAATCACTCGTGAGAATCAATTGAGGAGGGGATGACCAAGAAGGGTGTGGGGTGTAGGGAAAGAACAATTCTCCCACACCCAACTAGTACTTGCCCCTATTTTTAAATATGGAAAAAGAAAAAGGAAGATTTTTGAGGCACGTAGTGCGATCAAATCAGCGTCCATGTTTGAAACCCCTGATTTTAATTATGGGGTTCCTACACCCTACACCCTATCCCCTACACCCTCTTCATTACGCTCCACCTAGCGATCGCTACTTTCTCCATCCCCAGATTTCCTTACTCAGCACCCCATCACCAGCAACCATGTCTGTCGGCTGCCAGGGAAGAAGCTAAAAGGTCAAAACCTGGCTGGGGCAAACTTTAGTTATGCAGATATCCGAGGGACGGATTTTACTAGGGCTAATCTAACAAGGGCAAACTTCAATCATGTTAAAGCGGGACTACCTGGTTGACTGACAAAACTCAAGTAGCATAGCAGTGTGACTTGATCGTAAACTCTCTTTCGTAAGGCTGTTGAGCCTGTTTGCGTGAAGAGATCGCAGGTTGTGGATCAGGTATACCAGAAAGTTGTAATGAATGAAAATATACCCAACCCTGATGCAAGCAACCCTTAAACCACTCCCAACTAAGGAAAGAGATAGCTACTGCCCCGTTGCCCATGACAGTCCGCTTGACGGCAAAGACCAGAAGCAACGACTTGTTGCGTTTTGTAAAGCGTTGCGATCGCCAACACTAAACACAAGCGAGACAGTACAATCGGAGAACGGATTTGAGAGCGTTCCTTTCTCATTGCCATTGGACTTATCATCTCAAAAGTTTTCTTCTTCCCTCAAATCGTTGGCTGTATTGGCGAAATGTTTACAGGGTGGTAGTTTCATCACTAGATAATTCTTGTACTCAGACTTTTGTCGGTCAACCAGAACTTTGCAGACTAGTATAGTCTTAACCAAGAATTATTTACAGGTTTCAATTTAGAAATCAACTTCAGCACTATGAATCTACCTGATAGTCCCAAAACTCCCGATTGGTTGCAGAAGATTCAGTATATTATCGCTGGAGCGGTATAGTCGACGATCGCGTAATTCCGCCAGGGCCTTCCCCGCTTCAAAAAACGCCCGCTCCACTTTCCTCTCCAACTGCAGGCGATCGCTTTGTTCTGCCTCGCTTAATTCTTCGACCTCAACGGCAGTAACTGTAATTGTTGCTAAAGAGGGATCTACTTGCTGGGAGATATCCTCATGTGTAGAGCTAGTGGTGGCTTTTTTGTGCTTAGAGGATGGTTTAGTCATTATTCCACCTTTTCTAATGGTATTTGCTCAGACTAGATCAGAAAATTATGGCTGTAGTCAGGAGCTACAAGCGCTCATTAAAAGAAACCAAAGGACTTGTGCCAGTTGCGTAAGTCCTGTAGATATAGAGTTATATCAGCACACCAATTCTTTAACAGAAGGCAAACAAGATCCAGAATTTGAGAAAAAAACTGAACTAGCGCTCAAGTTATGCCGCATTACACCACTTGTTAATGTCACAGCTTGGGGGTATAGATTCAAACCATACTGTTCTGCGATCGCAACATTCGGAATCTCTGAGACTAAAAGTAAAGCGATCGCCTACGGTGGGGCGTAGCCCATCGCCCGGGAGCATCCCAATTTTGCAAAAATAAATGAAAAGATGCTTTGGGTTCCAACGTTGTTTGTATAGAGGAGATATGGGATTTAAAAGTTGGGTGCGCTGGGGAATAATCGCTCATAATTTGACTGTTATCAGTCGATGCTTAGTTTCTCAAGCTAGAAATGGTAACTAAATTAATATTTTATAATTAGCGATAAATCACTTCATCACCATTAATTTCTTTTCCCAATATTTGAATTTTCATATAATTTATCTCGCGGGCACTATTACTCTCCGTATTACTTTTTATTTTTACTATTTAATAGTACTTTTTACTTATTGTCTCGCCAGTTTCGCAGCGCGAACTAGTCTAAACTCCAGTCTGAAGAGTTTTATGTTTTCTCAACAGCAAATTGAACAATGCAAGTTCCTTCAAGTAGTTCTACCGCCAACTCTAATACTGGGGAGTACGTTGGTATAACTGGGGGCCCAGCTTTTTGTTGACGTCAATCCAGGTAATAGTGTCATCTACGTTAGGAGGAGCCTGGGCTAATGCCTTGAATTTTTCGTTTTTAGGGTTTTGCTCACTTTTTGAGATTGATATCTCAGACTCCTGTGTGGTAGCGTCAGCCTTTGTAGTATTGGTAATTTGAGCCGTTTGAGAAGAGGCAGCACTAGACCTGTTTTTTTTGCTGCGGGAGAGGGGTAAAGTGACCCATTGCGGGGTTTTTTCCAAAGTCAGGTTAGCACTCAGATATAGTCCTGAGTGCAAGGCAGGAGGCTTTTCTGTTTTCTCTTCTTTACTGGAAGAGACGGGCAGTAATGAAAGACCCTGCGGTAGTTTCAGGGTGTTGACTAACTCTGCAAAGATGTCTTGATAGGCATAGAGAATTTGGAGGCCATTGATGCGGGGGGTGAAGTCAGTAGGGAGTTTATCGCCGATGAGGGGCAAATCAGCGAGGTTGATATTGAGTCCCAATGTAGCCACCCACTAAAAAGGTAGGGGATGCTTGGGGTTTGTTTGTATCTGAATCGGGAGCCTTTTGATAAGCTAGGAAAACTTGCTGAAGAGAGAATGCTAACCCGGTGGGCAGTTGATCGGCGATGCTAGGAATAAGATCACTGATGAGTTCTGCAATATTGATAGAATCACCAGTTTCATTCCGGTAGGCAGCGGTAAACCCCGCAAATAAGCCTGTAGAAGTAAAAAGGGTGGAAAATTCAAATCGCCGCTGCTGAAGGATAAGGTAGACTTTTTGTTTTTTGGAAGCAGGGTCAGTTTCAACAACCAGGAGAAGAGAAGTTGGTCGCTCGCTCAGAGTAAGTTCTGCTTGAAAACCAAGAGTTAGTGAGGGTGAATTGCTCATAGCTACTCCTACCAGTTTTTATCTGTCTTGGTTGTTTTTAGTGCCATCTAAAGTTTCCGTTTCAGGTCTCATTTCGTCACTTTGAGAATACACAATCAAGTTTTCATGAATCTCTGAAAACCTCGAAAAATTTAAACCTTATTGAGTGAGAAGAGCCACAACATGTTATACTTTGCAGGTTTTTTGAATTCGCAACAAGACAATCGATCGAGGCATACTTTTAGAACCTGACTTTTCCCGTTATCTCCTTGACGGAGCGATCGCTTACTATACCTCTATCCCAAAGTTTTATTCTCTGGTGATTCATTGTCATTAATCTCAATTAATTGACAATACAATAGAGTGTAAAACTCTTGCTATTTCGATGTTCCACGACTTAACGGGAAAAGTCAGTTGTAGAACCAGGCAATTAATCCCAGTTTTAGTAGATAAAATTAGCTTGTCTTGAGGCAACTAAATTTTTATAATAAAACACAAAGAGTACCATTTTGGTCGATTGAGACCTTCACTAGAACCACTGGTGAGAGTGTAGCTACTTACATTTCCAGAGTGAGTGTGATCGCCGTTACTTTGTGTAGAAGAGTCACCAATATTGTCGTTTCCTCTATCTATAGCATTGAAGTTGCTCCTAAATGTTGCTTCTCGAGTAGCGTTATCACGATTGTACCAGGCAGTTGGAAAGCGGTGACTATGACTTCCATTCCTTGAAATATTAACTTCTTTTGAGGGGACAGAAATTGAATGATTATGCCGATCGGGATCACCTTTATCATTCAATTTGTGTAATTCTCCAGCACATACGATAAAGCGATCGCGCAAATCTGGCGTATTATTATCTCCACTACACAGCGCCCAGCCTCCTGGAATTCCATCTGCTGCTCCACTCCACATAATAATCATGCCTGTTACAAATGCACCTTCCCCCTCAAACTTTCTGGCACTCACGGTATTGTTGATCGTGAGGGAATTTGCCACCGCGTCCCCCTTCACCTCCAGGGAATCCGACGCTATTTTCCCCTTTACATCTAGTTGAGTTTTAGAGTCAGGATACTTGTTAATCCCAATCCGTCCATCAGCATCTTTTCCTCCCTTCCGCTCAGTAATACAGGTTTTCGTCACGTTCAGCGTTCTTTTTCTATCCATATAGCCTGGCAAGTTGTAATAGGCTAGATACAAGTTGCCAATCCCTGGACGAAGTGAGCTTTTAAGATTGATTATTTTAATAAAGAAATCTTCATTCTGTTTAAAGGTGAAATCCTTACTCGTATCTCTCTCTTCTTTCCTTTGATTTAAACCGAAATTTGGTCTAATGACCCAGGTCGGATCTTCTCGGCTCTCGATGGGTTTTTCTATAATCCAGCTTTCTCGACTTTGAAGGAAATTCCCTGGCTTTTGTTCAATATCTACATCATAAGTTTTTGCTTCATCTTTTTTGGCAAGTGCCCAAGGTTCTGCCCTCTCTCCTTCTACATCAATTGTGAGTTCAAATTTTGAGTTCTCGTTTAAGGTGATTGAATCTTGCCCTGTATTTACAATCTGAAGTACGATCGGTTCACTATCCGAACCATTATTGAGAAGGGTTGGTGCATAGGCAAACGTAACAGTTAAATTGGCTTCTCTTTTACCGGAGTAATTGAGAACTGTGAGAATGATTATCTGCGTTTGTGGGTCAATAGCTCTTCGTTGTGTGTTAGCATTTTCATCAGATTTTTCCTGTGCAAAATAGAAATCTTTATAGTTGATCTCTAATTGAGTAACCCTTGCTCTGTCAGTAGAGTTTGCGCCGAGACCAGTCAATGTAATGAATTTAGTTCCTTCTTTTTCGATGACGATCTCATCCTTTCGCTTGAGAAGAAAAAGCGAAAGGATGAGATCGCGATTTTCATAAGGTCGGCTGATGCTCCAGCCCTCTTTACTCACCTCACTCAAATCAATCTTTTCGCGAGATATTTGGGAGAGTTGGTTAGGTCTGAATTTAAGCTCTATATGATAATTGTTAGGGTTAGGGGCTTCTAGCTCTGATTGAGTAGATTTGTTCAGCGTGATTGCCTGGGTGGAGAGATTTTTGATCTCTAAATTGAATCGTAGGTCATCAGGATTATCGTTAATGTAAAGAAGATTACGATCCTCTCGCACATGAAAATTGGAAAGAGCAAAGGAGAGAGGATTTTGCTGTGAAAATTCTTGATGGATGCTGTCAGACATGATAGGACTCTAATTTTTAAATAGTGGCTATTCAGCAAAGCGTTAAGTCGTGAGAAATACAACCTTAAATGAGTTCAAGAACTGTTGGTTTGGTGTTCAGTCTTCTTCAACTTGAGCCAACCTTCTCGTAACTCCTGCTTGGCAAAAACCGCCTCCATCTGCACTGGACGAATTTTTACTGCACATACATCCAGCGCGGTTTCAATATGTTTTTGCCATCTTTGATAAGGTTCTTCAAGCTTGCGTTGCGATCGCTTGTCATAGGACGTTACTAGCACTCTATCTTTCTCTGCTGTCAGCCAACCTACCTCACGCTTAAGCAGGTGTTCCCAAATTATTTCTCCACTCAAATTCTGTTCCTTGTCTTGGTTCTGGAGTGGGCTACTCTGGTTTGTATTTCCCAAGGTTTGGCTGCGTGACTGAATTTGGTGGATATGTTTGACAAACACTTCTCGCTTAATTTCTCCAATCATTGAAATTTCTGACCAATTTTGATCTTCATCCTGCTCGAACCAAGACCAAGTGTAGCCCTGTTCCTCAGGGAGGGGTAAATGCATCCGCAATCCATACCGCACTAAACTTCTGTGCTACTGATGTCCAAAGGGG
>NZ_JABXKL010000054.1:49070-123561 GCF_017114995.1 Nostoc sp. NMS9 | reverse complement strand
TCCGCGCTTCCTAAATATTCTCGAATGGCTGGTACTTTATTTTTTCGCAAGTCCCTTATTTGGGAATACTTTTATAGGAGTGATAAAAAAGGCGATCGCACTAACACTTTCAATCCAAATGTACTACGTCACCTTAAAATCACTCTTATTTTACAAAAAAGACGTATCAATACTCACTAATCTACCAGGAGCAAGCAAGATGGCATTCACTGAAGATATTACCAAGCTATCTGAACAAGTGCGTAAGCGGGCTGATCAAGTTGTTGGCGAAGAATCTACTAAGATGGCACTGATTGTTCCTTTTTTGAGTGCTCTTGGCTACGATGTCTATGATCCTAGTGAAGTAATGCCGGAATACGTGGCAGATTTTGCTATTAAAAAAGCAGGGCAGTTTGAAAAAGTAGATTACGCTTTAGCTATTAACAATAATATAGTTATGCTCGTAGAGGCAAAAGCTCGTGGTCAAAAAGCTGAAGCACATGATGGGCAACTAAGCCGCTATTTTAATGGACTTTTGACAACAAAAGTAGCTATCGTCACTAATGGGGTTGAGTACCGTTTCTTTACAGACTTGCGTGATAAAAATGTTATGGACAAGGAGCCATTTTTTACTTTTAACATCCTGGAATATGATACCAAAGATATTGATAACCTCAAATTCTTTCACCGTGATAATTTTGAGGTTACAGCTATTACCAACCATGCTGAGGAAATGGTTTATGTAAAAGGCATGACTCAACTTCTAGGAAATCTTTTACGTTCTCCTTCTGAAGAATTTGTTCGCTTTTTAGTGACTGAACTTGGTACAGTTGCTCCTAGTTATGAAATTAAAGGTCGAATTACTGGTAAAATTATTGATAAATTCAAACCAATTGTTAAAAAGTCGATTCAGGGAAGTTTAGTAGAGTTAATGACTCGCTCACTTACTCCAGTAATAGATCAGCCTGTTGAACCTCCAATAGACATAGATAATGGAGAAGTGGATATACAACCAGATCCTCAAGAACCAAAAATAGTAACAACTGCTGAAGAGCTCGAAGCTTTTGAAAAAATTAAAGCAATTACGCAAACCTCAACGAGTTACAATTATCAACTTCAATACAAGGATACTGTTTCATACTTTGGTATCAATCTCGTTGGCAAAAGTACTTGGTGGTTTCTGCGGCTGTATCTATCTTCGCAGAAAAAAAGTTTTGTTACTCGGCTAAGTGTAGATGAAGTAAAATCTCTAGCTTCAAACTTTGAAGTGCAGGAAGTAACAGCTTCTCTGGGGGATGCCGCATCAAAAGTAATTATTTCCTCTGTCAGTGATTTAGATAAGCTGACATCACTGATTCTCAGATGTTACGAGGCAGAAGCAGCCAAGCATCAAACATTAACTCCAGACATAATCAGAATGGAAAAATCAGCTTAACTCAAGGTATTTATTACCAAACTACACCTAACTATCTCCGATTTTTGCCTAACAGTAAATTAGCGATCGCAGTACTAATTGCTTGACATATCGGTAATCATTGGCTTAGAAAAAGACAAAAAAGTGGCTCTGCAATCAGCAGAACCAGCAAAGCTTTCGCAAATCTGTTATGAGTTAACGAACTGCCCCTTGAGCAGAAACAGTATCAATCGGTTTCATCAGGTACAGCCGCAATAACTGCCAGCCGTTGGAGATGTAAAGCGGCAGTTTTTGGAAGAATTGCAGGAATTTGGGAGTGTTGGAGTTAGCGATCGCACCCAACTTCTCATTATTGCTTATACAAGTATCCAACCGCTGATAAAACTCTGGATTCTCTACATCCAGCATCAGCGGGAATACCCGACCTGCGTTTTCGTTGGTCTTCTGAATTACATGGATATCGTATTCTCGTGCATCCAATCCAAGGGTGGCATAAAAGTCCTTGCGTTGGATGTCATTGAGATACATAGTCGCAAACACCGACAACAGGAAGAACCGACTCCAGAGGCGTGCTTTCCAATCATTCAACATTTGCGGCTGAGATTTCATCACCGCATCAAAGAAATCGCCGTGACGGTTTTCATCCTGACACCAGTTCTCAAAGAACCGGAAGATTGGATAAACCCGGTCTTCGGGATGCGTTTCTAAATGGCGATAAATGGTAATGTAGCGCCAATAACCGATCTTCTCAGAAAGATAAGTAGCGTAGAAAATGAATTTCGGTTTAAAGAAGGTATAACTGCGACTCTTAGTCAAAAACCCTAAATCTAGGGACAGATTAAAGTCCGACAAAGCTTTGTTCAAAAAGCCAGCGTGACGTGCTTCATCCCGTGACATCAGGTTAAAACACTCTGCCAAAACAGGGCTTTTGCCTTTCAAGCGACGACCAAGTTCTTTATACAGCAAAAAGCCGGAAAACTCTGCCGTACAGGAACGTTCTAGAAATTCAACGAACAATCGGCGAGTTTCCCCGTCAATATGATCCCAGGATTGTTCAAACTCGGCATCCCGAACAAAGTGGTGGCGGTTGTAGTCAGTGCGGAACTCTTCAAGAATGGCTCTTAACTCATCTTCATTGACGGAGATATCCATCCGTGCCATTTCATCAAAATCGGTAGTATAAAACCGAGGTGTTAACAGGGTTTCTTTTGCCGGGACTTTAATCCCTGGCCGGATTTCTTCAAAGCCTGGTTTTTTGAGGGAATCTACCATGTCTTGATTTCTCTTTCGTCTTTATTATCTTAAGTAGACCTTTCGGGTGACGTTCCTACGTCTCTACCGCCACGGTAACGGCAGTTCCTCATGGGGGAAACCCGTTGGCGCTAGCCTCTCCCTTTAGGAAAAGACCGGACTGCCTCACCAGAAATGCTCTGGCAAACCGTAACAGCCCACAATAATCCAATTGTATAAAGTTCAGTCTACCAAGGTGCGGGTGAGAAATTTCTAAGCAAAACATTAAGAGTTGCAACAATCATTCAATATTTGCGGAATCAAAAATCGCGGATTGGTAGTCAAATAAATATAGTTCAGCAAGCAGCATTATCTCGTTCAAGTTGAATAGCACTCACCTCTTGATTCTCAAAGCACTACTATCTCAGTAATTTTCTGTGGTTGTTACTACAATAAATGTATTGGGTTCTATTAATACGTTAGGCAGCTTAAAATTAACAATTCATGAATAGCATAATTACTGAAAAACTCTAAGTATTTTGGTGATATTTTGTACTTTTATGAATAACTGGAGATTAGATAATGCCCACAACTTCAAATCAGAACAGTAGTGTTTATTACGAAAATTGCTAGAAAGCAACTGATGCAAGATGTAAATCTAGCTATTAGCACTTGGTATAAAAAACAGTCCGAAAAACCCATCTTAAACAACAAGAGTAAATCCAAAAGGTTGAAAACAAGATGAATCTTGAAAACAATCAGCAACAGAAAGACCGACTTCTTGTCTCTTATATCTTGTGTGCAGTCGGATTTATTGGGGTGGGAGGATTGCAGCGTTTCTACAATGGCAAGATCGGAACTGGTTTGTTATGGCTGTTGACTGGTGGTGTGTTTGGTATAGGGCAGTTTGTGGATTTGTTCTTTATCCCCAACATGGTTGACGAATACGAACACAACCTGAGATTAAAAGCGGGTGTCTCTCCCTTTGGTGTGCCGTTGAATCAAGTAGTGGTTGCTTCTCAAGTCCACCAACCAACAGGCAACCAAATCATGGTGAAACTGATTGAAGCGGCGGAAAGCAAGGGTGGTATTTTAACTGTCACTCAAGGCGTAAAGTTTACAGGAGCCAGCTTTGCTGAAGTAGAAGCTACTCTCAAAGAGATGTACAAATCAGGTTATGTAAAAATTGATAACGACCCCAATACTGGAGCCGTTACCTACCATTTCCACGAACTTTAATTGTTATTAGTCATTTGTCCTTAGTCATTTGTCCTTTGTTAAAGACCAATGACCAATGACCAATGACTAATTTCTACCTAACCACTTTTGACCATCCAAGCGCTGAACTAAGCCATATACCAATAAATCGAGGGTAGTTTTGCGTTCATCAATTAAGAATGACTCAAGAGTACTAGGTTTTTTGCCTTCATTACAAGAAAATCCCTTTTTTCCTTGAATATCTTCATCGGGGAAATACAGGTTAAACTGACGCTTACCAATTTCTGACCAACTGCCAATAATTTGCCAGCATTCTTCGGCGGATTCAAAGCCAGTGATTGGCATCTTCTGCTTGGCAAAAGACACCTGTAAATCTTGTACGCCTTTTTGAGCGATCGCTTTTTGTAAAGCTGGCAAGTAGTCTTGCTCAATGAACTCTACAAATGGCTTATCTTCAACAGCTGGAGCTTTTTCCTTTTTGGCGGCTTTAGCTGCGGCGGGTTTTTCTTCTGTTGCGTCAGCTGCGGGTTTTTCTCCTTTTGCGGCTTTAGCTGCGGCGGCGGGTTTTTCTTCCGTTGCGTCAGCTGCGGGTTTTTCTCCTTTTGCGGCTTTAGCTGCGGCGGCGGGTTTTTCTTCCGTTGCGTCAGCTGCGGGTTTTTCTCCTTTTGCGGCTTTAGCTGCGGCGGCGGGTTTTTCTCGCTTCGGTGGTACAGCAGCTGGTTTAGCAGCATTGGGATTATCTTCAGGGTTTGCAGCTTTTGGATCTGGCGCGTTGGCAGTAGGAATATCTGTCGCTTCGGGTGAGTCTGTACTAGGAGCGTGTTCTTCAGCCACACTGGGAGCTTGCTTGTCAACAGTGCTGGGAGCTACTTCTCCCGCTTGATTGTGATTGGTTGGGTCTGCCATTGCTCAGGTCAATCCTTTAATCTAGCTTTGGGAGCGATCGCTCACCTTGATGTATCGGGTATTTTTATTTTGACATACTACTACCCCAAGGCAAAAATAACTGTGCAGTTAGAAATAACGCAAAGGCTTAAGATATAAGCTTTCTTCGTTGATTCCTCTGTCCCTGAAATTTTGAATTTGCGGTTTTAGATTGTTCAATCCAAAATCTAAAATTCTCCTACCTTCTTCAAATCCCCTTGAATCCCATAGCAGTTTCTACCTGTTGCTGTGCTGGAGTAGAATTTACCTTGCCAGATGCAATGCTAGCAGTCTGACGCCTAGTACCAACTTGGCTTAAGAATATACCTACTAAAATTAAACTACCGCCAATATATTGAGGTCGGGTAGGGGCTTCACCCAAAATTAAATAGGCTGCTATAATTCCCACAATTGGGCCAAATGAACTAATTAGTGAAGCCGTAGATACAGTGGAAGTTTTCAAGCCTTTAACCCAAAAAGACTGGCCTAGCACCACAATCAACCCGCCATAGAGAAACATCCACTGCCACAAGAATGGTGAGAGGACATCAGCGAAATGATCCCTGCCATAGAAAACTAAAGCAATGAAGAAAAAGATTACAGTTCCAAGTGCAGTCCGAAAAATGCTATGGATTCCCAAAGGAATCTGCGAAAGGTGTTTCTTGCTAATAATCGTAGAAGCGGCTATAGCCACAGATGCGGCTGCGGCCAAAAGTTCCCCTATGCCTAAACCGAAACCTCCCATGTTCATCATGGTTTCTGTTGGAGGCTGAAGGATAATAGTTAGGATAACGCCAACAAAAGCTGCGATCGCACCAAGAAATTCCCAAATATTTACTCGTTCTCTCAATAACCAGACTGATAAAGCCAAAGTTAGAGGCGGTTCCAAGCGTCCCACCAAGATGACATTGTTCACCCCTGTAAGTGCCAGTGCCTGGAAAATTAAGCCAGGGGCTAACGCTCCTGATAAAATAGCTACTGCTGTTAGACTGACCCAATCCTTTCTTGAGAGTTGCTTCAAAGTAGCTTTGTTCCACTGCCGCCCATAGATTAGGATTAGAAGTATCAAAGCGCAAAGATTTCCCACAAATAAAACATTACACAAAGAAATCGGATTGCGATCACCGATAAAATGTTGAGCACCAATTTCTGTTAGTTTCCGAGTCACGGCGCTAGATGCTCCAAAAATTAGCATTGCTAGCCAAAGATATGTTTGTCCTGAAATTCTATGGATTTGGCGATGTGGTCTTTTGGATCTAGTCACAATAACATCACTGCAATGAAAGCATTGCTCATCATATTAAGTTATCCTCACGCACTTCAAAATAAGGTTTTGTTGAGAAAATACTTAAATTATCCTGTGACTTTGAGCAGCCATAATTACCTGAGAAAATGCTGAGAATTCACTAAATTTTCTTAAAGGATAAATTCATGAAAATAGTGGCTTAGTTTCAATAAGCTCTCACTGCCACCTGAGATGCTTGGGATGTTCAGGATAAAACAAAAAAGAGAAGTAATAAATGAAACTCGCACCCTTACTTACAAGTGTAGCTTTGGTTGGTTTTTTCACAGTTTGGGACGTACCATTAAAGGCGATCAATCCGTCATTAGTGCAGGCATCAGCAGCCGAAGAAATGTCTGTAGCACAAAAATTAGACTTGCTTACTAAGAGTAAGGGTCAAATTGGTAGTGGCGATCAACTACGTCGTTTCTTCTTTGGTGACTTGGAACCAATCGGTATCCAGGTAGGTGGTGCAGGTCATGTAGTTAACCTTTATAACAAAGCTAATGATGTCACATTCGCTTACTGTTCGCATTACGATGTGATTGTTGCCATTAAAAAAGGTAAGGTAACTAAATTTGAACCCAGCGAAGTGAAGTAATAATAAATCCACTTTCTAATTAATATTTTGCTGAAACTAGAGGAACAATTTGATTGCATCTAGGTTGCAATATATGAAGAAAAGCCCGGAGTAGCGGAAACGTCTCCGGCTTTATGCTGTGCATTTACGCTTTAGCAAAAGTCTGATTTAGTCCTCTTCAAAAAGTTATTAAGTTTCTAAAATACTCAGGTTAAAGGAAAACAGTAATATAGCGGTTCCTATTCAGATGCGGTACAACATTACATCACGAGTGTAGGGCACGGCACTGCCCATAGATGTCAACTTAACGTGAAAGCCAGCCTCTGGCTGGAAACGAGGTTTTAAAGGAGTTTCAGCTTAAGTTGACACCAATGGGTACTGCCGTGCCCCTACGGGTGTACCTCACGTAAACGAGAACCGCTATATATGAAAAACTATTTTTTATTTTGACATTTAGCTTTTATTTAATTATTTTCGCCCAAGGTATTTTGAAGTGAACAGGCTAAAAGCGATCGCCTGCGAAGATAAATTGTTTAATAGCTATTAAATCAGTCAACTTCTGCTTGTACTAATACCTTTGCCAAATGTATTAATTAACTGTGGTAGTTTATCTAGTAAAATTCTATTTCTTTGTGAAACTCTACAAAATCAGACTTGGCAAGACAAAAGGATTGAGTAAATTGCTCTATGCAACCTCAGAGGTAACCGGTAGCGGTTTCACAAGGAGAAAGCCTACTTCTATATTACTTTGCCCCAATATGCTTTTTTTGTTGAAACAATGGAAGAAGTATATCAGCGAGTGAAAACACTCAGCAACTACTAAACCTTAACCAAGATGTTATTAAACCTTAATATTAGTCAAATATAGTCTTGTTAAGATAACTCCAAATACAATTTACAACCTTAAGTTTTGACTTTTAATGGGCAAATTAAAGACACTTAACTCTCGGCTCATTGTAATCCAGTTTGGCAATAATGGGTTTCCAAAAAATGTCTGAAAGTGTAACTTGATGTAGTTTTGAGATTTCTACCCCCAACATCAAGTTCTCACATATCCTACTTTCAGAAATTAAGCAAATAGTAATTACAAAAATCTTGAGTTAAGTTGTCTTAGCTTGTTTACAGTCAAAAGTTTAGTAGTATTTCAGTTTTGCAAATTTCTCTGCTATATAAGCAAAGTCAGATAACGCAGACTAATCTTAAATCTCAACCTGGGAAGGTTAGCTTTGTTTATGTCGTACAAGCTTTTAGTCAGATAGCAATACGCTGTGTTTGGAGTGTTCTCAAAAGTTTTACAGTTTGAATAAGGGGAAAATTCTCATGGCTCTTTACGGCTATACCATTGGAGAGGATCGTGACGGCAACGCTAGTAATGGCAAGCAACTTGACGTTTACCGCTTTTTGATCCCTTCTGGACCTGGAGGTTCTATTACTCCTACAAAAGTAGGTACAGTCAATCTTCCAGCTACTGCTACTACCGCAGATCTAGAAGGTTTGGGAACTAACCCTCGTACCGGAAGGGTAGGTGCGGTTAACGAAGCACGCGCGACTGGTTCTACAACACCAATTGATCCAACTGTTACTGTCGTTAATAATGTAGATCAGCCTCTTGCTCCAGCCACGACCTCACCAACCCGTACACCATCTGACCTACGTCGTTTTGGATTTGAGTCAGGTGCTGACTTTAATAGTAGTGCTCTATACAACATTTCAGGGAATCCGAATCCCGCAAATGGGGTGCCAGTAGGAAGCTCTCTTTATAAAATTACTACAGCTACCCCTGGAACTCTTAGCCTTGTAGACACCTTTGGCCCAGCTACTACTGCTGCACAAAGACAAGGAACTCAACCTACCAATCCTGGTAAATTTGCCGATGGATTAGCTATCGACAATCTCAATCCTGGTAACACTCGCGCTCTTGCTAGCGATTTCAGGACTAATGATGGAGATGGGAACCAGCTTTACAAAGTCGATTTGCTCACTGGTCAGCTATCTGCACCGATTACTCTAAGAACTCCTTCAGGGCAAGCTTTGAATGTCAACGCAGATTCTGGATTGGCATTTACTAACAGCGGATCTCAAGGATTGTTCGCTTTGCTGGAAACTGGCGCTGTCTATCAGATCACAGGCTACCAAGATGAACTTGCTGCATCAGGTCTAGGTTTAGGTAGTGCTGGTGGTATTAATGGTGCTGGCTTTGCAACCGCCACCTTACTTGGTAACGTTAATTTACCAAATGCTTCGACTGGAGTCGTTGATTATGAAGGCTTTACGATTGTTAATGAATAACAGTCGTTAAGATACTCTTTCTTCAACTTTTGTAAAAAGTACTTTTGCAAGAGTTGAAGAATGGAGCTAAAGATAAAAAAGTTTTATTTGCCAAACTACCTGTACTTTTTGTCAAGACTAACTGGATTTTTATTTTGAAATTTATCAAAACAGAATACATACGTCAGTCGCCAGAATTCAGAATTGGGTGACGGAGTTTGTAGTAAGCACTCTAGTCCTTAAATAAGGGCTACCACCATTTAAAGTTCTATTTGATGAGCCATTAGAGCCTAAAGTTAACGTTTCTCTCAAAATTAATTTATTGTTGCCACTCGATAGACAAATATCTGTTCCTTCAATGACTTTCTTTAAAAATTTTGCCAACTTGTAACCATGTTGTTTTCTTTTTTGGTCAAAATTTGGAATATTATCTTTCAATATGTGGTAAATCTGATTCAGATAAATACCACCTTCTTTAAGCTGACTTAATTGCTCGATATTCTGCTTTAAATCCTGCAAAACTTTATTAGTTACTATTAAAATATCATCATTTAATAAACTTTCGCTAGTTACTTCATTAATTGAAATATCTTCTATTGTTACCTGGGGAGTAGGTATAGGTATAAAGCAATCGCAAACAGACTTGAGAATACGATTAATTTGTCCTTCATAAGCGCATCCAATTACAGTTTTTCCATATTCATGAAGCTTTTTAGCTAAAGCGGCAAATGCACCATCACCTGATACAATAACAAAAACTTGCAGCAGAGGACGACTTTGGGCTAATTCCATGATATCAATGGCTAGTTGCATATCTGCTGCATTCCGTTTGTGACTATAATCAAAAATTTGAATTGCTTCGATGCCAAGTTCTTGAATCTCATTCTTGAGTGGTCTTAATCGAGAATCACTCCAGTCAGCATAAGCGCATTGGATAGCTATTTTATTAACTAGGGTAGTGTTTTCCAGATTTGTTTGAATTTCTTTTAGAGAAAAATTCAAGTTTGGGTTGTTTCTACCCATTGTTAAGTTTTCAATATCATAAAAAATAGCTGTATTGAACTGCCCAGTTTTAGGTAAAATGTTAGCTGTAGTAAACTGCTCTACACGACTCTGACGTTGGTTTAACTCTTTCAAATCAGCTATTAAAGATGTTATTTCTATCCTTGATTCAGAATTACCTTCTTTCTGTTTTAACTCTGTAATTGTTGTTTTTAAGTCATTAGCTTGCAGCTTTGCTTGTTGTAACTCTTCTTGTAATTGCTCAGTTAATCTATTGATTTGAGTCTGGGTTTGGATAGTCTGCTCCCGAATTTCCCCAATGGTTCTGGAAAGAATTTGCTGGCGTTGCTGATAAGCTATTACCAAAGCTTGCTGGACGACATCCCATTCTTGGGGGAAAGCCTCACGGGTACACACTTGCAAAACTGTTTCATAACCTGCGATAGCAATTTCCAAATTACTCGCAATGTTCCCTTGTTCAAACTCTTGAATAATGGTACTCAGTTTGATAATGACTCTAGCTAAATTAATAGCAATGGCAGGTTCTTTAGCAAAGCGATCGCTTACCCATTTTCGCAACTTTAAAGCTAAATTCTCGTTGAGTTTGCTTAAGTTATGTTGCAGAATTGGATATACTTCCTGATTTTGATAAGTTGCTCTTAATAAATCAACTAGGAAATTTTGCTCCTGGTTAGCAGCTTCGTTTGGCATAGCTAAATCCCTGACAATACATCTTTTAGGTTAGTATTCCCAAGTTTTCATGCTATTTAACAATTATATTGGCGTAATCCAATAAGTAATACCTCGAATAGTTTGTTTTTTAAAACCAAACAAAGGTAAATCGTCTTCAGATAGACCTACATAAGTCCAATGTGGAACATCGTTTTCTACAGTTTGAAACCAACCATTTTGATTAAGAGCTTTTCTCTGTTCTTTACTGGCTACATGTAAATCAATTGCTAATCCCCAGAGATGTTGTGAAGTTCCAGGAGGTGCAACTAAACCAAGAATTTTTGTTTCTTTACCTTGTTGAACTTTTGCTAAAACTTGATTGTTAGCATACTTGTGCCAAAATCTTAAATTTGTGTTGAAAGTGCGAGTACAATCACCAGAACCATAACCAGATTTTAGCGGAATTTGTTGTTGAACCCGCGCTTTATTTAAAGCATCAGCCGCCGATTTTTGTAAATAACAGTCATTAGTGCCATCAACATGACCCATTGTTAAAGTAGCTTGAAACTCTTGGGTTTCTTGTTCATTAGCAAAGATATCTTTTTGCGGCAATTTAATCCCAATATCTGGATTTACGAAGACTGCACCATAGCTTCGTAGCAAAGTATATTCATAAGTACCAGACTGGGGAATTGTGGGTAATTTTCTAGCGATCGCAGATAAAAAACGCTGTTGAGGATTTAATTTGGGATCGGGAACAAATGGTTCTGATGTTGTATTTTTAGAGGTATCTATACAAGGTAATGAATTATTAATCAAGCATTCTTGTAATGGTTGAGCAGTTATCGCAACTTTGTGGTGGGTAATCTCATTGCTAGCTACTAATACAAAAATCATCAATATAACGATACTGATGAAACTTGTCTTTCTAATAAATCTATTAATATTTTTTTGATTTCTGAGGGTGAGTTTCATTTTAAATAATTACTTAATGCTTCAACAATAAAATTAAGAAGATTTTGAAAAATATCTATTATTGATGACTTAAAATTACAGATAATTTATCGTTGTTGAACTAGAGTTGTTATCCAAGTTAGAGAAAATATCTAATACATACTAGTTGTAAGTTAATTTGGGGTGGCTAACGATATGAACAATAGCTACGCTCGACAAACCGGAATGTTGTCACAAATTTTAAAAAGATGATGTTTTTCAATTACTACTAAAGTTAAAAAATGGAACCTTGCCTTTAATTGAGTATTAGTAAGTTTGATAACTTTTTTATCAGAAAGTTACCTCCATGAAACCACTGGAACAGTTAAAATTGAAAAGAACTCTAAGCTTGCCGATCCTGTAAGTATGACCATGCACAATTCCGTTGAATTCCAAGACGCTTTTGATGTCATAGTCGTCGGTGCAGGTCACTCCGGTTGCGAAGCAGCTCTCGCCTCTGCACGCCTCGGTTGTCGTACCCTGCTATTGACGCTCAACTTGGATAAAATAGCTTGGCAACCTTGTAACCCAGCAGTAGGTGGCCCAGCCAAATCTCAGTTGACTCATGAGGTAGATGCACTCGGCGGGGAAATTGGTAAAGTAGCAGACCGCACCTACCTGCAAAAACGCATCCTCAACTCTTCACGGGGGCCTGCTGTTTGGGCATTACGCGCCCAGACTGATAAGCGCGAATATGCAGCGGTGATGAAAAATATTGTTGAGAACCAAGAAAACTTGACAATCCGCGAAAGTATGGCAACAGATTTGGTGCTGGGTGCTAACGGTGAAGTCATCGGCGTTGAAACTTATTTTGGTGTCGGGTTCCAATGTAAAGCAGTCATTTTGACAACCGGCACCTTCCTGGGAGGTAAAATTTGGATTGGTAACAAATCAATGCCAGCCGGACGTGCTGGGGAATTTGCGGCTGAAGGATTGACACAAACCCTAAATCGCCTGGGATTTGAAACCGGAAGACTTAAAACTGGAACTCCAGCACGGGTAGACAAGCGATCAGTGGATTATAGTAAAATGCTCATCCAGCCAGGTGATGAAGATGTACGCTGGTTCAGTTTTGACCCGGATGTGTGGGTAGAACGGGAACAGATGCCTTGTTATATCACCCGCACAACCGCCGAAACCCATCGCTTAATTCAGGAAAATTTACACCTGTCCCCAGTTTATGGCGGTTGGGTGGAAGCCAAAGGACCGCGCTATTGTCCCAGTATTGAAGATAAGATTGTGCGCTTTGCTGATAAGGAAAGCCATCAAATCTTTATTGAACCGGAAGGAAGGGATATACCCGAACTGTATATCCAAGGGTTTTCTACAGGGTTGCCAGAAAATTTGCAACTGCAAATGTTGCGGACTCTCCCTGGTTTGGAAAAATGTGTAATGCTGCGTCCCGCTTATGCAGTGGAATATGACTATTTACCAGCAACTCAGTGTTACCCCACACTAATGACCAAAAAGATTGCGGGGCTGTTTTGTGCTGGGCAGATTAACGGCACCACAGGTTATGAAGAAGCTGCTGCTCAAGGGCTGGTGGCAGGAATTAACGCAGCTCGATTTGTTCGCTCTCAAGAAATGATTGTGTTTGCCCGCGAGCAAAGTTACATTGGGACGCTAGTTGATGACCTGTGTACAAAAGACCTGCGAGAACCTTACCGGATGCTCACCAGTAGGTCAGAATACCGATTGCTATTGCGTTCTGACAATGCCGACCAACGCCTGACACCCTTGGGACGGGAGATTGGTTTAATTGACGATCGCCGCTGGGATATGTTTACCAAAAAACAGGATAATATTACCACAGAAAAACAAAGATTGCAAGGCACACGAGTTAAAGAACATGATGAAATTGGAATAGCGATCGCATCTGATACCCAACAAGCAATTAAAGGTTCAATTACCCTCAATGACTTATTGCGCCGTCCGGGATTCCATTACGTTGAACTCGACAGGTTCGGACTGGGAAACCCCAACCTCAACCGGGCCGAGAAAGAAGGTGCAGAAATTGACATCAAGTATTCTGGCTATCTCGCTAGGCAACAAAGTCAGATTGACCAAATTGCCCGCCAAGCGCACCGCCAGTTACCTGGGGATTTAGACTACACAACAATTGATACTCTTTCCAAAGAGGCACGGGAAAAGCTGACTCACGTAAAACCACTCACTCTTGGTCAAGCTGCACGTATAGGTGGTGTAAACCCAGCGGATATTAACGCCTTATTATTATATCTAGAATTGCGTAGAACCAAGAGCCAGTCAGAGTTCCCAGCGTTAGCTTAACACAAGCTTGATAAAGACTGAGTATAGTAGTAGGGAGAGAGGTTGGTATGATAGATGACATAAAGATTAGTAGTGGCATCATCAACAATCCCCAGATGAAAGTTGAGTTTCATATCAACACTCAATCAACTTATTTCAATCAGATGGGGGATTGGATGTTTCATTATTCAGGAGGCAAAAGGCAGGAGTAACCCACACGCAACTGCATAGGATTGGGGCAAGACCGGAGACGGAGTGCTCCACTCTTTGTATCTCGCTCGACATGTCTCAATACAATTCTTCTTTTTAAACCGGGTAATCACCCAAAGCCGAAGTTTTTATTTATACTTCTTTCCTCCAGCAAGAACTGCCCCTACCTGCTGCCTCCTCTTATAATCCTAATTTCCAGGCAGTAGGGGTGGCGTTTCCTCGTCCAAGCAACAACCCAGAACGTCTATGTTACAAGAAGCCAGCACCCGTCTCATAGTACCAGAACCATCAGAAGACTTAATCACCAACGAGCCTTGGTCGATAGAAAACTATGCTGATGGCCTAATGGATGAACTCTTTGCCGATATCGACTACATTCTGGATGCTAGTGGTAATCTGCCTTCTCAAACTGTTAGGCAGAGTAGTCAGAACAAATCAAGCCACTCTGTTGCTGGAGTTTCCGCCCAAGCTCAACGCCAATCGCCTCCAGAATACGTGCCTCTGCAAACAGTTACGATACCACAGATTATCTTACCAAACACCTTGAATCAACCAGTACAGTCGGTTGCTCAAGATAATCACAAGAAATTGAGTACCGTTGTATTTGACACCGCCACCGTTAAACCATTTAGTAGAAAGCGTCAGAAAACTAGTCCGGTTTTGGGCAAACTGCTGATTGTAGGAACAACTTTAGGCGTGGCGATCGCTAGTATGATCTACTTGGTGCAGTCTGGAGTCGTATATCTTTTAAATACCAAATTGCCTGAATCAGCGCTTCTATTGCCGCAATCGCAGTCACGGTTGCCCGTAAAAACAGAAATAGAGGCAGAGTTAGTTGACTATATGCTCCAAGCACTGGCTGTTATAGATAAGCAAGGAGCAAAAAGCAATCAAAAATCTTTCAATCCAGGATTTTCTAGTCAGGCAAACACTAACCAAATAGCCCTTGGTCGTCAGCAAGCAACTGGTAATCTACCAGCACTTCCACTCCTAGCTAATAATACACCACCAGCCCCCAATCGTTCTGGAAGCGTTGTTGAGCGCATCTATGTCCCCGTTTATCAAGCGCCATCACCAATGCGCTACGCCCTTCCAGCGATTCCGGGGACTCCCACACTTTTACCACAAGTTGCCAGTGCGTTACGGGCATCTCAACCTAATGTTGTGAAAACTGCCCTGAATACAGTGCGACAAGCTGCCAAGCCTGTAACTGTCAACATGATGGCTGCGGCTTTGCAAGCAGAACTCAAACCTGTAGCTGGCCGAACTGCACCCATTACCGTACGCCAAACACCCAAACCTCTGCCTGCATTACCAGTAGTTCCATTGCGTGCTGCACTCGCACCAGAGTCAGAACCAACTATTACCCAGGAACAAGTATATCCGCCAACTGCGATCGCAGCAGCTCCGAGTAATACCTTAGAGGGATTGCTAGAGTTGGGCAACAAATCTGCCGCTTTGTTTAAAATCGATGGCGTGACTCGCCGCATCAATATGGGTGAAAGTATCGGCTCAAGCGGTTGGACACTAGTAGATGTCAGTAATGGCGAAGCAGTTATCCGACGTAATGGCGAAGTGCGATCGATTTATGCAGGACAGAAACTATAAATTTTTTAACTCACTGCCTGGTTGAAGAGAGTTTAAAGATTAAACTCATCTATCACTATTATATAGTACTGCGACCAGCAATAATTGATTGAAATAATTTGATCGCGTCAAATAGTCCTCTGTCTTTGTCTGCATTGTTAGGATTGCCTGCTGATATGTAGTCTAACTAATGCGATCGCGCCTTAAATAAATAGTTTTAATATTATCAGCTTTATTGATAGCAAGATCGCTTTTACCTCCAGCAGACTCTAGTAATTATTGAGCGAGGATTACTTTTTTGAGAATTTGCCGATTGATTTCGGTAACTTTGATACTTTCAATGCCAACTTGTGTAAATACTGTTGCTAAATTTTTATGAAAATAAGTTTCGACTAAATCATCTAGTAATGATATAGTTTTGTCCTTTTAAAAAGTCTTTGTATAACCCTTCACCCAATAATGGTTTTTCTCAAAACAGACATCTAAAATTAGGTCACTCCCTGGCTTAATATCAAATTTCATTGAGTTTATCTCCTTTTCTAGCTTGAGAGTTACGCATTCGCTTACTACACTGTATTAACCCAAATGCGTAGGCGTAGTTAGTCATAGGCATCGCTCTGCTGATGATAAAAAGTAAATATTTACTGTAAATAGCTGGAAATTTTGTCTAATTATCTCATAAAGTAGTGAAATACCACAACCTTTAATCAAAATAAGCAGAAAATCAGTTCTATGGTGAAGATTTGGAAGACAGTATTGAATTTCCCTACCTAAAGATGGTTCACAGAAATAAATTTCAATGTTAAAACTATAATTTATGTTTCCAAATAGTTCCACTACGGTAACTATTTGGAAACATACATTTTCCATGTATCTTGCTGAAGCAAGATATATTTAGCTAAAAAAGTTAGTTTGCTAATTGATGTAATCCTCAAACCTTAACAACATGAAACAACCTAACTATTTTCAAAATAATTCTAAAAACTCTTTAAGAGAAAAGTATCATCTTTACAAAGGCGAAAAGCTGAACTGGCTTCAAGTAACTCTTCGGCTTGAAAGGTCAATTATCTCTATTATTCTTCCTTGGGTAATTTTTTGTACTATATATGGTACTTTCATATCATTTTTAGCTCATTTAGGATTACCAATAGCATTTTCAGATTCCAGCAATATTCTTACCAATGCTGTTTTAAGTTTTAATATTGGCTTTACATTACTATTAGTCTTTCGGACGAATACAGCCCATGATAGATTTTGGGAAGGTCGTCAACTATGGGGAGCTTTAGTTAATACATCGCGTAACTTAACTCGTGGAATTTCGATAATAGTTAAAGAGAAGACACCAGAAGACAAATTAGAAAAAGAAGCAATGCTTCGCTTAGTAACTGCTTTTGCAGTTGCAATGAAGTTACATCTAAGATCGGTGCCTTTAGACACTCAGTTGGCATCATTAATGTCTGAAAAACAATATTTACAACTCCAAGATAGTGATCATCCTCCACTACAAATTGCTTATTGGATAGGAGATTACTTGCAGTATCAGCATGACCGAAATTGTCTAAATGTCTATCAATTAACTACTCTGCATAATTGTGTAGATGATTTAGTAGATATTTTAGGCGGTTGCGAACGCATTTTAAAAACGCCGCTGCCTTTGATATATACTATTAAACTCAGACAACTGTTATTAATTTTTTGTCTTATATTACCTTTGGAAATTGTGAGCTTTTTAAGTTGGTGGACTGGTATAGTAATGGCTTTTGTAAGTTTTACATTATTAAGTATTGAACAAATTGGCTCAGAAATCGAAGAACCTTTTGGGTTTGATCCTAATGACTTACCTTTAAATACTATTTGCAATACAATCTCAAACAATGTTGAAGAATTAATTAGGCTTGCTTCTAACAATGTTCGTTCTTATTAAATCTATAAATTAATACGGTTCAGTTAAGGCTAAAACTCTCTTTCAAAGTCAATTTTTTTAACGAACCGCATTCGCGCAGCGTCTCGTTAGAGAAGGACGCATAGACACGAAGTGGCTTCCCGAAGGGTAGGACGCAAAGGGAAGGAAGAAATGCTTAACTGAACTGTATTGATCTATAAATAAGTTTTACAAGTCAACTTCTGATGAGAATGGAGAGGTTTTTCCTTTATTAAACATAGAAAATGCTTGGCTGAAAAATGCAATCGTTTAATAAATAGTTCGCCAAGCTTTTACCGTCCCTTTACCAATTTCGCTATCAACAGTTTGACCTCCTTCCAAGACTAGTCTGATATCTAAGTTCTCATCTGGAGCATTTTTCAAAGCAGTGGCTAATTCTTTACTGACAGCAAACTTGCCAGTTGAACCGTCTAATTGAAAAACTTTTTCTCTGACTTTGAGCAAAAGCTTATCGACTTTTTTAGTCGTAACAAATCTAAGATAGTCAGGTCTGGGATACACACGACCTGCGGTGTAGAAAGAAGACCTTGCTTGACCCGAATTTACTGTTACGAGTACTCGAATGCTCGAAGGAGTCCACAAACTAATAACTTGCGTTGAACCCTCACGGAACAAATAGCCACCTAAAGAATTGCGGTCGAAAACTCCAACAAAATCCCCTTCAAAGGGATCAACAATTCTTACGGCTTTCGACCAAGGCACATCCATATCGGGGGACAGTCCAGCTGATTTGACCGTTGGCAAATCGCTTGATGCTTGAGCAAGAATAGCTATTTCTTGAACGGTGAAAGCAGCACAAATTTGAGGGGAAATTACAGCCAAGCTAGCCCCAAAAAGAAGAACTGGAATCGTTTGCGGTAACTTCATCATAAGTCAGGGGTATAATCTTCAAATGGTTCTTACTGCAAAATAGTTTGCCTTACTTCAACTGGTTCACCCGTCAAACTAAAAGGACGAACTTCGGTAATTTTTACCTTCACTAACTGCCCTTTGAGTTCTTTGATGTTACCGCTAAAAAAGGTCAAACGATTACCGCCAGTACGTCCCATTACCTGGGTTGGATCTTTAGGATTTTGGTCTTCTACTAAAACTTCTTCAATGCGTCCAAAGTAACGTTGCGATCGCTCTGCTACTTTCAAGTTTCCCAAATGATTGAGCCGTTGCAGGCGATCGCTTTTAATTTCTTCACTCAGTTGATTGTCCCACAAAGCGGCTGGTGTCCCTGGACGCGGCGAATATGCTGCTGTATTCAACATATCAAAGCCAATATCTTCTACCAGTTTTAAGGTATTTTCAAACTGTGCTTCTGTCTCCCCAGGAAAACCGACAATTACATCAGCACTAATGGAGGCATCTGGCATATACCGCCGAATGGTATCGATAATCCGGCGATATTTCTCATGGGTATAACCCCGCGCCATCGCCTTTAAAAGTTCATTATCCCCAGATTGAAAGGGAATGTGGAAGTGTTCGCACACCTTGGGCAACTCAGCACAAGCTTGAATTAATCTCTCAGTAAAATAACGAGGGTGGCTAGTAGCAAACCTTAGCCTTTCAATCCCCGGCACATCATGGACGTAATAAAGCAAATCTGTAAAGTTGTGCAGATGCCGACCTTCTGGTGTCACTCCAGGTAAATCTCTGCCGTAAGCATCAATATTTTGACCGAGTAGAGTAATTTCTTTGTAACCTTGCCGTCCTAATTCTTCCATTTCCGCCCGGATAGCTGACGGCGTGCGAGATTGTTCGACACCGCGCACATTAGGAACCACACAATAGGTGCAGCGTTCGTTACAGCCGTAAATCACATTCACCCAAGCTGTCACTGTACTATCTCGTCGCGGCTGGGTGATATCTTCAATAATGTGAACTGCCTCGGTTGCTACAACTTGGTTGCCTTCAAATACTGACTCCAACAAATCTTTCAGACGGTTGGCATGTTGTGGTCCCATTACCAAATCTAATTCTGGGACTCGCCGCAACAGCGCTTCTCCTTCTTGCTGGGCAACACAACCAGCAACAATGAGGGTTAAATCAGGCTGCTCATGTTTACGCTTCGCTTGTCTGCCAAGATAGGAATATACCTTTTGTTCAGCATTATCCCGAATTGTACAGGTATTGTAGAGAATCACATCTGCATGATTCGGGTCTTGACACCACTCAAAGCCCATGTCTTCCAAAACGCCAGCCATGCGCTCTGAGTCAGCTTTATTCATCTGACAACCGAAAGTAGTAATGTGATATTGGCGTTTAGAAGTGGTCATGGGCAATTCTGCTGAATCAGCGTAATGTATGTAAGGTTTATTTCTATTCTATAACGCTCTTAAGCTGCTTCAGGAATGCTGAGTAACCAAGAGAGAAACAGGCGCATTGAAATAATTTCAATATAAAAACCTAAAGAATTTACAAACTGCAAGCATTAAGGTAATCAAATTTGACCTCTTTCTCCAGAATCTTGATATCATAGTTGCCAAAGAAATCTCTTGCTGATAATTAGAGTATGTGAACCGAGAATAGGAGATTGTCAAGATTGATTTGGGGGGAGGGTTTGTAGAAATACTACTACAAACTACTCCCATAAGTTAATTTACGGTTACTCTGGTTACTTTATAGTAGTACTTAGTTGTAAAAAATGCTTTTTTTGGGTTAGTATAACTTAGATACATAATTAATCGCGTTTGTGCAAACCATCAAGATTTTTTGACAGTCAAACTTATCTTAAGCGATCGCTAATTTGTCTCCAGGGGCAACAATGCCATTAGCTATGAGACTGTTGGCGTGCTGATAAGCTATAACAGCCTTTTTGGTACCTGGGCCAAAAATACCATCTGGCGATCCTGGATCGAATTCTGAGTGACTTGAGTCTTGGGAAACTTTTTTTAAAGCCTGCTGCAACTTCTTCACCTTCGGGCCGATGCGACCTTCCTGAAGTGAAACAGCAGGAAGGGTTAAAGCCTGGAGACGATCCAAAGCACCGTTGAATCTATTCCGATCTACATCACCCGGTATACCAGGAAAACCAGTCAGGTCGCCTTTGTATTGGTGGAAAGTGTGAAGTTTCCACCCACCTGGAATAGTAGGAGTGTTTGTATCAAAATGTGCAATCCACAGGTCATAGTCAGCAAAGCGTGAGGTTTTGATCTTATCGTTCCAAAAGCTAGGCCCAGTATAGATGATCGGTTTGTAACCTGTAGCAACTTCCACCGCAGTTAAGACGTTGGTAATTTTGTTAAGCTTTTCTGTGGAACTTAAGTCATCCCAATGATCGTTCTGTCCATGATTGTAATAGTCTTGTTCAATGTCTACGACTGGGGGGAGATCACCTGGTTCTATCTCTAGGGCTTGAGCAAACATTTTTACCTGCGGGTCAACCTCCTCAGAAGGACGAAAGAAGAGATAAGCCCCACGAATAATACCAGCTTTCTTTATGGCAGGCCAGTAAGAAGCAAACCGAGTATCTTGCTTATAGGTTCCGTAGTTCACTTTGGCATAAGCAAAGTGAATACCCTGACTTTTCACTTTTTCCCAATCGATATTCTCGCTGTAATCAGAAACATCAATACCTTCAACTGACATAGGTTGTCTGTCCTTGTATGTAAAAATACTTGGCTAGCTACAATGTCATATCGGCTGTTTTCGGAAATCTTTTATGCAGCAAGTAAAATCTTTACAAGTCGAAAATATCTGGATGGTGTTACAACTTAGCGGTGATGAAATTCAACTTCTGTTTCCAGAATTTTAATATCATAGTTGCCAAAGAAATCGTGGCCTAGTAGCCCGATGCTTGCTTTTGGGGCGATCGCTACTTGAAGATTATTAGCTGTAACTCCACCTACTGCAATAGATTTTACCTTACTGGTTGAGAATTTTACTTCACTACCATCAGCAATTTGGGCTTGCATTGTACCTGTAGCCTGGAGTTGAAGTGTATTCGCCATATCTTGAGTGATAATGGTTCCACTAGCACCTGTATCTACAATCATTTCAAAGGTTTTTTTGTCGTTGAAGGTGACATCAATCACAGGAGTTCCACCAAAACGGCGTTTGATTGAGACTCGAAAAACTCTATTATCTGAAGGTGCGGCTATGATATTGCCACAAATCCTTCCTAATCCAACGGTTTTACCAGAGGAAGTTATCATGTAACACGCTCCTGGATCGTCTGCTGTTGCCCGATGAGAGAATGCTAAAAATATCAGCGTCGGCATTAGTGCAATCGCAGCTAGTTTAACGGTCGTAATCCAACGCCTCCAAGCATTCTTCATGTTATACTGCTCTCCAATTTTTGTGATTACTCTTAATAGCTAAACTCATCATGGTAGCTGTAAAACATGGTGTTAAAAGCACACGTTTCTAATATAAAAACTCAGTTTTTATTAATTAAAAAATAAAAATTCAAATTCTCTCTATTTAGAACTGGATATTTTTAACCAATTTTTGTAGTTTTAAGTTAGCTGATAAAGTTTTTTTATATAATGTGTCTCAATAAAGATGAAATTGCATCTTACTCAGTACATCTTACCTATAATTACTGATTGATAAATTAAAGATTAGGTAAAGACACGATAAAACTACTTAGAGCAATTCTCTGTGAAGTTGCACATTATTTTGACCCCTCCCAACCTCCCCGATGCTTTGGGGAGGTGCCGTAGGTGGTGGGGTTATTTCTATGCGTCTTCATAAAGAATTGGTATTAGAGCAAATTCAATCTGACATATTAAGAAGTTGGATAAGATAAATTTGTTAGCTTACTCAAAGCTTGCTGCTGCATTTACAGCAGTTGCGATCGCATTTTTAACAGCGACATCTCTTTGTTCTAGAATGATATTTTCACTATCAGTACGCGAAGCAACTACACCGCAAATAGCAGCAGCAGCAAAATTATACACTCCTGCCATTTTGAATAGTGTGCCGCATTCCATCTCGTAATTCAAGATATTCAAGCGCCGATATTCTTCTGTAATGCCATGCAGCGATCGCATTAAATTTGGATTGGCGGAATCAGTGCGTTCTTGTCCTTCGTAAAAAGTATCAACTGATGCCGTAATTCCGATGTAATGTTCAACCTTTAATTCTCGTGCAGCTTTAACTAAAGCGACTGTCAGAAAAGGATCGGCTGCGGCTGGATATTCCACAGGTGCAATATCATTTGCTGCACCTTGGCGACATAATGCTGCACTGCTAATAACAACGCTACCAACTGGTATATAAGATTGAATTGATCCACAAGTTCCAATGCGAATAATTTGCCGAATTCCTACTTGTACCAACTCATTAACTACAATACTTAATGAAGGCGCACCCATACCACTTGTAGCTGATAAGATGCTGCGACCATTGGGTAAGTATCCCACATAGCTATTGAGTCCGCGATTTTCTGACAACAAGCGTACATCTTGTAAATAAGTTTGGGCAATGAGACGCGATCGCTCTGGATCGCCAGATAATAGGGCAATACTGGGAGGTGATGAACCTAAATCGTCTTGTCCAAAGCCAATGTGATAGAAGCGTTTATTTAGCATTCAATTTTGGATTTTAAATTTAGATTTTGGATTATCTTACTTACGAACCGTCTTTACCTTTTCATGTAAGATGCCATTGGTCATAAAACTTAGAGGATGTCTCAGAAGTATTAAATATTTCTCTTGATCCCCCCTAGCCCCCATTTTTAAGGGGGAAAAGCTTCTTAAAGTCCCCCTTTTTAAGGGGGATTTAGGGGGATCTACAGGTCTCAAATACGACACCAAAAAGTTTTCAGACATCCTCTTAGACTCTGGAATAATTTTTTGGTGAATTTCTGTCATTTCTAGGGAGCGATTAATACTTTGCAACCGATTCAAGAAACAGTCAGGCTTGCGATCGCTTACTTGTGGTATGGCTACTTTTTCAATGTAGCATGTTGAAGTAGCTTCATTTAGGGACACAGTTAGGTTGTGTCCCTTTCAATTACCATTAGGTAGAACCAACTTCACAGATGACATTGCTACTATTTCCGAAACAGCCTATTCGGTAAACTGAATTCGACACTCAGGAGGTTTTTGTGCCTACTTTAAGAACCCTGCAACCTGGAGATGAAGTATCGCTGGAATCATTTCTCTTGCAACACACTGATACTTCTATGTTTTTGCGCTCTAATTGGCGAGCGGTGGGACTGCTTGACCAAGGTGCAAGATTTCAAGGAACTTATATAGCGGCATATATAGATGAAACTATAGTGGCAGTTGCAGCCCATTTTTGGAATGGGATGATCGTAATCCAAGCCCCTGTACATCTGCCAGAAGTGGTGCAAGCAGTTGTAGCACAATCTGGACGTGCTATTTCTGGAATTAGTGGCCCAGCAGCACAAGTCGAAGCGACAAAAAGCATTTTGGGATTTAGCAACGGACCAACTCAGCTTGATGAGGCTGAGATATTGTTTTCTCTAGGATTACGAGACTTGCAAATACCTGAAGCTTTAGCATCAGCAAGGGTGCAGTGTCGTTTGCCACATCCAGAGGAGTTGGAATTACTCACTGAATGGTGTGCTGCTTTTAGTGTGGAAACTTTAGGACAAAGAGATATTCCCAGTTCAACAACAGCTAGCCGTCTCGTAATTGAAGCCCGTCAATCTATGACAATGCATTGGGTTTTGGTAGAAGAAGATACCCCAGTTGCTTACTCTGCTTTCAATGCCAGCCTACCTGATATTGTGCAAATTGGTGGAGTGTGGACACCACCAGCGCTGCGGGGTAAAGGCTACGCCAAAAGTGTGGTAGCTGGCTCGTTGTTAGATGCGCGATCGCGATCGCATTTATGAAACATTGGTACTGACAACATCGCAACCAGAGTTTTACTTAACTTTTGGCTTTCGTGTTGTCGAAGAACACATCTTTAAAGTTAAGTGTTACCCCACAATTAGCACTTATAGGTTCCGAATACTGGATTTTACAGATACTAAAGATTACACATTACTACACAGACTTTTGGAAACACGCATTCCTGTCTCTAATATAGTTGGCGTAGTCAACGAAAAACCCTTATTCTGCGTCAATGAAGGAAGTCGTCCTTTATACTATGCAGAAGATTTAGATTTAATTGCTTGTATGGAGATAGAAGGTACCCGACTTCATCTTTTTGATCTAGTTACAACGCAGATATGCCCTTTGAAGAAAATTCTTAGTAAGATACCTCAACTAATTGAAGAAGTGGTGATTTACTTGAGTCCAGAACTTCTGGATGTCAAAGATGTGCAAGCATTCACCCATACTTTTGATGAAACTGTGCTGATGGTTCGCGGTAAATTTGCAGCCGAGGGCGAGAAATTTATGCTGCCTCGTTCTGCAAGGTGTTGAGTTACTCAAAAACAATTCAATCATAATAGAACTGAGAGTTTCATCATCAGGACTGCCAAAAGATGTATCAAACTGACCCACCGCGATCGCTAGGCGTTGAACCCGATTTAGATTAGCTTTTTGCCTCCCTCATAGCCCTGCAAACCACTCATAACCCTGATCTTCCCAATAGCCTTTAATCGGTAACAAATTGCTGACGAATGTAATTTGAGTTACCCATTTGCTCTGCTTGTAGCCCAGTTTAATAGGAGACGCTAGGCGTATGGGCGCACCATTATCAACTGATAAGGGTTGTCCATTCTTTTGATAAGCCATGAGAGTTTGGGGATGTATGGCAGAAGCAAGATCCCAGCTTTCATAGTAGCCATCAGCAGATTTGAAGTAGACATAGCGGACGTTTGACTTAGGCTGTACTAGCCTTACTAAGTCTCGTAATCGCACACCTCCCCATTGAACGATCGCAGCCCAGCCTTCAACACAGACATGGCGAATTACCATTGAAGTCAAGGGAAGTTTTTGAATATCTGCCATACTCAATTGCATTGCATTATTGACCTCACCATCAATTATTAAGCGAAACTGCGCCGGATCAATTTGCGGGGTGAAGTCAAAGGTATTAATCAGCAATTTGTCTGCTTCTATGGCACTGACAGGAAATTCAGGTATAGGTTTTTGAGTTAGCAGGAGTGCTTCAAGACTTTGGTTTAGTGGCTCAGATATTTGACGCAGATTATCTGAGAACAAATTTGTTCCGCAGCCACCAAAAAGAAAGCCTACCCCTGAAAGTCCAGATAGTTGCAGTAATCGGCGACGAGATAGGGTGCGTTTGGGAAGAATCAGACTCATAAGTACCTCTAAAGGAATATAGACTTAATTAGACGGATGCTTCCTACTTTCAGGGCAAGTAAGGAATGAGCAATTGTAAACAGTATGACAGTGGGAACAGTAATAAAGTGAACAGTGCGTAGAGTTTGCCGACTTCCAAACAGCCCCGAAATCCAATGCAGTTGGGCAGGTTTGTACATCGCCAGACCACTCAAAATTGCCAGCAGCAGCGCTGGAATGATAGCAGTATAAACTAGCCGATGCCATGCGTAGTTCTTGCGCTTTGGGTTCTGGCTGACTTGCAATGCTTTTAAGTCACCGCGATGTTTCCAGATAAACTGCTGTCTGCAATGCGCTATAGTTTGGTGGACATCTTGAAGAACATGCGGAGATTTCATCATGACGGCTGCCACCACGCCCCAGGTTCCTGTTGAAGCCTCAATCCGTCCGGTAGAACCCTGTGCGATTGTTATCTTTGGAGCAGCGGGAGATTTAACCAAGCGTCTGCTGCTTCCCGCCCTCTACAACCTCAAACAAAGCAATTTGCTACCGCCGGAATTTGCGATCGTTGGAATCGCACACACTTCAATGAGTCAGGACGATTTTCGTAACAAACTCACCCAAGACATTCATGAGTTTGCAACGGTTCCCGTAGACGATCATCTTTGGCAAACGCTTGAGCAGCGACTGTACTATCTTGCTGGTGAGTTTGAGTCAGCTGACACTTACCATCAGTTACAAGACTTACTCACTCAAGTCGATCGAGACTGTGGTACTCAGGGAAACTATTTGTTCTACCTGGCAACTGCCTCTAACTTCTTTTGCGACATCATTACGCAGCTTGGTGCGGCAGGATTAGTGCGCGAAGACAGCGATCGCTGGCGGCGAGTTATCATCGAGAAACCGTTTGGGCACGACTTGGACTCGGCTCGTGCCCTGAATAAATCCATTGGTGCTGTCCTTCAAGAAAAACAGATTTACCGCATCGATCACTACCTGGGCAAAGAGACTGTACAAAACATTCTGGTGTTTCGGTTTGGTAATGGCTTGTTTGAACCGATTTGGAATCGTGAACATATCGATCACGTACAGATTACCGTAGCCGAAACGGTTGGAGTTGAAGGCAGAGGCAACTTCTATGAAGGTACAGGCGCAGTGCGCGACATGGTGCAAAACCATCTGTTTCAACTGCTGGCAATGACGGCGATGGAACCACCAGTCTCGTTTTCAGCCGATGAGGTGCGTGATGAAAAGTCAAAACTATTGAAGTCCATCATTCCGCTGACTGCTGAAACTGTGCAAACTCATACTGTACGGGGACAATATGGTGCGGCAACGGTGAAGGATACCCAAGTGCCTGCTTATCGCTCAGAGCCACGAGTTGCGTCAGACTCTACCACTGAAACTTATGCCGCCTTAAAGTTAAATATCGACAACTGGCGCTGGGCAGGGGTGCCGTTTTATCTACGAACGGGCAAGCGTTTGGCTAAACGCGTGACTGAAATTGCAATTCAGTTTAAGCAAGTACCTTCACTATTATTTCGCCAAACCTCGATCGAGCGCCTCACACCTAATTTTTTGACCATCCGCATTCAACCACAGGAAGGAATTCACCTCCAATTTGGTGCAAAGGTGCCTGGCCCCGCTATGACAATGGATGCGGTGGAAATGGAGTTTTGCTACACTGACTACTTTGGCAAGATCCGGAGTACTGGCTATGAAACTTTGCTGTACGACTGCATGATCGGTGATGCGACTTTGTTTCAGCGATCGGACAACGTAGAACTGGGCTGGAGCGTCGTCACCCCAATTCTGGAGGCTTGGGCAACCACGTCACCTGAAAACTTTCCCAACTACGCAGCAGGATCATGGGGGCCATCGGCAGCAGATGATTTGTTAGTGCGCGATGGTCGGCAGTGGCAGAGGATTGACCTATAGTCTAAACATACACTTATGTGCTAAATCTCTTAACATCAAGTTTTCGCACAATTGAGGTGACATCAGATGCCAGATATTATAGATACTGCAATTAATGCGGGTTCTTTCAACACCTTGGTAACAGCTATTACTACCGCTGGTCTTGATACTGCACTTAAAGGAGATGGGCCATTTACTGTCTTTGCCCCAACAGACGAAGCCTTTTCCAAACTTCCATCAGGAGCCGTAGAAGAACTCCTACAGGATGTCATTAAGTTAAGAGAGATTTTAGAGTACCATGTGGTTTCTGGCAAGATTAATGCGACTGATTTAGTTAAGTTGCAAAAGCTAACAACAACCCAGGGAAAAGATATCAAAGTTAATGCTGAGAATGATGTTAAGGTGAATGATGCTTACATTGTGACTTCGGATGTGGAAGCTGACAATGGTGTTATCCATGTCATTGACAATGTATTATTTCCTGAATAACTTTGTTCAAATATTTGCTTTAATTGAAATTTTTAATTGCGATCGGATGAGCATTTGATTTTTTGCCTTTATTGGCAATCAAAATCACCCAAACTAAATATGCTTATTCAGATTTAGTAGTTAATGTTGTATATCTATTACTGATAATTGGATTTAAATAGTTAAATATTTCCAGTGAATCGCTAGTAGATATACAACATATTTATATCGCTTAGTATTCACCGCCCCTTTTGCCCAAGCGTCGGGAGCAAGTACTCAAAGGCTGTGATTACTTGGGAACAATCATCTAGCTTGTGAAGTTGCAAAAATTACATTGGGAGCAGGAGGCGATCGCCATAATATCATCTGCGGTTAAACACAAATCAATTGCGATCGCAGCGTCGCAATCTCAAACCCTGACGATTCACTCCACTTTGTTGCGATCGCAATCACATATTACAAGTAATTTGCTGGATTTGATTCAGCAACGCCTAACATTGAGATTTATTTCCCCCGTCTCTTCTGTTTAATTGCATAGCCGTAGGGCGCTGCCATTTTTCTAGTAGCGATCGCTCGAAAGCAACTGATAGATCGAGCTTGAGATCGTCAAACGTTCAGATGACACAAAAGGCTTCAACTTACTACCGAAACACTGGATTGTGGAAGGAATGCTCAGATAGCTGAACTTTTCTATAAATTCTCATGTGTTCCTTCCGTTTTGCCCATAATAGCAAGTAGTAAAGAAAACTTTTTTGTTCAGTAATATTTCGCCAACGGTATCCTCAATTAACTTTTGTTAAGTTTCCGAAAATCTCTCATTTTTTTGAAGAGTATAAGCAGTTGCGGACAGTCCATTACAACTATCTACAACTGTAGTAACAACCATTTCCTTAACCAAAGGAGTAAAATATGAAAATTGTTGACACAAATCCCCTTTTTGTAGAGCTTTCCTTTGAAGAAGCTAGTACCATTAAGGGTGGAGCTTTAGTAGTACTTCGTGAAAACATCGATTATGGTGGTAAGACATTAGTAAAAGCAACCCGAAGCGTTTCATACGTTGGGTCTGATGCTAACGATGAAACTTCCTCAATTATTATTACAGGAGGAACGTGGCGTTTCTATGCAGATGCAAATTACAAAGGTTCTTACAAAGATCTAGGACCAGGCTACTATCCTTGGGTCGAAAACTTTGGGATACCTAATGACACAATCTCATCCTTGAAATTAATCGCATCTTAGAGTGCTTGGTTCTGGGAAAATTGAAGCAGCAGTCTGTAATGCAAAACCCGTAGCCATCGATTGTGGTAATTCACGCTTGGTGTCGTCGCCCTCATGCTAGAGAAGCTGCAAAAAACGCAAAGTAGCGTTTCGGAAGTGCCGACATAAATAACTTTTAGAGTCGGCACTTAGTCGATTTACCCACTGGTTTAAATATCAACGATTTAGGCTTAGTTTTAACAGAGGAAAAATTTTGGTTGCTAAACCTGGAAAGCTAATGGATTAAAGCTTATAGCAAGCACACCAGAAGAATAGCCCAGGAGTAAGCGGCTTGCCAAAAATCCCCAGACGCGATCGCACGCATCCTCACAGCCAAACGTACACCATGACCAACAGTAACAGCAACCGAGACGACGAACTGGAGTTAATCAGGCTGCTCAGGTAGAATTTCTGGCGCCAGTCTTTGAAAACAAAGACAAAGTTATATTTGATGATTCTCATAGTACAGAAGTACTTCAACTTCAATGGAAGTATAAAGTCGCTGATGAGATGAAAGGTTGGGTAGAGAGAATAAAAGAGTTAGGAACTTATTTTTTAGAGTAAATAAGGGTTAAAAGTTAAGTAACTGCTGGAATATTTGTGCAAATCTGATTATCACATCAGCGCTAACTAACGATTAGGGTGGGTAACAGTGCCCACCCTAACACTTTAACTTGCTACTGCCTCAGCAGCAGTTGTGGGTGAATAAACACTAACTTTTTTACGGGTTTTGCCCTTTCTCTCAAACGTCACAACACCGTCGATTAAGGCAAACAAAGTGTCATCGCTACCAATACCAACATTGTTACCAGGGTGGAATTTAGTACCACGCTGACGCACGAGAATGTTTCCTGCACGTACAACTTGACCGCCATAACGCTTGACACCCAGACGTTGGGCATTAGAATCACGACCGTTGCGTGTACTACCTGTTCCTTTCTTATGAGCCATGATTTCCTCTTGTGTATCTACTTCTTTTATTATTCAGCAGCGGTTTCAACTTCTTCAGCAGGACTGTTATCTATAATGGGGGTTTCCTTCTCCGCTTCTCCTTGGGCAGCAAATACTGCACCGTTAAGGGTGATGGAGTCTATCATAAGTCTGGTAATTTCCTGACGATGCCCCCGCTTTTTGCGGGTTTTCTTTTTCGGCTTCATTTTGTATACCAGAACTTTACGACCTCTGTAATGTCGCAGTACAGTCCCTTCTACAGTCGCACCCGTTACTAATGGCTGTCCAATGGTGACTTCGCCATCGTGCTGCACGAGTAATACGGAATCTATTGTAACTTTTTCATCTGGTTCGATCGCAAGCAGTTCAATGTCATAAAACCGCCCTGGCTCTACTCGTATTTGTTTGCCGCCAGTTTCAATAATCGCGTAGGTCATGGAATTGTCCTTGAGGTTGCCGTACAGGTAGCTGGTTTTTATCTCCTGTAGAGACGCTTTTGCCAGCTTTTGTAATATGTCTACCTGATCCGAGCAGGAATTAGACAGACAATCTAACATACTATTTGATTAATAGGCGTCAAGTCAAGCTCTAACAGGATTTTTGGGTTTGGCGTTGCTGTCTGGTCAGCCTGAAAATGAAAAATCAGCTAATTACTCTGTGCAATCACTCATTTTCCAAGAGTGGGGAGGGATTAGCCAACAGTCATCATGAGTATAGGCATAGCCCGTCGTAGACATCGCCGACTCGCACGAATGTAAATTGTATTTATAAGAAGTCAGAACAAATACTTTTTAAATAAAAATTGCTACTATCTTAGGGCTGAATCTATCAAAAATTAACATTAGTTCGTATTAGCTGAAAAGTTATATTTTTTTATCAAAATCAACACATTTTTGTTCTTTGTTTTAAGATATAAATATAAGGTGTCTCATCTAGAAATTCTTTACGAAAGTTAGTGAATCCTCAAAAGTTAAACTATCACATTCAAACCTGATATTTCAAACAGGAGATTGATTGTCATGACACAGGAAAATGCTGCCCGACTTTTTCAAGCGGTAAAACAAGATCAAGCGTTACAGCAAAGACTCAAAGCAACAGCCGATCCAGAAGCCTTCATCAAAATTGCTCAAGAGCGTGGCTATGATTTCACCGCCAGAGAACTGGATAGTGAAATCAGCAAATTATCTGAAGAAGATTTAGCTGCCATTGTCAATCCAGGATGGGGGAATAGACGCCACATTTATCCTAGATAATTCCTGTTCTAGGAAACCGAAAGTATAAGAATAACTGAATTGACAAGTTTTGCTACTCAAGGGGATACCGTTGCATCATCTCCTTTAGGGGTATTCTTGTTAAACATAAAACTCAGATCCCTGACTTCTTAGAGAAGTCGGGGATTTTATTGTTCGCAAATGATTAAGTAGGGCTGTTATATACCGATTGTCAGCTGTCTTTATGCTGTGACAATATCTATGGAATATCTAAAGAGAGTTAAAAATCCTTTCTCTACTCTCCATCTCGCCACCTGCTTAACTCATGAGTTAGGATGACTATATTTTAATCAGGTGATATGAAAAGAATAGAAGTTGAGCAAAGAACTATTTTAATTGGTTTGGCTGGTAGCCACGGTTATGGTTTAAATCGTCCTGATTCCGACTTTGATTATCGGGGAGTGTTTATCGCACCCAAAAGGTACTACTTGGGATTTGATCGGATAGAACAAAAAGATACTGGTTGGGATGAACCAGGAATATTTCCATTCGTTGATGGTAACAAAGACACAGTTATATATGAATTAAGAAAAATCCTCCAGTTATTAGCGGGCGCAAATCCCAATGTTTTAGAATTGCTCTGGTTAAATAACTATCCTTTTTTAAGCGCAGTCGGACAGCATTTAATTAATCATAAACAGTTATTTTTGAGCAAGAAGGTAAAACATACTTACACTGGTTATGCCTTTGCCCAAATCAAAAAGATGGAAACTCATCGTAAGTGGTTGTTAAAGCCACCGCAAAAAAAACCGATACCATCTGACTTCGCTATAGAAGACGAAACACCTCTGAGTAAAGATGAGCTAAATGCTTTTCTGGAGTATCTTTATAACTTAATCAGAGGACGGATTGAATTTTTGGAAGAAGCGGAACAATTATATCAATTGCTGACAGCAGATATTGATTTTAAAGGAGTGTTAAAACAATATACTTTACCCGATGAAACTTTGGAATATACACAAAAGTTAACCAATAGCCGTAAAGATTTTATTCGTCTGCTTCAGAAAAGTCAAAGCTATCAAATAGCTTTAAGAGAATGGAAGGCTTACTTATCTTGGCAAGAGAATAGAAATCCGGCTAGGGCAGAAATGGAAAGAAAGTCGGGTTTTGACCTCAAACATGGAATGCACTGCATTAGATTGTTACGCAGCGGAGTAGAAATATTGCAGCGAGGTGAAGTAATTGTAGATAGGAGAATAGCTGGTGATGTTGAGGATTTAAAAGCTATTTTAAAAGGTGAGTATTCTTATGAACAAGTGATGAAAATGGCAGAAGATTTGGTCGCCGAAATGGAAATTGTTTGCGAACAATCTGCCCTACCTCATAAACCTGATTTGGAGGAAATTAATGAGTTGTGTATGGAATTGGTGGAAATGCAGAATTGGTAAGCTATTGGGCATTGGGCATTGGGCATTGTTAATTAAGTTTCTTCCCCATTCCCCATTCCCCATTCCCCATTAAAGAGCGTACATTAAGTCAGCAAAGCCATAGAGGCTGATGATGAGTAATAGGGATGCTGTTAGTTGGGTAATTCGTCTCTGGGGTGAGGGGGCGATCGCTTCCCGCACTAAGATAGAAATAGATGCCCCCACTACTAAGCTCAAGCCTAAGATTAAATAGGGTATGTCGGGTAAAATACTGGCTATTGCCAGCATCGCGATCGCTAATAAGAGCATCAATAATTCTACAAACCTGGGCGGGTTGTATTGGCTAGATAGAACAAAGCTGTTGAACCAAAAAGACCAAAATCTCATAGTCAGTGTTGAGTTAAAAGTAAGGAGTTAGGAGTTAGAAATTATGAGTTAGGAGTTAGGAGTTAGGAATTATATAGCTCAGTGGTGAATCCTGAGTTAAAAGTTAGGAGTTGTGAATTATATAGTCAGTGGTGAGTGAAGAATTAAAGTTATGAGTCACGAAGCAGCTTTCCATTCAAAACTCCTCACTCTTAACTCCTAACTCCTCACTTTTAACTTTTAACCCCTAGCCCCTAATTTTTGACCTGTGCCGTTTTTTTGTGCAGTATCACTTTCTGGTAGTTCGACGCCAAAGACGCGGCTAAAAACTTTGGCGACTTTATAGCCAGAATCAATCGATTCTAAAGGGTCTTTCCGCAGTCTGTGACGCAAGCATAGCGTAATTACGCGATGGATATCATCAACTGTAACTTCAGTGCGTCCTTCATAAGCTGTTAAGGCTTTGGCGGCGCGGTTACTAACAATGTCACCCCGCAAACCATCCACATCTAGTTCTGAACAGACTTCAGAAATTTTTACCCGCAGATCGTAGTCAATTTTCACTTCTGGCAAAAGCTGTTGAGCATTGACAATTTGCTCTTGTAATGCTTCTTGCTGGGGTTTGTATTTTTCGAGAAATACGGGCGGATTTTGGTCAAAATCCGCCCGTTGTTCAACGATTTGCACCCGCAAGGCTGGTTCTTTGACTGTGTGAATTTCTGCGTGCATCCCAAAGCGATCAAGTAATTGGGGGCGCAGTTCGCCTTCTTCGGGGTTTCCAGAACCCACAAGCACAAAACGCGCGGGGTGACGGATAGAAATACCTTCCCGTTCTACAGTGTTCCATCCACTAGCAGCGGAGTCGAGTAACACGTCTACAAGGTGGTCATCTAGTAAGTTGACTTCATCCACGTAGAGAATGCCCCGATTAGCCTTTGCTAGCAGTCCCGGTTCAAAAGCTTTGACACCTTCAGATAAAGCTTTCTCGATGTCGATTGTGCCACAAACTCGGTCTTCTGTAGCTCCTAGCGGCAGGTCTACCATTTGGACTTTTTTGTGAGCTACGGGAATTTCCGCCCCTTGTTCTAAAAGTTGGCGGACTTCATCGCTCATCAAGTCGGGATCGCTAGGATCGCTACTGAAGGGGTCATTAGCAACCACAGAAATTTCTGGTAGCAAATCCGCCAGCGCCCGGATAGTTGTGGATTTCCCGGTGCCGCGATCGCCCATAATCATTACACCCCCAATTTTGGGGTCAATCACGTTCAATAGCAGCGCCAGTTTCATTTCTTCCTGGCCCACAATTGCCGTAAAAGGAAATACTACGCGACGCGCACTTGCCGTGGATTGAGCAGTTGGACTCACTAAATTACCTTAACAATATTTTTCTTATTACAGTTCTTTATTGTGACACAGGTGGGGTGTGGAGGAATGTGAAGATCGGGGGCAGAGGAGGCAGAGGAGCAGGGGAGCAGGGGGAAGTTGCAGTAAGTTTTTCCCCTCTGCCTCTCTGCCTCTTTTAAATGCTCCATTCCCCATACCAATATCTATTGGGCACAAATGCTTATTAGCTGCGTCAACTATCTTAATTTGTCTGTTTTAGTTTTTCTGGTGCAAAAGTTCCATAAGTAGAGAACGAACAACTACCAACTCATCAATTTTGTACTAAGCATAAATACTTGTAAACTATATGGTTAGTAGATTCAATTATAAAAGCGAGCAATGGCGTGTGTGGGTAGCTAATGCATCATTCAAATTTATGAAATCATCTTTTATTGTTCAAAGTTGGCGGCGACTACTCAAGTCTCTTTTTCCGATTCTGATTTTAATATCGTTTGTTACTGTATTGTTGGTGGACAGTTTCACCCCTGCGATCACCGAAGGTGCGCGCTTCAGCGCCTTTGCACAGTTACCCCGTCAGGAAATTCGCGGGGTTTGGATGACCACCAATGATTTTGACACCCTCAAGAATCGAGACAAATTACAGGATGCGGTGAGTCAACTGCGGCGGATGAACTTCAACACAATCTATCCTGTGGTGTGGAATTCTGGCTATGTGATGTATCCTAGTGCCCTAGCACAACGTGCAGGTATTCAACCTTTTGTCTACAAAGGTTCAGATGGACATGATATTCTCGCAGACCTGATTACCCAAGCCCATCGCCAAGGATTGCTGGTGATTCCCTGGTTTGAGTTTGGTTTCATGGCTCCCCCAACGTCAGAACTAGCAATGAATTACCCAGATTGGTTCACACAAAAGCGGGATGGTAGCCAAACTTCAAACAGTGCGGCTGGTGAGGTGATGTGGCTCAATCCGTTCCATCCGCAAGTGCAACAGTTCATCACCAATCTTGTGCTGGAAACTGTTACCCAATATGATGCCGATGGGATTCAGTTTGACGATCACATGAGTTTGCCCCACGAGTTTGGTTATGACCAATATACAGTTGCTTTGTACACCAAAGAAACCAAGAATCCTCCACCAAAAAATCCCCAAGATGCGGCATGGGTAAAGTGGCGGGCAGATAAAATTACGGCGTTCATGGTAAAACTTAACCAAGCTGTGAAGCAGAGAAAACCCCAGGCGATTTTCTCTGTTTCTCCTAATTACTATGATTTTGCTTACAAGTTTCACTTGCAAGATTGGCTAGGTTGGATGCGACAAAATATTGTGGACGAGTTAATTGTGCAAATTTATCGTCCCGATCTAAAAAGTTTTGTAGCAAATATTTCCCGCGCAGAAATTCAAGAAGCGCAACAAAGAATTCCAACTGGAGTTGGCATTATGACAGGGTTACGAAATAATCCAGTTCCCATGCAGCAAATTAAGTCTCAGGTGCGGGCTGCCCAAGAACACGGTCTAGGCGTAACCTTCTTTTATTATGAAAGTCTTTGGAACGATGCTCTAGAATCTTTAACTGAGCGACAAGCTGGATTTGAAAATCTTTTTCCGTCTCCTGCACTCCGCGCCAGAGCTGAATAAATTTTCTGTTTAAGATGATGTTAATGATTTCGTAGAAAGGAATTTTGTCTTTATTTTCTAAGCACTAAAATGCTTACTACAAACTTTTCATTACTAGCTTGATATAACTTCCTACTTCCCACTCCCTACTCCTAACTCAGCATGGCAATCTTCGACCGAAGTGCGTTGTCGCATGGCACTAACTAAAGTCTCATAGCTAGACCAATTTTCTTGCAGTAGAGTTTTTGCCTGGAGGGTATGAAACCGCAGTTTTTGCTGATAAACTGATTCAGAAAAGCCTAAAATTGTCAAGACTCCTATCAGCTTGCTTTTATCATCAGTTCCACCCTCAGCATTATTAAAAACTAGGGTTTCAGCAGCAATACCCGCCATCCAAACAGTGCAGTAGCGGTCTAGCATTTGGGCGCTGATTTTACCTACTTCTAGTTGAGACGCTAATTCTCCATCATCAAAGCTAACGCCGCCTTGGCCAGGTTGCCCCTGTTTCCAGGCTTCCCATGCGCTGAGTGTGTAGCCAGTAACGGGAATACCCAACAGGTAAGCAACCAAAAAATGCCCTGCTTCGTGGTGGACGATGCGATCGCGGTGTTCTTTTGAAAAACCAGCAATCCAATCTAAAAAGATAGTACCACCCTTGCCTTGCAGGCTAAAGCTATCTAATGTCGCTATGCCTAAGATGGTGAAGGTAGCAAGTGCTGGTACTGCCGGTGATAAGTTGAAGAATGGCCCCACCAGTACCGATAGGGTCATAAGAAAGATAGATATTGCAACTAAATTTAGGCTAGTTTGGCTCATTGAGAGTTTTCTGAGTGTAGCTTAATCTCTCTACATTATGAGGCAATGTCTACGACGGGCGTAGATGCAGCACAACTTTTGTATCAAGCTAGTTGGAGCGATCGCCTAATTTTTACATCTCATACCTAATTAAATTACTGGCTTAATAACGGATGTTTTCTCTATCACTAGAATGATGGCTGCTTTTCAAGTCGCAGACATAATGTGACCTTAGTAGGTATAAAACATCAAATAGGAGATAAATGTGGCTGAACAATTCAAAAAAGGCGATCGGGTTGAATGGAACACTTCACAAGGCAAGACAACTGGCAAAGTAGTAAAGAAGCTCACTTCACCTACAGATATTAAAGAACATCATGTTGCTGCAAGTGAAGCTAACCCTGAATACTTAGTTGAAAGTGATAAGACAGGAAAACAAGCTGCTCACAAGCCTGATGCTCTTAAGAAAGTAGAGGAGTAATGCTTAGTTATGAGTAAAGATGTTAAAGCGGTGATTGACGAGTTTCATCAAGTTGTCAATATGACACCTAAAGAACTAGAGTCTTGGCTAGATACGGATGAGTCACAAACTGTCGGGCAAAAGGATGGCGACGATGAGTCAATCGGTCATAAATCTGGACGGCGTATCATCCAGCTATTGCAGAGAAAGGATGATTATACCAACGACGATCTTTCGCACATGAAGAAAGTTATTAGTTACGTCCATCGTCACATGGCACAGAAGCCATCGGGTGATTTGGAACACACACGCTGGTGCTATTCTTTGAAGAATTGGGGACACGATCCACTGAAGTAAAGTACCTTATAGCCCGCCATTTAGGTGGGCAAATTCGTGTGATCGCTCTAAGTGTTTACGCCGCAGAAACGACACAAAAACAGGTTTTTACAGATGGATTTCAACTCCATATTGCTAAAGTAACTGGTAGCTGCGATCGCAGCACTTGTTAAAAGCTGACCTATTAAAAGTCATCAGGTTTGACGCACGCAGACTATTAGAAAATCAAGGGGTTAACACCCGCACCAAGGAAGCGCGAAAAGAAAATTATTCTTGCAGACGAGCAATTACACAGTGTATAACTTTAATTTCATTAACAATTCGATCCAGTTCTGTGGAGAGCGGAGTTTGTTCTCGAACGGCTTGTAATGTGGGAGTTAAAGTGTTGGAATTGGTAGCAATTTCTGATAAACGAGCAGTATGTAGCTGTTCAATTTGGTAGTGAATTGCTTCGAGATAGCTATCCAGCGCTGGTAATGGTTGGGGTGGCTGTCCCTGCCCAATGGCATCTGCTAAGTTTTCCAAAACTTGGACAATGGTATCGGCAAGTCGCTTGAGTTCAGGAAATTGGTACTCACCGCTAAATTCCCCCAGATGTTCTGCTAAAGTTGTTACCGAACTGAAAAAGCCACGAATGTATATCATCAGCGTCATTACAGGTTCGATTTCTCCCTGAATGTGACGAGGTTCGCTGAACAATCGTTGAGCTGCGGCGTTGGCGTTGGCGTTCTCTAGTGCTGCTTGGTGGCGTAGCATGTTGATAGAATCAGCAAACGCATTATGTTCTGGATGGAGATAGTTAGCTATTACTTGCTGAAAGTAAGCAAGATTAGCTCGAATTGTCTTTTCCAGTTGTGCAGGAAGTTGCTGTCGTTCCCAACGAGGGAAAAGCAAATAGCTACCAAGCAGTGCTAAGACACCCCCAGCCAAGCTATCGAAGATCCTCAATACTCCAACCTTCCAGCCACCTGCACTAATAATGTTGAGTAGCAATATGATGGCGGGAGTGAGTAGTATGGTGAATATACTGTAGCTTAACGGTCGCACCGACATCGCAACAAACACAAGCAGCAAGAAACAAATTGCGATCGCCAATTGATTCTTAACTAGTAAAACCAGAGCAATGCCGATAATTCCACCCAAAATAGTACCAACTACTCTTTGGACTGTTGTCTCGGACGTTCCACCAAAGTTGGGTTTAAGTGCAACTAAAGCTGTTAGCGTTATCCAGTAGCCTCTAGGTAGTTGAAATAGCGAGGCAAGTAATTCAGCAAAAGTTGTGATCAGTGCGAGGCGCAACGCATGACGAAAGAGGACTGAATCAAAAGTGAAATTATTTCGCAGCGTATCAATAATTGTAGAACGCTCTGGTTGGGCTGGGGGGGAAATATCTCGCTGGGCAATGTTGTTGCGCTGTTTTCCCTGGCTTAAATCTGTAACAATCTCTGCATCAGTATGAATTTGCTCTACTAACTTTGTCAGACTGGCTGTAATCTTCCCAAGGTTGAGGAGATCGGAATATTCATCTGTCTGAGCATTGATGGTTTGATTGAGGACTTGAGAACGCAGAACTTGCCTTTGGTGTTCTAGTGCTTCAAGACTCCGATCAAGATCCCCTAAGTGAGGTGAGTTTTTTCCTTTGGCGATCGCTTGTGATAACATTTGCAGAGCAATTGCCGACTGTTCTATCACTTGCTGAATTTCTTTCTGTAACCGAGAAAATAGTTGATGTTCGGATGCGATCGCTAATAGTTCGCTCAGTGCTACAACAGAATTGACAATTTGATTTATATCCTCGATTAATACGAGTAACTGATTTCCCCGTAGATTCGCTCCTTTTTGCCTAGTCCAGATAGTTGTCCAGACGCTACGGGCAGATGTTAAGTTTTGAATAACTGTATCCTGAGCTTGCAAAAATCGCTGTTCCCACTGCTGACGATCTTTTGGATTTAATGCTCTCTGGCTTGCCAAGTCCACAAAATTGCTTAATGAGAGATAACAGTTAGCGACTATCTGCATTGCAGGTACATCAGGACGCACCACCCACAGTCCCAATGACAAGACAGTTGTCCATGTTCCACCAGCCAGACATAGCCCACAGTGTTGAATAAGAGTAGACAAATTAGAAAATGAAGCGAATCTAGCCAGCGCAATCACAAACATAATCGAAGTAATCAAGCTGACAGATGCAGCCACGTTGCCATAGAGGCTAGCTAAACCTGTGATAAATATTACCAAAAAGGTAGTCGGGACAGCTAACCAGAGATGACTGCTAACCAGACTTGCGATTAGGAACATTACAGTCACCCCAATGGTAGCTGCTATCATCGCTGTCGCTCGCTGACGGTAGGCTCCGTCAACATTTACCATCCCAACGAACCAAGCTGCCATAGTGGCGATCGCACTTTCAGCAGCATGATTTGTAATGATTCCAATTCCAATTGGGACACCCAGTATAAAAAGGCTACGCAATCCAGAGGCAATGGCGGGCTTACCTGGCTGGAGTTGAAACTGTTGCAACAACCAACCCAGAGGACGTTTATCTGTAAATGGCATTATTAAACTGGCGACTATAACAAAGCGCGATCGCTTCTTAAAGCATTTTAGCCATTCTTGAAATAACTATTTTTTCTCTGTAAGGAAGGCGATTAAACAATGGCGCATTTACTGAGAATGGTTTCCAGCCCATTCTGTACCTGCTCAAGTTCTTGGCGCTGTTGGTAAATCCATATCTTTTCAGCCTCACGTTGTTCCAGAGTTTCATTGTGAGCCTTTTCCTGCTGTTCTAGGAGATTTTCGTAAAGTGCGATCGCTTCTGCAATTACTCGACTAGCTGATTCAACTCGGCTATTAAAGACTGAGTTAAGAATTTCATCTAACTGCGTTGGTAATTTATTTTTATCCATTGACTCATTGAATTTTTGAAATCCTATTTCAATTACTTTCGCCTTTATTTTGTTTTTTAGTCCATCAAAATCTAGCATTCCTAAACCAAATGAACCAGCGATTGCAGCAGCCAGGCTTGCAAGAACTATAGCAATAAATCCAAACCCTGTAAATACCATTAATCCAGCAGCTAAAGCACCACCAATTCCAAGACCACCACCAATTCCTCCCAAACCCATAAAATCATCATTTATACCATTGATTGAAAGTTTAAGTTGTTGACTTAAATTTGTTTGTATCTGCATATCTATGCTTTGAAATTCACTTTGAATGGCATTTAGCTCATCAGCTATTTTTACATCTAAATCTTCAATATTCTTGAGCAAAATGACATCTTTAACTTTTGTATTACCCCATGTATCTATTTCTCATGACACAGTTTTAGTAAACTGATTTATGTAGTCCTTAATGAGTTTATATTGACTAAAAGCAGGACTGTATGGCGAATCCCAGTGTTGACTTTGTTGAGTAATATTTTCTTTCAGTTCTTCACGCCACTTAGTCCATGAATGAGTAGCTTGTTTAATTACTTCTTTTTGTTTAATTTCTGCTAAGTTTTTAATTTTGACATCTCGCCCACTAGCTTCTCCTATTTTTTCCAAAATTTTCTGCTTTTCTGCTTCCGAAATTTGAATTTTACCCTTTAAAATATCCTCAAATTGATATAATCCATCTAAACTTTTTTGTGTGACTGCATTTATTTGAGTAATAAAGTGCTTAATTTTCAGTTTTCCACTGTCAAAAGTCAGAAATTTATCAATAGACTGAGTAAAATTTTGGAAGGCTTTCAAATACTCATTTTCATCTTCCTGCAAGATTGCCTCTAGCGTAGCTTGAGCAGAAATTAAATGAACTCTGTTTTCACCTACAATTATAGGATTTTGACCATTTACAAATCTTTCGATTCTCTGTCTAACCTGCTCACGTCCCTTATCACTACGCACTAAATCTATAAAATTCCCTACTACAAAAAGATTATTTGCAGGTTCATTTTCTTTACCATAATTTAGTTGATTTTTCAGATCATGGAGTAAGTCGCGTTCTACTTGAGTTAGAGAACATGAGGCATTAGTTAGAAATATAACTGCATCAGTATCTTTAAGAAGTTTTTGAGTTATCTTAGTACGGTCAGGATGTTCATTTAATCCTGGAGAATCTACAATTTCTACCCCACTACTACATAACTCTAAATCAGGATGCTCAAAAACAATTTCATCAATTTGAGAATCAGCCAATTCATCACTTAGGCAATCTATAGCTGCATTTTCTGAAATCGTTGCCTTTAGTTGATATTCTTCAAAAGTAATCTCTTCCTCTGTTCCATTTTGATATCTACAAATTATTCGCTTTTGTATTCCATATTTCAAAACTGTCACAGCGCCGCTACAAGGAATTTCTCTTACAGGTTGGATTTCTTCACCTAACAAGGCATTCAGTAAGGTTGATTTTCCTTTACTAAATTCGCCTACAACTGCTAAACGAAACCGTTGTAATTTTATTTTTTTAGATACTTTTTCTATCTCTTCTATTAAAGTGTAAGGTAAGAAGCTACGCTCATTACAATCTTTAACTATTTGAGAAATTTGACCACAATAAGTTTCTAATTGCTTACGATTTTCCTGGAATTTTGCCAACTCCCTATAGGATATATTGCTATGCTGTTTAGTTATTTTGTGTTCTGGTTTAGCAGGTAGAGCGGCTAGCATATCACTTGCAGCCTTGACAAATATAGTATCCAGTTCCTGAAAGCGAGCAGGGCTGAGTAAAAAATGCACTTCATTTAAATCAACAGGCTCCACATTTTCTTGATGAGTAAAACCAGCCTCAAAAACTGCTAAATGTTGCGGTTGAATGCCTAAGTGTTTGGCGACTATCTCCAAATACTTTTTCTCGCATAAGTCAATTTCACCATCTGCTGCTGACATTTCATAGCCAAAACCAATCAACAAAAGTTTTTCTGACTCTGAAAGCGGAGCCGCCAATGCTAGTAAGTTATTAACTTGCTTATAAACTTGATTTTCTTTGACTCCCTTAATCATCAAATGTGTCAACTTACGCACATCACTTTCTGGAATACTAAATCGATAAAGGGTTGTCAGTAAACGTTACTTTTCTGACTCTGCTACTGTTCCATCTACAAATATCACTCCCAGTAGCACCGTGACTAAATTTGCCAGAAATATCACGGGTGGTGTGAGATTTTTTAGAGTCAGCTTTTGTCCAGTAATCTGTGACAATAGCTCAACAGCCTGAGAGCTAACTAGTGAAGTATCCATAAACTATGTAAAGTGATAAGTTTTCAGGCTTAGTATGCCCAGATTTAGACAAAATTAATTAATATACCGAATAAATACGGTTATCTTTACTTTTTTATACCAGTTAGGCTCAAGAAAATTAGCTTTTAGCAACTTAGAAATATGCTGTTCCAATTTACGCCTGCAATCCAAGCTGGTATTGATGCTGGGAAATATCTACAAGTCTTTAGCAATGGAGTACCCTTAAGCATGGCTAGAGATACAGTTACTGGACAGTTTGTAGGTCATGCTATTGGTGCTACTGTTAACAACAGCCCTTTATCTCCACTGATAACAGCTTCAAATCTAGTAACGAGTGGGGCGCAGATGTATCAAACTCAGCAAGGTTTTACATCTGTATTAAATGGCTTGCAAACTATACAGACTAGCTTGGGTGTGCTGCAAGCAACTACAGCCTTGATTGGTGTGGGAACAGTAGCAGGTGTAGCACTGACAGCAGTCAACCTGCACCAAACAATGAAATTAAGAAAAGAAGTAGAGCAAATGAGGCTAGAAGTCAAAAACGGCTTTATTGACTTGAAACAAGCCTTAAAAGACCAAGGAGTAGAAGTTAGACAAATAATCGAACAAGTAGCCCAAGATATCAAATTTGAACAGCATCGCACAGCTTTAGTGAGGGCGTATGGAGTGTTTATCCAGGCGATGAACCGCTTCCGTTCAGCGATGCAATTGCAAGATTTCAGCCGAAGAAATGCTGAGATTGATGGTGTTAGGGGAATGTTATTTGCGGCTTTAGCAGATTACAGCAATCCGCATCTACTGGAAGAAGCCTGTGCAGCTGGTCAACTACGCAGACTCGAATGCGCTTGGATAATTGAACAGGTAATTGTTGCAACTTATCAAGTGCAGAATGAGGTTTCAGCAGTGAGCGATCGCCTCATCCTACTCCAAGATAAAATCTGTGAAGATGCTCTCACTGTGATTAATCGCTGTGAATCACATGATGAACTTGATTTTCTCTTTCCTGAAATTATTCGCATTAAAAATCATGATTTAGCGGTATTGGATTCGTGGCAAAATCATGTTGATTGGATGGGATCGCTTCCTTCATCAGAATTAAAGCTTTTAAGTAGTGCTGATTTTAATAGTCCAGAGACTCACAACTCCACAATCAATGTAGCAGAACCGCCAGAGCAATTAGTATATGAGAGTTTAGCCGAAAAATCTCATTTCTACTCGCTTCGTGACCAGTTGTTATTTATATTCGAGCCGGAACTACGTCGAGAGTATGAATTTTATATTAGTCAACAAGCTGGAATTACTGGTTATAAAACATTAATTACATCTAATTTGCAACAGGCATCAGACTTAACTGTTGGTAATCTTTATTACTACTTTAAAATCAGAGATGAATCGAAAGATGAGACAGAGTTAGTTTCAGCCAACTAAAACACCTAAGTAGAACGGCGTAAATATTTGTAGTTAGGATGAGGCAGGAGGCAGAAGGTAGGAGGCAGAAGGGAAGAGAGTTTGAGCCTTGTTTATCTTTCTTAATATGGTTGTGTTTTTTCCCACCGACTTGCTTACGGCGATTCTTGAAATAACTATTCTTAAAGTCCGCTTAGGCGGACTTTGTTTGTATATACAGCAGATTTCAACTTCTCTACGAGAGGCTACGCCAACGTGAGGTACAGAAATACTACTGTTCTATAAGACTCCTATCTGATTTCTGAACAAGATTTTAGATAAAACCCTAATAAAACGGGCTTTTCAGTCTCAGTATGTTTTCAAAAATCAAATCGGAGTCCTATATTACCATAGACTCATAGAAAAACTCACGCGCTCACAGTGGGATTGTATATTAGGGGTCTAAACACATTGTTTGTCTGTTTCTAACCTAGTTCCACACTTGTCACAGCAAAGACGCGATTAATAGGTAAACTAGGAATTTCTTTAGTGTACATCCGAGCAGTTTGAGAGACTGGCTGCAATTGGTAACGTTGAACTAGGTTAATCGCTTGTACATTTGCATCCGGCACATCAACAAACACTGGAGCATGAGGATTTTCTGCAAGCAATGCTTGAAATAATGCTTCAGCAATCTGTTCGTCATTAGCAAACAGTGGCCCAATCCGAAAACCTGTATAAGCAGACCGGATAACTCCGTAACCAACAAGATATCCATTTTTGAGAAACCCGAAAGCAGCACTTTCTGGCTGTTCAATCCAATGTCGCAGAAACAGTGAACGCTTAGAAGGAAAAAGTTGGCAATCGTAAGCTACCAATTCTTCAAAAGGCACTGTTTTCAGTTCGACGATATCAGCAGGCACAACACCGCCACCCACCCCTTGATAACGAATATGGTTATAAGCGATTTGGAAGCCAGACTTTTTGTAGTTATCTTGTTGAGCTACTACACCATCCAAACCGATGTTACGGTCAGCACCTAGATAGTCAATTGCTGTCTTCCAAATTTTCATACCCAACCCCTGCCCACGAAACTGGGGTTTCACAATGTAAAAAGCTAGAATACTGAAGTGTTGATTGTAAGCAACAGCAGAAATGCACCCCACCGGCTCACCATTCAACTCGCCCAATAAAAAACCGTTCTTGTCAGTTTGATAAAAAGATTCAGCATCATACCTTCCTGGATTCCAACCTTCGCTTGCTGCCCAAGTAATCGCCAAATCAATTTCCGACCTGTTCATTTTGCGGACGATGAAGTTGTCAGGGATCATAATATCTTCTTACTATCAGGCTGTTAACTATTTAACTTCGCTTTCGCAAACCCAGCGATAACTCTTAATATTTTTATACTCATTTTTCGTACAATTACATTCGTTCGGATATAAAATCACTCAAAAACTACTGTTCTATTTCCATATACTAATACACGATTTTGCAAGTGCGATCGCACCGCTCTTGCTAATACAACTCTCTCCAAATCTTTGCCTTTTCTCACCAAATCATCAACTTCATCTCGGTGACTAACTCGCACCACATCTTGTTCAATGATTGGGCCTGCATCTAAATCAGCAGTGGCGTAATGGGCAGTTGCACCAATAATTTTCACACCCCGTTCAAAAGCTCGGTGATAAGGGTTTGCTCCGATAAAAGCTGGTAAAAATGAGTGATGTATATTAATAATTTGCGGAAATTGACTAATAAAATCTGCACTAACAATCTGCATATATTTCGCCAATACAACTAAATCTATTTTGTACTGACGTAGTAATTCTAATTGTTGGGTTTCTTGTTCTGCTTTATTATCTTTATTTATGGGAATGTGCTGAAAGTCAATATTAAATTGTTCTGCCACTACCTTTAAATTATAATGGTTACTAATAATTAAAGGAATTTCAGCAATAAATTCTTTGGCACGTTGTCGCCAAATTAAATCAAATAGACAATGGTCTTGCCGACTTACCCAAATAGCAATGCGTGGTACTGTATCAGAAAAACGTATTTCCCACTTAGCACCTAAAGGTTGAGCAATTGCATTAAATGCAGGCGCAATAAACTCTCGCGGTAAATTGAACCCATCTAACTGCCATTCAATGCGCGTGAGGAATAACCCAGCGGCAAAATCTGTGTGCTGATCTGCATGGATAATATTACCACCGTTAGAATAGATGAAATTGGCAAATTTCGCCACCAGTCCCCGTTGATCGGGGCAGGAAATCAGCAATGTTGCTGTCGGATTTGTCATAGTAATAGCGTCAGATTTGGAATTAATTATTTGCTATTTGTCGGAGTTGGCTTAGGAATGGTGAGCGGAGGTAGTTTTTGACTATTATCTACAGGTTGTTTCCACTCTGATAATTCCCGATTCACGGCATTTGCAAAATCTGTAGATACCAACAGCACATTTATATTACCATCAGGTTTCGCCGCAGGGTCAGCTTGAGCATACAAGAAACGACCGTTAAAGTTAGATTTACCCAAAATCAACTGATGGCTTTGTCGGTTTTTCAGGGTGATATTAATAGTTGCTTGGGGTGGATCTAAAGCAAATTCTCCAAGGTGTTTTGCTGGAGTTGATAAAGTGCGATCGCTATTATCTTTGACTAACAAATCCATTAAATAAGAAACAATAGCGTCATTTGCTGGACCCGATATCGGAGATTTGATTAACCACTTGGGGTTACTAGAAGATTCCGGGCTACGTTCCAGATTCAGGGTGAATTTTTTTGTCTTGATTGTTAAAGACTGCACATCATCTTCTCCAAAAGAGAAAATTTTCTGCTTTTGCTCCTTTATTTCTTCGCGCTGAGTTGCACCCCGAATTTCATAAAAGTAAACAAAACCACCTAAACCCAGGGCTAGCAATATCAAAATTAAAGTCGTTCGTGGCAATTTCATTTTTTAGTCATTTGTCATTTGTCATTGGTGAGGAGTTAATATTTATAAATCCAAACTCCTAACTCACTTCTTACCGTCGTTTCCACCAAATAATAACTGCGATCGCAAATCCAATTAAGGGTAAAACTAACAGAGATGACAATATTAAAAGATTACCTTGTGTGGTTGTCAGGGTTATCCGCCGATTTTTCGGTTCTTTGGGACGAATGGAAAGGGGTTGCTGATCCTGTTGACTCAGCCAAGTAACTGAGTTCAGGAATACATCTCCATTTAATTGCTGTTGAAACAAACCATCGGTGGCGAAATCGGAATTTCCTAAAACTACTAACCGTGACTCAGTGGCTGTTTGAGATGAGGGAGTGGGCGAAGCCTTCCCTTGACTGGTTGGTGATGGTAGGGGTAACGCTTGCGGAGTCTTGGGAGAGGGGGAAGGAGTCGGGCTAGTCTTGCTTTGAGTGGTTGGTGATGGTAGAGGTGAAGGTGTGGGTGAAGCTTGGGGAGTGGAAGGAGATTTGGGTGTTTGTTTTCTGGTTAAGGCAACACCCAAGGTTAAAGGCCCTTTCAGGTCTTTATCTGCATTAAACTCCAATTTTTCGCTTTGGAGGTCGCTTTCCGCCCAACTCTTGGGATAGGGTTTGGTTCGTAGCAGTGGAGTAGCCTGAACCCCAGGCACAGAGGTAATTTCCAGTGGTCTGGCAATCGGATAAAAAGAATTGCCGTTACCGAAATCTTTGGTAATCGGATGTTGTCCATATTCTGTCACTAAGGGCGCAGCAGGGCCAAGTCCCACGACGCTTTCGCCAGAGACATCGACTGCTAAACGATTATCTAGACGAACACCCCACTCTTGTAGCAAGCTGTTAAGTTTGGGATCGGTATTAGGATCAATCATCAGCAGTAAGTTACCACCGCGATTAAGATATTCTTGCAAAGCTTTGACTTCACCCTCAAACAGTCCTCGTTTGGGGCCAGCCACTATTACGACAGCCGCATCTTGAGGAATTTTGGAAGTTTCTCCTAAATTCAACGGTGATGTTGTAAAGTTTTTATCGCCTAATCCCTGAACTGCTTGTGATATTGCACCTTTACCAGCCGAAAATTGGCGTTCGCCATGACCTTGGAGTAAGTAAACTTTAGCTGTGGTTGAATTTGTTAGTTGTTGCAGGCGACTAGTTAATCTGATTTCTGATAATCGCTCATTTTCATTTACCGTCTGTACTAATTGCCGTTTATCACCAGATTCTAGGTAAACTTCTCCATAATCTTTGACGCCAAACTTTTCTGCAAGTCCTGGTCTAGCTTGGGGATCGATATACTCGTATTTAAATTTTGAGCTTTGGCGCTGATAATTTTCTAACAGTTCTCGGTCTTGGGGATTTTGGTTAATATCAAACACCCACACTTTAACTGGCTGTGGTAAAACTCTTACTAATTCGCGTGACTGGGGTGCAAGAGTAAATAATTGAGCCTCTGTTAAGTCTGCCCGCAAGTGATAGCGAGTCCCCAAAAAGTTAATCAATCCTAAAATTGCTAATACTGCGAAAGTCGCCACTAGGGCATTAGTCCCAGCTTGGGTAGAACGACGGTTCCACCATTTACTCTGATAGCTTTGCCATATTATACCCAATCCACTAATAACAATTCCCGTAATTATAAATGCTAATGGAATTAATCCCCATTGTTCAGAGACTAATCCAACTGTTAAGCCGATAGCAATTAGGAATGGGCCCAACCAAAACAGATATTTCCACAGTTTCTTTTTTGCAACTATCTTCATAGAATTTGTCATTTGTCATTTGTCATTGGTCATTGGTTATTGGTCATTTGTCATTAGTCATTTGTCTAAAAATAGTGACAAGTAAAAATATATGGGCGAAAATTGATTAACTAAAAATAAGATAAGCAATACAACTGAATAAATGGCGACAAAACGTTTCCAAGAATTACAGGTTTATCAATTATCAGAAAAATTAGCAGATGACATTTGGAAAATTGTTGAAGGATGGAATTTTTTTGCAAAAGATACGATTGGTAAACAGATTGTACGTTCGGCAGATAGTATCGGTGCCAATATAGCAGAAGGTGTAGGAAGAGGTAGTTTTCAAGATAATAGACGTTTTATAAAAATAGCGAGAGGCTCTTTGAATGAAACTCAACATTGGTTAAGACGGGCTTATACTCGTAACCTTTTAACTACCGAACAAATAAATGCAATCAAAACAATCATTAACGAACTAGCACCCAAATTAAACTCCTACCTAAACTCAATTGGCAATGTACCAGATGACCAAGGACAAATGACAGATGACAAATGACCAATGATTATTGCCTTTGAAAGCGCAGTGCATCAATTGATTGAGCTGTGAGAAAGATGCCTAAAAAAATGTAACTGGCAAATAAAATTAAGGCGCTAGTATCTAAAATGCCTTGGATTAATGTGTTGTAATGTTTCAGCAACGACAGATAACCTAAAGCTTCGCCCACAGGGCCAGGGACGATTTTGGCGATTAAATCAATCAATAACAATAATAAGATTACTGCAAAGGTAAGAACGGCAGACAAAATTGTGCTGTCTGTTAATGAAGAAATAAACATTCCTACAGATAAAATTGCCGCTGCTAGTAAAATTAATCCAAAATGACCGAGCAAGGGAATTGAGGGTGTTATTGGTGGATTTGAGCCGCTGATGGCGATCGCTTCCAACACTAGCATGGGTACAACCATTGTGATAAAAAATGTGATCACGCCTAATAATTTACCTACTGCTACTGCCCAATTGGTAATTGGTGATGTGGCTAACAGTTCTAAAGTGCCCCGCTTCCGTTCTTCGGCATAGAGTCCCATTGAGAGTATGGGCAGAATAAACAACAATAGCCATCCCATACGATCCAGAAATGCTCGGACAAATTCGTAGGGGACATCTATTGCTGGTACTGGTACTCCCAGCTGTTGCCCTTGTGCATCTATTGCCGCAACTCCTACCAAAATGCCGTCTGGACCTAGCAAAATCATCACGAAGAATAACCCGGCGATGAACCAAAATATGCCTGCGATCGCATAAGCTAAAGGCGATACAAAATAACTCTGTAACTCTCGGCGATAAATGGCAATAATATTACTCAGTACTACACCCATTTACGCTGCCTCTCCTTCGTTGTCTGCTGCTAAGTCTACCTCAGGATCGAAATTTTTTTCTTCTGTGGTCAGTTGCAAGAATACATCTTCTAAGGTAGCGTTAACCCGCCGCAGTTCATGTAAACCGAATCCTGCACGCACTAATGTTGTAGCAATATCGCGTCCTGGTTCTTTTCCGGGTTGCGATATCACCCGCAGGTAAGCGCGGTTTTCCTGGGGTTGATGACCTCCGGCTGTGGGAATTGATTCTATCAGGCTCACACCCGCGACTTTTTGCAATACCTGTTTCGCTAGGGCGGCTTCTCCTTCTATTTCCAATTCATACCCGGAACCACCTGTTAACTGAGTCATCAGGTTTTCTGGTGTATTAGTTGCCACAACTTTACCGCGATTGATGATGGCGACGCGGCTACAAGTCATACTCACTTCTGGCAGAATATGTGTGGAAAGAATAATTGTGTGAGTACCAGCAAGGCTTTTAATTAAATTCCGCACCTCAATTATTTGCCGGGGATCGAGTCCAACGGTGGGTTCATCCAAAATGATCGCTGGTGGATCATGGACGATCGCTTGAGCAATTCCTACCCTTTGGCGGTATCCTTTAGAAAGTTTACGAATAATCACCCGCCGCTTATCTTCTAAGTTACAGCGTTCGATGGCGGCTGTTACCTTATTGGGGCGATCGCCTGCTGGAACTCCCTTAATTCGGGCGACAAAATGCAAAAATCCCTCCACCGTCATCTCTGGATATAACGGCGGTGTTTCGGGTAAATAACCAATCCGTTGGCGCACAGCCAGGGAATTTTCATGGACATCATAACCAGCAATCCGGGCATTTCCATTGGTTGCCGGTAAATAACCAGCCAGAATCCGCATGGTTGTAGTTTTACCAGCGCCATTGGGGCCCAACAACCCTAAAATCTCCCCAGGTTCGACGTTAAAAGTGACATCAGTAATCGCTGGGGTAGAGCCGTATATTTTACTTAGATGCTCAACTTCGATCATCGGTATAGTGGCGATCGCAATTTATAGAATACCCAACAATCTTAGATCACGATATTGGGTATGGGGGACTGGCACAAAGATTAGCTGACAAGGGGTAAAGTTCCTGAAAAACCTCTTTGTGTCAAAATAATCCCCAATTTCCATTATTGAAAAGAGGCAGAGGTGCAGAGGGGAAAGACTTACTTCTACTTCTCCCCTGCTCCCCTGCACCCCTGCTCCCTTGCTTCTCCCCCAATCGCCAGCGCTCTAAAAGGCAAAAGTAGTGCGAAGTGCGCCTACAATTGCTGTGTCATTAGCACTAAAGCCTTCAGGGCTGAAGATGAAATATACACCAGGGGTAATGGAGATATTGTCATTGACCCGATAGTTATAAAATGTTTCTAAATGGTAGGGGGTTGCGTCTTCTGGACGAGAAGCAATTCCCGCTACAGATTCTCGGTAAAGCGGCTGTCCAAAAATGACGGCGGCGGTGTTTCCTTCATGGAATATATCTCTAAAATGCAATCCAGCCGACCAGCTGCTAAAGGTTGTAGAGGCGTCTACATTCAAAAGATTAGCAAAAAGCAACGCACCTGATAATGAGATGGATGTTTTCGGCGCAAACCGCCACGTTACTGTTGCACCCACAGAATTTACATTGATTGGCTCATCAAGAGTTGCTAGTGTAGCATCACCACCAAACCTCGCCAGTTGTGCTGCATTGGGAGTAAATCGAATAGAAGCAATATCAGCGCTACCCAAGCCTGTACCTAGAATGTTAATTGTGTGGTAACTGTGTGCATAGTTGATGCCGATATCAATAGTTGAGATTGGTTTGAGGGTCAGTTGTGCAGCAATTGCTTGTGTACCGTTAAAGAAACCTCCTCCCAAAGGTGTGTTCAAAAGACCCCGATCTTCTGATATCGGAGCCGAACCACTACCATAGATAACTCCGAGTCCCACTTGTTTTGAAGGATTCCACAAAAAACCAGCACCCGCTAACAAACCTGTACCAGAAGTGCCTCCTGTGATTCTGACGGCAGCGTTATAACCTGCAAATCGAGAGATTGCACCTTGACTATCGCTAGCGTAGGGAGTGATGGCAGGAAAAACATCTGTAATCTCTGCATTTGTTCCACCAAAAACAACGAATTTCTGAGACAACGGTAAGACGTAAGCTAGTTTGTAAAGACTAACTGAATTTGCTCCGCTGTCAGGTTGTAATGTCTGGGGGTTAAAGCCAGGAAATTGAGGTTCAAAGCTTAACTTGGTTGAACCTGCGCCAAGAAAACTTGAGTTCGGCAGTATTTGGCCTTGAATGGTTCCTCTTTCATAAAATGAACCGCTCGATCTGAAGTTGTAAGCTTGAAGTCCAACAATGAACAAATCACTGCCGTTAAAGCTGCTGGTAAGATTGAGCCTGACACGATTATTGAAGGCTAATTTAGCATCTTGGCTACCTGGTTCTCCACCTGTCGCTGTGGACAAAGAAAAAATTGCTTCGCCATTAAGTTTAGTTGTGGTAGAAAACTGTTGCTTCTCTAAGGTAGCTGTGTGAGTTTCTAAGGCATCTACTCGACCACGCAATGTTGCAAGTTCAGATGCAAATTGTTCTTGAAGTTTTTGGAGAGTAGTTAAATCTTCTTTCTTAACTAAATCACCAGTGCTAGTAGCAATCAGCTCGTTGATTCTATCCAAGCAAGCATTCAACCCAGCAGCAAATTCATAACGGCTTAAGGCACGATTCCCTTTATAAGTACTGTCAGGATATCCCACAATGCAACCGTAACGCTCCACTACCGATTGCAATGCTTGAAATGCCCAATCTGTTGTCTTGACATCAGATAATTGAGATACTGAATTTACTTGAGCGATCGCATTAGATTCTAAAGAATTAAAATTAGTTGAAAAGACGCTACTGTTGTCTTTGTCTGTGCTCTCAAAATTGTTTACAGGATTGCCAGCAGTTAGTTGAGCAGTTGCAGGAGATGCACCCAGCGAAATAAAAGCAGTAAGTAAGTACAGCCAACTAACTATTTTCGTACTCATGAACTTGTAGTAATTCACACTCATTCCTCACACACAAAATAAAACACCACTGTTTTTTGCAAATACGAATTATTCACAAGCTAAAGCTAACTTGCCAAAGCAAGCTCTCAAGAATTAAATACTCTTTTGTTGAGAGTTGGTCAATTAACTATACAAGTCTCTGCCATACAAAATTACTTTGTACAGAACTCACATAGTAATATTTAAGCCGATGCATCAACTTAAGTTGCAGCTTTTCTCAAGCTCAAAATTGGAATTTTAACAATTATTTAGCTATGAGTAAAGACTTCATCACTTCAAAAAATATTTTTTGAAACTTTCAAACTACATAAAAGTTATAGCTACACTATAGTTTTGATCGGTGGTGCTTTACTATGTATTTTTTACAAAAATAAACATTTTTGAAGTTTTTACTTTTTAAATATATACAAACAATATTAAAGTATTATTTAATATAATAAGAAATAGCTTTTTGATAATATTAAAATATATAACCCGATCGCTCGTGCAATCAATAATGAGTTTATTGTCAGGCGAAACAATGGCATTGTCAGGCGAAACAATGGCATTGTCAGGCGAAACAATCACATTGTCAGGCAAAACAATGGCATTGTCAGGCGAAACAATGGCATTGTCAGGCAAAACAATCACATTGTCAGGCGAAACAATGGCATTGTCAGCCAAAACAATGCTGTTGCAACTCTAAAAGACTTGTGTGTATACCGTAGCTTTACAAAGAAAGAGGTTTTTTAGACAAGAGTGAACAGTCAGATTAATAATAGCTGCCAGATTTTCGATGTTCCAAAGCCGTGACACCATCATTTTCCAACACTTCACCGTGATCGATAACGGCATAAATTAACCATCGATCGCCACATTCAAGTTGATTTTGCACCGTACATTCTAAATAGGCTAATGCCTCATTCAAAATCAAACAACCATTAAGAGCAGTTTTTGTGTCAAGATTTGCAAAGGGATTATCTCCTAAAGTGCTATGACCAGAAAAATAGCGCCGCACATTTCTTCCTTCTTTGAGGATATTCAGCACAAATTTATCACCAGGATGATGCATTAAATCTGCATTTTGCTTGTTAGCGATCGCAATCATAATTCCTGGCGGGTTAAAAGTTGCCTGTGATACCCAAGAAGTTAAAACCCCTTTGTGAGTTTCTTCATCACGAGTTGTCACAACACACAAAGAACCAATGATCCGCCCCACAGCTTGTTCGGTACGATCTACATGGGTTTCTGTCACAACCTGGCGGGAAGTCCGCAGTTTTTTGGTTTTCTTCAAGTTTTGGGCAAAAAAAGCACCTGCTTCTTGACACTGCTGAAGAATCTCAGGAGTAGGGCTAAAACGCACCTGAATTGTTTCAAACCCTAGTTGATAATTAGCATCTTTAAGCTTGCTTTCTAGTAAATCAATGGCCTCTCCACTCCAACCGTAGGAACCAAACACCCCTGCTAACTTAGTTTTAGCCGTAGCTGAGAGGACTATTCCTAAAGCAGTTTGAATTTGAGTTGGTGCATGTCCACCTAATGTGGGGGAGCCGATAATAAAACCATCGCAGGTTTCTACAATGCGGCTAATCTCCGCCGAGTCTGCTAGTTCACAGTTGATTGATTCTACATTAATGCCATTTTGAATCAAACCTTGAGCGATCGCATTCGCCATAATTGCTGTATTTCCATAAGCAGAAGCATAAAGCAAAGCGACACTCAACTCTTGAGATTTTTGCCCTTGACACCATTGACGGTAATCATAGGTAAAACGACTAAGGCTGTAACGGACAACTGGGCCGTGTGCTGGGGCATAACATCTGGCTCCCAAAACCGACAATTTATCTAAGGCTACTTCAACTTGTTTGGCTTGGGGCGCATGGAGACATTCAAAATAGTAGCGACGTTCCACATCTAGCCCCTTCCAATCTTCATCAAACAAAGTATCTTCGCAAATATGAGCGCCAAAAAGTTTGTCTGTGTAGAGAATTTTTGTGGCGGAATCATAAGTACAAAGTCCATCCGCCCACCGGGGAGTTGGTACAGTGATAAATGATAGATGATGTCCTTGTCCTAAATCTAGAGTATCCTGCGATCGCATCGCTTGAATAGGTGATTCAAATTCGGGAAAGGCAGTTTTTAGAGCATTGGCGGCGGGGCGAGAACAAATTATAGTGGCTTGAGAAACCTGAGAGAGCAATACTTGCAGAGTTGCGCTGCGGTTGGGGTTGACATGACTGAGAACAATGTAATCTAGAGTAGTGAAGTCTAAATGTTGTGCAAGTTGCTGAAGGTAAATTTCGGTAAAAGATTCGCCAGGAGGGTCAATTAAAGCCTTTTTATCAGCTTGAATCAGATAAGAATTCGCTGTAGTTCCCCGTTGGCGGGAATACTCCATCTCAAATTTTAATCTGTCCCAAGTCCGCGATCGTAGAATCAGAGTATTTTTACCAATTTCAGCAACTTGTACATCTCTGCTATGGTTAGGCGTTAATGTTGCAACAGACATAATAACCTCTCTTTAATTGGGCATTGGGTATGCGGAAGAGACAAGGGAGAGGGGGGAGACAAGAAACTTGTTGAATAATTCCCCCTTGTCTCCCTTCCCTATTCTTAATGACCATTGGTTTGTATTAATTCAGACTTAGCTCGGCTTTTATAGCGTTTAGATACTTCTTGTTCTGGGTCAATACCTTCAAAAGTTGGAGGTAGCCAAACTCGGAGAAACTGTAGTACTCCTAGCACTAATAAAAAGGCACAAGTTGCTAAAACTTGACTCCAACTTGCTTCTAGAACACCTTTAACAATGACTTCGCGCAAGGCGGAAACGATGGAAACTTCAACAGCTACCCCAATAGATACTCGATGTTCCTGTAGGTAAATAATTAGCAGTCGGAATAACTCAACTAAGATGAGTAAAAAGAGAATATCAGCAGTAACAGCATGAAAATCTAGAGGTGGAAGCAAGGAAAGAAACATATCTTTCACCTGAAGCACCATGAAGCTAAATAAACCGATACACAAACAAATCACAATCACATCTTGGATAAATTCCAAGGTTCGTACAACACGCCCTCGATTGATTTCGTACATATTCATTGAGGTATTTTCAACAGATTTATACATAGTTTTTTGGGAGTTGTAGAGACGGGATTCATCGCGTCTGTGGAGAGCAGGGGAGCCTAATGACAAATGACCATTTAGTAATGATTGCCAATTTTGCGGTGATGCGCGGCGGTAAGTGCATCTAGCTTGGCGACTCTTCCAGTTTGGACTGTGCTATAAATTACCCAATGATCTCCACAATCCATGCGGCTAGTAATTTCACATTCCATGTAAGCTAAAGCTTCAGCTAAAACGGGCGATTCATTTTTTGCTGGATATGTTTTCACTCCCCCAAAGCGGTCTGCACCAGGAGCAAAACGTTTCAGGAAATGTTTCATTAATCCTTGATATTTGCCTTCTTCTAAAACGTTTAAAACAAAGCGATCACCAACGTGCATCAAAGATTCAATTGCCCGATCTTTGGATACTGCGATCGCTACTCCTAAAGGCTCAAGACTCGCTTGTGTCACCCAAGAAGCAAACATGGCACTCTGAATTTCTCCTTTTTTGGCGGTGATAATATACAATCCTGTACTAATCCGCCCTAAAGCTTTTTCTAGCTCAGTATTGATAGATTTGATTTGTTTTATGGTGCGATCGCGGGTCAACCATTGACCCATATCTGTCCCCGCTTCATCACAAAGTTGTTCCGTTGCTTGAGTAGGAATTTCCTTAACTAAGATAGGTGGAAAAGCTTCAGTTAATCCCAGTTCTTGAAACTTATTACGTAAAGGATAAAGGGGTTCATCTTCTCCCCCTCCTGACTCTAATAAACCAATTGCCTGCTTTTTGTTAACAGCAGCTAAAATTGTACTTAAAGCAGCTTGAGCGATCGCCGAAGATTGGGGTGGCATTGCAATTACTAAACCAGAAGCTTGTGCAACTAATTCTCGAACTTCTTGAGGCTCGGCACTATTGAGGTCTACTAATTCTACTGCCACGCCTGTCTTCGCACATCCATGTGCTATGGTACGCACTAAATGTTCGCTATGCCCGTAATCTTCAACATAAAATAGAGCCACTAATGTCTCTGTTTTTGCTTGTTCTAAACTCCAGTTTTGATAGCGTCCGAGCCATTCAGAGATATAGTGTTGTAATAAAGGGCCATGTCCCGTGGCAACTGTTCTTATTTCTAACTTTTCAATCCGCTTTAAAGCTGCCAAAACAGACCGAGCATTGGGGGCCATGAGACAATCATAGTAATAGTGAAAATCTTCCTCTATTGAAGTAATATTTTCATCATAGGTGTGGTCATCACAGTAGTGCATCCCAAATACATCGCAGGTGTAGAGAGTGCAAGTTTTGTGGTCATAAGTCAAGATTGTGTCAGGCCAGTGTAAGTTAGGTGCAGAGATAAATTCTAATTCGTGTCCGTTGCCTAAATCTAAGCGCTCTCCACTTTTCACCTGTATTGATTTAAAAGGCTGGTGAACCATATTTTCTAGAAATTGAATAGCTACCTTAGCAGCAACAATAGTAATGGAGGGAGCTAATTGCAAAATATCTTTTACTAATCCACTGTGGTCTGGTTCTGTATGACTAATAACCAAGTAATCTATCTTAGTTGGATCAATTAATCCCGCCACCACCTCAAGATATAATTGCTCAAACTTGCGGTGAGATGTGTCAACTAAGGCAATTTTTTCTCCTTGAATTAAGAAAGAATTATAAGTTGTACCATTGCGTAAACCAAATTCGATATCAAAACGTTCTCGATCCCAGTCGAGACAACGTATAGCAGTCGTTTGAGGAGCAATTTCAACAGTTTGAATCGTCAAACGTCCTGGATTGGGAATAACTTGAGTAAGCTGTGTGAGTGCAACCATTTCTTTTCTCCAAAAAGAATATTATCTGGAGCGAGTGTTATGTTTCTATATTTACCTGAAACACTCAATTAGTAAAATGCCAATTTCTAAAGCTAATCATCAGAAAGATTTATTCTTGATTTACATGGATTTACCATTGAATTACTCAATGTTTATCATTACTTTTATGTTCAATAATGAACGTGAGAGAATGTAAATTCTAAGTTAGAATGTTTACGCATGTCGTTAACCTTTATTGCTCCTCCTCTACAACAAATCAACAGCGAAATCGCCCGTCGCGCAGGTGTTGATCTGTATGTGCTGCGCCTCGATCTCATGCACCCCTTGGTTAACGGCAACAAGTGGTTTAAGCTGAAATACAATCTTCTGGAGGCGAAGGAGAAAAATTTCACAACGCTGCTTACTTTTGGCGGCGCTTATTCTAATCACATCTATGCAACTGCGGCTGCTGGTAATCTTTTCGGTTTTCGTACTATTGGTGTAATTCGTGGCGAGGAGAGGCTACCATTAAACCCGACGCTGACTTTTGCTGTACAACAGGGTATGCAGCTTGTCTATCTGAACCGTGAGATGTATCGACAGCGCAACACACCAGCGTTAGAGGAATATCTGCGACAACGTTTCGGTGAGGTGTTTATCATTCCCGAAGGCGGGAGTAATTTAAATGGTGTGCGCGGTTGCACAGAGATAATTGATCGTGCGATGCCTACGGCTGGCTACGCCTACGCATTTGATCATATATGCGTAGCATCCGGTACAGCTACCACACTAGCAGGGATTGCGCTTTCGTTGCATGAAGGACAAAGAGCGATCGCTTTTTCCGTCTTAAAAAATGGGGCATTTCTTGCCCAAGAAATCGAAAGTTTGTTGACAAATTACCTCGCCTCTGATTTACCCACACCATATAGTTCTCCCGCTTCCTGGGAATTGGTATGTGATTATCATTTCAGCGGCTATGCAAAGGTGAACAATGAGTTAATACTGTTCAGCCAACAGTTTACACAGGAACATGGCGTACCTCTTGATTACGTATATACCGCCAAAATGTTTTACGGAGTAATGGATTTACTACAGCACGGATTTTTTTGTAAAGGCGATCGCTTGTTGCTGGTACACACAGGAGGCTTACAGGGCAACGTTGGCATGGAAGAAAGGTTGCAGAGATTTTCTAAAATTTGAGTTGCCACTTAATTAAATATCAGTTAACCTTGTATGGAATTTTACTAAAACAAGTAAAATTCACACATCAAGCTTGATATTTACTCAAAGTTAGGTAAGGTTAATTCAATGTTTACATACGCTGATCGCATTAAGCCGGATGGTCACAGTATTACTACCTATTTAGAAAATCTCCTAGCTAAAAGGTATCAAATTCCGACTTTTCAACGAGATGTGGTCTGGGAGAAAGAGAATGTTAAAAAACTTTGGGATAGTATTTATAAATTTTACCCTTTAGGAAGTATTTTAATTTGGAAAACCAGCACACAATTAGAAAGTCATAGACAAATAGGAGGGATCAAATTTGCTGAAGATTTTCACTCTAATGAATACCAGTATATTTTAGATGGACAACAAAGAACAACTGCTCTTTTAACATCAATATATGGAGGAAAGATTGAGAAAAAGGAGAACTTTGATCCAACACTATATATAGACTTAACAGTTGAATTCACAGATTCAACGGATAATATAAGTTACACAAAACGATTTTTATTTTGGGATGAGATTGATGATAATAATGGTAAAATAAAAGCTAATAGTGGCAAGAAAAAACGTTATGAAGAAAAACTTATTGTTAGTTTAATAGATATTATTAAAAATTCTGGAGAAATAGAAAGGAATCTTCATAAAAATGGACATGGCGACTTTGAAAATCCCTATATGCAACAATTGAGAAGGATTAGGGAAGCATTATATAATTATAAAATTTCTTTCATTGAATTACGCGGTATTGAAGTTGCAGAAGTCTGCCAAATATTTGAGCGAATTAATCAAGCTGGTAAACCCTTGGATATCTTTGATATCGTGGTAGCTAAAACTTTTCGGGTTGAGGACAAAAAGAATAATATTTCTGGGTTTTACCTTCGTGAATTAATTAATAATTTTAGAGAGTCGATTGCTAGCAGTCAATATGCGACTATTGATGATTGGACATTGCTACAAATGCTAGCTGTAGTAGTAAAACTTACATTTCCTGATGCAGGCATACAAAATATTACTGACAAGTATCTTAATGAGCTAAAAACAGAGCATATTGAAGCTGTATGGTCTAATTTTCAGAAAGCGGTTGCTAAAACTTTTGATTTCTTTGATAATTGTTTGCATATTAAGGGTGGAAGATTAATTCCTTACCGATATTTATATCTGACTATTACAGCATATTTTTATCGGAATGATAAACCAGATTATAGTTTTCTAAATAAATATTTTTGGTATTATAGTTTTCATAGTGCAGATTTACTAACAAACACTACTCACCTATGGCAACATATAGACTTTGTTAATCAACAAAAGGCTAATAGTACTTACTCATTCAATCAATTTGATATTGATAAGAATTCGATAAGAAAATCTTTTTACAGTTATAGAGGTCGCTTATCCAGAGCGATACTATCACTTTATGCGAATCAAAAGCCACAAGATTGGGCAAAACCTCATAGAGATGTTTTGTCTGATGTTTATTATCAGCTAACAGATAAGCCTAACTTGCACCATATATTTCCAGTTAACTTTGTTAAGCAGAGTGGCATTGCTAGCCAAATAGAATCTGATAGTTTGATGAATATTGCTTATCTGTCTCAAATAACTAATTTGAAAATTAGCGATAAAAATCCGTTAAATTATCTGAAAGAATATGACGAGCCTGGTTTAGAGATAGTGCTACGTTCTCATCTTATACCTACGATCCTTCTTGAATGGTCAAGAGCCGATGCACTTCCTGAATACGCCCTAAGCATTTTTATTGAAGAAAGGGTAAACCTCTTACTAGAGGCTTTGAGGCTGAAGTTAGACGGGATTGAATTTAATATTTTTGATATGGGCAATCGCATAGATAATATCTATTCCTAAATAAGCGATTGCCCAAAAAAGAGGCTTTGCTAGCTTTCATGCTTACCGTTTATTTTGTAAACTTTGAATGGTAGCGATCGCGTGTTTCGCCACAATATCAATCTCCTCTTCTGTATTGAACCGTCCAATACCAAACCTTACTGAGGTATAAGCTAGCTTTTCTGAATGTCCCAATGCTGTAAGAACATGGGAAGGTGCAGTATTTGCTGACGAGCAAGCAGAACCAGAAGAAACTGCCATTACTGGCTGTAATCCTAGCAAAAGTGCGGCTCCATCCACTCCCTCAACACTGATATTCAAGTTTCCCGCCAATCGCTGTTGAGGATGTCCGTTAAGATGAATTCCTTCAACTTGCGAAAGCTTTTCCCACAATTTTTGTCTTAACTGGGTGAGGCGTTGGGTTTCTGTCTCTTGTTCAGCCAAAGCGATTTCTACAGCTTTCCCAAAGCCGACAATTTGTGGTGTATACAATGTACCAGAACGCATCCCCCGTTCATGTCCACCGCCGTGCTGCTGAGGAGCCAGTTGCACTCTGGGATTGCGTCTGCGGACGTACAGCGCTCCAATACCTTTGGGCCCATATACTTTATGTGCTGTTAGCGACATTAAGTCAATTTTCATCGCTTGCACATCTAAGGGAATTTTACCAATAGCTTGGGCGGCATCTGTGTGGAATAGGATTTGGTGTTCATGGCACATTTCCCCAATTTCTGCCAAAGGCTGTAACACGCCAATTTCGTTATTTGCAGCCATCACCGATACCAAAATTGTCTCAGGACGTAAAGCTTTTTTTAACTCAGTTAAATCAATCAATCCATCTTTTTGGACAGGGAGAATAGTAATTTCAAAACCAAGACTTTTTAAATAATTACAAGGATCAATTACTGCACTATGTTCAGTGGCAACAGTAATAATATGCTGACCTTTTTTAAAATAAGCTTCGGCAACACCTTTTATAGCCAAATTATTTGCTTCTGTTGCACCACTCGTAAAGACAATTTCTTCTGGTGTGGCGTTGATTGCTGCTGCTAAAATTTCTCGCGTTTGCTTTACAGCAGCTTCTGATTCCCAACCATAAACATGACTAATACTTGCTGGGTTGCCAAATTTTTCTGTGAAGTAGGGGAGCATTGCTGGTAGTACTCGTTCATCTACGGGTGTAGTAGCGTAACAATCAAGGTATATAGGACGAATAGACATAATTTTATTAACTCAAAATTTGAGTCAAATTTTTTAATACACTTAGAACCTGATACAGTTCACTTTCTCGTTTCAAAAGTGTAAATTGGTCAGACATAGCATACTTTGGCTGATTTTCTTTGGTAAGTTTCAGGAAAATAAAATCACTACCATTTGTTACTAATCCAAAAGCAGGTTTGTCTTGACTAGGATTAGCAAGCATATAAACAAGTGCTTGAGGTATGGCTTCTAAAAGAGAAAAGCTAGACCTTTTAGATTCAATTACTAACAACCAGAATTGTTCTTGAATAACTAAAACATCAATTCTACCTCTAATAATTTCTCCTTCATCTTCCGCAGAAATTTCTATTGATTGTTCGCCTCTTATATAAAAAGGCTCATCATAAAATCCAGCTAAATTGAGTAAAGGAGATAAAACTACTAATTTCACCGTTTCTTCTGACAAAGGGGGACGCTTGACTAAACGGAGGAAATGAAGCTTTACTTTGTCTAAATCTGGCTTTTCTAAATCTGTAATTTCCGGTAAATTTTCAAACCATTCTCTGAAGAATGCCTCATCTTCGGCTAGCTGTAGACTAAATTTTTCTTCCAAATAGGCAAGCCCGACATTTTGTGCTTGGATAAATTGAACCATAATTCATTTCAAAGATGCTATATCAATATTATGACACTATTACAGTATTAACCTAATGGTCTGTCAAGATAGTTTTGAGAGTTTGTAGTAAGCACTTTAGTGCTTAGGAAATAAGGACTGAAGTCCTTACTACGAAGTTGCTTACCTATCAATTTAAATTTGACATACGACTATATAGAAAGAGCAAAGATAATTAATTTAAAACTTGACCGATTTTTTTTAATATATTCAAAACTTTATATAATTCATTATCATGTTTATATAAAGTGAATTTATCAGATAAAGCATACATTGGTTTATCTTGTTTTATCAACTTAATAAATTGGAAATCTTCTCCATTCATTACTAAGGAATATGCAGGATGCTCAGGCTGAGGATTTGCCAACATATAAGTCAAAGCTTGAGGAATCGCCTTTGCCAAGGAAAAACTAGACCTCTTAGATTCAATTATCAGTAACCATAGCTGCTCTTGGAGAACCAAGACATCAATTTTACCTTTAATGATTTCTTTACTTTGTTCGGCGTTTAATTCATTATCAATGATAACTTGTTCGCTAATCTCTATACTTTCTTCTGTAGCGATATAAAAAGGAGGACGATAAAAACCAGCTAAATCTAGCAATGGAGATAACACTACCAACTTTACTGCTTCTTCTAAAAGAGGAGCATTTTCAAGGACGTTGAAATAGTTATTTTTAACTCTGTCTAAATATTGCTTTTCTAATTCAGACATTTCAGGGATGTAGTCAAACCACTCTGTAAAAAATTGCTCATCTTCAGATTTGTATAGAGCAAATTTTTTCTTTAAGTAGGCAAGAGTGACATTTTGGGCTTGGATGACTTGAATCATGTTTATTTAAACTTGCAAAAAGTCTAATTCCTGACTTTAATTATCACGCTAGCAGTTTCTAGCATCCAGTTGCATTAAGTGGCTGCTAATTCCTGCAATTTAGTTAAAACTGCCTGAGCATGACCTTTTGTTTTTACATTAGGCCAAGCATAGACAATAATTTTATCAGGTGAAATTAAAAAAGTTGAGCGAACAATACCCATATATTCTTTGCCCATAAATTTTTTTAAGCGCCAAGCACCGTAGGCTTCTGTTAAAATATGTTCTGGGTCACTTAAAAGGGTGATTGACAAGTTATGTTTGCTGATAAATTTACAATGAGATTTACCCAAATCTGGACTTACGCCTAAGATTTTTGCTCCCAGTTCGCTGAAGTCTTGATACAACTCGGTGAAATCTTTCGCTTCGGTGGTACAACCGGGTGTGTCATCTTTGGGGTAGAAGTAGAGGACAACCCACTGACTGCTGAGGTCGTCGAGAGTGACTGCATTGCCATTTTGGTCAGGAGTAGAGAAATCTAGCGCTGGTTGTCCGACTTGGGGAATGTTGTTCATGATGAGGTGTGAGAGATTGCGTAAGCGTAGCTCGTCGTAGACATCGCTTTAAAATTGTACATAGATTGAGCGATCCTTCTTATTTATCAGTGTCTAAAATTAATTAGTAACTTCTCAATTCACATAAATAGGTCTGTGAATCTAGTCTCAAGCTAGTATATTCGCCACATCTTGATCATATTGTCCCCACCACCGCTGATAAAAATTTGTCCATCAAGGCTAAATACAAGTGCATTTACATCACCTGAATGCCCATTTCGAGTGCAAATATCTTCTTTAGTACTGAGATCCCAAAGTTTAATTTTTCCGTCATCACCGCCACTCACTAAATTCTTACCGTTGGGACTGAATGCTACGCTCAAAACTAGTCCTGTATGTCCTACAAGAGTACAAATTTTCTCCCCAGTATTGAGGTTCCATACATTTATTGTTTTGTCATCGCTACCACTAACTAGTATTTGAGAATCTGGGCTAATGGCAACACAATTAATGCACGCTGAATGCCCGGTTAGAATGCGTTTTGGCCATATCCGTATTGTTTTGTCTGCACTACCGCTAACTACAGTACGACCATCAGGGCTGATTGCCACACAAGTCACATGCTCTGAATATGTAGCTAAAGTACTAATTTATTTTCCATTATGCAAATTCCAAACTTTTACTGTTTTATCATGACTGCCACTAACCAACATTTGTCCATCTGGACTGATTGCTAAAGAAGTAATAAATTCTGAATGCCCAGTTATTGTAAGAATTGGTTGACCAGTTGTCATGCTAAATAACTTAATTTCTGGGTCGTCACTATCACTAACTAGAGTTTGCCCGTCTGGGCTAATTGCTAGAACAAATACTTGTGTTGAATGCGGTGTAATGGTTTTAATTTCCTCAGCACTATACAGGTTCCATACTTTAATTGTCTTGTCATCACCTCCACTAACCAAAGTCTGCCCATCTGGACTAATTGCTAAAGTCCGAACAACGTCAGAATGTCCAGAGTACCAACTACCAAGAGTGCGTTCTAAAAAAAATATTTGCCCATTGACTGTTGGTAATGGTTTGACAGACTCTGATTTCGTTAATTTCGCGGGATATAAAGTTTCATTAATTTCTACCAACCTTTCCAATATTGCTTGGGTATTGGCTGGGCGATCCTTTACTGATCGCATCATTAGATGATCTATAAAATCTGCTAACAAAGGAGATATCTGATTAGCCTCAACACGCCAGTTTAGATCAGCAGTATATGGATCGCCATACGGGTCATCCATCAGATCAAGAGGATATTTTCCTGTCAGCAAATGGACAAAAGTACGACCCAAAGCAAAGAAATCCGATTGCGGAACAGCATGACCATTGATTTGCTCTAATGGAGCATAGCCATCAGAAACAAATTTTGTGATTTGACCTGCTGCTTGTTTTTTCTCATAGGTTCCGGTAATTTCCCGTGCTATACCAAAGTCGATTAATACCAACTGTCCATCAGCAGTTAGCATAATGTTTGAAGGTTTTATATCCCGATGGAAAAACTGCTGCTGATGTACTTTGTGTAAAATATTCGTCAACTGCGTTAACCAAAAGACTGCTTGCTTTTCACTGATGGGACGATTACCACGTTTTTCTAACCATTCGTATAAATTTTCTCCATCAATTTTATCCATTATTAAACAATGAACTGCCTCTTGGCTATTTTGAGGAAAAAACTTGAAATATTCCTCAGCATTAGGAATTCCTGGATGATTTAGTCGCTTTAAAACTTCAGCTTCTTGCTGAAAAAGTGATACTGCTTTAGCTTCCTTGAGTATAAGAACCTTCAAAATTTTTAGCTTGCCACTGTCACTTACCTCAAATGTTTTAGCAAAGCCACCTTTGCCTATATGTCGTGTTACTCGATAACACCCTTCTAGCAGCAATTCAGAGCCACAGCTTTGACAGCGTAGTAAATTATCAGGGTTATCAGTATTTTGGCAGTTAGGATTGATGCACAGGCTCATCGTCTTGAAAAGTGACAGATTTATCTGATATCTTAGCTTTACTTACTGATAAGCTGGAGAAAATAGGCATCAATGCGATCGCACTCATTCATCTTTGCTTAAGTTCTCTCATCAGGGTGAGAGCGATCGCTTATATTTATTCGCGATAATAATGACTTAACCTACAAGTATTTTTGTTTATCTATTCTTACTCTTCAAAATTCACATGACTAAAGATATGCAACGCCAATTTACCAACCGCGATGAGTTGGTTGCCTACCTGCGCGAACAATTCCCAAGTGCCGCAGAACGCGATGACCACATTAGCGAAACTCTAGGGGGACGCAAAGCGGCACAAAAAGCGCTGCAAAAAATCGATCCCCTTCGCTACGCCCAAACACGTAATTTCTTCACAGGTGGGGTCACGCGTCTTTCGCCTTATATCCGTTATGGCGTTTTGAGTTTGCGAGAAATTCGAGATTACGTCCTTGACCAGGTACAAAATCAAGATGAAGCTACGAAACTAATTAATGAGTTAGGTTGGCGCGACTATTGGCAACGGCTGTATATGAAGTTAGGGGATGAAATCTGGCAAGACCAGGAACAGTACAAAACTGGTTATACTGTGGGCGAATATGCACCCGAATTGCCGCAAGATATCAGAGAAGCAACTACAGGCAGAGTTTGTATTGACAGTTTCAGTGGTGATTTGAGAGAAACTGGCTATTTACATAACCACGCACGAATGTGGCTAGCGGCTTACATTATCCATTGGCGGCGTATTCGTTGGCAAGCAGGAGCCAAATGGTTTCTTGAACATCTTTTAGATGGAGATCCTGCTAGTAATAATATGTCATGGCAGTGGGTTGCTAGCACTTTTAGTCATAAACCGTATTTTTTCAACCGTGAAAACTTAGAACGCTACACCAAAGGCATTTATTGTCAGAAATGCTCCTTTTATGGTCATTGTGATTTTGAAGGCAGTTATGAAGATTTAGAACAGCGACTTTTTCCCAAAGGCGAATTTAGCAAACAACCTAATAGCCAAAGTTGGCAACGGGGAAAGAAAGGTAAAAAATGAATAAACCAATTGTTTGGGTACATGGAGATTGCCTCAGTCCAAATAATCCCACATTGCAAAAATACCCCGATGCTCCAGCTATCTGGGTTTGGGATGAGGCTTTGATAGAGGAATGGCAATTGAGTCTTAAACGTCTGACTTTTATCTACGAATGTTTGCTAGAGTTACCTGTTGTTATTCGTCGTGGCAATGTAGCACAAGAAATTTTAGCTTTTGCTCAAGAACATGATGCCAATTTAGTTGTCACAGCCGATAGTCCCAGCCCCCGGTTTGATGATATCTGTAATCAAATTGAGCGTTCTATAGCAGTGGAAGTGTTAGAAGTCGAACCATTTTTTGACTATGACGGCTATATTGACTTGAAACGGTTCTCGCGCTATTGGAAAGTGGCTCAAAATTATGTTTATCAAAAGCCCTCACCCTAAATCCCTCTGCCAATTTGGGCTACGGTGTACACACATCTTGGTAATGAAGCCCAAACCCTGGATTTACCCCCCTTAATCCCCCCTTGCAAAGCAGGGTGGTTTCATACAAGCAGAGAAAAACTAAAACTGGGTTTCAAAGCCTCTCTCCCCGTGGCGGAGAGGAATGGAAGTGAGGGAAAAAACCTGGACACAAAACGAGAAATCAAGACTTATGTATTTTTCTTTTTTCGTATGAAACCACCCTGCTTAATCCCCCCTTGCAAAGGGGGGAAATATCCAGTTCTCCCCCAAGGCATCGGGGGAGTTAGAGGGGGGTGTAGCCCGATTTGGGAGAAGGGTTGGGGGATGAGGGCAGTTAATTTTACTTAAAAGATTTTGATTTTTTAAGTAAAATTAACTCATAAGTTAATTACAACAAGTGTTGCAATCATTTAAATGTTTCTTATACATGAAGAAGTAATTGTTGCAAAGTATTAAGCATTTCCAGCAATTGGTTATACATTACTGGGAAATACTTAAAGGTTTCTTATACATGAAGGAGCAATTGTTGCAAAGTATTAAGCCTTTGCAGCAATTAGTTATACATTTCTGGTAAATACTTAAAGGTTTCTTATACATGAAGGAGCAATTGTTGCAAACGCTTCAATTTTGGCAACTAGTCTTGCAGGTTAATGGAGTTACGAGTGCTGAGTTGCAAGTGAGATTTTTCACTCAGCAGTATTGAATCTATTGAGGTTTGTAAATAATTTGTATCTCTGCAAGGAATATTCCTTTAGACTGAGTTTCAACTGAAAAAATGTGGGAATAAACACAAATGCATTCGTTAAATATATTTTGTCACGAATTTGTAGTTGCTGTTTCCTTTGTCGCTTGCATTATTGGACTGTTGTTACTGTGGGATGGTAAGCAGCAAACAAATGATGTGGAAGAAACAGAGCGAATTCTATTTAGAATGAGCTTTAGTTACTGGCTAGTTTACTGTGTAGCTTTTGGCATAGAAAAAATGGTTTTACCCGACTGGGAATCTATACTCATGACTTTGAGAATAACTACGGCTTTGTCATATTTCTTAACTTTTTCTTGCATCGTTAGTCTGCCACTACACAAATTTGCAGTGCATCGGGTTGAGGAATAGTTATTGGGCATGGGGCATTGGGCATGGGGCATGGGGCATGATTAACATCTCATGGCGATCGCTAATGCAGCTTCTAGTTGATCCTGGGGTAAAGTTGTTAAAATAAAGACCTCTTGTACCGTTTTCCCCTGCCGCGCAATGACTTTATAGCCGCCGCGAATGGGTACTGAGATGCGTAGTTGCATTTTTGGACAGTGACCCTTTGACCGCCCAATCACTCCCGGCGTCACAGTTTGGATACCATCCTGCTGACAAAGACGTTCTAAAATGGGGATAAGACCAGAAAGGTGTGTTGAGTGATTCCAAACCAGTCTGGCAGCTTTTTGTGAAGCCGTGCGGAGGGGATCTACGGAGGGTTTGCCCATAATAATTAAGCTTAAGCTGCTTCTAGAGGTGCCATTGTCAAACCTGCTCGGCGCAGCTGCTGGTGATAGAGTTCCGCAGGTTCTTGGGGCCCGACCCAGACGATCGCTTGACCTTCATAGTGTACCTGATTAGTCAAATCCCACGCGCGATCGCCACTCATCCCCGGAATATATTTCATCAAACATTCAGCTACATGTTGGAATGTATTAAAATCATCGTTTAATACAATCACTTTGTAATTCGGATAAGTCTTACGGATAACTTGATTAGACCGTTCAGGAGCTATAGTTGGTGCTGTGGACATCCCGTAAACATCTGCTGAAAATGTCATAACCATAAAACAATTAGTCAAGATAATTTTACAAAACTACACTATAAGTAATTAGTTTAGTTCATTGTTTAGTTGTCTGTTGTCATTTGTCCGTTGTCCTTAACCAATGACCAATGATATCGTGTCCGGCTAAAAACTTATCATTTAGACCGCAGTTATTGCTGGGGGAAGAGGCTTTTGGGATTTTTGCACAGATTCGGTAATCATAAGTGATTAACCGGACTTGATATGACAAATGACAAATGACAAATGACAAATGACAAATGACCAATGACCAATGACAAATGACAAATGACCAATGACAATCTATTTCCAATTATCCCAGTTTTCGTTAAAAATAGATGTATCTGGGAAGGCGGTAGGGTTGCCATTTTGTTGCAAAAGCCGTTTGAGTGCTTCTAGTTGTGGCTCTTGTTTGGGTAAGTCATCAACTAGTTGGTAAGGTGCGATCGCATTTTTGAGTGCAAAACTAGCAACTGTTCCCGCAGCTGCGCCAGCCGACCATTCAAATGAGTGTACTCGATAGGCAGCAGCAGCAATGTGACTAGTCGCAATACTTTTACCACCTACGAGCAAATTATCAATTTTCTGGGGAATCATCGCCCTCAAAGCAATTTGGAAGGGATAAGCTTGACCCGCACCACGTCTTTCGCCTGGACGTTCTGTGTTCCCAGGGGCTTCTGGGGGACTATTCACCATGCAAGGATGGAAATCTATGGCGTAGTGACCAATACCCACAGCATCGGGAAAGATGGTAGAACGAGTCCGTCGCATTGCTTTGTCTGGTGGAATTTTACCGTCAATTACTGATATTGCTTCTAAACCTGCAACTGCTGCTCGTAGCCGACGATACATATCTGCTGGCAGAGTCTTTGAGTAATATTCGTCATTATAATCTCGGCGGGAAATATCAATTTCCCCAATACTAAAGCCTTCGGATTGTCCCCAACTGGGGCGGCCAATGATCCGCCGTCCTTCTCGCATATAGGGATATTTTGATAAGCCATGTATTGTCCCCATTGGCGAATTTAAACCGGAAACAAAGCGGTTATTGGGTTGCTGCTGCTTGACACCATCCCCTAGTTGAGAATCTGTAGTCCCAGCTACCAACCAGTAATAGAAAGATAAGGCATTTTCTTCAGCGTTGCGGAGGGTTTCTGTCCGCAGTCCTCCCATCCAACCCCCTGGCTCTAACTGTCCAGTAGCTTGTAACTGTTGGCGGGTATAAATTAGGTTATCCTGACCAGTTCCGGGGCGGTAGTCGTTACCCCAAGTCCAGTTTTGCATTGAGATATCCCCTGGTGTAGCCGCAGTAAAACTTACACCGCCAAATTTTGCTGGTTTCCCTTTGTCTGGACTCCAAATGCGACGATAGGTAAAAACTAAATCAAAGTTAGCCAGTCGCTTCAATTCATAGCTGAAATAGGGTGCATATCGAGAATAAAATGCTGGCATTGTTTGCGGTTGCGGTTCCTTAGTGGCCTCCATTGCAAAAGTGTAGGTAAAGCCTTGAGGGCAATAGGGGTCATTGTTGGCGCCAGAAGCAGAAGGTTCTAGGTAAGAACGGGCATCAATACCTAATCGGTAGGGAACATCAGCAAGGGCGATAATTTCTCCAGTTTCGCTAGCGTCTACGACATACCATTTAGGAGCATCCTCTTTCGCTGCCTTGGGGATGAAACGGACAATAGTTTTAGTAAACCGAGATGAGTTTTCGTAGCGATAAGCATCTTCAATACTTTGAGATAACGTAAAAGTATTGAGAGGTGGTGCGCCTTTTGGTGGTTGATGTTGGATTGCGATCGCACTATTAATTATTTTGCCATCAGCAGCGATTTCCAAATCCTTAATTACTGTGTTGGGAAACCATTGCAACTTCCCTTTGCCCTGCTTTTCGGCATCTTTAAGCATCTGGGTCAAAATAGTGTGAGCATCGCGGGGAAGAAAACAAGATTCACTTACCCAGCAGTCACCGGGGTTAAGCTTACCGTATTTACGCCCAATGCGGTTTCGTAATTCCAGATAGCCGCGAGAATAGAATTTGAGAGCTCGTTGAGTTGGGCGTTCATCTAACGCAGATGTCCCTTGAGCAGAAATTTGTCCTCCCAACCAATCAGTAATTTCTGTGAGACAAACTGTTCGCCCTGCTAGCAAACCCTCGTAAGCTGTGGCTACACCAGAAAGTCCACCACCCACAACTAAAATCTCGCAATTTACACTTTTGTCTGGGGTTCTTGGTGGTACGGCGATGGCCCGATCAAATGCGACTAAGCTAGAGATTAGATTTAGACCGATCGGCAATGTTAAGCTAAAAGCTACTTTGTGTCTATGTTTCATAGTTAAAAAAAACCACTCCAAATCCTGTGTCACCTTGTAGACGTTAGCATTGAAATGTCTAATTCAAGCAATTTTTCCAGAGCAACAGAAACGAAAGTTAGCAGAAAAATTGGCATAATAAAATCCCCTCTTCCTACACTCCCTAAAAAGGGAGAATAGCGTTAGAGGGGATAACTCAAGTAATGTTAGCTTTCGGAAGTTTCCTGAGAGAACTTCTTATGGATAGTTCTGGTGGATTCTCCATCAGCAGCTACCGTTATCAGATAGTCCATTAAACCATCTGAAAAGGGGAGACGTAGGTGGAAAGTACCATCGGGTTTGATTTTGATGGCATGACCACCAATGTTTACGCTGGTATTTGGTTGAGTTGCTCCGTGAATAATTAACTCAGCATCAGCCACGAACCAGAAGTCTCCGTAGGCACGACTGAAAACCCGAACGTTAGCGGAACGGGCGATGAGTAACCAACGATCGCCATCAGCAATATAGCCAATTTCAACCATGTAATCGCGATCGCTCACGGGAATCGCCACAAAGCGATCGCGTGCTACTTCTTCAGATTCATACTGCTGTACAAGCTGGGGACTTTGATAACTCAAGTCAATCCCGGTTACATCATAGAGCCTCACGACAAATTGGGAACCGCCTTGTTGATGCAGTGCTTCAGATTGAGCTTTGGAAATGTGCCAAGAGACATAAGCCCACTTGGGAGTGCGGGGTGTGAGGACAATACTGCTCTCTTCTGGGACAGTTTCTGCTTCTACATTTGCCAAGCCAACAGCTGTTTCGCTTAGTAATGCTACATTTTCAACAGTGGGATCTGTTGTCGAATCTGTAGGCACTGGACTAAAGACACGAACGATCGCCGAACGGGCAATGAATAACCAGCGTAGTTTACCGCCGTAGGCATCGCCATCAGCGACATAGCCAATTTCAGCTATGTAGTCGCGATCGCTGATGGGAATTTCCACAAAGCGATCGTGTGCTGTCTCTTCACATTCATACTGCTGGACAAACTGAGGATTTTGATAACTCAAATCTATTCCAGTCACATCATACAGCCGCACTACCAATTGAGAACCGCCCTGTTGTCGCAGTGCTGCTTTCTTAGCTTCGGAAATCTCCCAAGAGACTTCAGCCCATTGGAAAGTGCGGGGTGTGAGGACAATACTGCTCTCTTGTTGGACATCTACCAAATCAACATCTGTTTTGTCTGCGATTGCGACATCATCAACTACGGGATCTGGATTCACAGAACCGAAGACATGAACGATCGCAGAACGGGCGATGAATAACCAGCGATCACCATCAGCGATATAGCCAATTTCAGCTATGTAGTCGCGATCATTGAGGGGAATGTCCACCAATCCGTCGTTTTCTGTTTCCTCAGATTCATACAGCTTTACAAGCTGCGGAGTTTGATGACTCAAGTCAATGCCAGTCACATCATACAGCCGCACTATCAATTGAGAGCCGCCTTGTTGACGCAGTGCTGCTTTCTTGGCTGCGGAAATCTCCCAAGAGACATGAGCCAATGTATCAGTATCTGGTGTGAGCACAATACTGCTTTCTTCATCTGCATCTACCAAACCAATAGCTGTTTCGGCTGGGATTGCGACATCATCAACTATGGGATCTGGCTTCACAGGACTGAAGACACGAACAATTGCAGAACGGGCAATGAATAACCAGTGTTCGCCATAAGCGATATAGCCAATTTCAGCTATGTAGTCGCGATCATTGAGGGGAATTTCTACAAAGCGATCGTGTGCTGTCTCTGCACATTCATACTGCTGTACCACCTGCGGACTTTGATAGCTCAAATCAATACCAGTCACATCATACAGCCGCACTACCAATTGAGTACCACCTTGTTGCCACAGTTCTGCTTTCTTGGCTGCGGAAATCTCCCAAGAGACATGAGCCGATGTATAAGTATCTGGTGTGAGCACAATACTGCTTTCTTCATCTGCATCTACCAAACCAATAGCTGTTTCGGCTG
>NZ_JABXKL010000054.1:0-48970 GCF_017114995.1 Nostoc sp. NMS9 | reverse complement strand
AGCACAATACTGCTTTCTTCATCTGCATCTACCAAACCAATAGCTGTTTCGGCTGCGCTCGTCTCATTTTGAGCATCCGATCCGAAAGTGCTAGCCCAAGCACCAACTCCTGCACCCCCTACTAAAGCTGCCGCAGCGGCCAAATCTGTAGAGTTAGCTTCCCCTACAGTCGGCTCCGCGGGAAGTTCTGACTCTGGCAAAGTTAAAGTGGGTTCGGCTGCGTCCGCTACCACATTCAATGCATCTTGACTCAATACATCTTCTGGAAATTCAGGTAAATCGAGCAGTGAGGATGTATCTGTCGCTGATGCTTCCACATCGGCTGTCACTTCGTCAGATTCCGCTAAGGGCAATTCATCTACTGAGGCTGTATCTTCAGTTGAGGTGATACTCTCTAGCCAGTTCAATTCTGCCTGAAGTTCGTCATCTACCTCATCTTCACTAATTGCTGTGTCCCAATATCCAAAATCAGATGTTACTTCTGGTACATCTGGTAATTCCAGGAGTGGGGCTGTCACCTCAGATGAAGGCAGTTCCACATCAGATACCTCTTCTGGAATATTACCCAGGTGAGGATATGAAGTATTTACTACAGCCGCCGGAGCTTCTATATCCCATGCAACTTCATCAGAATCAGGAGTATTTGTCTGCGTATAATTATTTAGCTCGACTGTCTCATCAATTGCGTTTGTTTCTGTTTCTTTGTTGCTAAAGGTAGACCAGGTAGCCGCCCCGATGCCTGTTGCTATAGCCGCACTACCTAAAGCTGCGGCTCCTAAGTTGTTATTTTCTGAGCCATTAGCTACCGATGTCGCGCCTTCATAGAGGTTAGAAGTACCATTACTTGTCTCTTGTACTAAATTTGCTGTCCCCTGAGTAGCATTTTGGTTCAGGTCAGATTGTGTTTGAGCGTAGATGTTGAAAGAAGTCCGATCGGGGGTTTCTTGCTCTTGGAAGTGCGGTACTGCCTGCTCCTCCAGCGTCGCTCCATTAAGGGAGGAACCTGTGCTGGCCTCGACGAGCGCCGCCGTTTCTCCATTAGGTGGATGAGGATTTGATTCTGGTAAATTGTCTGTTGTCTCAGTGGGCAATGGGCGTTTTTTCAGAATCCACCATAGTACAGATCCACCTACAGTTATAAAAAAGACAGGTAGCAACAACCACAATGGTGTTTCTTTATTTACAATTGGAGTGTTTTGTGCAGGAGCAGCCACAAAGGGCTGTTCGCCAAATACAGAACTAGTGGCATTAGGAGAAGGCGTAGGTGCTGGTGTCGTTTGGACACCTGGGGAAGCCGCAACAGCAGGTTGTAATACGCTGGCTGCGATCGCCTCGGCTTCGGCAGTTCTACCTTTTTCTATAGCTTGCTGTCCTGGGGGTGCTAGGGTAAAGCCAAGAAAATCTACTGTGGTTAAACTCTGATTTTTTTTGTAAACGTAAACTAAAGGTTGCGAGAAGGGATATCTAGCATCATTTGGCAAGGCTTGATGTAATTGCAGAACTCGCACACCTTTCAACTTCGACACCTGATTAGCTAAGACATAGCTGATGCCATCTTTGCCCAGTTGTTTGATGATTTCTGCGGTATTATCCTCAGTTAGTTGGGTAGCATTAGCCCCTGTAGCAAATTCAGCAGTTTTGAAGGCTGGATAAGTACGAAAAGTATTGCGAGTTTCACTCGTGTTCGGGTGATCGATGAACCGAATCTTCCCTGAAGACCCTCCCAGTTGTGACCAATTTGTAATTTGTCCCCGAAAAATCCGGGCGAATTGCCTACTAGTCAAGCTTTCTTTGAAAGGATTGTCTGCACCAACCACGATCGCAATCTTCTCACGCTGCAAACGAACTTGCTCTAGTCCTTGAGCTTTTTCTGCTGGCGTCAACCCACGCCCCATTGCGACTATATCGATTTTGCCATCTAGCAAATCTTTCAGCGCTGTCTCAGTGCCGTTAGCAGCAACTTCAACCTTTTTACCGACAAACTGTTTTTCAAAACTTTCTTTCAGGCTTTGGTTGATTGCACTCAAGCTACTGGAACCGTCAATCCGCACTATCGATTCATTCTGCCCTGTTTGTGGCAGTGGTGAAGAAGTAGCTTCAGGTGTAGATTGTGCCAGCATCGGTGCTGATACCACCAGGGATGCTGCCATCGGGGTTGTAGCTAAAGCAACCCATAATACCAGCCTGACTATCGAAGTATCTTTTTTTTCTTGTTGCCACATAAGCCCCTTAATTAAAGTAAAAAATAGAAAGCCTGCCAGTCCTAAATCGCGATCTTTATAAAGATTATGGAGGAGACGGGCTAATTATACATCTGAGTTATCTTTAGTTCTAATTACTTCAAAGCACTTATGCTGATTTATACTTCGCTGTAGCTTGGATAGCATGATAATTTATACTCTAATTGCCAAAGTCTGTTTACTATAAATTTTTCTAAGTTAGATTGCAACTTATACCAAGTTGGTAGTTTATGGCCACAATTATGAATTATTGAATTACTAAAACTGGTAAAGTGTAGCAAATTCAATATTATTTAACAATATTATTTTCAGTAGTGCTGAGTTTTGAGTGCTGTTAGCGGTAGCGGGGCGTTTAGCCCGTGCTGAGTGCTGTTAGCGGTAGCGGGGCGTTTAGCCCGTGCTGAGTGCTGAGTAAAAATTCCAGTTCCTAGAACATTTTCATGCAAGGCTTTTGAAACTCGTTTCATTGAGACTGTCTTAAATAAATACTTATTGTTCAGCACTCATTTGAGATAACAATGACAATTTGGCTTATCAATCAGTGACTCCACCAAAGTATTTAGGGCAGTTGCAGCTAAAGCACCACCTCCCAAAGTCCCTTCAAGTGTAATATAAGGTATCCCTTGTTGCATCAGTTGTCGCTTGGCTGCGGGAGCATGACTAAAGCCATCTTTTTGGGTGTAGAGACGGTAATTGCTAGGCGATCGCACTGGTTGCAGTAGAGTTTTCTACATAAGGCTTGCAAACTGACTCATTGTTGAGAAATTTTGAATATTCTGTTTCTTCATCAACAGTTTCACCTTGTAAATAATGTATCCAAGTTTCAATATTTCTTTTGGGGATAAATATTGCGATCGCTTCCTGATGGCAGACAGGTTAGAAAAAATTGCTGTAGCGATGCATTTGGGCAGGCGATCGCAACTCATAGTAAAACAAAATATAGTTGTAGCGTTGAGTTTCATTATCTTGCTTTTAGTCGGCAACTTTCTAGGAAATATTAACTTACCCATCGGCGTCATTGGTCATGAAGGTTCTACAGTGTTAGTTACCCTCAGTAGACTAAGATTATTGAAATAAGATAGGACGCAATACAGTTCAGAATGAGCAACAAAACCCAGATGTAGAGACGCGATAAATCGCGTCTTAAAGACCAGAAATACCCGAAATCACTGAAATTGATGAATTAAAAATTTTCGTCGGGTCAAAAAAACAAAATTTGGGTATGGAGTGTAGTCAATACTCAATTCACATTAGACGTAAATTATTATTTTTAACTCTTAACTCTTAACTTCTAACTCCTAACTCTTGCTCATGCAAACCGATCCAAAACCAGGAACACTTTACGTTGTCGGCACACCAATTGGCAATCTGGAAGATATCACCTTTCGGGCAGTGCGAATTTTGCAAACTGTGGATATCATTGCTGCGGAAGACACGCGTCATACGGGGAAACTGCTACAGCATTTTCAAGTTAAAACACCCCAGGTGAGTTACCACGAACACAATCGTACCAGCCGTATTCCAGAATTATTAGAGCATTTAGTTAATAATAAAGCGATCGCTCTGGTGAGCGATGCTGGGATGCCAGGTATTTCCGATCCTGGATATGAACTGGTGAAAGCCTGTATTGAGGCGGGAATTCCAGTAGTTCCGATTCCTGGCGCTAGTGCAGCAATTACCGCTTTGAGTGCAGCTGGACTACCAACAGATCGATTTGTCTTTGAAGGCTTTCTCCCAGCGAAAACCCAACAGAGACAAGAACATTTAGAATCTCTGCAAACAGAATCTCGCACATTGATTTTCTATGAATCGCCGCACCGTTTGCGAGATACTTTGCAAGACTTAGCAGAGGTTTGGGGAAGCGATCGCCAAATTGTGCTAGGACGGGAGTTAACTAAATTGTATGAGGAATTTTGGCGGGGGACAATTGCCGAAGCGATCGCTTACTACACCCAACGAGAACCCCAAGGTGAATATACATTAGTAGTAGCGGGAATTCCAGCCAGTCAGCCCCAACTGACAGAAGAAGAATTGAAAGCCGAATTGAAACAGTTAATTAGTCAAGGAATATCGCGATCGCAAGCTAGCCGTCAGTTAGCAAAATTTACCTCCCTTCCCCGTCGTCAACTATATCAACTAGCTCTTTCTATAGTCTCCAGTCCTGAGCCTTGAACGGCTGATATCGCTTTTTTGAAAATCAAAAATCTAGATGTGAAATGTATATATTTCTTTATCCTTTCTTCCTTTTGTGTCCTTCACTACGCTTACCCATACAGGGAAGCAAGCTACACGTCGTGTCTCATATAGAATACGGTTAGCTTCCTTATTTACATCTTGTATGATGTCAAATAGGACTGCTATATAAATATTTGAATGTACACAATGTTACTAATTTGTATATTCATCCTCAAAGAGGACTTGGCGAATATTCAAATGATACCTAAAGATTTCTGATATTAGTTCTCTAGATAGATCAGAAATTTTCTAGACAAACTTTAATATGAAATAGTCAAATGCAAACAAAGCAGATTCTCAGTGAAGGAGAAATTCTATGACTAACATTATTGCTTGGTTGGTTTTGGGTTTAATTGCAGGTGCGTTAGCTAAGTTATTTTATCCTGGAACCCAAGGTGGCGGTATTATCTCTACCATTATATTAGGAATCCTTGGAGCCGTATTCGGGGGTTATTTGGGTCAAGTATTGCTAGGAAGTAGTTCAGCAGCAGCTGCATCTGTAGGAGCTTTATCTCTGGGAAGCATTTTATTTGCTGTTATTGGTGCAATGATACTAATTTTCCTTTGGGGTTTACTGACTCGTCGGGCTGTGTAATTACCTCAAATTTAGGTAGCAATCTTGGGAATCACTTCTAACTGCAATAAACCGATAAAATGACATTAGAGAAAGAGCGAAGAACTATAGGAGTTTTCGCTGGGTATTCCGATGCACAATTGGTACTAAAGGAACTAAAAGCTTCTAATTTTCCAATGGACAAAGTTTCTGTTATTGCACGGAATACAGAAGAAAAAACTGATATTGCTGGTGTTGAAATTATAGAAAACACTGGCAATACATCCTTAGAAGATACTGCTGGAGCCGTTGCTAGTGATGCTTTCGGGGGTCTTACTGAATTATCAGTCAGTGTAGCCCTCTTAGTAATTCCTGGTATAGGCTCAGTCATCTTAGCTGGATCGGAAGTAACTGCGATCGCTACCAGTTTAGCAGGTGGTTTACCTGCTTTGTTCCTAAGTTTAGGAATTTCTGAAAAGCAAGCACAGGGTTATAGCGATCTTGTCTGTAAAGGTTACTTTTTGGTGATCGTAACCGGTATAGACATAGAAATTCGTCTTGCCAAGAGGATTTTTAATCGCCGTGATATTCAACAATGGGGGGTTTATGAGCCATACTCAACCCCAAATAATCGCTATAAACACGCACTTGGTGTTTTTTATCGGCACCAAGACGCAGAAAGGGCGCTTACTGAACTGAAAACCGCTGGCTTTCCGATGAGTCAAATATCAGTAGTTGCTAAAAACACAAATGAAGTAAGTGATATTATTGAGGCAAATATCAGCAGTTCCCAAAATAGCTACACTAATTTAGGAATTTCTGATGATCTAGCCAGATATTATGACCATCATCTGACCCTTGGCCATTACTTGTTAGTACTAAAAGGCACTGATATCTATGTAGCAGGTGCAAGAGCTATTTTAGAGAGTAACAAGATTCAACATTTTAGTATCTATAGCCAATCTGAACTTGATCCGGCTAGAAGCGATCGCCAGGTTATTACGAACTTCTAATTAAACGTCAAGTTAATATCAAGAGGTTTTACGACACACTGTAATTATATTCCTGAAAATTATAATATAGTCCAAGCAATACTCTTGTACTATAAATAAATTTCATACTTCTATGGGTATAGGTTGCCTTTTGAAACCTTAACTTTCCAATAGAATGAATACTGCTTGCCATAACTAAGGTTACGGTTGCCGTGTAGAGTGATGTACAATGGCATAGGTATCATATCCAACTGTAAAAGCCACTCTATTTAGCGTTCAGATAAATTGTGTTTTAATGAATATAATTTTCACTATCCGGCTGCTTAATTTTACTATCCAGCCGTTTTTTCAAACCCAAAGTTATTTAACCATCACAATATAGCGCTTCTTGGTTGCGTGAGGTACACCCGTAGGGGCACGGCATGTTCCCTACACCCCGCGATATAATGTTGTACCGCATCTGAATGGGAACCGCTATAGAATATTAAATAACTGTTTAATTATCCACCGCAAGATTCAATTACAAAAGTAAGATAAATGCTTATTTTAAAAGAAGTTATACCTAATGATTTATTTTTAATAAAAGGAGTAAAATGTTATTTATATAAATATAATTAAATAATTATTTAAAATAACATTACAAATTTAAAAATGTGAGGATACAAATGATAATCGTTAGTGCGCAAACAACTAGTACAGCACGGCGTAAAGAAACCACCTATTCCAAATCAACAAAACGCTTACGCTGTATGCCTGTTTGAATTTTGTTAGCACAGCGTAAAGCATTCTCTTCTCTTTCAGAGACGCTAACGCGAACGAGAGGCTTGTCTGCGACACGCTGCGCGAACGCCAACGGCATGGCTTCTCTACCAGAGGCTGCGCCAACGCTTAGAGCGAGTCTGCGTAGCCTTACAGGGAAGCAAGCTACGCGCAGCGTCTCGTAGAGAGCGTCAATTTTGAATTTTGAATTCCGCCTTGCGGTACTAGGCATATCCCAGATGAACGAAATATTCTACATTTATTTTGGATAGCAAAACACAATCAGAATAGTCTCAAAAACAGAAATAATTTGAATACCTGTTTGGAATAATGTTGAACCGTTTGAAGATTGGAACCAAGATTGGAGCAAGTTTTGCCTTGAGTTTGGCAACTCTGGCCACCATTGGTCTAATCTCCTACCAAAGCACCAATCAGCTAATTGAAACTTCGGGCAAAGAAAGCCATACTTACCAGGTGTTAAGTCAGCTTGAAGAACTCAACTTGCAACTGACAAATGCTGAGACTGGGCAACGCGGTTACGTTCTTACTGGAGAACAGCGCTATTTAGAACCTTATAATGTAGCCATTCAAGTACTGGATCAAAAAGTTAAGGATCTTCAGAAGTTAACAGCAGATAATCCCAAGCAACAACAGCAGCTGGATGTTTTACAGCCATTAATCACTCAGAAGTTGGACGAACTTAAAGAAACTATCGATTTGCGCCAGAACCAAGGTTTTGAAGCTTCTCAGAAGGTCGTTCTGACAGACCGAGGCAAGCAGCTAATGAGTGAAATCCGCAAAGTTATCCAGACGATGGAACATGAGGAGAATACACTGCTAAAACAGCGCTCTGAGAAGGCACAAGCAGCTGCTCGGCAAACACTTGCCAGTATTGTTTATAGTATTCCCTTATTTTCTTTGCTCTTAGCTTTGATTGGATTCGCCCTGACCAGACATATCTCAGAACCGCTGAAGCGAGTTTCTGATTTGGCTCAAAAGTTGGCGGATGGGGATTTATTGGTCAGTTTACCAGATAGCGATCGCCAGGATGAAATTGGTGTGTTGACACGCACCTTCAACCAAATGATCGTTAATCTGCGAAACACAACTCAAAAAAATGAGGAGCAAAACTGGCTAAAATCTAACTTAGCTGAATTTACCCAAATGCTTCAAGGGCAGCGAAATCTGGAAAGTGCATCTCACCTGATTTTGTCGAATCTAGCACCACTGGTTGGGGCCTCACAAGGCGTTTTTTATGTGATGGACTCTATAGGCGACCAGCCTGTGCTGAAGTTGTTGAGTGGTTATGCTTACAAAGAGCGGAAAAACCTGGCAAATCAGTTTCGCATGGGCGAGGGACTAGTCGGACAATCGGCCTTAGAAAAACAAAGAATCCTCCTCACGGAAGTTCCCAATGACTATATCCGGATCAGTTCCGGTTTGGGAGAAGCACCACCGCTAAATATTATTGTGTTGCCCATACTATTTGAGGCGCAGGTAAATGCTGTAATTGAACTTGCCTCTTTTGGGCCTTTTAGTAAGTTACACCTGACATTTCTAGAGCAATTGAGTGAAAATCTGGGTGTATTTTTAAATAACATCACCTCACAATTGCAAACCCAGCAACTACTTGAAGAGTCTGTTGCTTTAACAGAGGAACTGCAAACCCAGCAAGAAGAACTACAGCAAAGCAATCAACGCTTGGAAGAACAGGCGCAAGAGCTGGAGGAATCACAATTTCTTGTCAAGCAATCTAACGAAGAATTACAACAATTAAATGAGGAGCTAGAAGAAAAGGCAAAATTGTTAGAAGTTCAAAATCGGGAAGTGGCCCGCAAGAACCAGGAAGTTGAGCGGGCGAGGAAGTCTTTTGAAGAAAAAGCTGAACAACTGGCCTTGTCTTCCAAATATAAGTCAGAATTTCTGGCGAATATGTCCCACGAGCTGCGGACACCGTTAAATAGCCTATTAATTTTAGCAAGGCTGCTAGCAGATAACTCTCTTAACAACTTGACCGACAAACAGGTAGAGTACAGTCGGACTATTTACTCGGCTGGGACTGATTTGCTGGAATTGATCAATGACATTCTAGATTTGGCAAAAATTGAGTCAGGTACTATGTCGCTCGATATTGAGCAAATTGCTCTTGCAGATTTGGAAATATCTGTAGAGCAGACTTTCCGGCAAGTTGCCCACAATAAAGAACTCAGTTTTACTATTGAACGGGATGAGAAGTTACCACCGACAATTTATAACGACTCCAAACGTCTGCAACAAGTGCTGAAAAATCTTCTGGCTAACGCCTTTAAATTTACAGAACAGGGAGGTGTGAAATTACAAATATTCCAAGTTGATAATTCCATGATTGCTTTTGCTGTCAGCGACACGGGCATAGGCATTCCAGCCGAAAAGCAAAAGATTATTTTCGAGGCATTTCAGCAAGCAGATGGTACCACCAGCCGCAAGTACGGCGGAACTGGATTGGGCTTGTCCATCAGCCGTGAATTAGCTCAACTGTTGGGAGGGAGAATTGAACTACTCAGCGAACCAGGACAGGGAAGCACCTTTACCCTTTACTTGCCCAGGCGACAGGAAAAAAATGGTCAAAATATCACTACACTACCCCTTGAGCCAACCACCTCTATCCGCACAGCATCGACCATCAAAGAACTGCCAATGGTAGAAAACAGACCGACAACTGTGGACATCTCTTCATCAGTGAAAGTGCTTCCCAGCTTACCTAACGATATTCCAGATGACCGAGAAATAATTCGACCAGGCGATCGCATTTTGCTAATTATCGAAGATGACGATAAATTCGCCCGCATCTTACTAGATATGGCACGTCAGCAAGGCTTTAAAACCATCGTTGCTTTACAGAGCAAACAAGGTCTAGCACTAGCAAAACAATTTAAACCGAATGCGATTATGCTAGATATCCACATGCCAGAGATGGATGGTTGGACAGTGCTGGATCGTCTGAAGCATAAACCAGATACCAGACATATACCAGTACACATACTTTCTGTTGATGAGAGACAACAACGGGGATTACAGCTAGGAGCGATTACCTATTTACAAAAACCCGTGTCTCCAGAAGCGCTAACTCAGGTATTGACTGAGATTAAAGGCTTTATTGAGCGTCAGGTAAAAAATCTCCTAATTGTAGAAGATGACCCCGTACAAGCCCAAAGTATTATCGAACTGATTGGTAACGGCGATGTCCAAAGTACAGCAGTAGGCACGGGGGCAGAAGCCCTCTCGATTTTGCGATCGCATCACTTTGATTGTATGGTACTGGATCTTGGTCTGCCCGATATGAGCGGATTTGCCCTAATTGAGCAGATAAAACTTGAACCCAGGCTTTTGAAACTGCCGATAATTGTTTACACCGGCAAAGAACTCAGCCGACAAGAAGAAACCAAATTGCGGGGACTTGCAGAGACAATTATTATTAAAAATGTGCGATCGCCAGAGCGGTTGTTAGACGAAACTGCCCTATTTTTGCATCGGGTGCAAGCAAATTTGCCCACACCAAAGCGGCAAATGTTAGAGCAACTACATCAAACTGACCCGGTGCTGGCTAATCGGAAAATTTTGATTGTAGATGATGACTTGCGGAATATTTTTGCCCTAACCAGCTTTTTAGAAAGCTATCAAATGCAAGTGCTGTTTGCCGAAAACGGCAGAGATGGCATAGAGAGGCTGCAAGCTAATCCTGAAATTAATATAGTTTTAATGGATATCATGATGCCAGAAATGGATGGTTACGAAACCACCCGCGCCATCCGCCAGCTACAACAGTTTCGCTCACTACCAATCATTGCTTTAACTGCCAAAGCCATGCCAGGCGATAAGGAAAAGTGCATTGAAGCTGGAGCCTCTGACTACATCACCAAACCTGTAGATACTGAGCAACTGCTTTCACTACTCCGGGTTTGGCTGTATCGGTAAGGAGTCAACTAGGGTGTCGCTATTTACGCGATAAGGCAACCCAGCCTCTTCTAGTGCCCAACGCACACGGATGTCACGCACATAGCCTCACGGAGTTTCGGGAACCCAATCGAAAGTGGTGAGAATCAGATCGGTCATTCAGTAGCCCCTTACTCTTGATCAATTATATGCTGTGCCGTCCAACGTCCCGGTTGAGCGGTTGCAAACTACCTTTTCACCAACACCAGGATCATACATCAATCCGCTCCAACCGAATTGTTATGCCGTTTCTTCCCTATTTAACTTCATCCGCGAAACAAGCTTATTAAGATATTCCTGATTATCCACTCCAGTAGTATCTTTAACTGCATCAATGAGGTTAATCAGAATTTTATCTTTATACATAATCTGAATTACTTCAGTCCAAACGTAAAAGGGGGCTTGATTCCAATTCACGTTTGCTATGAGAAAATCTGTCCCCCCAGCCATCATTACTATGGCTCGAATCTCCGAATTAAGAGCATATCTTGCTGATATAAAATGAACTAAATCATTGAGCAATTCTGCCGGAAGAGGTGTGAAAGAAGACAGAATCTTATTTATTTCTGATTCTAAGTTAGGCCAAAAGCTCTCGAAGTATCTTTGCAATCTTTCCTTTTCAAGAGAACCATTTTTCATCGCTTCGTTGACAGCTAATAAAAGTTCCCATGTGCCTTGTCTATTTGCCTCTTTGCTCTGAAATTGAGACAAGGGTCCTTTAATAATACCTTTAGAGATATCTAACAGATAAGGAACGACTGAGCCATTTGTGATTGATTTACTTAAAGCTCCTGCTTCAAATAACAACCAAGGGCTGTTCATATTTTCTGGGGTAAGACATAAAATACCAAAATCTGTATTATTAAGCTCGATGGCTAGCCGAGATGCCCACCTCTCACCCGCTTGAATATCCGCTTCGGACATCCAAGGTTCGATACGTTGATTGACATCCTCAAGGAATACACGAAGGACTTTTGCAAGGGCTTTAGAGCGTTCACCTGACCAACTTATAAAAATTTTCATTCTTCCTCTCCACTTTAGGCATAGAGGCAGTCTAATCAACTTATCCTATCTCTAATTCAATTGCCTGAGATTACACAGACGAAACTGAGGCATAACTATTTATTATACGGAAAGTTTCCGTATAATCTTTTTCTAAATCCACTTGTGTGTACACGGTAGCCTTTACAAGGGGGAAATTCCCAATCTAGTTCCCTCCCCAATACATACGGGAAGGGTTAGGGAGGGGTATTTTTGTACTTCATTAACTTGCAATCTGCTGTATCTATTTCCGATTTCCGATATCATTCAACTTTTGCATAAATTCTTGATGTTCAATGGCAGCTAAACCTGCTTGTAACACAGATAACACTGTTGCCATTTCTCCTGAGAGCAAGGCAGATACGGCCAACCACAACCCCGGAAACACCTGACTGCGAATAATTCCCTGCTCATCGGTTGGTAGCGAAACATACTCGTCTGCTTGCAGCCTAAACCAATCGAACTGATTATCTAATGTTCGCCAGACAATATACTCCTGTACTCCATTCCGTCGATAGGTGCGTTTTTTATCATGTAAATCGATGGCTGCACTGCTTGCTGCCACTTCTATCACCATTTCGGGTGCGCCTTGAATATAATCATCTTCACTAATCAATGCCTGTCTGCCCGGAATGAATAGTACCGCGTCAGGCTGTGGTTCATTATCCGGATCTAAACGTACTGTGGGTTCAATTCCCAAAACAACGCCAGGGGTTGCAGTTTTATAGTTCCACAACCACCCGATCAGGTCTCCATGTGGTTCCCCATGACTTTTAATTCTCAGTGGCGATGCCATGATATACACAACTCCCTCAACCAGTTCAGCTTTTCTTAGATGCGGCATTGCCTGATAGCGCCGCTCAAATTCGCAGCGAGATAAGCGATCGCCATTTTCCAGAGGTAAAACTGAAATCACTTTTTTAGGAGTTGCAACCATCCTTTTGTCCTCTTTACCCAAATTGTCCAAACTGAATCAAAATATTCTAATTTGGCAGTGCTGCCTCCATTTTACTACCGCACATGAAAAAGCTTTTGTGCAGCGATTAGGGGTTTCGCCCATAAGGGACGTTAGTGTTAGCGTAATAACTAAAAGCAAAAGCCCACACTACACCCGATCAAGGGGTCAATGTGGGTAATTTATCCCTGTAACGGGAATGCAGTTAGCGGAACATACTACTGACTGAAGTATCTTCATGAATCCGCCAGATAGTTTCTCCCAACAGATTAGCTACTGACAGCACCACTAGTTGTGGAAAACGATTGTTTTCTGGTATGGGAATGGTATTGGTGACAATGACTTCCTCAAACAAGCCACTAGACAACCGCTCCATCGCTGGTGGAGAGAATACTGCATGAGTTGCACAGGCATATACCTGACGCGCTCCTTCCTCACGCAGTAATCGCGCCCCTTCTGCGATCGTTCCCCCAGTGTCGATCATGTCATCTACTAACACTGCCGTTTTGCCTTTAACATCGCCAATGACATTTAACACTTCTGCAACATTATGTGCCTGACGGCGTTTGTCAATAATCGCCAGTGGAGCATCATCCAGTTTTTTCGCAAATGCCCTAGCTCGTGCTACACCACCAACATCGGGGGAAACAACTACCAGATCGGGCAGTTGTTTGCTGGCTAGATAATCCAGCAATACTGGTGAACCATAAACATGGTCAAAGGGTATATCGAAATAGCCTTGAATCTGAGCCGAGTGCAAATCCATTGCTAGAACGCGGTTGGCACCGGCTTCGGTGATCAAGTTCGCAACTAGCTTGGCGGTTATTGACTCTCGTCCTGCTGTTTTGCGATCGGCACGAGCATAGCCATAGTAGGGAATTACTGCCGTTACCTGTCGCGCAGAAGCTCGACGACAGGCGTCAACCATAATCAATAATTCCATCAAATGATCGTTGACGGGTTGACAACATGGCTGGATTAAATAGACATCACAACCCCGAATCGATTCTTGGATTTGAACGTAAAGTTCTCCATCCGCAAATCTTTTGCGAATCATTGGCCCCAAGTCCATGCCCAGATAACGAGCGACTTCTTGAGACAGTTGTAAATTGGCAGAGCCAGAAAACAGCCGCAGGCGATGATTATCGTTCAGTCCTGTTGCAGATGGTTGCACTTTGAAAGTTGCAGAACTGAGCACAGCAGATCCTCTATGTGCATTCATAGCAATATTATCATTAGAGATTTCATAGATTTAACCAAGAAATAGCCTAAAAAAACATCTGTGAGTTTTATTGAAGCTTCCATACAAAATTTAAACATTTTTGCATAAAATTATTATTCGCTAGTTATCTAGTTTGTTTGGCAAACAAGCTATTGATAGCTTAACTGACATCAAGTCCATACACTAGTACGCCAGGGCGTAAATAGAGCAACCATTTAAAATCCCTAAAAAGACCATTCCATAATACTTTTGACTTTTGAACGCCAGTTGCTTCTCCCAAGGGGAGACGCTGCGCGAACAAGTCGGCAGAGCCGCCCAACGCACTGGCTCCTTTTGATTTTTGACTTCCGCCTTGCGGTACTAGGTCTATAGTTCAATTTTTTGGTTGAGGTAAATAACCCTAATCGCTTAAACATTATTGGTGTGGTAGGTTCTTCTAATTACCTCATTGATAGCTGACAGTAAAGCATTAACAACTTTAGTGATATTAAAGAGTTTGTCCTCACACAGTATAGCACCTATTACTAAGTAGTCTAAAGTATCTTATTACTCCATAATTTACGGATTGACAAAAGCGACAATCATACAGTCCTATAAAAGGCTAGCAGTGGACAAAATTACTCCACGTACAAGCACGTTTTTAGATAAAGTTTAAATAAATATTAAATAAATATTAAATAAATATTAAATAAATATTAAATAAAGATATTTTTTTGGTACTAAAACATTACTCAATAAAAATAATCCCATCTAAGTAAATACATGTAAATATTTTTACTTATAAGTTTGTAATTAAATCTAGAAAAGTTGTTCAATATCAATAAAATTGTAAATTTTCAACCTAAACCTGAGCATTTTGTCAAGTGTAAGCTACCAATTGCCGCTGAATTAGTTAGCATCCGTATTGCTGGCGGGATAAAATTAGTACTGTTGGGTGTGCTGTAATCTTTGGGTGTTTGCGATCGCTCCAGTGACAAAATCAGATTTGTAGTGCTAAAGGAATAATTCTTAATTGAGATAACACTATTCTTTATAAAGATGATCGCTAACTATTTTATTGTGCAGAAGCTTGGCTTACACAAGCACAGTTAGTCAGATTACAATTTTTTATTTTCCCCAAGGATTGATTGAAAAAGAGAAGAGTGATTTGTATAACCTGGATTCTCAAGTTAATTTTGCATATTTCAAAATCTATGGTTTTTCTATGAAGAGAAATTGAATGGAAGATTGGGGACTCTTAAGTTATGGAGTAGAAACAACCTTGCTCTAGTGGAGTGTACTTGTTGGGTATAGTAGAATATTGCCGCAGGTAACTGTCCGTCGCCTCTTGGACTTAATCTTTGTGGGTGACTTTCTCCTCAGTTGCTACTACACTCAATCAACCGATCATGCAACCACCGATTACAGTTGGCACTGTCTTGCAAAACCGTTACCGCATAATTCAAATTCTCGGACAAGGAGGATTTGGTAGAACCTATCTGGCAGAAGACCAGAGGCGCTTTAACGAACTTTGCGCGATCAAGGAATTGAATTCAACAGCAAGGTCGGCTTTGGATTGGGAGAGGGCACAAGAGCTTTTTCATCGAGAAGCTGCCATTTTATATCAAATCGAACACCCACAAGTGCCGAAATTCCGGGAAAGATTTGAGCAAGACCAACGCTTATTTTTGGTGGAGGACTACGTTGCAGGTCAGACGTACCGAACTCTGCTGGCTGAACGTCAAGCTGTGGGTAAAACTTTCACAGAGGCTGAAGTATTGCAGCTGATAGAGTTGTTATTGCCTGTTTTAGAGCATATTCACAGTCGAGGAATTATTCATCGGGATATCTCGCCAGAAAACATTATTTTGCGAGATAGTGATGCTAAACCTGTGTTAATTGACTTTGGGGTGGTGAAGGAACTGGCAACGCGTTTACAATCGCCAGATAGTCCCCTACCAGAAACCACCGTGGGAAAATTAGGCTACTCTCCCAGCGAACAAATGCAAACAGGGGGAGCTTATCCTAGTAGTGATTTGTATGCATTAGCGGTAAGCGCGATTGTTTTGCTCACTGCTAAAGAACCAAAGGATCTATTCGATCAAAACCAACTAACTTGGAATTGGCAGCGGTGGGTAAAAGTGAACCCGCGATTTGCCCAGGTTTTGAATCGAATGTTGAATCATATACCGAGCGATCGCTATCAAAGTGCTGCTAGTGTATCCCAAGCACTACAACCTTTACAAGAAGTCAGTCTTCCGAATGTGAATGTGTCTAACTTGCAGACAATGGCAGTTAGTCGCCGTCCTGACTTAGTAGCACCAGCAGCTTCGCCCAAAAAACCCGATCCTGTGATTCCACCAAGTCCCACCAGCTCAGTTTTGGATAATCCCTTAGCGATCGCCGCAATTGCCATTGCTGTAGTGATCGTAGCAGGATTTGGTTCTTGGGCACTAGTTAGTTCCATCCGCAGTCACTCAAAAACATCAGATGAGACGCTTCCACAAAATTTCCCTTCACCAGTAATTTCTGGTGGTACTACATTCACACCGACACCAACACCGATACCGACACCTATACCCACACTGACACTAACACCAACACCCACACCTACTAACGATCAACCTGTTGTATCTACTAAGCGCCTCAAGCTTACAGCGTCTAAGCCAACCACGGTTGAAGGTACTCTCAAAGCAAATCAAATCATCCAGTACAGCTTTTTTGGGCGAGAAGGTGCTAAATTAAACACGTTTATTGACCCAGGAAGCAGCATTCTGCTAACAGTCTTAAGTCCCAATGGACAAGCAATCGAGAATACTGCCCAACAAGTCACATTTTATCAAGGCACATTGTTGGTTACTGGTAGATATACTATTGAGTTAACTCTGCTTTCAGGAGTTGCCGAAAGCAATTACAACCTCAATGTTGCATTAGAAAAACCAGTCAAACCAACATCGACAGAAGCACCCTTGCCAATTCCCACAGAGACACCCTTGCCAATTCCCACAGAGACACCCTTGCCACTTCCCACAGAAACACCTTTGCCAATTCCCACAGAGACACCCTTACCAATTCCGACGATTACTGAAGCGCCAACTTTGCCGCCGGCTGATGAAACACAACCATTTTCTGGCCAAAGAAATTAATGTTAAACACACTACTGATTACTGGAACTGATACGGAAGCTGGTAAAACTGTTTTAACAACAGCGTTAGCAGCTTATTGGCAAAAATATTACCCACAGCGTAGCTGGGGAATCATGAAACCGATTCAATCGGGGATTGGCGATCGCGAGTGGTATCAAAAGCTATTTGCACTAGAACAATCTGCTGAAGAAATTACACCTTTGTACTTTCAAGCACCTCTTGCTCCTCCTATAGCAGCAGCACGGGAAAATCGCCGAGTAGATTTAGCACTTGTGTGGCAAGCTTTGTCTAAGTTGCGATCGCAGCGTGATTTTGTACTTGTAGAAGCCTTGGGAGGGCTAGGTTCGCCAATAACTGAGGAATTAACGGTAGCTGATTTGGCGGGGGAATGGCGTTTACCAACGGTATTGGTAGTACCAGTGAGATTGGGTGCGATCGCTCAAGCAGTGGCGAATGTAGCATTAGCTAGACAATCGCGCGTCAATCTCAAAGGCATTGTTTTGAACTGCGTACAACCCCGAACGGATGCAGAAATAGCCGACTGGACACCATTTCAATTGATTCAATCACTCACTAACACGCCAGTTTTAGGCTGCTTACCCTATCTAGATAACCTGACTGATTTAGATAAACTTGCTCAAATAGCATCAGATTTAGATTGGGAAACACTAACACTTGAGAATGATTTAAATTGACATTTATAGAAGGGGGCAGGAGGCAGGGGGCAGGGGGCAGGGCAGAGGAAAGGAGTAAAACTTTTTATAGCTGATTTTAAGTCCTGCATTTTGTACCTCATCTACTTGAAAACTGTTGTATATCCCACTAACTCAATTAGGATACAGCAACATTTTTGAGGATAGTCATCGGCCCTTGGGCTTTGAGAATCTCCATTTCTGCTGCGTTTCGCACAAGCAGCGCACCAGCGAATCCTAATGAATTCACAGAGATAGATTGGAAATGCTCCTGCGATCGCGGTACGATCAACATCCATTCTCGTGTCGCTAGTAGATTATAAGCACCAGATTGCTTTGCATCTAAACCTACAGCGTGACGCAAAGTGCGATAAACTTCCAGTGTTGCTTGCGCCCCTGCCAATGGCGATCGCACCCAATTAGAATTTAGTGATGCGAAAGCATGTACAAAAGGAAGTTTTACTGAAGTTGCGTTCGAGTTTTGAAATTGTGCTGATGTTAGTAAAGGTTCAATCGGTATTTGTAACCCTGAAGGGGCAAGTGGTAGGGGTACTAATTGTAAGTGCTTATGTCGCTGACTAGCACCTGCGGTTTTGCTACTGTTGTAAAATGCTAAACCATCGAAATCAGCCAAACACACCCACATAGCCGTAAAATCTTCCAGGGTGAGTAAGCTTTCTTGTTCCTCGAAACCACGGGTGATAATTAGCAGATGGTAATCAACAACATTGAATTTATTTAAAATACATACATGGGTATCGGAGATATCCGCCACAAATAAATCCTCTTCGTAGGGCAAAAAAGGATTAAACTCTTCACCAGAAGTAGCAGATTGTTTTTCCTGTTTATCCTTAGCTGCTTTTTTGCGATTTAGGTTAGACAAAATCCGCACCAAAAAGCGCACGCCATCCTGTTCAACAAATTCAAATTCTGTCGGGATCGACAGTAGCGCCCCACATTGTAAAGCATATTCAGTCCGTTCTTTGACACTTGTCCATAAAGTACCAGGCTTAAGTAATATTTTATCTTCTAACATTTTTATTCCTTAAAGTATGGTTATAAATTATATAAAAATCCAGAATTCCGAAATCAGAATTAAGAACATTTTGATGCCAAAACTTGGTAATTTTAATACAGCAGTTTGCAACTAAATGAGGTACACAACTAGAGAATTAAAGATAAAAATTCTTCTTCTCCCTCCCGCCTCCAGCATAGCTGCCTCCTGCCTCAAAACCAGTCAATTTGTACCTCATCCACTTGAAATATGCTGTAAAATCAATTAATTATATGATGTCTAGCTAATCATTTATCAAAAAACTCTCCGTGTCTGGTCTATTAGAGCGTCAGTCCTAATGATCAATCTTCAACCTGACATGATACTATATAGAACTCATATATAGCACGCTTGATTTTCCAAGTATTCTGGATTATTGGTAAAATAGTACTACTAAGTAGCACAAAAAATGCAATTAATACTTTGGTTTTTTAAGTAAATGTTGATATGAGTATCCCACTTTTAGACCAAACGACAGAAGAGAAACTAGTGACTGTATCTGATGTTTCTTGGAAGCAATTTAAAGTTATCGAGGCACAGCTAAAGGATAATCAAAATGTCAGACTTACTTATTTATCAGGAATTTTAGAAATCATGTCTCCTATTGGTGAAAAACACGAGGAAGTAAAAAGTACCCTTGGGTTGCTAATAGAAGCGTATATGCGAGAGAAGAATATCCGGTTTTATAAACGCGGTGGTTATACCTTAGAAGAACCTGGGTATGCTTCTGGCACACCAGACGAATCTTACAGCATTGGCATAAAAGGTGAAGTTCCTGATATCGCGATTGAAATTATTGTCAGCAGTGGAACCATTAACCGAAAGCAATTATACAAGCCTAAGAAAATACCTGAAATTTGGTTTTGGAAATCTAATGAAATGAAAATATTCAGTTTTAGCGAACAGGGTGAATATGAAGAAGTAAACCGTAGTGGTTTCTTCCCAGATTTAGACCCAGATATACTGCTGCGTTACATCACCAAGCCTGACCAGTACGATGCTGTTACCGAATTTATTCAAGCTATCCGAAAATAATTTATATGAGAAGGAGTTAGAATTGGTAAATTCGTCAACTAATGCAAGGATTTGAGATTTGCGATCGCTAAGCATTAGCTAATATCTAGTGTCTATGAGATTAAATTGTCTCATAATCTCTCAGACCTATAGCGACTTTCAGCAGAATTTAGATAGTCAATTATGTGCCGATTTCTTCTGAGAACCATTTCTTTTGGTGTTCTCCCATGATTATTTCTGGCAAAAACATCAGCTTTTGCTTCCACCAAAAGCTTTACGATCTCGAAATGACCTTTTTCAGCAGCCAGGGATAATGCTGTTCGAGAATATAGAGAGTCGCCTCTATTAATCAGTTCCAGGCATCTTTCTGAATCATGACATTCATCAATAAAACGTTGTACTGTATTTATATCGCCTCTTTCTGCAGCTAAAATTAAGCTATCTACCTCCGGGTTTGGAGATGTGATAAAGGGCTTAATTCTATAATCTGCTCCCTTATCAATAAACTTTGTTACTAAATCATAATTTCCTTGCTTGACAGCTTTATAAAGAGCCGTTTCGCCTTTTCGGTCTCTTTGATTAATATTTGATTTCGGTATTTGCTCAATCAGATAATCTGCAATTGCATAATTTTCACGCCAGATAGCAACCATGAGAGGAGTAAATCTATCCTCACTAGGTAAATTAATATCTACTCCTTTTTCCTCTAGCATCCTTATAATTTCAACCTCATTAGACCCAAAAGCAGCTTCATACACAGTAGTTGCATTCATGTTAGTCGTTTCTGTCGGTCTAGTTCTTTCATCGTTAAGTAGTTTATGTACTATTGTTAAACAACCAGTGTTTGCAGCTTTGTGAAGTGGTGTCCAGCCATGTTCATTCTTTGCATTTATATCTATATTGGGCTGCTGAATCAAAAAATTAATTACTTCTATTTTTTGAGTTTCTATCGCAATAAAAAGTGGAGTACATTTTTCATTATCTCTTTCGTTTATGTTAGCACCCCTATTTATTTCCTCTTCTAAAAGAATTACGATTTTTATGTCATTTAATGAAGAATTTTTAATAATTTCATGCATTTGATATGTAGGCATAGATATCTGTGGATTATTTTCTATTTGATTTTGATTATTAGAATTAATATTGAAAATTTCAGGTGGATATTTAATGAAAATTCTCATTAAGTGAAGGCGGCCAAAATTAATTTCTGGTAATTGATTTTCTATCATAAGCTGCTTAAAATTATTACAAATATTAGATATATGTTTTCTCACAGTTCCTTCTGAGACATAGAAACGACTTGCTATATATTGATCGGAATGACCTGAAAGAAATAAACCTAAATACTCTCTTTCTTTATTTGTTAACCTGTCGTACACATAATCAACTTGTTCACGATTTATTCTGTCTAACCATTGAGTATCGTCTGTACACATGTGATATCTCCTTATGGATAAATCTAAAAATGTGAATTTGTGTAGAAATTATATCATCAACATAAATTTCCATAAATTCACAATTGAGTAGTAGTTTTAATCAGAGTAGTAGTTTTAATCAGAATAGATTCACAGTTGAGTCTTGCATTCGCAGAGTAATTTTGGTCAACTATAACTAGTTGAATTGGAGAATATATTATGAAACGAGAAGCTGACCTATCTGGCAATAATTCTTCAAATGTATGCATTTCAAAGGATATCAGTATCTCTGAAATTTCAAACAGCCTTTGGACAAAGAATTTTTTTGAGACTCGTCAGACAGAATTGCAAGAGTGTGGCTGGGTATATATCTCTGGGTTACCTGCTGATTTTCAGTGGATTGGCTATACACAACACCTTACTCAAACTTGCCTAATGCCACAAGATAACAACGAGTATATCTACGATGTTAAGTTTGCGCCAGGTAATGAAAAACTGTCCGACTCCAAAAGCCAAAACGAGCTACGACCCCACACTGAAGCTCCTTATCTAAAGACACCTCCAAAATACTTAGCTTTATGGTGTTTACAACCTTCAAATTGTGGCAAAGGCTACACAACTTTTGTTGATATTAAAGAATTACTTCGCAATCTTACGATAGAGGAACAACAAAAATTAATGAAATATGAGTGCAGTTTTGTTTCCAAAGATACTACTTACTCAATCATCGCTCCAATGCTTCAATTTATCCAACTCAACCAACTAATGCTTAGGTTCAGTTACAATGTGCTAGTCTATGGTCAGCCATCTCCAGATGTGACAAAAAAAGCATCTGTGTCAGACCGATTCTTAAAAAATATCTGCGATCTTGTCTTAGAGTTTTTTAATAACAACCATGTGTCACTCCGAATGGAAAAGCACTCATTGTTAATTATGGACAACCACAGAGTACTTCATTCAAGAACCCAATACTCTGACACTGTTCGACACTTACAAAGAATTTGGCTGATTTGACTTACTAATTCAGGAGTCAGAAAATGTAGCGGCGTAACAAGGCTAAAATTTTGCAAAAAAATTGTAGGTTGGGTTGAACGAAGTGAAACCAAACACGAAAATCTACGTTGGGTTTCGCGTTGCTTAACCTAACCTACACCTAATGCACTTGGGGATTTAGACCTGCCACTCTCTTATAGCAATCTTATTTAAGTTGTGAAAAATATTAGTAATGGCTGTTAACAGTCAATACCCTATATGCAAGATTTCACTTTCTTATTTAGAACTGCTATAGGACTCCTATTTGATTTTTGAACAATCAAGCTGCCTAGAAGCTTGACATACAAAGCTTGACTTCTCAGTATACTGAGCAAGATTCAAGTAGGATTCCTATATATTAAGTAAGGCTCCTCTCTTACGCCAAATCTGCACTGCATGTTAACCTCTCAATATCTTCTTCAGGGTAATAAATCGGTACTTCAATGACTACAGGCCCACCTATTTGAAAAGCTTTTTTAATACTGTTTTTTAGCTCCTCATTTGAGTCAACTTTAAATGCTTTACAGTTATACCCTTCCGCAATTTTCACAAAAGATGCTTCGGCATGATTAACAGAGGGAGAATAAGTTTGTCCATGTCCTTTTTGCTGATAAATATTGATTAGCCCATTTTTATTATTGTTAAGTACGATAATTACTATACTTAAATTGAGATTTTTTAAAGTTCTTAAATCCCCAATCACAGAGTTAAATCCTCCATCTCCTGTCAAGACTATAATTTTTGTCTCGTCTTCTCTATAAGCTAAACAAGTTCCTAATCCGAGAGGTAGTCCTGTACCAAAAGACGAACTTCCAGCAGAAGTTAGAAAGAAATTAGGTTTTTCTGTATTGCTAAACAAAACTGCGTAATGTCTAAATGTGCCGACATCTGAAATTAAAAGTGCTGAAGTCTCATTAATAGCATTGATGACTGAGATTATATTTATCAATCCTTGAGGTGCTTCCAAATTAGCTTGTTTTCTCTTAATAGTCTCTTTCAGTGAGGTAATATTATATGGTTTTCTGAAAGACAAATTTTGTTTAGCTAACTTATGCAACAGAGTAATTAGGTTTTCTTTGAGATTACCTGGAATATCTAAAAACTGGGAACGTATTTTTTCTGGCATAATGCTAGAAAAACCGATCAGAGTTTTTTCTATTCCATAACTGAAGTGTTTGTCTGGAAATACATCATCTTTCCAGTCATAGCCAAACGCTATTACACAATCTACAGGACTAAAAATAATTTCATCTGCATTAATTCCTAAAATACCTTGTGCATAACTTGTACAAGCAAAATAGTTTAATTCATGATTTGTGGGTAAGACTCCTTTGGCATCATAAGCAGATACCATTGGCAGATTATAAGTTTCACATAAACGCCTTATCAGGTCAACACAACCTGACCTAATAACCTGATTTCCAACATAAACTAATGGTTGTTTGGCGTTTTGCAAAACAGATACAACTTTATCTATTGAATCAATATATAAATTTGATTGATTTAATTTTTTAATTGCTAGTTTACTTGGGCTTATTTTGGAAGATATTTTTTGCTTAAGTACATCAATAGGAATGCTAATTATTGCTGGTCCTTTGGGTTCTTTTTGGGTAATTTGAAAAGCGTTTTCTATAACATTGCTGATTTCTGTAACATCACCAATTTCATAGGCGAATTTGCTGATAGATTCGTACATTTTCACAGCATCTATACATTGGTGAGTATGATTATAGTAGCATTTATCACGCTCTACTTGTGCTGTAATAAAGACAATAGCTACCCTATCTGCATAGGCAGAATAAATCGCATTGGCTAAGTTTGCTGCTCCTGGGCCAAGAGTTGAAAAAACTACTTGCGTTTTATGAGAAATAATGGCATAAGCATAAGCTGCAAACCCCGCACTGAGTTCTATAGCAGTTAGCACAATCTGTAAATTGGGAGATTCATTAAACAGGATGCATTCTGCTTCTCTTCCTGGCACTGCAAATATATAACTAACACCATGCTCGGATAAAGTGTCTAAAAGAAGTTTAGCTCCAGAAATATCTGTTTCTGGAATGTCAATCTTGCTGCACAATACTTTGATTGGTCTTTTCATCAACTGTTACTAATTTGAAAAAGTTGTTCGACACAACATTTTAACAATTGAATATCAAGTTCGGATAAATAAATATTTAGTAATTAAGCTAATCTTGTTTTTCTATCCACCCACAGCGCCCGAAGTGGAGGAACGACCCCTACTAATTCATGAGGGAATTTATGACGTGGGTTTAGTTCCAGCCAACATTAGCTTATCTTGAAATTTGACATTCCGCACCTTTAAGTGCTGCAAGGGAGGCATTATACACTTTTGATCGCGATAATTAAACTAGGACTAGCTTTTTCAAGATGTTGTATGATGAGCTAATTTGTAGTTCGGTTAAAAGAGGTGCAAATCTCAGCATTGAGAAGAGAAATGTTGTGCTTGGCAGGTATTTGAGCGTTTTGTCAAAGAGAGTCCACTATTCGTGATGGTTGGCGGGCCTTTGGAAAAAGCGCTGTCTCCCCAAATCCCAGATGAATTATTTGAACGTAGTGTAAAAAATCAGTACACTCGTGAGTTATTATTCTCCACAGTTGTGAATTAGCGATCGCATAACTCTTCGGTCTACTGAATGTCGCACACTTGTCATTCTAACTCCTGGTTCCTGAGTTCTTTCTTGGTAAAAAACCAAAGCTTTCACAACAACGCAATACCTCCGCAACAAAACTGTCACAAATCATATCTACATTAGTAATACATCTAAATATCCTTCCAGACAGCAATGCAAAACGAATCTCGCGACAGAGAACACCCATCAAATAGCATTTCACATAACACTGCTGATGCCAAATATCATAAACCCTGGAGAAAGGCTGCCGCCTCTCTATCGCTGGTGCTGCTGGGATCAGGTATGACATTGGCAGGCGGCTATATGGCTGGACACTCTCAGCAGGTGTCTGAAAATGCATCTAATTTGGCAGTAAGTCGAGTAAATGCTGCTCCTCCAATACCAGCAGGCACAGATCCTAACTTTGTTATCCAGGTGGTGCAAAAGGTAGGGCCTGCTGTAGTGCGAATTGACTCTTCCCGAACCGTAAAAACCCAGTTACCAGATGAATTTAACGATCCGCTTTTCCAGCGCTTTTTTGGCTCTCAAATGCCAGAACAACAGAATCGTGTAGAACGGGGTACTGGTTCAGGTTTTATTATTAGTGCTGATGGTCGTATTCTTACCAATGCCCACGTAGTTGATGGTGCTGATACCGTAACAGTTACACTCAAAGATGGGCGTAGCTTTAAAGGTAAGGTGTTAGGAAAAGACGAGCTGACCGATGTTGCTGTTGTCAAAATTCAGGCAGACAATCTCCCATTAGTAGCCTTGGGTAACTCAGATAAACTGCAACCCGGAGAATGGGCGATCGCGATCGGCAACCCCCTTGGATTAGATAATACAGTAACTACCGGAATCATCAGTGCCACTGGACGCAGTAGCAAGCTAATCGGCGCTCCCGATAAGCGAGTAGAGTATATTCAAACCGACGCAGCAATTAATCCCGGTAACTCTGGCGGCCCCTTGCTAAATTCCCGTGGCGAGGTAATTGCCATGAATACAGCCATTATTCAAGGGGCACAAGGATTAGGCTTTGCTATTCCTATCAATACAGCACAACACATTTCCAGTCAACTAATAGCTACAGGTAAAGTAGAACATCCTTACCTGGGAATTCAGATGGTGGGGTTAACACCTCAGCTAAAACAAAATATCAACTCAGATCCCAATAGCGGTTTGAGTGTGAATGAAGATAAAGGTGTATTAGTTGTAAAAGTTATACCAAATTCACCAGCTGCTAAAGCCGGGATACGTGCTGGTGATGTTATCCAAAAGCTTGGCAATCAAGCAGTCACAGATGCCAGCAGTGTCCAAAAGGCAGTAGAAAATAGCCAAGTCGGGAGCGATTTACGTATGGAATTACGTCGCAATGGGCAGAATCTTAACATAGCTGTGCAACCTGGTGCTTTCCCCACGCAAGTGCAATAAAAGTTTTGCTATCATTTGCTATCAATTGAATAAAAGTGAATTTTCTGGGATGGGTATTTTGCCTGTCCCTTTTTTTCAGGTGGCAAAATTGAGTTGCAGTAAGCGTATTGCCGTCAGGTAGGCACTGCCACAAAGATCAAAATCGAAGTTTTCGGTATTAACAGTGCCACTCTCTAAAAATAATTTTATTCAATAGCAGAGTCATGTTTACATTTTTTATCCATGACATTAGTCACGGTTCAAATAATGACCTTTATCACTAGTGTATAGCTCTTTTCAGACCTAGTATTTATTTGTCAAAGGAATTGATATTTTATGAAAAACTAATTTCTTTGATGTCAATATCATAAAAGGGAAGTTTGCGAATGAGTATTAAAAGAATGCTTGCTAGTGCAGCACTGATTTTACCAATTGCTGTTACCTTTATTCCTTTTCAAGCCGATGCTCAGATCAGACGACCAGTTAGGCGATCGGTTCCAGCTAGTGGGACTTTGCAACTTTCTAAGCCCAAACATAACCAGACTTAGCTTTATGAGCGGCAAATACATCAATATGCGTATTAAGCCAGCGTACAAAGCGAAATTCTACTGCGGTACGGAAAGCCTCCAGAGCTTCCACAAAAGTATGTAAAGGTTTAGTTGCCCACTGACGGCGAAATCCTCCAGTTAATTGATGCCAAAGGATAAATGTGTAGACTGTAAACACCAAAATCCAATGCCGTTTGAGACTTTTGGCATCTCGTACCTGATACTCGCGCAAACCTAACCAACCTTTGGCCTCACGGTAGAATACTTCTACCCAATTGCGTTGTGAGTAAGTGGTTGCCACCCAAAGGGGACTCAGTATAGGAGTTGGAGCATTGGTGAGAAAGTAATCAACCTCCGTCGCTTCTGCCCATGTCGAAGCATTTAGTTGAATTGCAACTGAATTGCAACAGTTCGCAAACCTTCTAGTTTCGCTATATGTACCCGAATTAGCGTTACCCAAACAGTACGTGGTTGTTCTAAATCCAATTGCACTTTTGTAAAGTCTTCTGCTGGCAATGCCTGTGCGATTTCTTCTACAGAATGTTTGCGTGGTTCTAAGTCTGTGGTCAGTTGGCAAGTGACTTTACGGTTTTTGGCAATGGCAGCAATATAAGTCAGATTTCTTGACTCCAACTGTTTGACAAATGGTGTGTTATTACCATAGCCCGCATCAATTAAAGTTGTTTTTGGCCGATAGCCACGTTTGAGACATTGATCTATTAGTTGTAGTGCCAAGTCTGGTTTTTTAACAAATTTTGGGTCAGCTTTTCCTTGTGGCAGAGAACTGCCATGTTGGTATAACGCCACATCTAATGGCAACTTCCGCACCCCATCATAGAAGTACGTTGTTAATAGCACCACTCCATTATCTGTTTTGCCTATTTCACCAATGTATTGCCTTCCGACACCTGCTGTTGCATTCCCACTTTTGCGATGACCAGAGTCATCAATAATTAGGGTAAAACCTTGCTGTAGTTTAGTTTGACGGCATTGCTGCATCACCTCTAAACGTCGGTTATTTAGGGCTGATACGTCCCACGGTGCGTCGTTTAAGAAGTGGCGCAAGCTATTGTACGAGCCATCTACCGTATTACCAGCAATCTGAGCCAGGTTTTTGCGTAGGCGTAGCCCGCCGCAGGCATCGCTTTCTCCCAGTAATCCTCCTAAATACATCCTGAAACTTTGGCGTTGTACTTGCCGTGAGAACAAGTCATCGAAGCGACCACACCAATTCTCAAAACATTTGGGCATTGCTGCCCCAACTTGATGTTTCATTTTACGCTGCTCCTGTCGAGACTGACGTAAACTTAACTCTAGAAGAGCATTTTAGCCTGATTTGGCACTACTTTTTTACAAAGTCCCACTAGAATAATCAGAAGACCAGTGCGATTTAGAGTTCATACACCTGTGCAAGCGAGAAGGAGGATATTGCTTCCTGGGCGTTGGGTGCAAACAAATCGTGGTCGCCACTGGATACCTGCTCGCTATGTATATCGATAAAAAGTCTTACAATTGCAAAAAAATATTGTCCATCAATATTGATTGCAGATTTATTTTTTCATAGCTTTAGTTAGTGTTTAAAAATCCCCTTTAGAAATCTTCTAAAGGGGTATCATTTCATATTTACAATAGACCTCTTGCATAAGTCGAATAGACCCCCCTTAATCCCCCCGATATATTGGGGGGAAACTTGAAATCTTGCCCCCTCCCCTTCACAAGGGGAGGGTTGGGGAGGGGTGATTCAAGGATTTTTGCAAGAGGTCTAATAAATAGGCAGGCATAATTAAACATATAAAAAAATCCTAGTTTGTAATAAGCAATTTATCGCTTTTTCAGATTTATCAGGACTAAACTCCTGACTACAAACTTTAATTTATTTATGCCTACTAAGAAGTTGCAACTGAATTTTAAGCTAGAGCCACTGCTGGTTGCTGCCAGCGTCCCACCGCTTTACCAATTACTGCCAATTCTTGCATCAAGTTATCGAAACGGTCTGGTGTCAGAGATTGGGGCCCATCGGATAAAGCTTTGGCAGGATTAGGGTGAACCTCTATCATCAGGGAATCTGTGCCAGCTGCGATCGCAGCCATTGCCATTGAAGGCACAAACTCAGACCAACCTACGCCGTGGCTGGGATCAATCATGATTGGCAGGTGAGTCAGTTTTCGCAACACTGGCACTACTGATAAATCCAATGTATTTCGCGTATACTGACGGTCAAAGGTGCGTATTCCCCTTTCACATAAAATTACATTGGGATTACCAGATGCCAGAATATACTCTGCTGCCATCAACCAATCTTCAATAGTAGCTGCCATTCCCCGCTTTAACAGAACTGGTTTCGGCTGCGCTCCCACTTTTTTGAGCAAGGAGAAATTCTGCATATTTCTTGCCCCCACCTGAATTACGTCAGCAACTTCGGCAATTTTATCCAGGTCTGCGGCATCCATCACTTCTGTAATAATACCTAGTCCGCTAACTTCCCGCGCCCTTGCCAATAAATCCAAAGCACTCTCGCCGTGTCCTTGGAAGGCATAAGGTGAAGTCCGAGGTTTATATGCCCCTCCGCGCAAAAATGAGGCTCCAGCAGCCTTGACGCGCCGCGCCGTCTCTACAATCATTTCTTCATTTTCTACGGAGCAGGGGCCAGCAACGACTACCAAAGGCTGATGTTCGCCAAATACTACTGCTCCATTAGGAGTATTAACCACCACATCCGAAGCTTCGCCGTGGCGGTACTGACGGCTAGCTCGTTTGTAAGGCTGCTCTACGCGTAACACCTGCTCAATCCAGGGGCTAAGTTCCTGAATTTGTAGTGGATCTAAGCTGGCAGTTTCACCTACTAGACCAATAACGACTTTGTGTTGACCTACAATTTTTTCTGGAGTTAGCCCCCAGCTAGTTAGTTCCTCATCAATGCGGTTTATTTCCGCCTCTGGAGAACCACTTTTCATTACTATAATCATCTGAAAGTTCCTGATTAATTAATTGAGTAAAATTTTCTGTAAATAGGCTAACTTTATTGTTGCCTATTGGCCTAATTACAAATAGTTAAAAATAAAATTTGTTTACAAAATAAATAGACAAAATGTAGCGCTCAGTCAGTAGTTTTACTACTAAATAACTAGATATAAGGTATAAAAAAGTTATAAGATTTGAATTAGCAATGTTGAAGTTATAAAATTTCAACTTCAACATTCACTTCTTCATTTACCCAATACCACAGTTACTTAATACCTGAGCGCCGTTCATTATAAGTTTTTTTGCCGAGTTTCGCGCCAAGCTGCCACCATTCGTCGCCAATTGGTGTTGAACTCACCCAAACCCAGGAAACTTCCGACTTTTTCTTCATCCCAAGAGGCAGAGAGAACGCCATAAGTTATCCCTAAAACCCCCAAACCAAATAATCCCATGTTCACCAATAACACGGCGATGGGAGGTAGTCGGATGTCGGAGTAGATAGCAAGCAGATAGCTTACAACCAAGGCGCTAATGCCCAATGCTGTTGGTACACCACAGAACCCAGCTACCCTTCGGATCATCCGCTGGCTGACGACTTGGGGAATTGCCATCTCTTGTTTGGTATAAACCACTTTTTTATCAGCCTGTTTGACGGATTCTTGGGGCTGTGCTGCTGGTTTACTTTGAGTTTTTGCGGGTTTTTGGCGCTTTTTGTTCGGTTCAAAGGGCAAACGACTGCGTTCAGATTCTTCAGCAGACATAAGCGGTAGTCCTATCCACGAATACCGAGACGAGCAATCAAAGCTTGATATTTTTCCCGGCTTTCCTGCGATATATAAGCTAGAAGACGCTTACGCTGGCCGATTAGCTTCAACAGTCCCCGCCGGGAAGAATGATCTTTTTTATTTGCCTGGAGATGTTCGCTGAGGCGGTTAATGCGCTCAGTTAGCATGGCAACTTGGACATCGGCCGAGCCAGTGTCAGTTTCGTGAACTTGGTAGTTGGAGATTATTTCTTGTTTCCGCAGTTGCGTGAGGGCCATGGTCGATTCGGTTTCTAGTTTTTCTAAAATGTATGCAGCAGTCTCCTATAATATCACAGCCCTCAAGCTGGATGTGGAATGACCTTTGAAGTAATATTTGTACTTTTTGATACTAGGTTTTAAAGGTTAACTCTCAGTATACTTCGTTCCAATCCCTAATAGGGATTTTAATTGATTGCGATGTCCACTTGTCGCCAATTTGGGCAATGTCGGATTGGTTTCAATCCCTAATAGAGGGATTTTAGTTGATTGCGATCGCAGGCGTCTGAAAGGCTTGTGTTATTTGGTTTTCAAGGTTCAATAGCGCGAATGCAAAAATCATAACATAAGGCGTGGCAATTGTGCTAACTGTAAATAGCTGGAAGTCAGTCTACATAAGGTGCGCGGATGGCTTTAGTATGTTGAAGCCATCAAATCCTTGCATATACGGCAATTCAGCCATTTTTGTATTCACCCCTTCCTCAACACCTACCCATCCGCGCATTTAGTGAAAAAACTAATCCGATCGGAAAGCTGTTTACTTATAGATATCCTACTCGATTAGGTCAGCTGACTTTAGGGTGATGCCTACGCCTACGCAATTCCAGCATCCCCATGACTAACCTTATTTGGCAACGTCTTCAAAGTCTGTTATCGCACAAGCAAATTCTCTAAAAGCTGTTTTAATCAGAACCTCTTTCGTTCCTCTTTCCAGAGAAGAGTTGCGTATGAGGTCTGTTAATTCTATGAACAACAGAGAAAACATAAAACGATCTTGGCGGTCAACTTGTTTCAAGCAAGACAATATAAACTGATAAAGCTCTGTTTTTCTGGGTTTGGTTTGTTCATCCCATATTTGCAATCCAAGCCGAAAAGTTCTTAAGCGGATTTCATTGGTGTTGTATGACGCGTCTTTGTAGCGGACTAATACGCGTTGGGGTATTTCCATGAGTTTTAGCTATACATATTCAATGTAAAGTAATTATTCACTTATATTTTGGCTCAACCGGAAAAATCTGATATTTTGCACCAATGGCAACAGCCGCCAGATGTTGGAAACGAATGACTGGCGTGGAATATAGAGAATTTCGTAGGATAGTACAGCAGTTCTACCCTACGAGCGTCAATTTAGAGGATACCCCAGAAATGGAGTAGCCCTTGACCAGAAAAAGCTTCAATCAAAATTGCAGATACAAAACCAATCATTGCAAGACGACCGTTCCAATTTTCACTCTGGGGAGTGAAGCCAAAACGCACAGCATTAGGATCTTCTGAAATAATAGACGCAGTATTCTTAAAATCTGACATGAGCATAACTCCAAAATTCAAGTGTTGTATTAGTTTCAATCGTCTGTAAAGTAATGTAACAGATGTTTAAAAAAATGCAAGGTTGAGTGAATTAGGACTTACATCGTGTCCAGTTGAAGTATTTCAGGGACTATGAGACTTAATCGTAAATTGCGTTGGGAAAGATTTGTGTGTACACCGGAGGCAAGCTGTTAGGGGAGACAAAGCGTAGCTTTGTCTCTTTAGTAGGGTTCTTAAAGTTACGCTGGATAAATCCGTAATCTTCTATTTGGTTCTTCGCCAAAACTATGCGACTTGAGGCGATAATGTTCTACTAACTCATGTTGCATTTTGCGGACTTGGGGAGAACGCGGCAATAACTCGACTGGCTGTCCTTTAGGAATCACAATTTGCTCAACGGCAAGTCTAGCTTCTTCAAGAGCATCCATCTCATCATCGCTACCATTGTGCAAAAACAATTGTAGTTCTCTATCATCGGCCATCTCGGGATCGTCAATATTTAGCAACCGCCGCAAACCACGGGTAATTTGGGGAATGGTGCTGGACTTAATCATGTGGATGGGTACATGACGAGCTTTGGCCATTTGGCGTAATTTGGCGTGGTTTTTGACGTGCGATCGCAGTGCTAAAATTGCATCAGCACTATCTATATCTTTTGTCAATACCACGGGCAAAGTTAACACACTAATCACCTGTTCTAATTGGTGACGGCTAACCCCATAAGGGTAAACGTGCAATGGCAAATCTTCACCATTGGGCCCTGGCTGTCTGGTAGCAGCATCAAAATCAATGCTCTCAGAATAATTGAAGGATTCATCTAGCAAACGGTCAAACTCACTGCGCCCAGTTACCCGCTCTACAGGCAATTGCGGCAGTGCGACCATTTGTCCAGATGAACGCCAGCCATTAGACGGTCGCGCCGGTGGGAAAGAATCCTCCACTGTTCCTAGCTGTCCACCGCGACCGTTGACGACAGCTAACTGCCTTGTAACCGCAATTTTGCCGTGATCATCAACGGTTCTCGTTTGTGGGGTAGGTTGACGCCCCCGCAACAGATTATCTACAGTGTCAGCAACACTTTCGTGTACTGTCCAGCGTTGGCGTTCCAACATTTCCACCGCAATTTCAAAGGTAGGCGGGGCTTTCCGCTCCAAAACAGTCTTTTGAGAGCCTCGCCGTCTGGCTTCATCGTCTCCCAACGTCACAGCTTGGATACCCCCAACTAAATCAGCCAGGGTGGGGTTTTTAATCAGATTTTCGATTTGATTCCCGTGAGCAGTACCTACCAGCTGTACACCCCGTTCTGCAATGGTACGAGCCGCTAAAGCTTCCAACTCCGTGCCAATTTCATCAATGACAATGACTTCTGGCATGTGGTTTTCTACTGCCTCAATCATCACCTGATGCTGTTCATTTGGATGAGCCACTTGCATCCGCCGAGCGCGACCAATGGCGGGATGGGCAACATCACCATCCCCGGCGATTTCGTTAGAGGTGTCAATAATCACCACTCGCTTATGCAGATCGTCAGCTAAAACACGGGCTATTTCCCGTAAGGCGGTAGTTTTGCCCACGCCTGGACGCCCCAGCATGAGAATCGATTTACCAGTTTCTACCAAATCGCGGATCATCCCAATGGTTCCGAATACCGCCCGACCGACACGACAGGTCAAGCCAATAATCTTACCAGTGCGGTTGCGAATAGCGCTGATCCGATGCAAAGTTTGCTCAATTCCTGCCCGATTATCTCCGCCAAAGATTCCGACTCGTTGAATGCAATCATCTATTTGTTCTTGAGTAACGGGTACTTCGCTCAAATACTCAGCTTGATTAGGAAAGCGAGCCTCTGGGCGACGACCCAAATCCAAGACCACTTCTACTAAACTATCTCGTTTGGGATGACTCTCTAGTACTTGTTGCAGGTCTTGGGGCAAAATGTCTAATAACTTTTGGAGATCGTCTGTAATCGTCATGCTTTCTATGGTGACGTTTTTAGAGATAGCGAGGACATTTGCGTGCAGGAGAACCCGCCCTGGGTATATTTCCGAACGAGCAATTAACGCTCCTGCTATGACTTGATCTGGGAAACAAGAGAATGGGCAAGTTCTACAGCTTGCCAAAGTAATACTTCATCTTCTTCTAGGCGAACAGTCGCCTTCATATTGGTGTTACTTACCTCCTTATTCTCTAACTGTTCGAGAATTGGTGACAGCAGTACACGGGCATAGCTACCGTAGGCGACACCAGAAATTTTGGATTTTGGATTTTGGATTTTAGATTGTGGATTGGCTTCTTCTAATCTAAAATCTAAAATCGGCAATCTAAAATCGTTGAGTAGTCCCATTGCCTTTAACTTAGCAACGGTATAACTATTAGTGCCGCCTGATAACTGCACATATCCCGGTAACTTAGCTGCCAAAACTTTTTGCCCTAATTTCACCGCGGCTATTGTGGTGCCATCGCCAATATCACCACTCATCGGGCGACCATCAGTTTGCCAAATTAAAGCACCCTTAAGTGGGGCAATCAGGTCATACAGCGCTCTCAAGTAGTCAATCATCCCTTCGCCATCGGGACAGCTGATAGCTAGTAACTTTAGTCTATCGGCCCACGGTGAAATTGCTTGCCATAATCGCTCAAATTCTGCCAACCGCCCGACTTTTGTATGGATTTCTACGGCATCTACTCCCGTTGACATTACCAATGGCGCGATCGCTCCCGGCGTTGTCACGTATGAAGCTGTATAAATTATACTATAAGGGCAAACTGGTATGCAACGACCGCAGCCATAACACTTTTCGGATACTACTCCTGAAAAGTCTTCTTTGATACTGTCAAACACAATCGCTTGTGCCGGACAAATCCGTTCACAGGGTCTAGGGCAGTCTGTAGGACACTCATGAGGATTAAATTCTGCTTTGCGGAAATGGGGATCTTCTCCATCGTTTAGGCTGACCATCAAAAAGGGTAAATTGCCTTTGTAGTCAAAGCCTCGCTTTTGGGCATCCCTAGCCAGAGATTTAGCTACAAGTAGCCCTGATTGCGCTGCTGCAATTACTGCTGGATCAGCTGCAACATCTATGCAGTCAGCGCCCGCCAAAGTATAGGCTAACGTTAAACTTCTGACTGCCGGCAAATGCTGGAAGCTGGCTCCGCAGATCAGCTTGAACCAGTCACCTTGTTTGAGAGATTGTAAAGGTACGAACAGATCAGTCACTATTCTATTATGCGTTTATGCGACTAAAAATAGTAGTCTGCGATCAAGAAAAAGTCCGAATTTGCTGATTTAGGGTTTATTGAATTGGGCATGGGGCATGGGGCATGGGGACAAGAGGAAAGACTTGTTGCAAGTTCTCACTCAAGTCACCTTGTCTCCTCTGCCCCACTACCGCAGCTGTCTTAGGGGGCCGACAACATGACAACTGTATTTTTTGTAGAAGACTCTGTTGAAGATAGAGCTTTGTATCGACGCTTTCTAGAGTGGGACGATCGCTACACTTATGATATTTACGAATTTGAGGCTGGAAATAAGGTGCTACAAGCTTGTCAAGGGAAAATACCAGATGTGATTTTGTTGGACTATCGATTACCAGATTTAGACGGGCTGGAATTTCTCACTAAGCTACAGAGGCAAACTTCTAACAGCCAAATTTCAGTCATTATGCTGACTGGACAGGGAGACGAAACGATCACAGTCCAAGCTATCAAGAGTGGGGCGCAAGATTATCTAGTCAAGGGAAAACTGACTTCTGATAATTTACGTCGAGCGGTTCATGGGGCGATCAAGCAGATGCAGCTAAAACAACAACAGGAACAACAAAAGTTAGTAGGAGCGATCGCTGTTAATATTCGCCAATCGTTGAAGCTTCAAAATATCCTTGCCACGAGTGTTCAAGAAGTTCGCCAGTTACTGGGTGCCGAGCGGGTACTGCTGTATCAATTTACGCCTCAAATGCGGGGCAACATCGTAGCGGAGTCGGTATTACCCCAATGGACACCAATCTTAGGACTGGAGATTGAAGATACCTGTTTTCAGGAAAATCAGGAGGGAGAATAAAATTTGGGCAGCGACAAACATCTACGAAGCAGGTTTAAGTGACTGCCATATTCAACTTTTGGAACAGTTTCAGGTGAAGGCGAATTTAGTTGTCCCGATTTTGTTAGAGAGCAAGGGGACTCAAGCAGTTGAACTTTGGGGACTATTTATCGCACATCAATGTTCTGCCCCGCGACAAGGTTAAGAAGTTAGTAAAATATCTCTAAGGCACGATTGAAGTTACCAGTTCTCAGGGCTGGACAACGTTTACAGTTCAGCTGCCTTTAAGTCTGTGATGGCATTTGTCATTTGTCATTAGGCGTTGGTTATTAATTCTTCTCCTCCTGCCTCCCTCACTCACCGAAAGAGTTCAAACTACGTCAAAATCTAAATAAACGCGATCGCATCTTACCGACAATGCAGATTACCCAAAGTCTCCATACAGCGATTCTTGTGACTGACTTAGAACGCTCTGAACATTTTTATGGCAAAGTACTGGGATTATCCAAAATAGATCGTTCCCTAAACTACCCTGGTGCATGGTATCAAGTCGGCGACTATCAAATTCACTTGATAGTTGCAACCACTGTCCCCACGGAAAACCCAAACGAAAAATGGGGACGTAATCCCCATGTCGCCTTCACAGTAGCTGACTTAGACGCTGCCAAACAGGAATTCCTCAATCATAATTATCCCATTCAAGCTAGCGCCTCCGGTCGCGCTGCCCTCTTCACTCAAGACCCAGATGCGAATATTATCGAGTTGAGTCAGCAGTGAGGGGGAGCAAGGGAGCAGGGGAGCAGGGGAGCAGTTGCAGTAAGTTTTTCCCCTCTGCCCCTCCGCACCTCTGCCCCTCCGCACCTCTGCCCCTCCGCACCTCTGCCCCTCTGCCCCTCTGCCTCTTGTGCCCAATGCCCAATGCCCCAGTCCCTCTTCTATTCTGGTAATTTATATTGCCCAACAATACGTTTGGCAAACTCTGGAACGTGTGCTTCTAATTTCTCTGGATGATTCCGCTTCACATATAAATAATTCCGAGTAAAGTGAGAATCAATGGAAAATCGCGCATATTCTAGACCTTTGGGGCCGATTTTTTCGATAACCACACCCATCAGTTTTGCTGCCCACATCGGGAGGGTAACGCCTTTATCGTAAGCAGGAATACTTTGTTGTACAGCTTCTTTCCGGTTGCCTTTAGACGTTACTGGTTGGGTGTCTAACTGGTCTTTTACTAAATCCAGCATTTCCTTACCAGTGTCATTTCTAACTACAATCCATTGCCAACCAAAGGGTGCGCCCATGTAGCCAACAACTAAGTCAGCTAGGGAGTTGACATAATCAAAGCAACTCATACAGGATGGGGCAAAGACATCTTTGAGTTGGTTGGTCTTCAAGCCAAAAAAAGGCACTGTTTCTGATGAGCCATCTTCATGTTTGAAATGAACCCGGAAGTCTTGCATGAATTCGTAATGCACAACTGTATCAGGCGATCGGCTGGTGGTTTCTAAGAATTTTTGCAGTCCGGCGCGGTTAACGTTATCTACGCAGGGCGTACCCAAAACATACAGCTTTTCTAAACCAAGTTGTTTTTCTACGGCTCGTAATGCCTGGATTTGGCAACCAACACCAATTACCAACAGCCGCTTCATCCCCGATTTTTCCACCTGTTCTAATACGGAAAGGTTCGGAGAAAGTGTTGGTTTATTTACCCGCGCTGCTAGTATTTCTTCTGGAGTACGGGCGATGACGGGCATGGGTTGAAAGCGGTCTTCTTTGGTGTTTTGCACGCAGACGACACCTTCAACTAAGCCGCGATTAAGCATTTCAATGGCAATGCTGCTAACAATACCCGTCCATTGTGCGCCTTCGATCGCCTGCTGTTTCTTCGCCGCTATCATGTCTTGATGAACACCAAAGTAGAGTTCATCGGGGTTTTCGAGATGGCGCGATCGCGTGTGTGTTTCTTCTTCAAGTTCGCCTATTTGCTGATTAATAAAAGCGCAAGCTTCCTTGACATAGTGAATATAGTATGTATCGCATAGTCCGCACTCGCTACAGAGTTCTTTCGCAGGGCGGCGGCTGGTAGGTTTTAAGGCTCTGGCTTTTTTGTGAGGAGAAACTGAGGTCATATAAACTTTTTGTTTTATCCAGGAATCGCTTTTATTACAATACCTTCACTGGCTATGAACTTGACGATAGAGGATGAACAAGACATTGTAATATTTTGAAACGCAGAGGGACGCAAAGTAATGCAGAGTTTTGCCTAATTTATTTCGCTAAGAATTAATTAAATATTGTACTGAGACTTTGATGAGGAACTATAGAAATACAATCGCACTCAGCGATGAGTAGGATAAATAGAATTTGATTTTTGATACACAGATAAAAGCAGACATTCCCAAACTAGCCGTGGTTGAGCGTAATAAAGCAAGTGTTTTCGAGATTGTTCTAGCTGGTTAATGATACTAGGTTGATGCCACTGCTGCCAGTAGAATTGCTGAAGATAATCAACTAACCACAATTGTGCTTCTGTATCTAAATCCTTATCAATTTTTTTGGCTAACTCCAAGGCGTTACGGTAAGATTTAGGCGCTTTTTTCAAATCTTCAAGTAACTCAGGGGGAATAGCTTGTAATTGCTCATAAGATGCGATCGCACTTCCAGCACTACCAGCTGCTATACTCAATACTGCCTGATTTGACAAAATTTCCTGATGACCTGTTTGTGTAAGTACAACAGCCAAAGACTGTGCATCTAGACGATAAAAAGGAATGCGTTGACAGCGTGATACCAAAGTCGGCAACACAGATTCAGGTGTCGGTGCAATTAAAATTAATGTCGCCTGTCCCGGTTCTTCCAAGGTTTTAAGTAAAGCATTTGCTGCGGCTTCTGCCATTGTTTGAGCTTCTTCCAGCACTATCACATTTCTTGGCGCTTCCAAGGGCGGACGACCTAAAAACTCGGTAATTTCCCGAATTTGCTCTAGTCGAATTACAGGAGGAGCTTTACGCTTGAGTCCTTTTTCGGCTGCTTCTGCTGCTGTTAATCGTTGTCCCTGGTATTGGTACGTTGGTTGCACCCACAATAAAGCTGGATGGTTCCCCTGACGCAAACGATTTTGTAAAGACGCAGTAACTCCCATCCCACTAGAAAATAGCAATTCCACAAAACACCTGGCTGCTAAACTCCTGCCTACACCATCTGGCCCCACAAATAAATAGGCTGGAGGAACCCGCTTTTGTCTGACAGCCTGAGTAAGTAATTCTATAGCTTGCTGTTGTCCTATAACTGGTGCAAATGGGTCATTAGTCATTAATTAGATGTTGTAGAACTGCTGACAGTTGACATACTCACCGTCCTAAAGAACGGTGATTCTTGACGCTTCATTGACTGATGCTACCGAAATAGTCTTACTCTGTCTCTGCGTCCGTTTAGAGTCGTGGCAATGCCCTATCCCAACACTTCGGCTTGGCTCAGTGCAAGCTTTGTTTATATTTTTTGCAGCGTTTTCGTCTCGGTCGTGTTCAGCGCCACAATTCAAGCATTTAACCGAGCGGACTTTCAAATCGAGCTTACCTCATTTATAGCCACACTCGGAACAAACCTGACTTGTCGGCTCCCATCTACTAATAACGTGGAAAACTCTACCAAACTTGTGTGATTTAGCTTCACATAACGTCCTAAATTCTCTCCATCCCTGGAGACTAATTACTCTAGCAAGTTTGCGGTTCTTGACCATGCCTGACACGTTTAAATCTTCCAAAATGATAGTTTGGTTTTCACTAACGACTTTGGTAGATATTTTTTGCAAGAAGTCTTTACGAGTATCCGCAATTTTGTTATGCAGTTTTGCTATTTGAATCCGGGTTCTATCCTTGCGCTTCAAGTCTTTGGGTTGACGTGCTAGTTTCTTTTGAAGCTGGCGAATTTTCCTATCTAGTTTTGAATAATCTGGACTTTCTGCTTTTTCACCGCTACTCATCACAGCAAAAGTTTTAATCCCTAAATCAATACCAATGCTTTGGTTTTTAGCAGACGCTCGAAGACTCGCTAACGCTTCGCTATCAATATTAACAGGCTCAACTTCTACTACAAAACTTACAAAATAGCGATTAGCACAATCCTTGATTACCGTGACTGAACTAGGCGCAGACGGTAATTCTCTAGTCCAAATTGGGCTGATGTTGCCAATTTTGGCTAGATAAATCTTATTCCCTTTGATAGAAAATCCACCAATTCTGAACCGTGCCGTCTGTTGATTAGTTTTCTTTTTGAACTTAGGACTACCTAACTTTTTACCTTTCCGCTTACCTTTAAGCGAATCAAAAAAGTTTTTGTAGGCAACACCTAAATCTGCAACCGACTGTTGCAACGGGATATTAGAAACCTCGGACAACCATGAACGCTCAACAGTTTTCTTGGCTTGGGTAATTACTAACTTTTGTAAGTCGTTATTGCTTGGCAATTTATCAGACTGTTTACAGATAGCAAGGGCATCATTCCACACTACTCGAACACAACCAAACAATGATCGCAAACTCTGTTGTTGTTGGTCTGTCGGGTAGAAACGGAATTGATACCTAGCTTTCACTATTTTTCCTCTAAATCTGTTACTATTGTATATCAATATGATATTTAATACAATGAATAAAAGTGTATTTTTTCGATTAGCTGAAGAAGAATTAGCACATCTTGAAGAGTACTGCCAGATGGCTGGGAGAACAAAGTCTGATGTACTTAGAGATTTGATTAGAAAATTGAAAATCAATAAAAAGCCGTCCTTTATGACGGGGCTTGTATCCCATTATTTTCGGTCAACATAATTCGTAATTCGTAATGACGCTCGCAGACTCGCTAACGCTACGCTAACGTAATTCGTAATTATGAAGTTAAACTACGAATTAGTAATTATTTGAGTAGGATTCTTACTTTTTTACTCAGCACTGTTTGGGTAAATTAGCGATCGCTTATCAAAATCTTACCTTTAGGGACTTCCAGTTAAAAAAACATCCCATCCCTGCGGGACGCTCCGCGAACGTAGGGGCACGGTATGCCGCATTGGTGTCAACTTCAGGTAAAACTCCTTTAAAACCTCGTTTCCAGCCTCTTGCTGGAAATGCTGTTCCTGGCGGCTCTGCCGCCAGCAAGGGAGGCGGCAGCCCCAATAAGGGGCATTCCCAGTCGGAGACTGGGAACGAGACAATATCTAAAAGCTTGTTCTAGGCTGGCTTTCACGTTAAGTTGACACCAATGGGTATGCCGTGCCCCTACTACAAATTTGCGATATTGATTTTTTGCAAGTCCCTTAAACCTTAGACGTGAGAAATCTAGATATCTCTGCATGTGCCAACACAGCACCAGGTTCGCGCTGGAGAGCGTTGTAATACTTTCTCTCGAAGGTATTGCCCGTCTCTAACGGTACAATGAGTGTACGGACATCAGCAATCAATTTTTGGAAATCGTCCAGCAATATCGGTTCATCTGCTTGGAGCATTTCATCAACTTGCACAACCATCTCAGAAATGCGATGTAGCCAAGCAAATTGTTCATGAGCGATGACTAGCTGAAGAAGTTCTCCACTTGATACTCGTCCACTAATCTGTTCGTAGGCAATGCGTTCTGTCTCCAGCAACATCTTGTGCAGGTAGAGTAATTTGTTTCGTAAATCACGCAGATATTGATGCTGACGTATTCTTTGTGTAAGTGTGTTAGAAGTCAATGTTACTTATCCTTTCGTTACAATAGTCTTCAATGGCTTAAATAATTTCTAAGCATTGAGAATTGGGCATTGCAAAGAGGCAGAGGGGCGGGGTGCGGGGGGCGGAGGGGAAAACTCTGCTCCCCTGCTCCCTGCTCCCTTGCTTCTTCCCTACTCAGCACTGGCTCAACCCTAGCTATCCGCTAACAGCACTCCTGAAGGGACTTGGTAACTCTTCCCCATGCCCTTGTGAATGGAGTTTTTTATGTATTTGGTTTCCTTGCTAAGAAGCATTATAATGAACATATCTTTTTATAACCGTTATATCTTATATTTGATTAATCATATAATAGCATAAAATTATAAGAAGTACATAGTGTAGAACTGAGCGAGAAAATATCAATTATGGGAAAACCATCTTCATGTCGCTAGCAAATGTAATTTTAGGTCTTCTTCAGCAGCAAGAAATGACGGGCTACGACCTCAAAACGAGCTGCTTCGATCAATGCATTGCCCATTTATGGCCAGCAGATCAGGCACAAATTTACAGAACTCTCGATAAGCTAGTTGAGCAAGGCTGGATTACCTGTAACATTGAGATTCAACACGATCGCCCCAACCGCAAAGTCTACAGTGTAACTGAGCCAGGGAAAGCCGAATTCGTCCGATGGCTGGGGATTCATCAGCCCTTACCGATTATAAGAGAACCTTTGCTCGTCCAGTTGCATTTTGCAGATCAGTTGTCGAATGAAAGCATTATTCACCTACTGGAGCAACAATTAGCGGCTCGAAGCAAAAAGCTGGCTGAATGTGAAACCATCGATTTGCCATCACTCGGTGATGAATCTGCCAACCGCAAGCAGGTGATGCAAAGGCTGGTGCTGGAGTTGGTAATCCGAAGAGAAGAGACTTATATTGATTGGTTGAAGACAGCAATCGATGTTATCAGTCGCCAAGAGGCATATCCATTTACCAAGAAAGAATTCAGGAGTCAGGAGCCAGAATTCAGAATTGAATTTTGAACGAAAGAGCAGATGAATCGTGGATTATTTGTAGGTTTAGTAACTTTAGATTTGATTTACCTTGCTGACTCTGCCCCTAAGAATAATCAGAAGATTGTTGCTACTGACTATACTGTAGCCGCAGGGGGCCCAGCAACAAACGCAGCTGTAACTTTCAATTATTTAGGAAATCAGGCTACAGTCTTAGGTGTAGTGGGTTCTCATCCAATGACGCAGCTAATTCGAGGTGACTTGGCAAATTACAAAGTTGCGATCGCAGACCTTGAGCCTACCACTGATTTAGTACCGCCTGTATCTTCGATTATTGTCACTCAAGCCACAGGTGAACGCGCTGTGGTTTCGATCAATGCTGTCAAAACTCAAGCTAGCAGCGCATCTATCCCGCCAGATATTTTGCAGAATGTCGATATAGTACTCATTGATGGACATCAGATGGCGGTTGGTCATTCCATCGTTCAAATGGCTAAAGCCAATAATATCCCAGTAGCGATCGATGGTGGTAGTTGGAAGCCTGGATTTGAGCAAATTCTACCGTTTGTGGATTATGCTATCTGTTCAGCTAATTTTTATCCCCCCAACTGCCAGACTGGAGAAGACGTATTTAGGTATCTCAGTGAATTTCACATTCCTCACATCGCCATTACCCACGGACAAGAACCAATTGAATACTTGAGTGGCACTAAAACTGGTATCGTAGATGTGCCGCAGATTCAAGCGGTTGATACGTTAGGGGCTGGAGATATTTTCCACGGTGCTTTCTGTCATTACATTTTAAGGGAAAGCTTTACTGATGCACTGTCACTGGCAGCTAATATTGCTGCTGATTCCTGTAAATTTTTTGGTACTCGACGCTGGATGAATTTAAAATAATTCGTAATTCGTAATTCGTAATTAGTTAAACTAAGTATCGCTCTGCCTCCCGAATCACGTTATACATATTTTTAATTCAGGCCAAATTAATGAAAGATTTACAAGAAATATTAGCGATCGCTCGTGAGGTAGGTTGGGGCGCAGCAGATATACTGCGATCGTATTACCACGGTACTGCAAAAGACCCTAACTTAGAAGTCCAATATAAGCAGAATGAGCCTGTCACTGTTGCCGATGTAGCTGTGAGTCAATACATTTTGCAGAGGCTACAAGCAACTTTAGGTAACGAAGATTTTGCTTACATCAGCGAAGAAACTTATCAATCGCCAAGTAGTGCTAGACAGCCTTCTGTCCCTTGGGTATGGATAATTGACCCTTTGGATGGTACACGAGACTTTATCGAAAAAACTGGCGACTATGCAGTTCACATTGCTTTAGTCAAGGAAACACGCCCAGTGTTGGCAGTGGTGGCAGTACCAGAGGCTCAAAAGTTATATTATGCTACCAAAGGCGGGGGTACATTTGTAGAAACCTGTAACGGATCTGTTCCTTTAAAAGTGTCGTCAGGCAAACGAGTTGAAGATTTAACCTTAGTCGTTAGTCGCTCTCACCGGAACCAACGCTTAGATCGCTTACTACACAATTTACCTTGTCAAAACCAGAAATCTGTGGGTAGTGTCGGCTGCAAAATCGCCACCATTGTCGAGCAACAGGCAGATATCTACATTTCTCTTTCCGGCAAGTCTGCGCCCAAAGACTGGGATATAGCTGCTCCAGAATTGATTTTAACAGAAGCTGGTGGTAAATTTACCCACTTCGACGGCACTCCGTTGCAGTATAACACTGGTGATATCAATCAATGGGGAGGTTTGCTAGCTAGTAATGGGGAATATCACGAAGTACTATGTCAGAAAGCAGAAAGTATCCTAGCGCAGTTTAACCATAGCTAATCGGGTACTGGATGATGAATATTTTTTAATTTGCTTTAATTTGCTTTTAAGACAGTCGATCGTGGTATGATTAATCGCGTTACCAACAATAATCTTTGCCCTTAGTCCACAGCTTAGTTTTAAAAACACTAAATATCTGGGCGATCGCTAGTTAACTCCGATTTCCTGTTAAAAGTGTAATTTTTATAGTACAAGCAAAAAAAGCCCGTTGTTGGGAGGTCTGCAAGCCTGCCCCAAAGGTTTTATTTGTGAATAAAATTCACTATAAGACGATATTCAAAGGCTGAAGGCTGTGCTACACTCATGGACATAAAGATTATTTTCGGTTGAGTAACTCGTTTTGATTTCTAAAAACCTTCTCTCCGAATTTAACTCTCTACACTCCCTGAATTCGGAGATTTCTATGTCAATTTACGTCGGAAACCTGTCCTATCAGGTTACAGAAGATGACCTAAAGCAGGCTTTTGCAGAATACGGAACAGTAAATCGTGTTCAACTACCCACAGATCGGGAAACAGGCCGGCCGCGTGGGTTCGCTTTTGTGGAAATGGAATCAGACACACAAGAACAAGCTGCCATTGATGCACTTGATGGTGCTGAATGGATGGGACGTGATTTGAAAGTGAACAAAGCTAAACCTCGTGAGGAAAGAAGTAACTCCTCTCGCGGTAGCTGGGGTGGCGGTAATAATGCCCGCCGCAACAATAATCGCTACTAAGTCGATTCCTGAAAATTTCACATTTAGAGTCTCCAGCAGATAAAGCCAAAGGCTCCATTCTGCTGGAATATTTTATTTGGTATCTAGTCTTAAACTATTCATCCACATTAAGGAGGAATGAGAATGACACAAGTAGTTTTAGGGGAGAATGAAGGTATTGAATCAGCCTTGAGAAGATTTAAACGGGAAGTTTCTAAAGCAGGAATTTTCCAAGATATGAGAAAAAAGCGTCACTTTGAAACACCCATAGAAAAAGAGAAGCGTAAAGCAATTGCTAGGCACAAACAACGTCGTCAACAACGTTCTCGCTTCAATTAAAAGTCCAAGCAAATTTGCCCTTCGATTTGACATCTAGCCAGCATCTCTTCATTGTTGCCATACCTCCGGCAAGCAAGCCACAAGTAATTAGGCATACATCAATCAATAAACAACACTGTTGGTAGTAGCGCTGTATTGGCTTTCGGCGCTACTAATCATACATGTTTTCAATTGCCTGAAGTATGAACGTACAGCTAGCTATGCGCCCCTAACTTGTACCTGATTCCACAAAGAAGCGCTATAGTTATATTTACGGAACTTGCAGCAATATAAATGTATTCTTTTTCTGTATCCATAAAGTATTGTAGATATCGTTAGTCTGCAATCCCTGGCTCTGAATTTTGAAAAAAAATGTTACGACTTTATCATTTATTACTAGGCTCTATTTTGCTGGTGTCAATACCGGTGGGAGCGAAATTTGTTCTACCCCAATTTTCTCCACCCAAAGTAGTAAAAACTCCTACCGTTGCCAAACTTCCCAACTCTAATCAGGGAAATATCTGGCAGAAAATTCTGGGAAATGCTGCTGCTCCAACTAACTGGCAAGTTGCTCCCTGTGAAGGAAATGCACCCCTATTGTGTGTCTCCTCCAAAGGAAAACGTTTGGGTACAGTTGAGATTAACATTTACCCACTAGCAAACAATGAGGATTTCCGAAAGAAACTCTTAGCAGCTGGTATTCCAACTGCTTCCCTAGTAGACTACCAAAGTTCCAAATACCAAACCCAGTTATTACCAGTACTTAAGACTTGGGTTGCAGACTACTATGCTGCGTTTGCGAAAGATCGTCAGGGTAAATATGGAAAACAGATTATTTTCTCAGCCTACCCACCGCAACCAGTACCGATTGGTAAGCTTCAAGGAATCCGCTATGGGTTCGTCGGACTTAAGCAACAAGGTGGAGTACAAGAGCAACATATTGGTCATGTTGCTTTTGATGGCACTAAACTTTACGTAATTACTACTGCATTTGACACAGGTACGCAAACAGGTAAGTTTGATCAACTAGAAAACCTGGCTATTTTTCAACCTTACTTGTATGCGATCGCAGCAGATTTGCATTTACCCCAATAGGGATTGGAGATTGGGAAATCTTCCCAGTCCCCACTCTCCATCAACCTAAATCTCAGCCACCGCTCGTTCAATCAAGCGATGTGCTAAAGTTTGTGTGCCAGTGTGCTCATAATAATTTGTTGCTACATCCAGGAATGCTGCGAGGTAGTCCAACTTGTCATCAGCAATATCGGTAAAACTTTGCAAGTTGTGGACAACCTTTTGCGGGGTTAAATTATTGGCGCTAACTAGCCCACTCATCCAACCTTTAACAGAGTCAAAGCTTTCGCCGATAAAGTTGAGTTTACTGCCAGAATTGTTCCCTGGAATCACATCTTTGATGTTTTGGAAAGTCGAGTTTTTTTCTAACTCCTGTGGATTTGTTTGATTAAGCCCAGATATCGCTTTGCTGATGAAGTCTGGCCCCAGAGGTATCAAACCATCAACGCAAACTAATGCCACCATGCGGATCAGTGACTCACCACTATACTCACCTAAAGAGGCGACAAAATCCCCAATACTGTCTCCCGGAATGCCGTTAATTTGACAGAAGGCTACCAACTCAGCCACTAATTTTAATGTCAAATCAATAGTTTGGGCTTTATCTGGTTTAGGAGTGACAGAGTTTAAAAAACCCAACAGAGGAATTTTTTCGCCGACTTTGTTAGCTAAAGCTGCTGCACCAAGCGCTTTATCTGTAGCATCAACGGTTTGATATAACCACAAGGCTGTTTGGTATCCTTGGGATTTATCATTGAATAGATAAATCGCTCTTTCGCCAATTTGCTGAATTAAATCTTCGTCGTCTTCGCCAGTGACAGTCTTAATAGTGTTGACAAAGCCGACGGTATTTTGCCACTCTCCAGGAGCAACAAAATCGAGGGACTTCAACATAGAAACAGTCAAGCCGCCAGTTGGCAATTGATCAACCAACTCAACAATTGATTTGCTCACAAAAATCTCCTTATTTAGGTTTTATAATCTGAATGTTAGTAATGCAAATCATTTCAGTTTAGCCAAACCATTAAGATTAAACTTCTCTAGCCAATCTTCGCGATCGCTAGCTGTAAATGATGAATCACGAGAAAGTGCTTTTACTTGGTACTTACCTACCAAAATTGCAGTTTGCGTTTTACCAACTTCTATTGCGGGATAACCGCCAATTTTTTTAGTGCTTTTTGAGAACTTTGCTGCTGCACTGGGTGTGCTAGTGGTATCAGAAATAGACAGCACCGCTATATCTTTACCGCCTTTTTTCAACTTCGCTTCCGCAAAGCCTTTTTTCTCTTGGGTATAGACGCGTTGGTAGCCATCACTAGCTTTTGGGAAAAATTTATTAAATTCGCTACCCTGAGTTGCGGTTTTAGCTACCGATTGACCGCTTTTTTGTTGAGTGCTTTCTTTTTGTACCTGGTCAAAACGTCCAGGTGTTTTTGGACTACAGGCTGTTGTCAGTAGTAACACCGACAGCAACAAAGCGGCTACTACCCTACGCCCACGGTGTAAAATCATTCTTGGCTTCTCCTTGATACTTGAGCTTTGAGGCAACTATCTGCGCTGCTAGCAATTATTACCCGTTCTGAACCGTTATTAACTGTAAAATTTACTTTTTGATAATTATTTCCTAAGTTCTCAACCATAACGGTCATTTTTGCACTTCAAAAAAGTGTGCAGTGCCATACTTAATATCATGTCCGGTTAAAGATTTATCATTAAGACCGCAGAGGGGCAGAGGGGATGGGTTTTTGGGCTTTCTGCATAGAGAAAGGGAATTATAACTAATTAGCCGGACATGATATAACACTCTTTAATTACTCTCACCAGAGAATAAAACCAAACTTCTTACGGCACAAGACTTTTGACCAAAAAATCATGATTAATAGCATTGTGTTAGAAAATAAAGGCTTCAACTCTCTTCCTATATGAGGTTTAAAAGTTAGCTTCGATTTTTAGTTAGTGAGAGTGATGGAAGAGCGATAACGTAGCAATTAACCCAATGCAAAAACGCCCCCCCTTTCGGGAGAGCGTCTTCTGTTTATAGATAAGCGTGAAGAGCGTATCTCAGATTATGATTAACCGTTGATAGCAGGAGCGGTAAGAGCTACAGGAGCAGAATCACCAGCAGC
>NZ_JABXKL010000047.1 GCF_017114995.1 Nostoc sp. NMS9 | reverse complement strand
GCTGCTGGTGATTCTGCTCCTGTAGCTCTTACCGCTCCTGCTATCAACGGTTAATTCTGAAGTTTAGCTAAATAAGAGAGCGCCCTCTGGTAATGGAGGGCGCTTTCTTATTTGTATAGATAAAAGATAGGCTATACGTCAAACATTCCGAGTGGCAAAGCATATAAATTAACTTTTGCACAAACTCTAGGTAAAATACATAAGCCTCATCCTTTTTCTTTAAGATCATGGGCAACACTTTTGGTCATCTATTTCGTATAACTACTTTTGGTGAATCTCACGGCGGCGGTGTGGGGGTTGTGATTGATGGTTGTCCTCCACAACTAGAAATTTCGGCAGAAGAAATTCAATTAGAATTAGATAGAAGGCGTCCGGGACAAAGTAAAATTACGACCCCTCGCAAAGAAGCGGATACCTGCGAGATTTTATCAGGTGTATTTGAAGGCAAAACCTTGGGAACGCCTATAGGGATTTTGGTACGGAACAAAGACACTCGGTCACAAGACTACGACGAAATGGCCGAGAAGTATCGCCCTTCTCATGCGGATGCAACTTATGATGCAAAATATGGCATTCGTAATTGGCAAGGCGGGGGTAGATCGTCAGCGCGTGAGACAATTGGCAGAGTAGCAGCAGGTGCGATCGCTAAAAAAATTCTCCGTCAAGTTGCCAATATTGAAGTTATCGGTTATGTCAAGCGCATCAAGGATTTGGAAGGTGTAGTCGATCCAAATACTGTCACCTTAGAACAAGTGGAAAGCAACATCGTCCGCTGTCCCGATGCCGAATGTAGCGATCGCATGATTGAATTAATTGAGCAAGTTGGTAGACAAGGTGATTCTATCGGCGGTGTCGTAGAATGTGTGGCGCGTAATGTCCCGAAAGGTTTGGGCGAACCAGTATTTGATAAATTGGAAGCTGATATCGCTAAGGGTGTAATGTCTCTCCCTGCTAGCAAAGGCTTTGAAATCGGTTCTGGTTTTGGCGGGACATTGTTAAGCGGAATTGAGCATAATGACGAATATTATATTGATGAAAATGGTGAAATTCGCACTGTAACTAACCGTTCTGGTGGTATTCAGGGGGGAATTTCCAACGGGGAAAATATCATTTTACGAGTTGCATTTAAGCCGACGGCGACAATTAGAAAAGAGCAAAAGACAGTAACTCGTGAAGGTGAAGAAACCCTATTAGCAGCAAAAGGACGACACGATCCTTGTGTGTTACCGCGTGCAGTTCCAATGGTTGAGGCGATGGTGGCGCTGGTGTTATGTGACCATTTATTACGCCATCATGGACAGTGTAAGGTCTTGTAATTAATAGAGCGATTGCTTTTAAAAGATAGTCTCACATTCCTGACTTATTAAATAAGTCGGGAATATTTTTGTTACTAGCTGTAGCGATCGCACAACGATCGCCGAACGGTGTAAGATGTTTAGTACAGCGTTGCATTAAGCAGAGAAGGGCGATCGTTGATGAGTAAGGCAACGAGCTACGACCAAGATTTTCTGTTGTGGACACAACAACAAGCCGAGTACTTGAAGAAAGGATATTGGGCTGAGTTGGACATTGAACACTTGGTAGAGGAACTAGAGGCTTTGGGTCGCAGTGAACACAAAGAACTAGGTAGCTATTTGCAGGTGCTGTTAATGCACTTACTCAAATGCCAGTATCAGCCTGAGCGAAGAACCAAAAGCTGGGATAATACACTGTCAAACTGCCGAGATCAAATTCAAGATTGTTTGGAAGATACTCCTAGTTTGCAGCGTTTTCTTCAAGACCCAGTATGGATACAAAAATATTATCGACGCACTTGTCGTGATGCAGCTAAAGAAAGTCAAAAATCTGTTGAAACTTTTCCTACTGAATGTCCATTTATAATTGATCAGATTCTTGATCCAAGCTTCTTAGCTTAAAATACATTTGAAAATTTGATTTTTCAGGCATCCTATTACAAATTTTTATGCTGTCCTAGTTGACGGCACCAATCTCTGAAAGAAATAAACACTCTTTGGAAATCAATCATCTTCAGATGGTAAAATTCCATGATGAGCGACAATATTTCGCAAATCCTCTAGTTGTGTAAATCTATTCTCAATAAAATTAATGTCTCCAATGTAAGGTAGGAATAATTCTTTATTATTTTTAATTAATCTCGCCAAATCACCCCAATCAATGCAATAAAGAGGTGAACTACCTGCTCTTGGGGAAACTTACTTGTTTTTTATTTCTTTATTTTTAACTCTTTCTACTTTCTCTAACATTTCTGAGTTTGCAACTTGTTCCCACCAATTATCTCCAAGTTCCTTTGAAAATATTTTTTCAATAAAGCAACGAACCGAATTTTCGTAACAGTGGAGAATTACATATAAACTAGACATTCTATCGGCACTTAATACATTCTCATGATTAAGATAGGGTGTATTAAATATTTCAGTAGTTTCTAGTTTATTAAGAATTCCTATAAGCGTAGCTTTTGCGATTTAGATGGCTACCCTTTTGGTGATTTGTTCATTTAAACAAGTAATTTTTAAAACTCAGTTAGAATTGCTATATATTATGGCATTGCAACTTAATATAAATAATTAAACATGGATTTTATAACAATTTTAGGATTAGCTGCCGCCACAATAACCACAATCTCTTTTTTGCCACAAATGTTTAAGACTTGGCAAACAAAATCAGCCAAAGATGTTTCTTTGGTTACGCTGATTACATTCATAAGTGGTGTTTTTTTGTGGCTAATCTATGGAATTTATTTACAATCCTTGCCAATTATTCTTGCTAACGCCGTAACATTGATTTTTAACTTAATTATTCTATGGCTTAAAATTAAATATAGATAAACTTGCTTCTAACAAACACCTGTGACATCATCTGTATTTGACTCTGAACGCCTTCTCTTTACACCCATCACCCCAGACACCAACGCTATCCCCATAATCTTCGCCTTTCCCAACGAGTACAGCGTGGGTATCACTAGCCTCGGCTATCAGGTAGTGTGGGCAACCTTGACAATGCGTGATGATGTGCAGGTGAGTCGCCTGTTTACCGATACTCACGAACAACTCCCTAGAACACCGGAAATTGTGGGATTTTCTATTTCGTGGGAACTGGATTATGTGAATATTCTAAATTTGCTGAAATCTTTAGAAATTCCTATTCGAGGAACCTCTCGTGATGATTCTCATCCGATAATTTTTGGTGGTGGCCCCGTTCTCACTGCTAACCCCGAACCTTTTGCAGATTTTTTTGATGTCATTTTGCTTGGGGATGGCGAAACCCTGTTAGGGAATTTTATTGAGGCTTACAAAGAAGTAAGAAATGCCTCAAGACAAACTCAACTGAAAAGACTTGCACAAATACCAGGAATTTATGTACCAAGTTTGTATGAGGTGGAATATCACACAAAAGATGGTGAAATAAAGTCTATTAAACCAATTTCTCCCGAAATTCCCGCAGTAGTGCAAAAGCAAACTTACAGAGGAAATACACTATCAGCATCGACTGTAGTCACCGAAAAAGCGGCATGGGAAAATATTTACATGGTGGAAGTGGTGAGAAGTTGTCCAGAAATGTGCCGCTTTTGTTTGGCGAGTTATCTCACACTACCTTTTAGAACAGCCAGTCTGGAAGATTCATTAATTCCAGCCATTGAAAGAGGTTTAGAAGTCACAAATCGGCTAGGATTATTAGGGGCTTCAGTAACTCAACATCCAGAATTTGAGGCGTTGCTAGATTATATTAGTCAGCCAAAGTATGATGATGTCCGTCTCAGTATTGCCTCAGTCCGAACTAATACTGTAACAGTCCAGTTAGCAGAAACTTTGACGAAACGAGACACGCGATCGCTTACTATTGCAGTAGAAAGTGGTTCCGAGAAAATTCGGCAAATCGTCAACAAAAAGCTGCATAACGATGAAATTATTCAAGCAGCCATAAATGCCAAAGCTGGCGGATTAAAAAGCTTGAAACTCTACGGAATGGCAGGAATTCCTGGTGAAGAAGCAGAAGATTTAGAGCAAACCGTGGCGATGATGCGTAATATCAAAAAAGCTGCACCAAGATTGCGTTTAACATACGGATGTAGCACCTTTGTACCCAAAGCACACACACCGTTTCAATGGTTTGGGGTAAATCGCCAAGCAGAAAAGCGGTTGCAGTTTTTGCAAAAACAGCTAAAACCGCAGGGGATAGAATTTCGCCCAGAAAGCTATAATTGGTCGATTATACAGGCTTTGTTATCGAGAGGCGATCGCAGACTCTCCCAACTTCTTGAACTTACTCGTGACTTTGGCGATTCCTTGGGTAGCTACAAACGTGCTTTCAAGCAACTCAAAGGACAAATCCCCGACTTAGATTTCTACGTCCACGCCGAATGGTCAACAGAACAAGTATTACCCTGGAGCCACTTGCAAGGGCCTCTGCCACAGTCTACACTACTAAAGCATTTGGCAGATGCTAAAAGTTATATCAATCCATCCCCCAAAGGACTACAGCCAGTACTGGGGACTAGGAACTAAGGAGTAGGGGAGTCGGGACAGATGAAGGAGTAAGGGAAAAATAAATAACCAATGCCCAATGCCCAATGCCCCATACCATTGAATTCATAGCTGAAAACTTGATGCAAAACACAGCTGAATATTACTGCGCCTATTGCGGCGAACCGAACTTAACTTTTATTGATTTGAGTGCTGGAGGACAGCAATCTTACGTTGAAGATTGTCAGGTTTGTTGTAACCCAAATATTTTGTATGTGCGGGTTGATGAAGATACCCTAGATATCGAGATTGATACCGAATCTGAAAGCTGAATTTTAGGTTTTTCTTTTCATGCTGCACTTTAAACATTCCTCAGTAATTAATGCCTCACCAGAAGTAGTTTGGAAATTTCACGAAAGGCCAGATATTTTGCAACTCTTGAATCCACCTTGGCAGCCAGTCCAAGTGGTTCGTCGTGAAGGAGGGCTAAACGTGGGTGCTATTACCGAATTTCGCTTGTTTCTCGGCCCATTACCCTTAACTTGGTTAGCGCGTCATACTGAATGTGAAAAATATCGTCTGTTTACTGACGAACAGATATCTGGTCCCTTTGAATCTTGGGTACATCGACATGAATTTGAACCGGAAAATGGCAAAACCAGATTAACTGACGCTATTTCCTTCTCTATGCCTGGTGGAGGAGCAGTTGAATTTGTCAGTGGTTGGCTAGTGCAAGCGCAATTAGAAGCAATGTTTCGCTACCGCCACTATGTGACTAAACGAGAATGCGAGTAATTATGAGCATTCTCTTGTAGTAAGTGGCTCCAGATTTTTAGCTTACTAGGAGCCATGTTTATTATTTTATCTTTATTAGTTTGGATAAGAAAAACCAATAAATTTTCTAATTTACATTAGATTTTTTTGACAATATAAATACTATTTCGCTAATTTCAAAGTGTTTCCTGAAAAGCTTGAAAATCTCATCCTTAGAGTTGAGGTTTAATCCTCAGTCTGAACTTTGGAGCGATCATTGCCAAGTGATCGCTTTCTAGCCTACATTAGTTTGGGATCTCAACAGCTACAGCATCATACACGAATTACTCCACTTCATTCCCTACTCTTGCAGCTAATTATGTTACCGCCTTTTTCCCAGACTTCGGCTGTTTAAAAAGCCCCATATTAAAAACACTAGTTTTTATAATTACTAAAGCTATCAGTACTATAACTTATATAATCCAACCGCTATACCAAAAACAGTTGTTGGTATGGCGGTTATATGTGTAATAATAGTTCAAGTATCTTAATAGTTCTAAACATCTTCCAGTGTTGGCACTATCCAATGCAAAACACTCACCACTAATAAAGTTTTCTGGCTGGTGGTTAGTGCTTTTTGTGGTGACTATATTTTAGGAATTTTCACCTGAATACTAGGCGGAGTAAAAGCGTGATTCAATTAGAACAACCACCCAGTTATCAAACAAAACTGACTCCAGTTGTGAAAAGTAAATCTCAGTTTCAAGGAATTTTCATTGCTATTGTCATTGTTAGTGCATGGGTCATTAGCTTAAGTTTATTACTTGCCGTTGACATCTCAAAATTACAATTTTGGATACTATTGCCTAGCATAGCTTGGCAAACATTTTTATATACGGGATTATTTATTACATCTCATGATGCTATGCATGGGGTAGTGTTTCCCCAAAACAGTAAAATTAATCATCTTGTTGGGACATTAACTCTATCTCTTTATGGTCTTTTACCATATAAAAAATTATTGAAAAAGCATTGGTTACACCACCAAAATCCAGCAACTCAAATAGACCCAGATTTTCATAATGGTAAACACAAAAACTTCTTTGCTTGGTATTTCCATTTTATGAAAGGTTACTGGAGTTGGGGACAAATTATTGCTCTAACTCTTATATATCAATTTGCTAATTGCATCCTTCATATACCCCATGCTAATCTAATAAGTTTTTGGGTATTTCCTTCGCTTTTAAGTTCATTCCAATTATTTTATTTTGGTACTTTCCTTCCACATAGCGAACCAATCGCAGGGTATATTCAGCCTCATTGTGCCCAAACGATTAGCCGTCCAATTTGGTGGTCATTTATCACGTGCTATCATTTCGGCTACCACGAGGAACATCACGAGTATCCCCATGTTTCTTGGTGGCAGTTACCAGAAATTTACAAAGCAAAATAGTTCTTGTTTATCTAATAAATAAGTGGGCGTGAATAATTAAAGGTTTGTAGTCAGCGTCTCCAGCCATTAGAGGATGTTTCAAAAGTCATAATTGATGTATCAAATATTTTTTACCCCACCCTAACCCTCCCCTTATAAAGGGGAGGAGACTAAATTTTCCAGTTTTCCCCCTTTACAAGGGGGGATTAAGGGGGGTAAAAATTCTATTCAAATCACAGCTAACTACTTTTCAAACAACCTCTTAACTCGACTTTATCCAAAATTAAGAACTCGGTTTTATTGATACCGCAAAAACCCTAGTCTTTTGGCAAATACTTTTTCGACATCACAGATTATAGATAAAGTTAAAAAGTAAAACTACCATCCTACAAAGGTTTCAGCTTAAGCATTCAGGTTGCGACAAAAATGGATAAAGTCGAGCTTAAAATAAGTCTGGGGCTGCTTACTAAGATCAAATTTATTCTGCTTATGCCAATTAATAATTCTCGTCTTGTAACTTATAGCCCTGCTTATACAATCGTTCCCACTTACGAGTGCTTTAATCGGTGTAGTTACTGCAACTTTCGCAGCGAACCGGGTAAAAGTCCCTGGATGAGTCTTTCAGATGCAGACAGTATTTTAAAACCACTTCAAAGCGAAAAAGTCTGTGAAATTCTCATACTTAGCGGTGAAGTACATCCTCATTCCCCAAAGCGTCAAGCGTGGTTTGAGCGGATTTATGATTTGTGTGAATTAGCGCTTTCAATGGGGTTTTTACCTCATACAAACGCGGGGCCACTGAGTTTTGAAGAAATGCAAAAGCTCAAGCGTGTGAATGTTTCGATGGGGCTGATGTTGGAACAGTTAACGCCAACATTGTTAAATAGTGTACATCGGCACGCACCGAGTAAATTACCAGAAGTTCGTTTACAACAATTGCAATGGGCGGGAGAGTTGCAGATTCCTTTTACAACTGGGTTACTGTTGGGAATTGGGGAAACAGTTGATGATTGGTGGGAAACATTAACAGCTATATCTCAACTGCATCAACGTTATCACCACATTCAAGAAGTTATCTTGCAACCTCATAGTCCAGGATATCAGCAAACCTTTGATGCACCACCTTTTAACCCTCATCAGTTACCAGAAGTAATTGCTAAAGCACGTCAGATTTTACCGCCAGATATTACTATTCAAATTCCGCCGAATTTAGTTAAAGATGACCGATGGTTACTCGCTTGTATCGAAGCTGGTGCGCGAGATTTGGGTGGAATAGGGCCAAAAGATGAGGTAAATCCCGATTATCCTCATATACAGGAACAGGCATTAAGAGAAATTTTACAGCCTGCGGGGTGGGAATTGGTAGCCCGTTTGCCAGTTTATCCGCAGTTTGATAGCTGGTTGTTGGGAGAATTACAAACAACAGTGAAACGCTGGCGCAAGACTTTAACCCCAGTTTATCTCTTGTAAGAATAGGAAAGTAGAGATTTATCCCATCTCGTAGTAGTTTTTTGCTAACGAGTATTTGAGGTGGGTTTATCCACCTTTGAACTCCGTTAACGAGTATTTGAACTGGATGAATCCACCTCTGAACTCCGTTGACGAGTATTTGAACTGGATGAATTCACCTCTGAACTCCGTTGACGAGTATTTGAACTGGATGAATCCACCTCTGAACTCCGTTGACGAGTGTTTGAACTGGATGAATCCACCTCTGAACTCCGTTGACGAGTATTTGAACTGGATGAATCCACCTCTGAACTTCGTTGACGAGTCTTTGAATTGGATTCATCTACCTCAATTCTGTATGATCTCGATTATTATGAGCATCATTGCTATATTTTTTACCTATGGTTAATAGTACTGACTTACTCGCAAACCTCTACAACGCATTTAACCCCTTTGAACCCTTATCCGCAGGCGATCCAAAATATGTAGATTGTCAGGATGTGCGGGGAGATGCCAATATTTTGCAAGAGTTGGGAAATCGGATGCAATTGGCAAATACAAATACTTGCCAATTGTATTCTGGTCATCGAGGTGCGGGGAAGTCTACAGAATTACTCAGGTTAAAGAACTATTTAGAAAATCGGAAATTTTATGTTGTCTATTTTGCGGCTGATGAAGAGGATATCGATTCTGAAGATGCCCAATATACAGATATTCTCCTCGCCTGTACCCGCCGTTTGCTCAAAGATTTAAAAGAAATTGCTAGTCCTCGGCCGATACTCGACTGGTTAAAAAGCCGTTGGGAAGATTTAAAAGATTTGGCGCAGACTCCCATAGAGTTTGAGAGTCTGGGAGTAGAAGCCAAACTTGCTCAATTTGCCAAGTTGACCGCGAATTTAAGGGCTGTTCCTGAATTACGCCACAAGATTCGCCAAAAAATTGATCCTTACACCGTCACTTTAATTCAGGTGTTAAATGAATTTCTGGTGGATGCAAAAAAGAACTTACCTACGGGTAAAACTCAACTGGCGGTAATTGTCGATAATTTAGACCGGATGGTGTTAGTCAAAGAAGGAGAACGCACCAACTATAAATTAAACCTGATTTCCACCTAGCTTGGTACGATCAGGGCAATGTGCTAGGCAATTTAGGACGCTTTAAAGAAGCGATCGCATCCTACGACCAAGCATTAAAAATTAAACCTGATTTCCACCTAGCTTGGAACAATCGGGGCTATACGCTAGGCAATTTAGGACGCTTTGAAGAAGCGATCACATCCTACGACCAAGCACTGAAAATTAAACCTGATTTCCACCTAGCTTGGAACAATCGGGGCTATACGCTAGGCAATTTAGGACGCTTTGAAGAAGCGATCGCATCCTACGACCAAGCACTGAAAATTAAACCTGATTTCCACCTAGCTTGGAACAATCGGGGCTATACGCTAGGCAATTTAGGACGCTTTGAAGAAGCGATCACATCCTACGACCAAGCACTGAAAATTAAACTAGATTATCACGAAGCTTGGAACAATCGGGGCTATGCACTACTCAATTTAGAACGCAATGAAGAAGCCATCGCATCCTGTGACCAAGCACTAAAATTTCAAGCAGATTACCACGAAGCTTGGTACAATCGGGGCGTTGCGCTAAATAATTTAGGACGAAATGAAGAAGCAATCACATCCTGCGACCAAGCACTGAAAATCAAACCTGATTATCACCTAGCTTGGTACATTCGGGGCTGTGCGCTAATGAATTTAGAACGCAATGAAGAAGCGATCGCATCCTACGACCAAGCACTAAAATTTAAACAAGATTATCACGAAGCTTGGAACAATCGGGGCTATGCACTGGATGAATTGGGACGCAATGAAGAAGCGATCGCATCCTACGACCAAGCACTGAAATTTAAACTAGATTATCACGAAGCTTGGAACAATCGGGGCTATACGCTAGGCAATTTAGGACGCTTTGAAGAAGCGATCGCATCCTACGATCAAGCACTGAAATTTAAACTAGATTATCACGAAGCTTGGTGCAACCGAGGCATTGCACTAGTAGGTTATTTAGGACGCAATGAAGAGGCAATATTATCCTTTGATCAAGCACTGAAATTTAAACCTGATGACCACCTAATTTGGAACAACCGAGGCATCGTTGCGCTATTTAATTTAGGACGCAATGAAGAGGCAATATTATCCTTCGACCAAGCACTGAAATTTAAACCTAATGACCACCTAGCTTGGAACAGTCGAGGCATTGCGCTATTTAATTTAGGACGCAATGAAGAAGCGATCACATCCTACAACCAAGCACTGAAATTTAAACTAGATTATCATGAAGCTTGGAATAATCGGGGCATTCTGCTAATGAATTTGGGACGCAATGAAGAAGCGATCACATCCTATGACCAAGCACTGAAAATTAACCCAGATTACCACGAAGCTTGGTACAACAAAGCTTGCTGTTATGCTCTCCAAGGTAATATTGAGCAGGCAATAAAAAACCTACAAAAAGCAATTAATCTAAGTCCTGATAAATGGCGTGAATGGGCAAAAACCGACTCTGATTTTGATGGTATCCGGGAAGATGAACGCTTTCAAGTATTGATTCAATAACCGCTATAAAGACTAAACTGATGTAGCGATGAATTTAGCGATCGCCTTCACACTTCAACTGAAAATTAAATGCGATCGTCCCTAAATAGAATTATACTAATATTATGAAAATCCTAACTAACACTTATGCAAAATGAATTGACTACTCTGACTTATGAAATTGAACTAAAACCAGGGGATAAATTGAATCTCCCAGAATCAATACTGGAAAATATAACTACAGGACGCTGGGTAATCACCATCCAACAAAAAGCGGAAGAACCCAAAAGTACCCGCAACCATGATGCTTTTTTGAACGGCTACGCACCAGAAGACGAAGGACTTTATGACGACTATCCAAGCAGGTGAGTTTTGGGTAGCAGATATTCCATTCACTAGCGGTGGCGGTTCCAAAAAGCGCCCCGTGCTTGTATTGTGGATAGATGGAAATGATGTTGTAGTAGCAGTAGTCACATCTGCAAAACCACGCACACAAACTGATGTACCTCTAAATGATTGGGCTGCAAGTGGCTTGCGTGTTGCTTCAACTGTGCGCCTGTCTCGATTAAATTGCCTAGAACAGTTTTTGTTGCTGGCTAAAATAGGGCAAATTTCTGAATCAGATGCAAAGCATTTAAAAGAAGTATGGGATTTGCATATCAAGCCTCAATTTTAAACAACTTAAATTAAAAGCGATCGCTACAAATTTATCTTTATTCGGAGACAGTGTGAATAGAAACCATTGCTCGACGGGGTACATAGCACTACCACCAAAATCGCTTCAAATAAATACCCACCGTGAACTAATTACTAACGCATCCCTCAAAGGAGAGAGATAGGAGCCGAAACCCTGTTGTAAAATAGATATATAAGGATTCGGGGGACCATTTAACTGGTCATAAACGCCTATAGAAACTATTTTTGGAAATCTCCAAGGTCTGAAGTCCAGCCAGTTGAAGCAACTACAGCGGCTGTATCACCAGCGCATACCAGGCGATCGCATCACCACGCCTGAGTTTTCCCAGCGTCTGGCAGCAATTAGCACAGAAGTCAATCAGCCTGTGTGTGCCTACATCAACCGTCGCGGACAAGTGATTCGCGTCGGGGTAGGCACACCACGTCAAACACAAATACCACCGATGGAATTGCCCCGTTACGGTGCAGAACGACTCAGTGGTATTCGTTGTATCGCCACCCATCTCAAGCCAGAACCGCCCAACGAAGCGGCGCTCACGGCTATGGCACTACAACGCTTAGATGCCCTAGTTGTCCTAAATATTACCGGAACCGGATTTACACGGCGGGGAGGCGGTGCGACTGGGTATGTCAAAGAAGCTTATCTAGCTCATCTGACACCCCAAGAGTCTCGCACCCTGATTACTAGTCCTGCGGCTCTCAAGGTAGGGGAAAGCCAAATCCAAACCCCAAGTTGGAATATATCGCCACCTCTGGACTTGGACGATCTGGCAGACCAGGATTTAGTAGACTTGGTGGAAAATCTGGAAGCGGAATTCCAGCGCGAATTTATCGCCCAGGAAGTAGATGCTGACCATGATCGCGTGCTGATTGTGGGGCTGATGACCAGTGAGATGACTCCCCTACAATTCCAAGATACCCTACTAGAATTGGCACGGTTAGTTGATACTGCTGGGGGAGATGTATTACAGACAATACAACAAAAGCGATCGCGCGTTCATCCCCAGACGGTAGTTGGCGAAGGTAAGGTGCAAGAAATTGCCCTAACTGCCCAAACACTAGGAGTTAATCTCGTCGTCTTCGACCGCGACCTCTCACCCTCCCAAGTCCGCAACTTAGAAATGCAGATTGGTATCCGGGTGGTTGACCGTACCGAAGTGATTTTGGATATCTTTGCCCAACGCGCTCAATCTCGTGCCGGTAAGTTGCAAGTAGAACTAGCACAGTTAGAATACATGCAGCCGCGACTGGCTGGTAGAGGTCGCACCATGTCCCGATTGGGTGGTGGTATTGGGACTCGTGGTCCTGGTGAAACCAAACTGGAAACTGAACGCCGTGCCATTGGGCAGCGGATTTCCCGACTGCAAAAAGAAGTAAACCAGTTGCAGGCCCATCGTTCGCGGTTACGGCAACGAAGACAGCATCGAGAAGTTCCTTCAGTGGCTTTAGTTGGATATACCAACGCTGGTAAGTCTACTTTGTTGAATGCTCTCACTAATGCAGAAGTTTATACAGCCGACCAGTTATTTGCCACTCTCGATCCGACTACCCGCCGCCTGGCGATTCCTTATGGCGAAACAAATGAACATCAGGAAATTCTGATTACAGATACGGTAGGGTTTATACACGAACTGCCTGCATCGTTAATGGATGCTTTCCGCGCCACTTTGGAGGAAGTCACAGAAGCCGATGCTCTACTACATTTAGTGGATTTGTCTCATCCGGCTTGGTTGCGTCATATTCGCTCAGTCAGAGAAATTTTGGCACAAATGCCAATAACTCCTGGCCCGGCGCTAGTTGTTTTTAACAAGATCGATCAAGCCAATAGTGAGACACTAGCTCTAGCTAGAGAAGAATTCCCCCTTGCGGTATTTATTTCTGCGAGTCAGCGCTTGGGATTAGAAACCCTACGTCAGCGCCTTGCCAAGCTGATTGAATATGCCGTTGATTCTCAGTAAATACTGAAATAAATTTTTAACTTCTAGTTGAAAATGCCGTAGTTAATAGTAACTATGGCATTTTTTATTGAAAATAATAGAGATTTCTACTTTACTAAAGCTTTATCGTGTTATATGGAATTTGCTGAATGACAATATTATAAAAGACGTGCTAGAACAATTGATTAATGGTATTTTTCTGTTTATAGCTGAGACATTAATTGAATTTATTCACAAAATAAATTCTAATGACGTATAAAGATTTAAACATTTAACTTGTTCTTAATTAATTTTATACAGCAGAATTCATAATTCAGGAGTAAAACACGCTTTATATCTGGGTAACAGACTTAGCTTGTGTACCTCACAACTTGAAATCTGCTGTAAGTACTGTATTAACCTTTCAGAATGACCTTTAGGAGAACTAACATACGTTTATTACTTTTATCAAGAACCAAAATCATTTTATGGTGGCAAGTTACTGATATACGACAGCAAAATTGAAAATAACGTATATGTAAATGCTGAGACATTCAAAACAGTCAAACCTCGCAACAACAGCATTGTATTCTTCCTCAGCCGTTATATGCACGAAGTAGCACCAGCACCTTCAGCACCGCCTTACTATCACCCCCCTGCACCTCAACCGAAAAAAGTACCTGAACCCAGTACAACCGCAGCGTTAGGATTATTTGCCTTGGGTGTTTTCGGACTCAAGAAGAAAAACGAAAAAATATTTCCCAAAATTAAACCACACTCCTGAGTTTTAGTAGGAGGGAGCTTAAATATGGGTTTAGAAAAGCATAAGTACTTCTAAACCCATTTTTGTTAGAGGTAAGAAACGCTAAACTAGAACTCACCCCAATAATTCCTGCTTTTTAACTAGCGCTTAGTAGCGAAAAAATTTGAGCGATAGAAACAATCTCAATATAATTACTGCTATTGCTAGCATTTAAACTGAAATATTATTAGCTTATTAGGTCGGATGCAAAATAAAAATAATCTACATATTTGGCTAGCTTAACTTTGGAGTCTAAATAAAGCTGCGTAAATAATTAAAAGTTTGTAGAGACGCTACGCGTAGCTTGCCTCCCCAAATGGGTACACTATAAACTAATATCGATATTTTTTACATTACTTAACACTACTTTTATTTATTTTTGCCTAATTACATCAACGGCTTCTGTAGATTAGGTTTATGAAGGGATAAAGCAGCCACAGTCAGTGGCAAAGCTCTAAAATTAAAAAGTATTAAATCAAGTTGAGGACATCATGGCTGCAAAAGTAGAAATTTACACTTGGAGGACTTGCCCGTTTTGCATTCGTGCCAAAAGTTTGCTGAAAAGCAAGGGTGTTGAATTTATCGAATACAGTATTGATGGAGATGAAGTAGCCAGAAATAAAATGGCTCAAAGAGCAAATGGACGCCGTTCTTTACCGCAAATTTTCATCAATGATAATCATGTAGGTGGTTGTGATGATATCCACGCTTTAGACAGTCAAGGCAAGCTGGATGAGCTACTAACTTCTAGCAATAGCCTGTAAGTTTAGAAGATATTGCGCTAGCGACAAGGCGCTGCAAATATACACGGCAGTCGTTACAACTTTAGAAAAACAACGCCCTGCCTTGTCTACGGGCTTTTCCTCACAAAACTGATATCTGTCCACAAGACTTTACCCTCTAGGTTCTACTCAGCAGTACACATGTACATCAATTGGTGAGAGCATCAAGAGATAATAATTGAATAACCATTTAATTTCTTGGTGATTGAGGTATAAAGGGTGAAACTGGCTTTTATCATTGATCCCATCCATCTACTTGACCCATGTCATGATACCAGTGTTGCCCTAATAGAAGCAGCCCAAATCCTGGGACATGAAGTTTGGGTGACTCAGGCAAATCTGCTGAGTGTGGTGGAGGGCAAAGCTTGGGCTGTCCTACAGCGAGTCGAACTTTTACCAGTACAGTTAGTCGAGGGACGCTGGGTAGCGGCGAATCTTTGGTATAAGTTGAGCGATTCCTCCTTAACTTCTTTAGAGACAATGGACGCCGTATTTATGCGGACAGATCCACCTGTCAATGATTCCTACCTCTATGCCACCTACATTCTGGATTATATTGACCAAAATAAAACCTTGGTGATTAACAGTCCCAGTGGCATCCGAGGGGCAAATGAAAAAATGTACGCCCTCCAGTTTACCAAAGCGATTCCAGAAACGATTGTCAGTGCTGATAAGCAGTTTATCCGGCAATTTGTGGAAGCAAAGGGAGCAGGGGTTCTCAAACCGCTGGGTAACAAAGCTGGCGAAGGAATTTTGTTTTTGCAATCAAGCGATCGCAATTTTAACTCCATTGTTGAACTCAGTACCCTCCAAGGTAAAGTGCCAGTAATGGTGCAAACCTATTTACCACAGGCAAAAGCGGGAGATAAGCGAATTATCCTGCTCAATGGCGAACCAATTGGTGCGCTCAATCGCCTCTCTAGCGGAACTGATTTCCGCAATAATATGGCAACTGGTGGTACAGTCGCTAAAACCAAAATTACCCCAAGAGAGTATGAAATTTGTACCCAAGTAGCCGAACGCTTACGCCAAGACGGCTTAATTTTTGTGGGTATTGACGTTATCGGTGGCTACCTAACTGAGGTTAACGTCACTAGTCCTACCGGCATTCGTGAGATTGACCGCCTAGATGGTACTCACCTTGGTCATCAGGTTATTCAATGGATTGAACAGACACTAAAAATCCAAAAATAATTTACATTTATTTATTTTTTGTTTGTTTGATGTTCTATTTCTCAGTAAACAGACCTCTTTCGGACACTTGCATGGGCTGGTTGCCTACGCTACTTGTTTTAAGTAAATATAATTTACTACTTATACGGAATATGAGTTTAGTGGATCGTGGGATCGCCAGAGGTAGATGTATTGATGACTATGACCAGCTATGACGCTCGTGAGGCTCGATGACTCGCTCTAAGCGAACGCGAGTGCGTCTCGCAGAGAAGCCATGCCGTTGGCGAACGTGAGTGCGTGTCGCAGACAAGCCTCTCGTTCGCGTTAGCGTCTCTGAAAGAGAAGAGAAAACTTTACGCTGCGCTATCGGTGATGCATCCATAGTTGGGCAGGTATTTCTATTGTTTTGTTCTGAAAGCATAGCTGGACATGCAAGCCAGTAGACTCCTGCCCAAATTCATTCTATAAAGTAGCGTTGACAAGTTTTTTTACCAATTAGCAAAATTGGGTATGGCAAAAGATTGCTTATCCCTGCCCTTGGTAAAACCCTGGTGGAAGTAGCAGATTTTATACAGCGTTCAGCCTGACCTGATACTGCTAATTTAATCTAAAATCTCAAATCCCAAATCTTTTAATTCCTTGGTGTACGTCGGTTTCTCAGAAAATCAGGTATATCTAATCCAGGTTTTTCTTTTGGTTCTGGAATTGGAGTTGGAGTTGAATTTGGAGTTGGAGTTGAGGTTGGGGGATTAACTGCGGGTTGCTGTGTTGTTGGACGCTTTGAGGTATTAGGTGCTACTCGAACGTTAGCCACGCTTTGTTGTGGCACAGCTTGCAGTTCACCTGTAAATCCGGTGGCAATTACAGTAATTCTTACCTCACCTTGGAGCCTGTCATCAATTACAGCCCCAAAAATAATATTGGCGTTGGGATCAACTACCTCATAGATTGCTTCTGCGGCTGCATTCACTTCATGCAAAGTCAGGTCAGTACCACCTGTGATATTAAATACAACTCCTCTAGCGCCTTCAATAGAACATTCTAGTAACGGTGAAGAAATAGCTGCGATCGCAGCTTCTCTGGCTCTAGATTTTCCAGAGCTAACGCCAATTCCCATCAATGCCGATCCCGCATCTGCCATCACAGCTCGCACATCTGCAAAGTCAACGTTTACCAAACCGGGGATTGTAATGATATCAGAAATACCTTGCACCCCTTGACGCAGCACATCATCTGCATAACGAAAAGCTTCTTGCACAGGCGTTTGTTCGGGGATCACTTCCAGCAGTTTGTTGTTGGGGATAATGATCAGTGTATCTACTCTACTTTTTAGCCCTTGAATACCTTCTTCTGCTTGGCTGGTGCGGCGGCGTCCCTCAAAAACAAATGGACGTGTGACTACACCAACAGTGAGAGCGCCCATTTCTTTGGCCACTTCTGCCACGATTGGTGCTGCACCCGTCCCAGTACCACCCCCCATACCGGCAGTGATAAATACTAAATCTGCACCCTCTAAAGCCGTAGCTATTTCGTCCCGCGATTCTTCAGCTGCCTTTTGACCGATGGCAGGATTACCACCTGCTCCTAAACCCCGTGTTAGCTTCTGCCCAATTTGCAATCGACTTGGAGCGCCAGCTAAGGTAAGAGCTTGGGCATCAGTGTTAATTGACCAAAACTCTACCCCAGAGACATCAGACTCGATCATGCGGTTAACAGCATTGCCACCACCACCACCGACACCAATCACTTTGATGTTGGCGACCCGACCAGGAACAATCTCGCCAATTCGGCTATTTTCTGGAGAAATTTTCTTATTATCGTGATTTTGCCCGAAGTTCAGCCCAGAGTTATTAAAGGGATTGGTCGAGTTAACTGCCAGAGAAAACCCCGGCTGTCCCGTAGATTGGGAATTCTTATAGTTAAGTCCTTGGTTATTATCAAGTGTCATTGGATTTGTGAAAGGGTAGATAAACGACTTTTTCAGGTGTTATTCACCTAAGAGTCAACTTTAGTTTGACAATGCCACAATACTATGGCGTTGTTCTTTATTGTTTTCACTACTGCCAAGCCTAACAGAATTGGCAGTGCGAAAATTTGCTATAGGATAAGCTTTTAACACAGCCGATCGCACAGCCAATTCTAGAGAAGTATACCTATATTTATCTAAAACTGACCTGTATAACTTCAACCAGATATTAATCTCTTCATTATTCTCAGCAGAGGGCATAACTTGTAAAGACACACTACAGCGTATCTTCTCTGCCTCAATAATAATATTGTTAATAGGTTTCACCATTGGGGATGATTGGAACTTTAGACACAAAATTTACCTTCTACTTACTTATTCTTAAGGTTAAACTAAGCAAGAATTTACTTGTCAGACTATACCTGATTAATTTGTTGTTTGGGTGGTCTCAATGGACACTTTGTTGGAGCAATAGTCTATCCTACAAGAACCCTGACTAGTGCGGCCAACAAATCAAGATTTCCTAAGAGATTTCGTCACCTAATAGGAATTACAGCACAGAGCAGTCCAAACTTATTGGCCAAAAGTAATGCTTACACAACTTTGGGTGGCATTTTTCGTTACAGATTGAAACTTCGGTAAACTGTCTTTGGAAGTGTCCTCAACAGACCAAAGTCAGAGCCTTTTTGCCTCTGCACTTGGATGGCGGCATAAACCGTTCTCATCAGTGCTCTCTGCTCACGAGTCTGAATCTGAATGAAAAGCTCAAGCAATTTTCTCTTTTTTGCACTGGGTTTAGTCAAAGAATGTATGGGCAGAAGGCGTTTTGTACGCTATAGACCATCATTAGACTGTTTGACATCTTGCACCCTACTATTAGATGTTAGGGTAACAATTGAGAGTCTGTTACTCGCAATAGAGATTTTATGATTGATCTTCTCATTTTAATTAGAAGTTAATGCCGATTTTCGGGCAATTTGCTGGAAAACTGAAAATAATAAATATATTTATCAGCATAAAGCTTCTTAATTTACTATGAGCTATCAAAATAATAAACACGCTAGATGTTTTTAGGGATTTGGGGAGTTAATTTTTGGTCTTTTTGGTTCATTTGTACTAATGGGAATTCGGGATTTTTCAGATCAATATACTCTATTTGACTAGAATTAAATTTTGTTGCTAAATGGCGCATTTGGGCGAGTAACTTAATTTGTTCAGATAATTGGGGGCCTGGAACACCAAGATGCACATTTCCTAATTCGGTTTTCAAAATTAAATTTGTTGGATTTCGGCAATCAATTTCCATCACTTTCACGGGACTTTGGCTCACAGCTTCATGGAGTTGAGTCCAGTAAAGGCAGTATTGATTTGGCGAACCAATTACTCTGAGATTGGGTAATTTTCTAGTAGGATTCAGTAATGTATATTTTTCTAAAGGCATCCAGGCCCCACTTGCATCTAGCAAGCCGATTGTTACTTTTTTGTTGCCACGTGTTTGAGTTACCGCTACAGGTACTCGTTCTTGGATTTCAATGATTAATCCAGGAGGAAATAGGCGGCGTCTGACGATCGCTTGGGCAATAGTTGGTTGTTTCTTCAAAGATTTAGCGATCGCTGACGGTTCAATCCGCCACAAAGACTGAGGGTAAGACAGCACCAACAATGACTGAGTTGTTTGATCTGACAGCAATTTATTGCCTGATTTCATCACTATTTGTTTGGGAGCCTTTAGCATCCACAGCGGTTGAACTGCCACCCACAACAATCCACTCGCCAAACCAGTAATGGCAAAGGTTCGCCAAATAGCTTGAATAATTTTCATCTGCCGCTGCCGACGCAATTTCTGACGACGCTGGGCTAGATGCGTGCGGGAAACTGATATTATGCCAGCCATTCACACCCCTTTTTGATTGCAATCTAAATTCATTATTAATTTCAGTAAACACTGTTGGCATCTTTTAGCCGCTCTCTTCAAAACTTTTTTTATTTTTAGTAATACTTTACAGTAACTACACAATGATTATGGTGCTAGTCATTATTCCTATTAAAGTTTCCGGTGTCCATTTTTAACTGACTGTAGTCTTTTTGACAAGTTATTTTTGAAGATTTTTCCTTAAAGATTACAAAATATTAATTGAGATGTGTGGGATTTTGCTTTCTTGACAAATAGAATGTTAAATGATATACAAGTATTCCTATATCTCTGTATACCTTGCTATAATTCATACCAGTCAGACCCATCAGCTATCCAAACTGAGAACCATGAAAATTTGTAGCTTTTTTTACTTACTCCCTAAGCCATATAATTTTGTGGCAGGTCAAACAGAAGGGAGAGATTGTCAAAACCTCAATAGCAGGTGTAAAAAGGACAGATATGCTTAAGACCTGACGGGTTGAATGGTACGAATAAAAGATGAAATCCTTGCCAGGTAAGGGTATAGGGGGTAGGGTGTAGATTCGGAAAAAATCAAGAAAAGTAAAAATAAGTGCGAACACAAATAAATTTCTTTGCTACGCAATGCTGGCACAAACGTCACTATACCCCACATCCTACACCCCACACCCAAAATCTTTGCAGATAATTGGTTTGCATTATCTTAGTGCCATTCGCTATTAGGGTCAATTAAATCTCTACCATACTACTGACAGTAATCTGGCAACAAGTGCTGTCTTTTGCAAGACACTACCACCTTGCAAGTAAATCCTGTGTCTACATCTAGATAGGGATTATTTGTATAAAAAATCCAAACTAAACTGCATCTACATAAACCTGTACATACATGAAAACGACATTAAATTTGTCACGTTTTTATAAAGCATGTAACCCTAGCTACACGCTAAATATAAGTAACGTACTAGATCGGCAGTATTACATAGATTTTGCTGATGTACGTGGTTGCAAGATTGTCGAAGAATTGCAACGAACTATCATTCGTATTTCTCCTGACGAGCCAACCTGTCAGTTATTTACGGGTCATATCGGCTGCGGTAAGTCAACGGAATTGCAGCGCCTCAAGACAGAACTAGAATTGGCAGGATTTCATGTGGTTTATTTTGAGTCCAGTCAAGACTTAGACATGGCAGATATTGATATCAGCGATATTTTGCTGAGTGTAGCCCGTCAAGTCAGTGCCAGTTTAGAAGGGATTAGCATCAAACTCAAACCTGGTTACTTTACCAATTTGTTTAAAGAAGTAGGCGATTTTTTGCAAAGCCCCATAGAGCTTTCTGGACAAGCAGAGTTGTCCTTGGGTATTGCCAAAATTACCGCGAAAACTAAAGATAGCACCCAGATGCGGAATCAACTGAGGCAATATCTGGAACCACGTACCAATAGTATTTTGCAGGCGATTAACGAAGAGATTTTAGAAAAGGCTGTTGAACAGCTAAAGCTAAGGGGTCAAAAAGGACTGGTAGTAATTGTAGATAATTTGGATCGAGTGGATATGCGTCCCTTAGCATCCGGGCGATCGCAACCAGAATATCTCTTCATTGACCGAGGCGAACAGTTACGCCGACTTAAATGCCACCTAGTTTACACAATTCCCCTAACGTTAATTTTCTCCAATGAGTATGAGACACTAAAAAATCGTCTGGGGGGAGGGATTGCACCAAAAGTACTACCGATGGTATTAGTGCGGCAAAGAGATGGCAGTGACTACGAACCAGGAATGTCACTAGTGCGCCAGTTAGTTCTAGCTAGAGCTTTTCCAGAAGTTCCTTTGAATAGCAGACTGTTATTAATTACAGAATTATTCGATCACTCCCAAACCTTGGATCGTCTATGTCGTGTTAGCGGTGGTCACATTCGTAACTTATTGGGCTTACTTTATAGCTGCCTGCAACGACAAGATCCGCCTTTTTCTAGGGATTGCTTGGAAGCAGTGATTAAGGATTATCGCGACGATCTGCTATTAGCTATTGATGAATCCCAGTGGGAATTACTGTTTGAAGTAGTACAGCAGCAGAGAGTTAAAGGTGAGTCTGACTATCAGAGCTTACTAAGAAGTATGTATTTGTTTGAATATCGTGATCCTGTGGGGCGCTGGTTTGGCATCAGTCCAGCCTTGGCAGAAACAGAAAAAGTTTTGGCTTGGCAACAAAACAAGTAACATTCAATTGTCATTTGTCATTGGTCATTTGTTAGTGAACTAATGACCAATGCCCCATATCCAATGCCTAATACCCCATATCCAATGCCTAATACCCCATATCCAATGACTAATGACAAACAGCTACGCGTCTACACCAAAGAAAATCAGCATACTTTACAAAGATTGATTAGAGCGATCGCACTTTCTGAAGGTCAATTTGCTCTGATTTTAGTTCGATGCAACTATGGGCGATTACGTGAGCAAATGTTAGAGAATATTCGCTCTAACACCAAAGAAATTAATATCAGAGAAATCGTTCTCAATCCATCAACTACTTCTTTACACAGCACAATAATCTCAGAACTATCTTTAGATAATCCTGCCGTCCTTACAGACTCTTTACCGTCTGCTGTAATGATTTTCGGTATTGAGTCAACTACCGACCTAGAAAACTTACTTACAGGTGTCAACCAAGCACGAGATATCTATGCTGCTACTTTTCCATTTCCAGTGGTGTTGTGGCTACAGGATGAAGTAGCATCATTGCTTTCAAGATTAGCGCCTGATTTCAAAAGCTGGGCTGCAACCACTATTAAATTTGAAATGGCCAAAGCAGATTTAATTGCTTTGATATCTCAAGAGGAAGAATCTCTATTTGCCAAAGTTTTAGAAGCAGGTGCTGAAACGTTCTTATCTAATGCCTTCCTAGATTTAGATCCTAAGTCGCAACACCGCCATGAAATAGAATCAGCCCGTAATGATTTGCTGCGCCTGTATGGCGTTAAATTAACACCAGGATTAGAAGCTAGTTTAGAATTTGTGTTGGGGCGAGATAAATACGCCAACGATCAAATTAATGGTGCTTTAGCCAATTATCAAAGAAGCCTAGCATTATGGCAGCAGGAAGCGAGGAGAGTAGCAGAGTGGGAGAGTAATTCTTCTTTGCCCCTCTCATCCCCTCACCCTATGCCCCCCTCATCTTTACTCAAGCAAGCAATAGTACTATTCCACCTAGGGCTTTGTTATCACCGAATGGCAGATTTATACCAGAATACTAGTAGCTATTGTGAACATGCTCTGTCGTGGTTTAAACAATGCTTGGAGCTATTGGAGGAGGTACAAAGAGAAGACTTAGTTGCTAAATTCATTTTGCCTGCTTGTGAAATGCTGCAACGTTTACAAGCCTGGGATGACTTAAAAGAATTAGCTCAAAAGTCATTATACTTACATAAAACTTATGGAACTCCCGCACAAGTTGCTCAAAATTATGGTTTTTTGGCAAATGTGGCGGCTTCAGAATCGAATTGGGTACTGGCTCATGAATTAGCAAATACAGCGCTTTCTATATCCGAAGAAGTAACACAAGTTTCTCTGCGAGACGCTTTGCGAAGACGACGACAAGAAAGTTGGTATCTTCTCTTGCTAGCACGCACACAACGGCATTTGGGTGAGTGCGAGGAAGCTATCAATAACTTGGAATGGGCGAGGGTAGTTTGTGAGCTACAACATCAGCCATTACTTTACTTAGAGATTTTAGAGGAACTGCGATCGCTTTACTTTTTTGAGTGTCATAACTATACAGAAGCCTTTAAGCTGAAGCAAGAAAAAATTAAAATAGAACATCAGTATGGCTTTCGTGCCTTTATTGGAGCAAGTCAATTACAGCCACAACGCCCCAGGATTAACCCAGTACTAGAACCTCACAAAATACCGTTTATTCCTGAAGAAATTGCTCAAGAAATATCTGCTTCTGGACGGCAACAAGATGTCAATCGCTTAATTGAAAGAATTGCCCGGGCTGACTACAAACTCACAGTTATTTATGGGCCATCAGGTGTAGGTAAAAGTTCAATTCTCAAAGCTGGTTTAGTCCCAGCACTCAAGGGAAAAGTTATCGGTGAACGCATTCCTATACCGATTGTTTTGTCTGTTTATACTGATTGGATAACAATCTTGAGCAGCAGTATCAACCAAGCGCTAGCATACACAGGAATATCGGTTAATATTGACTCTACACCCACCATAATACTAGAAAGAATTCGGTTAGCATGTGAGCGCAATTATACAATAGTTATCATATTAGACCAGTTTGAAGAATTTTTCTTTGTTAGTAATCCTCCTACACAAAGAATAGAATTTTATAAATTTTTTAGTGAATGTTTAAACATTTCTTATGTAAAAATTATTCTTTCATTACGAGAAGATTACTTGCATCATTTATTAGAGTTTGAACGTTTGAGTCAGAAAAATAGTACTGGAGTATATGATTTAGGAGTAATTAATAAAAATATTCTTGATAAGGACATTCGCTACTATTTAGGAAAATTCTCTAGCCAAGATGCCAAAGCCATAATTCACAGTCTGACTCAACGTTCACATTATGAACTAAGTGAGGAATTAATTAACCGATTAGTCCAGGATTTGACAGGAGAACTAGACGAAGTACATCCAATTGAATTACAAATAGTCGGTGCTCAACTACAAATAGAAAACATTACGACACTTGCAGAATATAAGCTTTGTGGTGGCTCGGCAAAATTGGTGGAACGCTGGTTAGGGGAAGTTATCAAAGACTGCGGTCAAGAGAACGAAGAGTTAAGTTGGAAATTATTATTTGAGTTAACAGATGAAAAGGGGACGCGACCTTTAAAAACTAAAGCTGATTTAGCGGCTGCATTAGTTAATAATTATGATATAGATACGATATCAAGCTTTGACAAAGTTGGAGAACTGATTTTAGAAATATTGGTGGGTTCAGGCTTGGTATTGCGAGTTAGAGAAGAGTTAGGCGATCGCTACCAGTTGGTTCACGATTATTTAGTTGAACCAATTCGCCAAAAGAACAACTATGGTATGCTCGCCGAATTAGAAAAAATTAAACTTGAAAAAACTAGAGCCGAAGCAGCCCAACAACTTAGTCAAAAGCAACTAAATTTGGTATTGCAACGACGACTGCGGGAAGCACGGATAGCAGGTGCAATCCTAGCAATTATGGGGGGAACAATAGCAGCATTATGGTGGCAAGCCGATTTACAAAAAAGAGCAGCAGTCCGCCAAACTCTACGAGCTGAACGCAGTGAAACCAACTTGAAAATTAGTGGAATCGCTGCTGCTAGTCAAGCTTTGTTTGCCTCTAATAAAGAATTTGATGCCCTATTAGAAGGTTTGCGGGCTTGGAGAGGACTTAAACAGGCAGAGATCGTGCAGCCAGATACCCGAATGCGGGTAGTGACAGCCTTGCAACAAGCAGTTTATGGGGTAACTGAGGTTAACCGCCTGGAAGGGCACACCGATGTTGTCTGGGGAGTAACTTTCAGCCCGGATGGTCAGTTGCTAGCATCAGGTAGCCTAGATCAGACGGTGAAACTTTGGCGTCCTGATGGAACCTTACTCCAAACCCTTAAAGGTCACACTGATGCTGTTAATTGTGTAAGTTTCAGCCCGGATGGTCAAACCCTAGCGTCGGCCAGCCTTGATAAAACAGTGCAAATCTGGCACAAAAACTCGGTTACAGGTGAATTTGACCCCAAGCCATATAAAACCTTGAAAGGTTACGGTGATTGGGTTTATAGCGTTAATTTCAGTCCTGATGGCGAATTGTTAGCTACTGGCAGTAAGGATACAACCGTAAAACTCTGGCGCAAAGACGGTAGCTTAGTAAAAATACTGAGAGGACATCAAGGGTCAGTTAACTGGGTAAACTTCAGTCCTGATGGTCAATTCATTGCCTCGTCCAGCGACGACAAGACAGTGAAAATCTGGCGACGGGACGGTAGCCTTGTTACAACTTTGCTGGGACATCAAAAAGGTGTGACTGTAGCTGTTTTCAGCCCAGACGGTAAATTGTTGGCATCAGCAGGTCAAGATAAAACAGTGAAACTTTGGCAGAGGGAGAGTAACAGTACCAAAGACGGTTTTGACTTTCGTCCTTACAAAACTTTACGGCAGCATAGCAAAACAGTGTGGAGTTTGAGCTTTAGTTCCGATAGTAAAAAGTTAGCTTCCGCAGGTGAAGACAAAACCATAAACCTCTGGAGTATTACTGGTACTTTACTCAAAACCTTCAAAGGACACAGCAATTATGTTGTCAGTTTAGCTTTCAGTCCAAATAACAAATTGCTAGCCTCAGGAAGTTACGACAAAAGCGTGAAACTATGGAGTTTAGATGCGCCAACACCGTCTATTCTTCAAGGGCATCGGAACCGAGTTTTGAGCGTTGCTTGGAGTCCCGACGGCCGGATGCTAGCTTCTGGTAGTCGCGATCGCACTGTAAAACTTTGGCAACGATACACCAGTAGTGGCGAGGTCAAAACCCGACTTTACAAAACTTTAGTGGGGCATACAAATGAAGTTACCAGTGTCAGTTTTGACCCCAAAGGTGAAATGCTGGCTTCAGGAAGTTTTGACAAAACAGTAAAACTTTGGCGGTTGGATGGTACTTTAATTATGACTCTCCACGGGCATAGCAATAGTGTGATGAGCGTGAATTTCAGTCCTAATGGTCAGTTTTTGGCATCAGCTAGCAAAGATAAAACAGTGAAACTTTGGAACCGTGAGGGCAAGTTGCTCAAAACCTTAGTGGGGCATCAGGATTCGGTAAATAGCGTCAACTTCAGCCATGATAGTCAGGTTTTAGCCTCTGCCAGTGATGACCAAACTGTTAAACTTTGGCAACGGGATGGTACATTGTTAAAAACTTTCTCGCCCCATGACAGCTGGGTGACAGGTGTCAGTTTTAGTCCCACTGACGAGTTACTGGCTTCTGCCAGCTGGGATAACACCGTAAAACTGTGGCGACGCGATGGTACATTGTTAAAAACCTTATTAAAAGGGTACAGTGATAGCGTCAATGCGGTGACTTTTAGCCCCAATGGTGAATTACTCGCCGCCGCCAGTTGGGACAGTACAGTGAAACTCTGGAGTCCTGAAGGCAAGTTAATTAAAAGTCTTAATGGGCATCGCGCTGGGGTATTAAGTGTCAGTTTTAGCCCGGATGGTCAAACACTAGCATCAGCAAGTACTGACAACACGATAATTCTGTGGAATTTACATCTTGACGATCTGCTTGTTCGTGGTTGCGATTGGGTAGGTGATTACCTTAAGCACAATCACAATCTTGAAGAGCGCGATCGCCTTCTTTGTGATGGGATAACCCGTACAAACCCTTTTTAATTACGAATTACGAATTAGGTTGAAGCCTCAATGAGCAACCGCTCTTGGTTTAGCGGTTGATGAGGCGATCAGAGTTATTAATTCACAGCTAGAAATAAATTTCGAGCTAATCAGCCAAAAGAGCGATCGCTCTCCAAAACTTCATGGCTATTTTCTTCGGGAGCCTCTTGTGGCAAATTTGCTAAAAAGGCTTGTAGCCTCATGCGCTCAATATAGGGCCAGCCTCCCTCAGACTCAATATCTTTCAGCAGTGAGTAAAGTTGGCGACGGTTAACAGGTAAACTCTCTTGAAAAACCCCATCCCGGATCTCTCGGTGTAACTGCTCTAATTGCCGCAGCAAAGCCAAAAGAGCTACAGTATCGCCTTCACAAGCTGTAGCAGCATCATACACCACAGTCGCGATCGCTTGCAGTTTACCAGACAACTTCTCTGATTCAATATTTTTGTGATCGTTCATGCCACCCTTTGCGTATAAATGAGGTCAACTCAAATTTACCGGAGATTTTTAATTTTCCCTAGTTTGTCAGTTGTCTCCCTGTTACCGTATTTCCTCACTTGCCCTAGTTAGGGGTGAATATAACTAGATTTGTATCTTTATCAAAAGCAATTGCGATCGCTCCAAAAAGAGCGTAGTAACCTTTAGCATAGGCTCTACAGAAGCTAGATGCGATCGGGAGGAGACTTTCTTGGATTTTGAGAACTTTGATTTTGAGTTAAAAAAAATCGTATGATCTGGCTGATTTACCCATCCAACAATGGGCTGTATGTAGTGGCGTCACATACATGATACAAAAAGACTTGGGCGACGCCGCTTTTGCCATCAGCAAAAGCAAGTGCGAAGCAGACACCCCTGTTCGCACTCTTCGAGGCAAGCATTTATGCTGCTCTGTGTGAGGCTTACTCATCCACTTGCCCAACTTTAACAAATGCCACCAACAGTAAAACTGCTGGTTTTTTGCTCCCCTAGTGACACACATCCAAAATGGATGCAGTGTGCTACTTAGTCTGGTGTTTACACCCCAAGCTCAAGAGAGCGACACGTTTAACTACGTTTAGCAACAGAAAAGTTTGAGCAACGGCTGACAACCTAGACACCCGAACACTTGCTTCAACTCTCTCAATCAGAGCAAAGCCGTGTCCGATCAAAGGTAGCTTTTCGCAGAGTAGCGGCTTCTCATCAGAGATCAAAGCTTCGATGCAGTTTTACAACTTAGATATTAATTTTTGAGATTGAGGTTGACCATGAGGTATCGCGCTTTAATTGTTGCATTCTTGGCTTTGTGCCTGGGGCTAATAACTGCTTGTAGTGATGCTCCTGCTAGTAGTAGTAGTAGAGATGTACTCACTTACGATCAAATTCGCGGGACTGGCTTGGCTAACAAATGCCCCCAACTAGCAGAAACACGCCGTGGCTCCATTCCCATTGATTCTAGCCAGTCATACACCATCAAAGAACTTTGCTTAGAACCAACTAGCTTCTTCATCAAAGAAGAACCTGCTAATAAACGCCAAGAAGCAGAATTTGTTGCTGGCAAATTGTTGACCAGATACACTTCCACCATTGACCAGGTGCAAGGCAACCTAAAAATCAACTCAGATAATAGCCTGACCTTTGTGGAAACTGATGGTCTTGACTTCCAAGCCATCACTGTGCAACTTCCTGGTGGTGAGCGAGTACCTTTCTTGTTCACCATCAAGAACTTGGTTGCTCAAAGCCAACCTAGTTTGACCAGTATTAACACCTCCACGGACTTTGAAGGCACTTTCAAAGTTCCTTCCTATCGTGGTGCTGCCTTCCTAGATCCCAAAGGCCGTGGTGTCGTCAGTGGCTACGATAATGCCGTGGCTCTCCCCGCCCAAGCAGATGATGAAGAACTTACCCGCACTAACGTCAAGCGTGCTGAAAATCTTAATGGCAAGATTTCTCTGCAAATCGCTAAAATAGATGGCTCTAGTGGTGAAATTGCTGGTACTTTCGAGAGCGAACAGCCATCTGATACAGATTTAGGTGCTGGCGAACCTAAAGAAGTCAAGATTCGCGGTCTATTTTATGGACGGGTTGAACCGACACGTGGCTAAATCCTCGCAAGTAAAGCAACTGACTGGCACTCAGAACGACAATTCTGTAAGTATCAGACTTGATCGCAAAAGTTAATCTACCTACCCTCTTTTTTAAAGAGGGTAGATAGATTTTTTACAAAAATCGGGAAAAGTTAAATCTGAGCAAAATAGCCCTGGCAATTGGAAAAATTTTTATCCCTCAGTCTTAGGGAACTCCAAAAAATAAATTATCCCAATTTCTAGACTTAACACGACTGTTCCTCGCCCCTGCCCCCTGCCCCCTGCCCCCTGCCCCCTGCCCCCTGCCCCCTGCCCCCCTGCCTAAATGCGATGGGATATTTTTTTAGTTGGAAGTCCCTTATGGGTCACTTGATTCACCCCTTTAACCTTTTCCCTTTCATTAAAACACTATAGACTTAAGTACAAAAAAGGGTGAGATGCCCTTTTTTTATTGGCATTGCGTAAATATACATAAGATTTTTTTTAAATTATTAGTAATTTTTAATTATTGGATAAATTTTCGTGGAAAGAGTACGTAATTTCACTGAAAATCTAACTTTTGCTTATCAAACAAAAGCTCAACTACTGTTGTTTTGTTTCTCTAAATTAACTTCATCATTAATTAGTTCAAGTTAAGTACAATCTCGGTTTGATATTTAGTGATTAATTTTATATTTTATTCCTATGTGGTTCTAAAAAAGCTACAGACCATACCAAAGATAAATAACCAACTAAATAGCGATTTCGCCCATTTAAATTTTGCTCGATTGTCAAGTAACCTATGGAGTTTTGATAGAAAATCTTTATTATCTACCATAGCAAATGCTTAGGAAATATAGTGCAATATTTCCTTTAATATCGTGCGATCGCAGCTGAATTTAAAAGCGAATAATTGATTCTTTATTTGCTCAATAAACCCGGTGCTATGCCTACCACAGTCACCACTGAACTAAAGCACGAAATTTGGCAGTTGTTGCGAGAATATCAGCAATCTCCGTCAGAAAATATCCGCAATCAACTGGTAAAACTCAATTTTGGACTTGTGAGAAAAGAAGCTCACTATTGGACAAATCAATGTCATGAAACCTACGATGATTTGCTCCAAGTTGGATGTTTGGGTTTAATCAGAGCTATTGAAAGATTTGAAATTTCCAAGGGACATGCCTTCAGCTCCTATGCTCTTCCCTATATTCGGGGTGAAATTCAACACTATCTCCGAGATAAAGGTGTCACCGTGCGAATTCCTCGGAGATGGTTAGCGCTCCAACAGCAAGCAATAGGAGTATCACGTTCTTGGCGTGAAAAACACAATCGTCAACCAACCGACTCGGAATTAGCAGCAGCACTGGAAATTTCTCCAAATGAATGGCAAGAAATTAAATTAGCATGGGTCAATCGCGCTCCTTTGAGTCTTGATGTGCCAATCCAAGATGGAGAAGAAGGTTCTACCTGCTTGGGAGAATTGGTTCCAGATCCTCACTATCGCAGCTTTCAACTGGCACAAGAAGACCAACTTCGCTTACAACAAGCGTTGGTTCAGCTAGAAAAACGCACCCGCGATGTGTTGGAATGTGTGTTTTTGCAAGATTTGACCCAAAAACAAGTTGCAGAACATCTGGGCATCAGTGTAGTAACGGTTTCCCGTAGAGTCAAGAAAGGACTGGATTTGATGAAAGAGCTTATGGGTGTGGCAGAAGATTGACTGCAAACAAATACAAAACCGCAGTTATACTGCGTGGGCAGTGCTAAAAATCACCCTTGAAATTTAAAAAATTAGGTTATAAAGGGAACATACTTTGCCTTTGATCCAAATTTTAGGCATGTTGATTTCCACTTTTCAATTTTCCAATGGCTTTTGAGAAAGGCTCATGGGCATAACTTCAAAAATTACAATTGCAGCTATTCTAACTTTGGCGATCGCCGGATGTGCTTCTGAAGATACACAACAAGCCATCAATCCTGTGCCAATTCCCAAAATAGCAAAAAAGTCGCCACCAGCGGCTCAATCCTTTAAGAATCCAGTGATAGCGCCTAAACAGGTCTCACAAGTTAATCTTGCATCTGTTAACTTGATTCAATCCACTAATGCTACAGAGCGGGCACGAGAACTTGTGGTATCAAAAGACCGAAGCGATCCTTTTGCACAAATTTTCGGGCAGACTCTTCCCGGAATGGCTAAAGCATCTGGAAGACCAGTTCCCGTGTTGCCTAAGCTACCTACTGCATCAATAGCAGTACGAAAACTTCCAACACGCAGCATCGCTTTAAATCCAAAAAAGAAAAATAACGTTTCTTCTCTCCCAAAAAAAGTCAATCCTACCTTGACTTCAGTGTTGCCTAAAGTTTTGCCTCAAGTTGTCCCCAACCCCACTTTAGTCTCTGTATTGCCACCGCCAGCACAGCCTGAGTTAGCAAGGGCAGTAGTTGTGACTGGTGTAGTTCTAATTAGTAAAGAACCACAGGCAATTATCAAAGTACCCGATGAGCCGACAAGTCGGTATGTACAGGCGGGACAGCGATTAGCAAATGGCGTACTGATTAAACGTATTGAAATGAATCAGGGCTACAACCCCATCGTGATTTTGGAACAATATGGTATTGAAGTTGCCAAAATGGTAGGGGAAGGGGCTGTCAAATCAACGTCGTCAGCTGCATCTGCTAGCGGCAATGCTATTTCAGTGACAACGCCCCCCCAAAATACCTTTAATGTGGGAGCTTCATAAAGATGGAGACTAAGGAAAAAGTTGAATTCGCTGGTTTGCCTTTAGCTGTTTATAGAGAAATAGCAGCTCATTTATGTCAAGTCGAAGCGGTGGAAGTGGATTTAATTCCTCAATCATCTCAACAGTTTGATTATAATCAAAGTCAAATTGCTGGCTTAAGCGTCTCGTGGACAGCAAACTCTAGCTTAGAAAATCGGCAACGAGTTAACCAGATTTTGGCTTACTATCAAAATCGCTATATGAATCCTATTTGATTTTTTGATTTGTGAGAATTGCAACCCGCAGAACCCCGACTTCTTTAATAAGTCGGGGTTCTTGTTGTTCACTCTACAGAGCAGCGATCGCAGTAAGCATTATTTAACATAGGTTCATAAAGAATACTGTCTAACGACCTCACAACACGCAGCAAGGTGAGGATTTCAAAAAGCAACGTTATGATAATTAATGCATTAATCGAGCTTGGGTCTAATAATAAATAAGTTGGCACAAATAAACCTCCAGAGTACGGAGACGATTAATCGCCTCTGTACAGCAGTCAAAAACCATTGCTCTTGACTGTATATCTAGGTGATGCGTCCAACCAAAATCAGCCGTTGTACAAATTTCCATAAGGATAATTCAAGTGACTAGGACTAATTCAGACTTTCTTTCTTCCAGCGATCCGGCGATTGCAGGGTTAATCAACGACGAACTACAGCGTCAGCAAGACCATTTGGAGTTGATTGCTAGTGAAAACTTTACCTCTGCTGCTGTACTGGCGGCTCAAGGTTCGGTACTGACAAATAAATATGCTGAGGGTTTACCTGGTAAACGCTACTATGGCGGTTGTGAGTTTATCGACAAAATTGAGCAACTAGCGATCAACCGTGCTAAACAGATATTTGGGGCTGCTCATGCCAATGTCCAACCCCATTCTGGCGCACAAGCCAATTTTGCTGTGTTCCTGTCACTCCTAGAACCAGGGGACAAAATTATGGGGATGGATTTGTCTCATGGAGGACATCTTACCCACGGTTCCCCTGTAAATTTTTCAGGTAAGTGGTTCCAAGTTAGTCACTACGGTGTCAGTCAACAAACAGAACAACTTGACTACGATCAAATTCGTGAGCTGGCGCTGAGGGAGCGTCCTAAGCTCTTGATTTGTGGTTATTCGGCTTATCCTCGTATAATTGACTTTGAAAAGTTCCGTAATATTGCTGATGAAATCGGCGCTTACTTACTTGCCGATATTGCTCACATTGCTGGTTTAGTTGCCAGTGGTCTTCATCCTGATCCCATTCCTCACTGTCACGTAGTAACAACAACTACCCATAAGACTTTACGCGGCCCTAGAGGTGGTTTAATCTTGACTGGCGACGCAGAACTAGGTAAAAAGCTAGATAAATCTGTTTTTCCTGGCAGCCAAGGCGGGCCATTAGAACACGTTATTGCTGCCAAGGCAGTAGCTTTTGGAGAAGCCCTCAAGCCTGAATTTAAAACTTATTCTGCCCAAGTGATTGAAAATGCTCGTGCTTTGGCCGAACAACTGCAAAATCGTGGTTTAAAGTTAGTATCTAACGGCACTGACAATCATTTAATCTTGGTAGATTTACGCTCTGTAAGTCTAACTGGTAAGCAGGCAGATCAGTTAGTCAGTACTGTGAATATTACTGCTAACAAGAATACTATTCCCTTTGATCCGCAGTCGCCATTTGTTACCAGCGGTCTGAGGTTAGGTTCGCCTGCAATGACTACGCGAGGTTTAGGAGTAGCAGAATTTACCGAAATTGCAAATATTATTAGCGATCGCTTACTTTCTCCAGATTCGGACATAGTAACCCAAGATTGTCGGCAACGGGTAGCGGCATTGTGCGATCGCTTCCCCTTATATCCTCACCTGGAAATTCCTGTACCAGCACTAGCATAATTGGGCATGGGGTATTGGGTATGGGGCATTGGTCAATAGTTATTCTTCCCCATTCCCCACTCCCCATTGCCCATTCCCTACTCCTATTCCCTACTCCCAATCCAATGAGTGCAGAAATTATTTGTGTTGGTACTGAACTGCTGCTAGGAGATATCCTCAACGGCAATGCTCAATTTTTGGCGCAACAATTAGCGCAACTAGGTATTCCCCATTACTATCAAACAGTGGTTGGGGATAATCCAGAACGGTTGAAGCAAGTTATAGAAATTGCTATTTCCAGAGCGCAAATTCTCATTTTCACTGGTGGACTTGGCCCTACACCAGATGATCTTACCTGCGAAACGATCGCCGATTTTTTTAAGGTCCCCTTGGTAGAACGCTCTAACATCATCGAAGACATAACCCAGAAATTCGTGCAACGTGGTCGGGTTATGTCACCAAGTAACCGCAAGCAGGCTTTGATTCCCCAAGGTGCAGAAATTTTACCCAACCCCACTGGAACAGCACCCGGTATCATTTGGCAACCTCGTCCTGAAATCACGATTTTTACCTTTCCCGGTGTTCCCAGTGAAATGCACGCGATGTGGGAAGAAACAGCTGTGCCATTTCTCAAAAGTCAAGGTTGGGGTAAAGAAATTATTTACAGCCGGAGTTTAAAGTTTTGGGGTATTGGTGAATCTGCTTTAGCGGAAAAGGTTGCTTCCTATTTAAAGTTGCCAAATCCCACAGTTGCCCCTTATGCAGGTAAGGGGGAAGTAAGATTGCGAGTTTCTGCAAAAGCAAATTCAGAAGCAGCCGCAGAAGCCCTAATTACGCCCATTGAAAAACAACTTAAAGAAATTGCCGGACTAGATTTTTATGGCGTTAATAATGATACTCTTGCTTCCGTAGTTGGTCAGTTGTTGCGGGGATCAAAAGAAACGCTTTCAGTTGCAGAATCTTGCACTGGTGGCGGTTTAGGGCAAATGTTGACCGAGATTTCTGGGAGTTCTGATTATTTTTGGGGTGGAGTAATTTCTTATGACAATTCGGTGAAGGTTAAGCTGCTGGGGGTTAACCCAGAAGATTTAGATAAATTTGGGGCGGTAAGTGCTACCGTTGCAGAGCAAATGGCTGTTGGAGTCAAAACCCGCCTTGCAACAACTTGGGGATTGAGTATTACTGGTATTGCTGGCCCAACTGGAGGGACAGATACTAAGCCGGTGGGTTTAGTTTACGTTGGTTTAGCTGGGCCAAAGGATGAAGTGGCAAGTTTTGAGTATCAGTTTGGTACAGCGCGAGGTCGAGCTTTAATTCGTCATGTCAGTGCGAATGCAGCGTTGGATAATTTGCGGCGGAAGTTGTTGATGAGGTAAGTAACTTAAGAGCGCGGTATCCGCGTTTCTATCCTCCTAAACATGACCTCATCAAATTTTGCCACAATCCTGATTCATTTACTACACCAGAAGCGTATCAAATATTTTAAAAGCGATCGCACTTGTTTAAAAGGCAAGTTAAATCAGAGCGATCGCCTTTGCTAAAAAATCTTAACACCAATATTCAGGTTATTTGATTGCAGCTAAATCACAGTTTAACTTTTTGTTAATCGTTTCTAACACTTTAGCTTCTTCTGGCGTAATGACCCCGTCTAGATGAGCAATTTTTTGGCATTGTGCTAATAAAGGTACAGCAAAGTCACTATTAATTTGTTCAAGTAAGGTTTCTAAAGATGGTGGAGATTTGATATTAGCTGCGATCGCATCGATTGACTCAGGACTAAGGTTGGCAACTTGTAATTCTGGCAAAATATCTTCCCAAGATTTATCTGGATTACCTGCTAAGACAATGTGAACCAAAATCTGATCCATAATCTTTTCTTGAGAAATAGCGGCTTCGATAAATTTTCCGCTCTCTAGTTGAGCATCGACTAATGTTGCTTCTAAAGTTAATGGATTCTGCTTTGCTTCATAAAACTGACAAGCTGCATAACCTAATGCGTAGATCATGACTGCATTTGAACTAGCACCAATGACGGCTCCCGCTACTGGTACAATTCGTAGTAAACCCAAACCTGCTTTGATTGCTGTTTTTCCACCTACCCCTAAACCAAAAATTGCTACCGCTTCTCCTCTGCGCTCAGAATCATTTAAATCCATTCCATAGGCAGCAGCAATTTGATAGACTAACTCCACCGATAATGCAGATGTAGCGGCCCAATCCACTACAAACATTGCGGCTGCTTGTCCTGGTGTAAGGCTACTAGCAAGCCCTGTTCCTCCTGCTAAAACAGCTTTTTCCAGCATAAGATGATGGGCAATTTGTGCTGGTTGTTTATTTGGGTGTTCTTGCTGTAACTTTCTGACAGCAGCCTCGGCTTTAACTAAATCAACCTGTTGAATTAAAGGATTTAACCAATCTTGATTTAGAGATTTTATTGCTACTTGCAATTGGGGATTATTACCAACAATTGCTAATGCCTGCCCTGCTATTTGTGTTGCCTGAAAAGCAGCACCTCCAATAGTCCCACTCATGCTTACAGCCGCTCCTGCAACAGCTTGCCCTGCTTGAACGGCAGCACCTCCAACGACTCCGACTGTTCCTGCTACTGTTCCAAACAATGATCCCAAAAAAGATGGTTTTTTTACAGTTAATTTATTATCTGTTTTTGTTTTAGTAATGGCAATTGAAGATTCCACTTCAATATTTGTTTGAGGCGTTAATATAGTTGAATTTACTAGTGCTTCTAACTCAATTTCTTGTTGCCAATCGGGAAAATCTTCACCTGTTACTCTACCGTATATTTTGACATTATTAAAAGATTGGATACCTAAATTAATTAATCCATCACAAATAACTGGGACTACTAACTGTTGTGCTGGAACTTCAATTGATTCCAGCATTATCTGTAGACAATTTTGTTTGAAACTAGTTTTTGACGTAATTCTAGGTGAATTTAACCACTGACTTACCAGAGTGTTAATCGCATTTGTATCACCCTGCTTGGCAAGTTCTAGAATATTTAGCTGTATCATACTTACTACTGGTGAGAGTCTTAGCAATAACTTAGTTCAATTATTCCCACTCACTAGAACAAAAGTAACATTTGACACAGTGGACTTATAACCATCAGCTATCCAACTCCTACCCATCAGCACAATTAATCACGGGATCGCTTGCTGTATTCTTCACGATTTGTTACAAAAGTACAAAGAACTTCTAGAGACCCAAAACCACATGTTCGGCGGACTTACTGGTTTACAAGATCCTAAAGGCACAGATTGGGGAGAGCGGATGCTCAACACAGTCGCCAGCCAAACGATTCGCCACCTGTTTACCCAAAGCGAGTCAGTAGAAGTCTTTGTGCGCTGCTACCCCTCCAGCAAGCTCTTGCAAGGCAGCATTGATAGCTTCAAAATGAGCGGTCGTGGCTTGGTAATTCGGAGAGATTTCGCGGTAGAGGAGATGTCGTTTGAAACCGATGCGGTTGCCATTGACTTCGGCTCGGTTTTAAGTGGCAAACTCAGCCTTAAGCAACCCACTCAAGCGATCGCTCAAGTAATTTTATCAGAAGCAGGCATAAACCAAGCCTTTAATGCGGAACTGGTGAAAAAGCGCCTGCTTAACCTCACCGTACCATCACTGACAGAATTATCTGGGGGTGAACCAGTCTCCTTTACAGATGTTCAGGTACAGCTATTGCCAGAAAATCGCTTACAGCTTGTAGCAAAAGCTGATTTAAATAATGGCGGACTCGTACCCCTAAGCATGATTTTAACTGTAGGTATTGAAAGACGGCGGCGAGTTTCTTTCAAAGATCCGAAAATTCAACTTGACCAAGTGCCAGAAGCACAACGGGAAATCTCGCAAACCTTGAGCGTAGCGCTGGTAGAAATTTTAGATAATATGGTCGATTTGGATCGTTTTGACCTCGATGGAGTGAAAATGCGGCTCAACCGATTAGAAACTGAAGGGCAAAAAATTATTTTCAGTGGATATGCTGAAATTGAACGTATTCCACATAGCGCCTGATGCAAGATTACACGCAAACAAATTCAAGTAAAATGAAGCTTTAAACAAATTAAATACCGCCTAGATGATTCTAGGCGGTAGTTTAAATCTTTAGGTTTTGAAAGGAGTTAGGAGTTGTTAATTATAGATTGTAATTAATTTTTATTTATCACTCCTAACTCCTAACTTTCTATCTTCCCACGCCTACATATTGGAATCCTGCGCGTATCATTGCTTCGGGGTCGAGGAAGTTACGACCATCGATAATAACGGGGTGGGCCATCAATTTTGCCATCTTCACATAGTCGAGAGTGCTGAACTGCTGCCATTCGGTGACGAGTACTAAAGCATCACAGCCATCAGCTAGTCTTTCGGCATCGGTTTCTACTAACACCCCAGAAAGACCATGACGCATACCTGTTTGGGAAATAATCGGGTCGTAGGCTTTGACTTTGGCTCCCAGTCGGTTTAGCTGCTCAATTAGGATGAGTGCTGGAGCGTCTCGCAAATCGTCGGTATCGGGCTTGAAGGTCAGTCCGAGTAGTCCGACTGTTTTGCCTTTGAGAATTTTTAGAACTTGTTGGAGTTTCTCTAAAGCAATCAACCGCTGACGTTCGTTGACACTGACAGCAGATTTCAGTAGCTGGGCTTCATAACCATAATCATCAGCAGTGTGAATCAGAGCGGAGACATCTTTGGGAAAACAAGAACCACCCCAACCAATACCAGCTTGTAAAAACTTGTTACCAATGCGGGAATCTAGACCGATACCTTTGGCTACTTGGGTGACATCAGCACCGACGCGATCGCAAATATTAGCAACTTCGTTAATAAAACTAATCTTAGTAGCTAAGAAGGCATTAGCGGCGTATTTAATCATCTCCGCCGAACTCAGGTCTGTTGCCAGAATTGGCACAGGGGGTAAAGATTGATCAAGAGCGTACTTGCGTTCCACAATTGGGGCATACAATTGTTGCATTAAGGCTACTGCTCTTTGACTATTGCCTCCGAGTACAATGCGATCGGGATTGAAGGTGTCGTGAACTGCCGAACCTTCACGCAAAAACTCTGGATTGCTGACTACATCAAACTCGGCTGCAAACTCAGATAATTTCTCATCACTCGGTACTCCACCTGCGGGTATCAGTGTTTTCTGCCGCTCTGCAACACCATCCAGAATAAGCATCCGCACCCAGTCACCTGAACCAATGGGTACTGTAGATTTATTCACTATGACTTTATAACCACCGTTGAGATTTTCCCCAATCCCACGGGCTACAGCTTCGACGTAACGAGTATCACTTTCACCTGTAGGTAAAGGTGGCGTTCCCACAGCAATAAACAGAATTTCCCCGTGGGAAACTCCAGCCGCAAGATCGCTAGTAAAATGAATCTTTTCTGTTTGAATGGCAGACTGCATAATTTCTGACAGTCCCGGCTCAAAAATTGGAGACTGCCCAGACTTCATTAACTTAACTTTTTCTTCGTTGTTGTCTACGCAAATTACATCATGCCCAATATGAGCCAAGCAAGCACCTGTAACTAAACCGACATAACCAGTACCAATAACGCAAACACGCATTTATTTAACTCCTCACTTATTTGGGCTTAATTTTCAAAAAGAAGTTCTCAACTTTACACTTACACACTTAAGAAAACTCAGCAACTAATATAGACTAGCTACCAATCAGGTTAGCCTGCATGAAAATCTAGAGTAACGCTAGACGCCACTCAGGTAGTTGAATTATTGACATCGCTTTGAATACGATCGCGAAAATCTTCTATTGTCAGTTTTAAACCCTCTTGCAGAGGAATGGTAGGTTCCCAATTTAACCAAGTTTTTGCCTTTGTGATATCAGGCTGGCGACGTCGGGGATCGTCCGAAGGTAGTGCCTCGAACTTAATCTGCGCGTCTGGATTGATCATATTTTGCACAGTTTGTGCCAATTGTAAAATCGTGTATTCACCAGGATTGCCCAGGTTGACTGGCCCAATGTAGTCGCTATTCATTAAGCGGATGAATCCTTCTACCAAATCAGAAACGTAGCAGAAACTACGAGTTTGTGAACCATCACCGTACACAGTTAAAGGATTACCCCGCAAGGCTTGAACTATAAAGTTGCTCACCACCCGACCATCGTTTTCTAACATTCTCGGCCCATAGGTGTTGAATATCCGAACAACTCGAATATCAACTTTATTTTGCCTGTAGTAATCAAATGCTAGAGTTTCAGCAATTCTTTTACCTTCGTCATAGCATGAACGTATCCCAATGGGATTGACGCTACCTCTATACTCTTCAGTTTGAGGATGAACTTCTGGATCTCCGTATACTTCGCTAGTGGAAGCTAAGAAAAACCTCGCTTTCACACGTTTAGCTAGCCCCAACATATTCAGTGTTCCCATCACGTTAGTTTTAACGGTTTTAACTGGGTTGTACTGGTAATGTACTGGTGAAGCAGGACAAGCTAAATGATAAATTTGATCCACTTCTAACCGAATTGGTTCGGTAATATCGTGGCGGATCAATTCAAAGTACGGATGGCCTAACCATTTCAGAATGTTCCGTTTATGACCAGTGTAAAAATTATCCAAGCATATTAATTCATGCCCAGCATTCATTAGTCGGTCGATGAGATGGGAACCAATAAACCCAGCACCGCCCGTCACCAAAATTCTCATAGTTTCCCAGTTACTTACAAATATTTTCAGTAGCTATTGCACTTACTTTTAGATTACCCACCTTGGGTACAAAAATACAAAACAAAAAAAAAGAACAAGGCTCAATCAAAAAGTGTTGTTGAACTTACCTATTTTTTCACAGTTGTAGTTTTGTTACATTTTTACCTGTTTTTGTAAGAATTTAATTAGCAAAATAACAAAAATTGTTTAAAAATTGTTTGTTGTTTAGCCGAACTTTATTAAATCTTCAAAAATATAAAGTATTTTTACGGTTATTAAGGTTTTATTAGGATACAACAAATTAGTCGAGATCAGGGTGACACTCGTGCTAGAAATACATGCCAATAATACAGATGTACATTCCTACAGCCGATTCATTTATTGCCAAGATTTTTGGAAATTTGATGCCTCCAGCGGACTACGCTAACGCAGCCCAAGTCTACTTACTTCAACTGTATTCTGCCTTACATCATACAGCAGATGTAATGCTGCTAACCGTGGTAGACATAATTAAATTTGTGGTTTGAGTGCGTTGCGGTTCTCCAAGCATGATAATTGAGCAGGTGAGTTGTCTGGCTAACTGGGTTGTGACATCGCTAATGGCTAACCCTCCAGGACTGGTACGATTACGTATAAAAGGTAAAACTACTAAATCATATAATCTTGCTGCCTGCAAAATTGCTTGGGCAACATTTTCGTGAGCGATGATTTGAATTTCTGGGGCATTGGCCAAAGCCAATTTAGATACCAATAGGGAGAGATGCGATCGCCTCCAAGCAATTTTACTAGAACTAGTGCGGCGATCGCACACATTCAACACAGTAATGTGGCTCTGATTTGCCTCTGCGAGCATCTGGGCAAATTGTACAGGTTGTAATGTCGGTGCTGTTAAATTTTCTATTGGTACTAAGATCCGCTGAATTTTTTTCGGTGATTCTACTAGACGTGTCACTGCTACTGGACAATGGGATGTCCAAAGCACACCATCAATCACATTCCCAAATAAACGCGCTCGTAACCCAGTCCGTTTACCCCAACCCATAACAATTAAATTAGCCTTTTGTTCGCGAGCCGCTCTGCTAATTCCTTGAGCAAAGGCATCATCGATTCGCAGCATTGGTTCTGCGGCTACGCCCAAGGCTCGACTTTGTGTCGTGGCTTTATTCAACAACCACTCACTCCGTTGTAAAGACGCTTCTAAGTGGGGCGCATCCATCTGAGCAGCAGCAGTAACGATCGCCAAGGGTATAATTTTGCCCTGAGACTGACGCGCTAATAACGCCGCCATTTCAATCAAATACTGCTGGGTCTGAGGATTATATATAGGCACGACTATAGTAAAAGCACTGTCTGTTTCTGATGCATTCTCCTCAGCTAGGGGTGGTGCTGGATCTTCATCTGGTGGGGAATTCAAACCAACAGCTATTCGACTGGTTATCAACGGCCCCAAGGTTGATGTGACGAGCATTAAGACAATCACACTGTGTAATACTTCTAGTGGTAGCAACCCAGACCGATATCCCACTAACGTTGCTGCTAACGTTGTACCAACTTGGGGAAGTGACAGCGACCACATCGTTAGCATTTCTTGCCATTTATAGTGGTAAACCAGTTTTGTCAACAAAGCTGCAATCAATTTACTGACAATCAAACCAACTACGATCGACAGCGTTAACTTGAGCGTGTTCAGATTGTTCACAAAGGCGGGTAAATCTATCAGTAAGCCAAGGTCTACAAAGAAAATGGGAATGAACAGCACACTGCCAATAAATACCACCTTTTCTTTGACTGGGCCTTCACCCACAGCTTCATTTACTGCCAAACCCGCTAAAAAAGCACCAACAATTTTTTCTACCCCAATCAATTGAGCGCCCATAGCTGCCAGAAACACAGAAAGCAACACAAACAAAAATTTGTTTCCTTCATCGTCTCCAGACCGCTTGAAAAATTCTTTACCTGCCCAATCAAATCCTGTAACAACAGCCACAGAGTAAATAGTTAACCAACCTGACAAGGTGAGTAGTTTCGCAAAGCTGAATGCTTCAGTATGAGAGACAGCTACACAAATGGCTAATATTAGTACTGCACCAATGTTTGTAAAAATCGTAGCTCCAATGGTGATAGTAACAGCTTCGTTGTTTATCACTCCCAAACGGCTGATTATGGGGTATGCCAAAAGGGTATAGGAAGCGAATAAAGAGCCAATTAAAATTGAAGTATTCCAGCCATAGCCTAAAATCAGCCCTACTAAGGTTCCCATGACTAGGGGTACACTGAAAGTCAAGCTAGCAAACCCAAAGGCACGACTTTTTTTCCGGCGAAACTGTTCTAGATCAATTTCTAGCCCAGCGACAAACAGTAAATAAATTAACCCAATGTTTGATAGTAGGTTAATTATCGGTGAGTCAGACTGAAAAAGATTCCAACCTGAAGGTCCAAGTACTAGCCCTGAGAAAACCAAACCCACTAATCCTGGTAATCTTAGCCGCTCAAACATGATGGGTATAACTAAGATGACCACCAGCAAAATAGCAAAGGGAACAATTGGTTCTTTGCCAAGAACTTGGGAAGTTGGTTCCAGAACAAGAACTTGTGATATTAGTTCCATATATAGGAATTGAAGGGGCTATGGTAAAACAGCGATTACCTTGGGGGCGATCGCCCGATCAATATGAATAAATAGAAAAGCCACCTGCCGAAAAATAAAAAATCTTAATTTACACTAACTAGGCAATTATTTAAGAATTAACTATCTACGGGTGGATTTGACTCAAAATGAACCGTAAGCGATCGTAGTCATCTTTAAGTAAAACACTTAAGCTACGTCCAGCTTTAATTAGCCATTCTCGGTCAGCTTTGCGTAACTGGTATACATCTCGAATCGCAGCTGCGGTTAAAGACTCTATTGGCGCACCATTTATACAAAGGAGTGTCCGTAAAAAATCTAGTTCTTCAGTAAATTTAATGATAGCTTCTGGTTCACATCGATAAACAGCTTGATGAATTTGCGGGGGACGAGGTGGAAGATACTGATATACTCTTTGGTTATAACTTTGATTTTGCGAAGATAGTTCAAATCCGACGATCGCAGCCCGGAATTCTGTACGGAGCATAGCAAATATTTGGGGTTGTTCCTCCCGTAAGTCTTGCAAGGACAACCCTAACGCTCTCGCCCTGTGTACGGAATCTATGGGCATAGTTGTGGCATAATACACTACAGCATAAATTTTATTGCCAGATTCTTCATCTACAGAACAGACCCAGCTACCAAAGGGTGGCATCGAGGGAAAGCTTAAATCTTCCGGCTCTAAACACTGAGCTAAAAATTCGGTACTGGTAGTTTCAATCACCTCCGCAATGTGGTTCGGATGGCGATCGCCAGTGGCAAACTGTGGTAGGGGGAGGCGCATGGGAGTGCTGAGTGCTAAGTGCTGAGTTAGGAGTTATGTTAGCGGTAGCGGGGCGTTTAGCCCCTGATGAGTTGAGGAATCATAACTCCTAACTCCTAACTTCTCACTCCTAACTAATCTTATTTGGCTTTTTTACGTCCGGCAGTGGTCTCGACGAGTTCCAATTCGCTTAGGCGGAAGGTAACTAATTTATCCCAGTTACCACCCTCAAATAATACAGCTACTTTGCCGTCACTCACCCGTTGCACGAGTCCTTCATAGCGATAATAGGTATCTGCGGGATTCTTGACGCGAACAGTTGCTCCAGGCAGAATCATTTTTTTAGCCTCGCTTGTTTCCTTTTAATAGCTTAATACTTGTTAATAGTCATTTGTCATTAGTAAAAGACAAAGGACAAATGACTAATGACGAATCAATAATACTTCTGTCTTTGCCGAAAATTTGCTACCGATTCTACTATTCCCAAGGAAATGAAGTTGGTCAGCATTGCAGAACGCCCATAACTCATCCAAGGTAGGGGAATTCCTGCCACAGGTGCTAAACCAACAGTCATACCAACGTTTACAATCACCTGAAATACGATCATGGACAAAACGCCAATAGCCAACAAAGAACCAAAGTTATCTTTGGCGGTTTGGGCAACATGCAGTAGACGGAAGCAAATTAGACAGAAAACAAATAGCACTAACAAACAACCAACAAAACCAAATTCTTCTCCCACTGCGGAGAAAATAAAGTCTGTATGCTGTTCCGGTACAAAATTCAGTTGCGTCATGGGCCCCTTGAACAGACCCCATCCCCAAATTTCACCAGCACCAATAGCAATACGAGATTGGATTAAGTGATATCCTGCACCGAGTGGATCGTGATCGGGATTCATGAATACAGTTAGTCGGTCTTTTTGATACTCTTTCAAAACATGGTTCCAGGCGAAGACTCCTAATTCGCCACCCAGTATATTAAGAGTCCAGGCACCGATAGCACCTAAACCAAATCGACGCCAGGGAAGAGTTTGCCAGCCCACAATAGCCATTGCAACTGACCAAATTAGTCCTAATGGACCAAAAGATAGTTCTTTGAATAAAACTATCGGCTCTGTTAAAGGCCAAGATATACTAAACAAAATGGCGGCAACCACCGGAGAAATCATCAGAATTAACCAGCCTGGGTTAGCATTTGCCCAGTAAAGCATTCCTAAGACGATCGCACCAAATACCAGTGATGTTGCTAAATCTGGCTGTAAAAATACTAATCCCCAAGGTACAGCGGTGATTGCCAAAACGCGGAAAACACCTTCGAGGCTAGAAGCAGTCCGCCTGTGTAACAAAGCTGCTAAAGTAACAATCATGCCGACTTTGGCAAATTCTGAGGGTTGCACGTTAAAGCCGGCGATACTAATCCACCGCTGCGCCCCTTTGGCACTAGTACCAGCAATCATCACGGCGATTAAGCTGAAGTTCGTTAATGAATAAGTTACCCAGTGCCACTGCATCAAAAGTTCGTAACGGGTACGAGATAAAAGCAGGGCTATAAGCACGCCGATACCCGCTACCATCCAGTGCCACCACCAGTCAGTTACTGGCTGCTTCAGTTCCGTACTAAGAATCATCAGGCCGCCAAAGATACTGACAGCAATCGGCAAACAAAAAAGTAGCCAATCTACCTGCTGCCAGGGCTTAACCCAAGACTTCCAGCGAATTTTGGGGAGCGATCGTTTTAACAACATTGTGCCAGTTTAAACTTTAGCTTTAATTGTTGAGAATTGGGCATTGGGCATTGGGCATTGGGCATTGGGCATTGGTTATTAGTTATTCTCCCTTGCTCCTCTGCTCCCCTACTTCCCCACTCCCTAATACCCAGTCCCTAGTATTCCCAAGCTATAGCCCAGGAAGTAGATAGCAATTAAAATTTATAATTATGTTAGAGCAGCAACTGATACTTTACCTGCAATGGTAAGAGCGATCGCTGTTAATGCTTTTGCTGAAGCTGAATCTGGGTCGCCAACAACTATTGGCACACCGCTGTCACCACCAACTCGTGTGGAAATCTCTAGCGGTACACACCCCAACAGTGGCACTCCCAATTCAGCAGCTGTTTTGGAGCCACCACCGGAACCAAAGATGTCATATTGCTTATCTGGTTGATCAGGGGGGATAAAATAGCTCATATTTTCCACGATTCCCAATACCGGAACATTCATCTGCTGGAACATCCGCAATCCCTTGCGAGAATCTAACAGAGCTACGTTTTGCGGCGTGGTGACAATTACTGCCCCTGCCATCGGCACTGCTTGGGTTAAAGTTAACTGAGCATCTCCCGTTCCCGGTGGCATATCTACAATCAGATAATCCAGTTCTCCCCATTCAACTTGATAGAGAAACTGGCGAATTACACCATTGAGCATAGGCCCCCGCCAAATTACTGGTTGATCTCGGTCAATCAAAAAGCCCATTGAAACTAATTTGACGCCGTGATTAAAAGCCGGTTCCAGGATGTCACCTGTTTCAGTAGAACGCACAGTAATTTGAGCATCAGACAAACCCAGCATGGTAGGGTCATTGGGGCCATAAATATCAGCATCTAGCAAGCCGACTTTCGCCCCAGTTTGGGCTAAAGCCACTGCGACATTTACCGCCACCGTACTTTTACCAACGCCACCTTTACCGCTGGAAACAGCAATGATATTTTTCACTCCAGAAATGCCAGTGCGGTCAGGTAAACTTTTTTGTTGCGGTGTTTCTGCCGTCACTTCTATGCTGACATCGGTAACGCCTGGGAGTTTTTTGACAGCTTTCTGACAGTCTTCGACAATAAATTCACGTAAAGGACAGGCAGGAGTGGTTAACACTAAAGTGAAACTAACCTTACCACCGTCAATTTTTACGTTGCGAATCATATTCAGTTCTACCAGACTTTTACGCAGTTCTGGGTCTTCCACTGGTCGCAAAACTTCTAGGACAGAGCGGGAATCGAGGACATCGTACATAAAAGTTCAAAATTCAAAATGAATAAATACACTTGTGGGGAACATCTTAGCTATTAACTGGATGCCTTCTTAAGTAAGGTCAGCTTAGTGTTATCACTGTCACTGCCGTGATAAAACTTAACAAATTGCATTATTACCTAATAGAATCTTAACTTTCTTTGAGCATTGGGCATTGGGCATTGGGCATTGGGCATTGGGCATTAGTCAAAAATTCTCCCTCATCTCCCTCATCCCCCTCATCGTCCTCATCCCCCTCATCGTCCTTATCCCCAATCCCAATACCTAAAAATCAAAACAACTGTCATTAAGAGATTTTTTCTTACCAGATACCGCTGGTAATGCTGTCTTTTCTACTGCCTCGACTAAAGATCGTGCAACGCGGTCTGCATAAGGACGGGATAAAGACCAAACCAGGGGCGATAACCAACCCCGTAGAGTTACAGAATAAGACAAACAAGTACCACAAACCGTTGACTCTACTTGGTAAGTTACCCGTTCCTCTATTCCGGGAATCGCCATCACTCGGATACTCAGCATCTCTCTGGGATTGACGCGTTCCACAAAAATTCTGATGGGTATCGGCGAAAAGCGTGTTACAGCTTGAAAAATTAATCCTGGTTTGGGTACTAATCCGTGGGGGACATTAGTACTCTTAAGTTGTGGATGCCAGGAAACATCTGTTAAGTCAACCACTTTTTGCCACAGTTCATCTACAGAAGCAGAACTAATCTCTCGATATGTCCACACCAGAGAAGCGCAAAACCGACGACGTTTACGGTGGATGAATTTGGATAACCAACCTTGCATTTTCCTAATCCTCCTCCCTAGATATTTTCTGGTAACTCTGGTATGGTGTGCAACTACAATCAACTGCTAAATTAAAACTTTCTCAAAAAGGCCCTAAACATAGCAAGCCTCGATTCGGTACAGACCCTAACAGCCGACATCAGCAATATGGCAAAAAAGTTCTGAGTAGACCAGTCAAATCCTTGATACCTCAAGCTTAAGACTAAAATTTAGTCTTTATACCAGAATATTCCAATTAAGAATTTCAAAAAAAAATAATTCAATATACAAGCCTATACGCATTTGAGGGAAAATAACTCTAGTGATGCCCATCAATCGGATAAATGCTTAACCCAGTAAGAAAAAAGCGGGTTGGGCAAATAGAGCTAGATTGTTGGTGCGTGTTTTCCCCAAATTTTAAAATGAAAAATTTGTGGCTTTCTGGAAATTGTAATTTAGGTTCGGGAATCTATGTTGACCAACTCGCAAATACCAACTGTAGAAGCAGAATCATCCAAGTCTTTGCCAGCAGCTGACGCCCAGACTAGGGTCAGTCAGTTTATGAAACAACTGCAAGACGAAATTACCGAATCATTGGCAAAACTAGATGGTGTGGCTAAGTTTCATGAAGATAGTTGGGAACGCCCAGAAGGAGGTGGAGGGCGATCGCGCGTGCTGCGAGATGGTGCAATATTTGAACAAGCAGGTGTAAACTTTTCTGAAGTTCAGGGTTCCCATTTGCCACCCTCAATTTTAACCCAACGCCCGGAAGCCGCAGGGCATGGCTTTTATGCCACAGGCACTTCAATGGTATTACATCCTCGCAATCCTTATGTGCCCACAGTTCATCTCAATTATCGCTACTTTGAAGCGGGGCCAGTGTGGTGGTTTGGTGGTGGTATTGACTTGACACCTTATTACCCCTTTGCAGAAGATGCGGCACATTTACACAAAACATTAAAACAGGCTTGTGACCAACACCACCCAGAGTATTATCCAGTGTTTAAGCAGTGGTGTGATGAATATTTCTACCTCAAGCATCGTGACGAGACACGGGGTGTAGGTGGTCTATTTTTTGATTACCAAGATGGTCAGGGTGCTTTATATCGCGGGCCAAATCCCAATGGGGAAGCGGCTATTTATAGCAACCAGGTGGGAACACCAGCAACTCGCAATTGGGAAGATTTGTTTGGCTTTGTACAAGGCTGTGGCAAAGCATTTTTACCAGCTTACGTACCGATTGTAGAACGGCGACATGGGATAGAGTATGGCGATCGCCAACGGAATTTTCAACTCTACCGCCGGGGACGGTATGTAGAATTTAACTTGGTTTATGACCGAGGCACCATTTTTGGCTTGCAAACCAACGGACGCACAGAATCAATTCTCATGTCCTTACCACCTTTAGTACGCTGGGAATACGGCTATCAACCGGAACCCAATTCCCCCGAAGCCGAGTTGTATGAAACCTTCCTTAAACCTCAAGATTGGATCAACTGGGCACCAAAATAGTGGTGAGTGCTGAGTTAGGAGTTAGGAGTTAGGAGTTAGGAGTTAGGAGTTAGGAGTTAGGAGTTA
>NZ_JABXKL010000001.1 GCF_017114995.1 Nostoc sp. NMS9 | reverse complement strand
TAATTAGTTATAATTCCCTTTCTCTATGCAGAAAGCCCAAAAACCCATCCCCTCTGCCCCTCTGCCCCTCTGCGGTCTTAATGATAAGTCTTTAACCGGACATGATATTAACCATTGCTTTTTCGTTATTACTTGGCCAAGAAATCGGCTTTGAACATCCTTATGGATGGCTGAGTGTGTTTGACTCCGATGATCTGCAAGACTTTATTAAGGATCTGAGTGAAGCTTTTCGGTTGATTGATTTCTCTAGTCAGGCATGGGATATGATTGATGCGATTATCCATGAATGGCATGAGAGTGCTATTGCGATCGCTAGTCCTGAGTTGGCAGCAGCTTTTAGTGCTGAGATTCATGAAATACCATTAACTAAACCATCTGCTCAAAGTGTTGTGTGAATTTTTTACATTCCTGATGAAGAAGTCTTGAAAGTCGTTGTCTACTACGCAGGTAAACATCCAAATGATGCACCCATACCGTAATTTGTGCCAATCCTCTCGTCTGCTTAATTTTAAGATTTTAGGCGCGATCGCCCTTCTCGTTGTATCCATAAAGTTAAGTACTGCTTATAACACTCTTGAATCCATCCCCAATCAGATATTAAACTTCATCAGGATTTATCCCAAGCTGTCTCAAGCGTTCTGCTAAACGCTGGGCTTTTTGCTGTTCTTGTTCTAATTGGGATGTTAATAACTGGGATTTTTCTTGCTCTTGTTCTAATTGAGGTGCTAATAACTGCGATTTTTCCTCACCAGTTAGTAATAAATTTCCCTGTGCATCCCACCAACGCAACCAAGGCGCTGTAGTATTTCCATACTGTCCTTCCCAAATGCCCAATTCGACACCCATTAAGGAAATCTCATAGTGTCCACGTTCGTTAGCTGTGAGTTGCTGATACCTACCATCAACTAAATGATAAACCTCAATCGCAGCTTTGCTAAATTCGTAAATGCCATAAAAAGGTACGCGGATTGCTTGCTCATATACCCAGAATTTACCAGTAATTGGAGTATTATCTCTTTCTTCTGAACCATTCCCAGAAGCGAATTCCAGTACAATTAGGGGAGCGACATATTCTTGCCACAATACATACGAACGTCGAAACTGACCATTTAACATAGGTGCAACATTCGGGACGTAAAACCAATCGGGTGCTTCAGCACCGCGTTCAGGTGGTTCGGTCAAACGCCAGTAAATGCCACAATCTTGACCAATACAATACTGTTTATCTGAGTGAATTTGCTGTAATATACCTTGAACGGAGTCAGTTAGAAGTATGCTTTGCGGGTGTTCTTGAAAATTTTTCACAAAAGTCCCGTCCGACTCTGGTAACTCAGTATGGTCGGGAAGATGAGTAATGCCTAGTTCGGACAGTTTGGTAATAGTCATTGAACTTTGGCGCGAGTGAATCGGCTTATTTATCTTAACACCGCTCCGACTAAATGCTTGGCGCTGGTTAATTTAGCGTAGGCGCAGCCCGCCGCAGGCATCGCACATCAAATGTGGCAAGAAGACGACTAGAATAAATTTCTTCGTTGCTAATCAGCGACTCATTGCAAAAATCTGTTCAGCCGTTAAGGGAATGTTCGGAAACAATCTAAAATCAATTCGATCCTGCCCTCGAAAAACCTTTGGGGGTAAATATTCTGCACCTTCAAGTTGGTAGATTGTAATCGTTGGCTGCTTGGGAGAGCCAATGAACCGAATGCCACCAAAAGCAGCATAGTCCACAATGATGTACTCGAAAACGCCCAAGTCTTCATATTCAGCAAGTTTTGTCAGATAGTCGTCCTTCCAGTTATTGCTAACGACCTCAATGACTCCGGGTGGTGGAATATATGCAGCAGCAGAACTAGAGCTAGTTTTCATCCTCTGCCATTCTTCTCTAGCAAATATGACAATATCTGCTTTCCGGCTTTTTTCCTTTTCTCCTGGTGCTGTTTTGAGCCGAACCTGCTTGGACTGGCGCGACACGTAAGGCAGGTCATCTTCTTGGCAGTGATTTTCTAAGTAGGCACACAGTCCCTCGATCAAATCCTCATGATTTGCATTTGGTTCTGATAATGGCACGGGAATCCCATCCAATAGCTCAAACTCTCTGCCTGAACCATCATCCCAGGCAAGAAACTCTTCAAAAGTCATCTCACGCAATTACAAGCTTACGCCAACAATTTCTTTGGACTGGAATCAAAGTCTAAATTCCAGAGAGTGACTTTACCAAGGGAGTCTGAGAAAGCTAAAACTTGTCCATCCGGGTTAAAACTCAGCCTTTTAACCCCAGGATCAAGACCTGCAAGTATTGAACATTAATATAAGGACATAAGAACGCTTGAACAACAAACACACGATGCGGATTACACCTGACGGTCAGATTACCATCCCTGCTGAAATCCGAGAGGTGCTAAACATTTCTCCTGACGTAGAATTAGCGTTTGAAATCGAAGGCGATCGCCTCTACCTCAAGAAAATACAACCTACCGATAAAATCTCAACCTGGATTGACACCATGCGTGGTTGCGCTGCTGGAAACCTCACCACTGACCAAATTATGACCTTCACCCGTAGCGACGATAATCCATGACCGTCTTGGTAGACAGCAACGTTATCCTCGACATTCTTACCAACGATCCCAACTCCATCACCTACCAGAACACAAGGCGCGATCGCCCTTGGGATTTACCTTAAAGCCTTTAACAGATCGCACTGTTCATTCCATCTCCAATCGCATCTAAAATTCACGTTATTTTACGAATGCGAATACTTTTTGATGAAATAACAGTAAAAGCTCCTAATAATTCATTTGTGTGTTCATTAATGGCATTAGCAATAATTTCTGCTCTATCATTTGAAGATAAACCGAATAACCGAATTAACACCACACCTGCCGCAATTCGACGCAAACGGAAAACTAACTAACCAAAATCTTTATCTGATGTCAACAAAATTGCACTTTCATTATTAGCCAAGTTCAAAACTTCATCGTCAGGAATTCCCTGTTCCATTTCCACAACATACAAAACTTCGTGACCATCTAGCCGCAGACGTTCAACGATTTGCCAATCTAAATTTTCGTCTCCTAAAAACTTCAAGAAGCTTTCTCAATCGTTGGATAAACCACATCATACCGCAAAGCTTGAGCCGCAAATGCCAAAGCTGCTTTAATTCCTTCATCACTAAGTCGCGGATGCGCTTCGATTATTTGCTGAGGTGTTTCACCAGCAGCAAGCTTTTCGAGAATTAATTCAACTGTAATACGAGTTCCTGAAATGACAGGTTTGCTCATCATTATTTTTGGATCGGATACGATTTTTTGCATGAATTAGGATTATTTGGATAGATGATTAATTTAATATATAACGCCTTTCAACATTCTTCTTCATCACCTACTAGAACACAAGGCGCGATCGCTTTTAATTACCTTCTGGTTAGTCTGCAAATAATCATGTAGCAAATCGCAACCTCGTGCCAGTAATTTATCCAGTTGGATATCTGCTAAATCTCGGAAAATTACTGTGCCATTACCACTACCCGCAGCCAGAGTCTTGCCGTCATGGCTGAAACTGACGCTGGTTAACTCATCTTTATCGCCTTTCAAAGCAATCAGCAACGTCCCTTCTCGGCTCCAAATCCTTACTTTGTCATCACTGCTAGCTGCCAGATTCTTGCCATCGGGGCTAAAACTGACGCTGATAAAACTATCGCCATCGCCCGTGAGATTATCTAGCAACTGACCGTCTCGATTCCAAATCTTCACCGTGCTATCAATACTAACTGAGGCAATACTTTGACCATCAGGCGACCAAGCAACCCCATTTACCCGGCGACTGTGACCATTTAATGTGTATAGCAATTTACCATCTATACTCCAAATTTTCACGGTTTTATCATCGCTGGCTGAGGCTAAAAACTTGCCATCTGGGCTAAAGCTTACCCAATTCACTGCTTCTTGATGTCCCTGCAAGGTGTTAAGTAGTTTACCGTTGCTACTCCAAAGTTTTACTGTTTTATCTTTACTAGCCGAGGCAATTACTTGACCATCGGGCGACCAAGCTACACTCAAGATGGCATCATTATGACCCTGTAAGGTGTTGAGTAGTTGACCGTTGCTACTCCAAAGTTTTACTGTTTTATCTTTACTAGCGGAGGCAATTACTTGATCATCGGGCGACCAAGCTACACCCCAAACTTGACCCTGATGCCCCGTCAATATACGGAGTAGTTTACCGTCTCGACTGAAAAGTTTTACAGTTTTGTCTCGACTTGCGGCTGCCAAGGTGCGATCGTCTGGGCTAAAACTGATGCTAGTTACCCAGTCATCATTATCGGCTTTGGGCTTTCGCAGTAACACATCGTCCCAATGCCAAAGTTTAATAGTTTTGTCCCGACTGGCGGAAACAAGGGTGCGACCATCTGGGCTGAAACTGACACTGTTAACCCAATTATTATGTCCCTTCAGGGTTCCCAGCAACATACCTTCAGAACTCCAGAGTTTGATTGTCTCATCAGTACTTGCGGAAGCGATCGTGTTACCATCGCGGCTAAAACTGACGCTGGTAACTCCAGCACTATGCCCCGATAAGGTTCGCAGTAGCTTACCCTCCAGATTCCACAGTTTGATTGTCTGGTCTAAACTAGCAGAAGCAATTGTTTTCCCATCGGGCGACCAAGCCACACTTTTCACTGCATCCTCATGTCCTTGCAAGGTTTTGAGCGGCTTACCATCTCGACTCCACAATTTCACTGTCTTATCAGCACTCCCAGAAGTTAAGGTTTGACCATCATTTGACCAAGCCACACTTAAGACTGCACCATTATGTCCCTGTAAGGTTTTGAGCAGTTTACCATCCCGACTCCACAATTTCACTGTTTTGTCTGTACTCGCCGAAGCAATAACCTGACCATCTGGGCTGAAACTAACACTATTCACCACACCTTGGTGTCCTAATAAGGTAGCAAGCAGTTGACCTTCTCGACTCCAAAGTTTTATCGTCTTGTCTTGACTGGCGGAAGCAATGATTTGACTATCTGGGCTGAAACTGACGCTATTAACCACATCTTCATGTCCCGACAAGGTTTTGACTAAGCTACCATCGGGATGCCAGAGTTTGATTGTAGTATCCGCACTAGCTGAGGCAATTAAAGAGCGGTCGGGGCTGAATGTAGCACTATTTACTCCAGATATATGCCCATCCAAGCGGTTATATTCTCTTACCCCGGAAACTGCTTGATAAAGCGCCGTCTGTACTTGCTCTCTTGTATAGGAATCTACCCAGATTGTTTGTTGTAATTTTCTCCCCGCTTTTAAAGCTTCTTTTAAAGCATCAATACCTTTTTGCGAGGCAAAGAGGGCTTCACTGGATGCACTGAGAGTTTTAATTTCGCTATCTACCGCTGTCACTATGGAAACACTTAATCCCAAGATGGCGAGAACGGAAGCGGTTAGAGCAATTTTCAGCGAACGATTTAATTGAGCTTCACTAAGTCTTTGTTTCTTTTGACTTTCTGCAAGTTTAGCTGTTAACTCTTTTTCTTTAAGTTCAGCTCGTAATTGCTCAATTTCTAACTGACTTAATTCTTCCCGCTTGTGTAATTCTCGCAATTCCGTTAATAAGTCTAATCCCTGTTGCGGATGAGAATCTACCAATTTAGAACGCTGCTTATTCTGGCTAAGTTCGCTCTTCAGTCGCTCAATCTCAGCTTTACTTTGTTCTACTTTGTAGCGCAACTGATTTAGTTGTACCTGTAAGCTCGATTCTTGTTGTTGCAGGTAGCGAATTAAGTCTACTAAATAATCGTGAATCAGTTGATAGCGCTCTGGTACATCAGGAAAGAGAACTACTAAACCGGAGCGCACTAAAATTTCTAAGACTAACTCTAATTTGCCAGCATCTTCTAATTCTGATAGCTGCGCTGCTAACTCAGCACGAGTTTTAAAAGGTCGGTTGTTACTTTCATCTGTTAATAAGTATAAGACAAGTAGTGCGGCTCGTTCATTTTCTGGGCCGCAGTCTTTAATCAGTTCTTTAATATATCGTTCAATAAGTTTGTTCGGTCTATATGGCTGATATTCTTTTAATGTAGTAATGCGTTCATCTTGAATTTGCGCTCCCACAACTTGTAATTCAATGGGGCGGACTTCTCCAAATTCTGTGGATAAATCTTCGATTAAGGCATCAATTAAAGCAGGTTCTAAATTAAACTGCGATCGCTCCGTCAATTTTCGGATAATTGCTTTGGCATATTCTGGCGAAAAATTATTTAACTGATAGCGGATATGCTTGTCGAGAATATTATTATTAATCGCTTCCAGTGCCGAGAGATGTTTAAAGTCTAATAAACGATGTAAATAATCTTCTCGCAAGGAAAGGATGACTTTGACAAATGGTATATTGAGGCAGTCGCTAATAAATTTATCAAACTCTTGCTTTTGATTGCGATCGCTATAACCAAAGAAAAATTCTTCAAATTGGTCAAAAATTAAAACTGTGATCAAATGGCGATCGGCATTTTCTTGGAGTTGTTGTAAAATGCTACCGATGGTGAACGGTGTACTAAAGTAAGGCAAAGCTTCTGCATCAATGGCTGCTTCTGGCTTAATATCAGCGTAAATCGCCAGGGATGCATCATTAGACATCGCCTCACTTAAAGATTTCCCTAATTCCCGTGCCCAATCGGTATAAACTTGTAGTACCACAGGTACGGCTATTTGATCGCCAATGGCTCGATTTTGCAGTGCTGGAACTAAACCCGCCGTGACGGTAGAACTCTTACCCACCCCTGATTGACCGTGAATCACCGTCAGCTTTTGATCGGCGCGGCTAATTCTACCAATTAAGTTATTAATATCACGCTCTCGACCAGAAGCAGCAATTTCTAAAGCAACGCTACTACTCCCAGAAGGTGACATTAATGCTGGATTTGTCGCCTGTCTTTGGGGTTGCAAGCGTCCTGCACCAATAAAAGCCCGAAAACCATACTGTTGCTCAACAGAACGCCGTTTCTGTCGAATGTAATAGGCTTCTAAATATCGCCCTTCTTCAAAGTAGAGCGATCGCAGTCTCCGCAATAAGCGAATATAACGATGGGCATCGTATTGATGGGCACTACTTTCTAAGGCTGCTGGCAGTTCTTTTGTTGCCTTATCTAAGTATTCACGAGCGACTTCTTGCTCACCTAAATTTCGCTGTGCTTTCGCCAACACTAAATAGTAAATTTGCGCCAATAATAATGGAAATAAGCAGTTATAAGGGTCGTTCTGCTTTTGCGCCTCACCTAATTTCAGCAGTGATACGTGTGCTAAGATACTCGCCTGTACCCACCGCGACTGCTCCACAGCCACTTGTGCCAGAAAACCGTAGTCACAAGCTAATTGGATTTGACTACCATAAGTTTGATGTAACTCCAGAGACTTTTGAGCAACTGTCTGCAATTCTTCCCACTCTTGCAGATATTGCAAAACCTCAGCGAGTTGATTAATAAATCCAGCAACTATATCCAAACGCCCAGCCACCTGCAAAATATTCAAGCATTGCTGAAAATAAGATTTAGCAGTGTACCAATGGCGGCGGTTTTCTATTTGATTTTGCTCTGCAAAACGGCAATAACACAGCCCAATATAAAACAGTAAGATTCCCTGTCGCAGAAGTAAGGGAGATGGGGGAGATGGGGGAGATGGGGAAGAAAATACTTCTTTATCCTTCCCATTTCCCTCTGCTTCCCCTGCTCCCCTGCTCCCCTGCTCCCCTGCTCCCTCTTCTCTGTCTGCCAATTTTTGCCAAACTTGCAAACTTTGCTGAAAATGGCTTAAACCTGTATTGATGCGATCGCTAATATAATTATCTAGACCAAAAACAAACTCTAAACTAGCGTGTAATTCTGGCTCTAAGGTAATACCACGATTGTGCAACTCTTTAATCGCAAAGTGGAGTTCATAGCTATGTTCCCAGACTTGCTCGACAGTGGAATAATGCTTTGCAAGTTGAGGAGGTTGGTGTTGTGCAGCATCGTTTGCTAACACCGTAGCAAATAAAGAATCAGTTTCCTGTTGCAGAAATTGCAGCAGTGATTGAGTTGTCATTTCAAACCGAATCGGTGTAGCCGCCCAACTAGCAAAATCTGGTGCTAAACGGACTACCTTTTGCAATATTTCCTCATTTACCCACAAAATCATCGGAAATGGGTGGCGTTTGCGAAATTCATCCCGAATATGATTGATAGACCTCAGTAAGTCGTCGAGTCCATCTACTGACTCTAAACCCAAAATCATCAACGCCGATGGCGGATTAGCTTCAGTTAGCAGTTGTAAATGAATACTTGTGTAAAGACTTCTGGCATTATGCGGCAGAATTACCTTTTGAATGTGGTGTACTCCTGAAGAGAGTTCTTCGAGTCGTTGCAGCATCAGCTCTTGCAAAACTTGATAATTGCAGCACACCAAAACCAGGGAAAATTGACCGCTAGAAAGGGTAATTGCTCTCCCCAAACTCCGTAAAGCACGCTCATTAGCTGCTGTTATATCTACTTGTGCGTGTCCTTCAACCATGATTTAAATTTTTCCGTCTCTGCTAAAACTGGGTTGACGGCAAACCAAGCTCCCTGATGATCGCGGTATTCAAATACAAATAGACTTCGCAAAAGGGTGTGGTATTCTATATCACCTCTAACTCGTTGCTGTTGCACTACCTGAAAGATTAGTTCCCACTCATGAGGGTCGATAGCGTTGGCTCGGTAATCCCGCTGTCTTCGAATCACCAGTTCGACACATTCCCGCTCAAAGGGTGGATCTTGTTCTCGCAGACAGTCAAACAGTAAACCTAGTAAGTCGCGGACATGACCACCACTCATCAGGCACAATCGATCTAAGGTTTCCAGATTATCAAACACCTCTGTAATTAAGCCTAACCGATCGCTAGGTAAAATGTCTGGAAAAGCTCTAGCTAGCACCATTTGCCGCATCATTGCTAGCCCTTGAGGAAAAATCTCGCCAGAGCGCAAGCGTACAGGTATCATCGGTAAAACTTTTGGTGCGACTCCACCCCCCAAACGATGCTGAAGTTCGGCGCTATCGTTGGAGAAAGTCAGGGCTAGGGGAATAGTGTAGACTACATGACAATTCAGTTTGCGTAACTGTTCGCCCCGCTGAATAAATAAATATTCTGGCAGTGATCGCCCCGATGGTAAAGGTCGAATTGCGACTCGATCTAAGTTATCAACAATCACCACCAATCCTTTTTTACCCCTGGCTTTCAGTTCCTTGGTGGCACGTTCTAGTAATTCTTGATTAATTGACTGTAAAATATTTGCGGTTCGTGGTTCTAGATAATCTCTTAACCGCCGCCGCAATTGGGGACTTTCTTTCGTTTTAGCTGTAATTTTGGCAATCCCTACAGACAACTCTGCTTCTACCCCAAGGTCAATTGGCGTTTGCAGAAAATCAACAAGTTCACCAAACAACTTGGTAAAGTAGGTAGGTTTGAGCCTAATTTTCATCGCTTCTAGGCTTTCACTCACCTGTCCAGCGATCGCTAACAAAATATCAGTCACATCCACATCGGCCATTTCTAAGACATGGGTAGACTCAAAGTAAACGACATGAAATTGCTCCACTTCTAACTCAGCTTTCAGGCGCAACAACTCTGTTGATTTTCCACAGCCGAGATGTCCTGTAAATAGTTGACAGGTTGGTATATCTGGCGATATTCTAGCGATCGTGCGCTGCAAAGCTTCGATAATTTTGCCACCCCGCACCGCAGCAAAATCAATATAGTACCTGCGATCGCTAGCGTTTCCTATAATTAGAGGTCTGCTGGGATTGCAAGCCTGATAAAATCTTTCTAAATCTAGGAGCATAACTAATCAAGTTCACTCAGGAATGGGGATGCAAAAATTTACTAGATAAATATATTGATTTTAGGTAATTTATGCCTTATTTTAATCAAACTACTAACTAAACTAGCAGCATTCAGGATAATTGTTTATATCTATGTTCGATATAGCACATATTAATGGCGATGTTTGAGTTAAAGTAAGCAGAAATACTACTATAAGTACAAATAGCAAAAATATCTGATATTCAATAAGGTACTCTTATGAATATTAAAAATATTCAACACAAAAAAAGGTACTGTTAAGTACAGTTTTGTAGCTGTCTTGAACTTATTATCAGCTTGATTTATTAACGAGCTTTCGGCAATTTTACAAAAGAATAATCTACAATGCTTCTAGCATAAGGCTTTTAACCAAAACGTCGGTTAAGTAAACTTGAGTTAAAAGTTACTTTTTGACTAGATTTTGCTTTTCGTTCTTAAATCAGAACGATTTTGTTGACGAAAATCATGATTTTGTGAATGAAAATCACGATTTTGTGAATGAAAATCACGACTTTGTTAACGAAAATCATGATTTTGTTATGAAAATCATGATTTTGTTAATGACAGCCTTTGCATTCAGAGTGACGACCTCTGAAGTATTCACAATCAGTAATCTACAGCCCCATTGAGTATAAAATTATCTTGTCATGTAGTTGATCGGGCAATATATGCTTCAGCACAGCTCCAATTTTGGCATCTTGTCCAACCAGATAGCGCGTCTTGGGTTGTTTTGTAGTCAGCGCATGGACAACAACTTGAGCGACAATATCCGCAGAAATTCCCTTAGATGCGAGAATCTGCATTTTCTTGCGGACAATATTCATTGCTTGACCGTAGAGATTTTGTGCCGATTGTGGTAAATCGTGCTGTGCTATTTCAGACTGACTAAGAGACTTTTCCCAGATTGGGGTAGCAATCGAACCAGGTTCAATAATTGAAACTGAGATTCCCCAAGGTCGTAACTCCATTCGCATCACATCAGTGAGTGCTTCCAAAGCAAATTTAGACGCGTTGTAAGCACCCAAAAACGGCGTAGGACTCCTACCAGCAATGGAACCCATATTGACAATTCGACCCCGACTTTGGCGTAGAAGACCAAGAAATGCTTGTGTCACTGCTAATTGTCCAGTGACATTAACCTGCATCTGGTGTTGAAATTCAGCGATCGCTAATAATTCTAACGGCCCAGGAACAGCAATTCCGGCATTATTCACTAAACCTAAAATTCCCACACCACCAACTGCATTTGTTACCGTATCAACCGCAGCTGCGATCGATTCAGCATCAGTAACATCTAAAAAAATCGGAATCAGCCTTTGTGACCCTTTCTGTTTAAGTGTTTGAGCATCAACATCTTGACGCACTCCAGCAAAAACAGAGAAACCCAATTGGTCTAAAAGCAAAGCACACGCTTGACCAATTCCTGTTGAGGCTCCTGTAACCACTACTGTACGTTGATTTTCTACAACCATTAATTTTCTTTGATGATGGGGCTGCCTTCAGGAGGCAGAAGGCAGAAGGCAGAAGGCAGGAGGCAGAATTAACCCATGCTTAAAAGCGTGGAACTTAGGTTTTGGAAGCTTTGTATCGCACTTCGTGCTGCGACGCGCACTGCCAGTCTCAATACAATTCTTCTTTTTAAAGTGGGTAATGACCCATAACTAAAGTTTTCATTCATACTTCTTTCCTCCTGCCTCCTGCCCTCTGCCTCCTGCCTTTTTTATCAATCTTTGCAAGTGCCAAAACGAAGGCAATCTTCGGTTTGGTCATCTCTAGCCGATATTTGCCACGGCAAGATGCGTAACTGAGCATTTGTACTGTAGGCAATTAGAGCAGCTATTGTGGGATACTGGTTTTTAACAATTGTCACGTCACTACTAGAAGTATTGCCTAGCTCAACATTGTATAAATAAACAGGCAATGCCATGAGGGCAATGCAAATTATCCGGTTCATACCCAACCTCAGCTAACAATTTCCGATTACGATATGTATAGATGCCACCTTGATGAACCGGATTTTTAAAACTGAGTATTAAATGTTGATGTTCTGTGAATTTATGCAGCGCTACTAGCTACAAAGACGTGATTTCTAAATTATCGGTTCCACCTTTTTTTAGGTTAGGCATTGCCTACAAGATGGCTTCCTACTAACTTATGCAGATGTAAACCCAAAAAACAGGACAAAAAACCCACAGCACCCAAAAACATATCTTAGTAACTGCATTCCCCAGATAAAATAATGAAGAATGCTGAGTCACCGAAATGGTCGATGACCGACAAACACTCATGATACAGGCCCATAAATAAATTTAGGGTATTGTTAATTTTGAATTTTGAATGCGTGAATTTTGAATTCGGAGCGAAGCGACGTGACGCCTTCACAAGACGTAGATACTGTAAACGTTCCTAACCTCGACCCAGAAGGATATGACAACTCAGACACCGATCCTCTTGATGAGTTGCCAGGTGAAGTCGAAATGTCCCTTTTCGACCATCTAGAAGAGTTGCGGCAACGGATTTTCTATTCGTTGATTGCCGTAGCAGTAGGCATTATTGGCTGTTTCTTTGCCGTTAAGCCGATTGTCCAGTTACTTGAGGTTCCAGCACAAGGAGTAAAATTTCTCCAACTTGCACCTGGAGAATATTTCTTTGTCTCCCTGAAAGTTGCAGCATACACTGGCTTCGTACTTACTAGTCCTTTCATTCTTTACCAGATTATCCAGTTTGTGCTTCCAGGCTTGACTCGCCGCGAACGCCGTTTACTGGGGCCTGTGGTTTTGGGTTCGAGTGTGCTATTTGGGGCAGGTTTAGTATTTGCCTACTTACTTCTTATCCCCGCAGCGTTGAAATTTTTCATTAGCTACGGAGCAGATGTAGTCGAACAACTTTGGTCAATTGATAAATATTTTGAATTTGTGCTGCTATTGTTATTCAGCACTGGTTTAGCATTTCAAATTCCCATCATCCAACTATTGCTCGGTAATTTGAACATTGTCTCGTCAGAACGGATGGTTTCTGGTTGGCGTTACGTGATTATGGGATCAGTGGTTTTAGGAGCCGTCCTGACGCCTTCTACTGACCCCTTGACTCAAAGTCTCTTAGCTGGAGCAGTTTTAGCGCTTTATTTCGGCGGTGTTGGACTGGTGAAGCTTACAGGTAAATAACATCTGAAATCGGTAAAAAGATTTTCAATCTTAGTTTGTGACCAAATGTTTACTTAAACCCCGACCGCCTTTATCGAGTCTGCCGACTAGTACAGGTCGGCGGAAATAAACATACCATTTCATTACAGCCAGAAAGCCCAAAATTAAAATCTTTTGACTTTTGACTTGCGCGACGTATTAGCTATGGTACTTGTACCTCTAGCGATTAGATTGTCGATATTTAAGCTCATCAAAGAAATGTACGATGCTCTGACCTAAATGCTCAATGTAAATACTGAGAGGTTGAAAATGCCACCCTTCTAGCTCCTTATATAAATAGGGTTGAAAATATTTATCTTTAATCTGTTTTACCATGAACGCTACGTCATCTTCAGCTATACTATCCCAGTTAAAAGAAATGACGGCCGTTAAGTTAAAGAGTTCTTTACTAGATCGGATCAAACATTCAGTTTGTTTCTGATTTGGATTGGCTAGAGAGTTCGATATTCTCCAGCCCGATTTCAGAATTCTTACTGTGTTACTGATTTCAGGTGCAAGTAATATAGAAGACTGATCCTTAATGAAAAATTGATTAACTGATTCTGTTGTAGGTAATAACTGGTCAATGACTCCTTGAGATATTTGCTGCACAGATTCTATTGAAGCTATCTGTTTAATGGCTTCCTCAGCATCTTTTTTGTCTAAGCATTCCCGAAGAATTTGCATTCGCCTCGCTGGCTCATTGCTCGCAATTTCCAAAAGAATAATGTACTTACATCCGAGGCTATGACCAAGCCATAAGTAATTAGCAGGATTTGAATATGTATTTATAACATCATCAGGTTGATTCTCTTTTTTTAAGGTTTTGATAATCTCAGTTTTCAGAAGATATTGCTCTTTGAGTAGGCCAAAAGAAACCTCCCAATGATTAAATTGAATCGGATTTAGAGGAAATCGGTATAAAATCAGTGAATATCCTTGATCAAAGAGATATTGATGTAGATATTTATATGCCCACGCAGGAAAAGAACCAAAAATAAAGCTACCAATAAATTGGATGATTCCTTTAGGATTTGGATGTAGCGCGACCTGACTGTTGGATAGCTTTCTAAAGTTTGGTTCAGTATTTTGCAACATATACTTATTAATATTTTTTAATTTTTTCATTGAGACCATAACAGGATTAAGTGCAAGGTATGACCAAATCCTATTAAATTAAAACTAAAAAACTAACTGTCTAAAATCATTTTTAGTTCAGACAGTTAGTTCTAAGAGGTTATAATTTCTTGCAATATAGGACTAGTATTTGATTTCTGGAAACATACTGAGACTGAAAAGTGCGTTTTATCAGAAATGTTGTTCAAAAATCAGATATGAGTCCTATATATAGAGTCTAAAGAATCTAATCTAAGTTTTGGAGCTAAAGGATCAATTCTGCTGACAGAAAAAATGTGCGCCAAAGCTCAAAAGTGATGTTAGTAATTGTCTGATAGAGTTAATCATTCTTGCTTACAGATCAAATAAAGCTTTTCCGTTAGCAAGGGGCAACGCATAAGCAATCTCACCTAGCTCGGCTTTCTCTGCCCCAAAAAATGTACCTCGATGTTCAGCAGTTATTAGCAACTGAGCTGTTTTTGGAGTTGATACTGAACTAATGTATATCTCGACATAACCCCGTAACTCAAAATTTGCCTCTTTTACAAGTTGTTCATTACGGGCATCCGGTTGCAGAATAAATAAGCCTGTGTCATTAGCATTGACGGGAAATGTAAAGCGTGATTTTTGTATTTCTCCTTTGCCGCCAAAAACACTGGTTGTAGGGCCATCTACACCAGCAGTATGCAGACTTACAGGGCCATTTACACCAGTAGTATCAAGAACAGTGAAGATTTTGTCACGTTCTAATCCGGGCGTTCTAGTTGTAACTACAAGCGAGAGAGATACGAGCTCATTGGTGACATTGGCAATCGTAAGGAAATAGCCCTGAATAACTTTTCTCGCTAGTGGGCTAAGTTCAGGTTTTGCATCTGTAAGTTCCTTTGGAAGTTGAGGCTTAAGAAGAAGTTCAAATGTTGAGATAAAAGCCATTAGTTTTTTCCTTGAGTATGTGTATTTTTATCACATTACCAGTGAGTAAAAGTATCATACACGAGCTATGGTATTTTGGGATAAAAAATACTGTGAATACTTAGAAATTTATAAATATTAATGCAATAATCGGTCACAATATCCATTCCGAAGAACGTTCGCCCAAATCTAGAGGGATGCTAACAGCTTTACCGAGCCGGGGGCGATCGCGTGTTTGGGTAATAAAAGTTTGTACCTGTGTTGACCCACCCAAGGCATGAAGATAATTGGCAATGCTATCGAGATGTTCTTGGTACTCCGCCTCGCTCAAGGGAAAAGAAGCTTGCTCCAAGTATTTCCACATTACTTGCAAAAATATCTTTCCCTGTGCCCGCCGGAACTGGACATCGTAAGAGTATCCCCACTTATCAAGCAACATCTGACGTAATTCCTGTCCTGTCATAGCTTTTCTCAATCAGATTTTACATTTAGTTATGATGTTAAGTTCCGTGACTCCAGTATGATAAGGATATAAAGAAATGTAATGCTAACAGAAAAGATGCTTTTTATATCTTGGAACAAAGAATTATGGCATCGTTGTCAGCGCTAGCATTTCGACTTAGACAAGAGTTGCTCAAGTACTAGTACTTTTGTCAAAATGCTTAACAAAATACACAAAGAGCGCGTAGATTATGGCTCAATTTTCTGAATCAGCAGACGTGCCCGATATGGGGCGTCGTCAGTTCATGAATCTGCTCACTTTTGGGACTGTCACTGGAGTAGCTCTGGGTGCATTGTATCCCGTTGTCAAATACTTTATTCCACCTGCTGCTGGTGGTGCTGGTGGCGGTGTAACAGCAAAAGACGAGCTAGGTAACGATGTTAGCGTCACTAAATTTCTAGAAAACCGGAATGCAGGCGATCGCAACCTAGTCCAAGGACTAAAGGGAGATCCTACTTATATTGTGGTAGACAGCAAAGAGGCGATCAAAGATTATGGCATTAACGCCATCTGCACCCACTTAGGTTGTGTCGTCCCCTGGAACGTTGCTGAGAACAAATTCAAGTGTCCTTGTCATGGTTCCCAGTATGACGAAACTGGTAAAGTTGTTCGGGGGCCAGCACCTCTGTCTCTGGCTTTAGCGCATACCAACGTCAACGACGACAAAATCGTTTTAACCCCTTGGACTGAAACCGACTTCCGCACAGGTGATGCACCTTGGTGGGGTTAATAATTTTGTCATTAGTTCTTAGTCATTTGTCCTTCGTTCAGGGCTTAATGACTAATGACTAATGACCAATGACTAATGACTAATTCAATTGTCGCCCTTATAGAGATGAGAAATGTTTTCATAACAGCGAGGTTAACTCGCAGTGCTAGAGCGATTGTAAAAACATTGCTCATAGCGATCGCTACTGTGACATTTTACTTCACTAGCGATCTAGCCCTTCCCCAATCAGCTGCCGCCTATCCCTTTTGGGCACAGCAAACCTATCCCGAAACCCCCCGCGAACCAACAGGGCGAATTGTTTGTGCCAACTGTCACCTAGCCGCCAAGGTTACAGAAGTGGAAGTTCCCCAATCGGTGCTACCTGACACTGTATTCAAAGCTGTGGTGAAAATCCCTTACGATCTCGGCGCCCAGCAAGTTGGTGCCGATGGTTCTAAGGTTGGCTTGAACGTCGGTGCAGTACTGATGCTACCCGAAGGCTTTAAGATTGCTCCTGAAGACCGTCTTTCCGAAGAACTTAAAGAAGAAGTTGGCGACACTTTCTACCAACCCTACAGCGAAGACAAAGATAACGTCGTCATCGTCGGGCCTTTACCCGGCGAACAGTATCAGGAAATCGTCTTCCCAGTTCTTTCTCCCAACCCCGCAACCGACAAAAACATCCACTTCGGTAAATATTCAGTTCACGTAGGTGGTAATCGGGGACGCGGACAGGTTTATCCTACAGGTGAAAAGAGCAATAACGCTGTTTACAACGCTTCCGCTACTGGCACAATTACCAAGATTGCCAAAGAGGAAGATGGAGACGGTAACGTTAAATATTTAGTAAACATCCAACCTGAATCGGGTGATGTTGTCGTTGATACGATTCCTTTAGGACCAGACCTGCTTGTTTCCGAAGGTCAAGCAGTTAAGACTGGTGATGCTTTGACCAGCAACCCGAACGTCGGTGGATTCGGTCAAATAGATGCAGAAATCGTATTGCAAGACGCCTCTAGAGTCAAATGGATGATTGCGTTCATCGCTCTTGTAATGTTGGCTCAAGTTATGCTGGTGCTGAAGAAGAAGCAGGTTGAAAAAGTTCAAGCTGCTGAGATGAATTTCTAAATTCTTTGCTAAATCATTACTTGTAGGACAGGCATCTTGCCTGTCTTTTTTAATGTTAGTTACACGAAGCCTGTAAATTTGGAACTTAATACCAATTGCTGTAACCCTACCAATGTATTTGTATCATTATTAAAGTGAAACGGTATTAAGTGCTAGTAAACTTTATGAACTCAATCATGGTTATTCATCCCTATAAATTCTGCGAGATGTGGGTGTTTGACGATGACAATGTAGATTTAGTTCGAGAGCCTTTCGTGGCAGGGGCGGACGAAATTATTGAAAGAATGGTGTCACACATTCCAGATGCAGAGTCAGGGTTCAGTTTGATATTTTCTGCATCTCCTTTTCCTGGCTATCAACTCAAGTTTGACTGGCGACGTGAAGAATATGGAGGTAACTGGTATTACAGTGCAGATTTAGATCGGGAAGGATGGCTTTGCCCTGCTCTATTTAAGTATTTTGATGAGGCTCCCCAAGAGTTTTACGCTCAGTTCAAAGCGAAAATAAAGTTGTAATATAAATAGAGATTAAATCAATATGAGAAGTCACATCCTACCTAACGCCTCAAAATGTAGGAGGCGAATTTGAAAAAACACAAAAATGCATTATTTAAAAATACGTTATTCAAATTTGTTGGCTACGCTCTAAGTCATGGCGACAGGATTTTGAGCGATATTATTGAATCTAGCCCTAGTTAAGTTGAGGGATTTGCCCATGACAGCCTCACTAGAATATAGGCAAGCCGCAGAAGAGAAAGCGCAAAGATTAGCTGCTAAACTCCGAGAATTAAATATTGATCTAGATAACCTTTAGCTAAATCCGGCAGTGTTAATAAAATAATAGGGTGAGTATGATTTACCCACCCTAATTATACTTACTGAAGTTAGACAATAATCTCAAAGCTCTCCATTAATCTTGCGCCTGATGATTTCCATCTGGGCTTGCATATCAGCTTCTGTCATCGGCATAGGATACTTTGGAGAATTAGGGTCGCGTTTACTCATCAAAAAACGTATAGCTTCAATATCTTCACGATTTTCCACGACATAAGCTCTCAATTCTGAAAAACTCATTTGCTCATAATTCTGGTTCATTGACAAACTCCCATTCGCCATTGCGATAAACAATAATTTGCAGTTCATCCGCAGATGGAATGTAAACTTCTCCAGTTTTGTCGTCAAATCGAAATAAGCGGATGTCTTTGTACAGATTTGACAGCATTTGACAGCATTTGACAAACCCGTACACAGGCTAAGGCTTGCTCTGTTGTTGGTAAAATAAACGCTGCTCACTACTAATATAAGGTGGGCAATGCCCACCTTACTACTGCTGATTATTTTGTGTGAGACTATAACGGACGGTAGACGCGATAGTTGATTTCGGGGAAGATATTATCCATTAACTCGACTTTTTCCAGCCAACCACTATCAATTTTGCCAACTTTAACGTCTTCATAGAGTTTATTAAACCGCATTAGGTGCGATCGCGTCCGTCTGACTGCATAGGGTACCATTGTTCCCGTCCGCATAATAAATGCCCAGTCGGAAGATTGTGCTAATAACAATTCCCGCGCTGCTTGGTTCAAGGCTTTCCACCCCAACTCATCTTCTGGTTCCAGGTGCGAGATTTCAATCATCCGTTCAGCAGCTTTGTGCAAATGTGGATAAATCCACGCATTCGTTTCATTCAACCAATACTCGTGGAAACCCTTGAAACCCCAACTCGACTGCGAAGGACGACAGACTTGCTGAGTTGGCTGATCTCGCAAATAGTCTGCTAAATGGGTCATTTGATATGTTCCTTGGTCATACCACGATTTGCGGAATAGGTAATCGATGAACCAAGGGCCTTCATACCACCAATGTCCAAATAACTCTGCGTCATAAGGCGAAACGATAATTGGCGGTCGCTGCATTATACCATAGAGATGCTCAGATTGTTGCTCTCGATTATACATAAAGTTAGCAGCGTGTTCTGCTGCCTTTTCCCTAGCCCAATAAGGATCGTAGAGCGCCTTATCTGATAGACCTAAGCCACGCCCCGTAATTTTGTGATACTTAATGCCTGTATTTTTCCGCTGACCATTAGGCATAATGTAGGGCTTGATATACTCATATTCTGCTTCCCAGCCCAAATCTTTGTAAAATTCTCGATATTCCGCCGCTCCAGGATAGCCCACTTCAGAAGACCATACCTGTTGGGAAGATTCATGATCTCGTCCAAAGACAGCAACACCAGTTTCTGTATAAATTGGGGCATAAGTGCCAAAGCGCGGACGCGGACGGGCGTAAAGGATGCCATGCCCATCAGTGAGGAAGTAGCGTAACCCAGCATCAGCTAGCATCCGGTCTAAACCTTCATAGTAGGCGCATTCCGGCAACCAAATGCCTCTAGGTGCTTGTCCAAAGGTTTGCTCGTAATGTTCGCAAGCTACCTGAATTTGCGCCCACACTGCTTGTGGATACATTTTCATCAACGGTAAATAGCCGTGAGTAGCGCCGCAAGTGATAATTTCCAGGTTGTTACTGTCTTGGAACTTCTTAAAAGCTGTCACCAAGTCCCCGCCATAGCGTTCCCATAGCTGACGTGCTTCGCTAAACTCAGTCGCGTAATGTTCGGCTAAATAACGAAGATGCCCGTTGTTGACATTATGTTCTGCTTCTAGTGCTATAAGTTCTTCTAGTTGAGCTAAGTGTGCTTCGTAGCGTTCTTGAAGCAGAGGATCGCGAAGCATCGACACTAAAGGGGGTGTCATACTCATCGTGATTTTAAAGTCGATACCGTCTCGCTTTAAGCCTTCAAATACTTTCAATAAGGGGATGTAGGTTTCTGTGATGGCTTCATAGAGCCATTCTTCCTCCAGCACGTAGTCACTTTCCGGGTGACGAACGAAGGGCAGATGTGCGTGGAGTACAAGCGCGACGTAGCCGATAGCCATAGTGATTTTGGGGTGATACTTGTAAGTTGAAGGTCGAGAGGTTTGGCAGAAATTAACAATATTTTAAGACTTTATGGGGATCGTAAGAATAGTTTTCAATTGAGTTAATTACAGTGTTTGTAGGGGCACAACAATGTTGATGCCCCCAGTCCGTGTTGTTGTTAACTAGTTGTAAAACGTGCTTATTTGCTTATTGTATAAGCCCGGACTGAAAATATTTACTCAGGTTCAACAATCTACGGTGTATACACAAGTCTCAAGTATAAGTGGTTAATTTTTAGCCTAACTACTACTGACAAAACTGATTTTGTCTAAGAGGGTGTTTGAAAAGTCGGCTAGGTTGTAAAAAAGCTCTCTCAGTATACGCTGTGAATAGATAGTAGACAGCACTGAGAGAGCAACATGAGTAAAGCATACCCCAGCAATCTGACCCGTATTCAATATGAATTTCTGAGTGACATGATTCCAGAACCAAAACCCGGTGGTCGCTTTTCTTGAAGTCGATATGTGGGAAGTCCTCAATGGAATTTTTTATGTCCTGGTAGAAGGAGTTAGATGGCGATCGCTACCAGCTGATTTTCCCATTTGGCAGACTGTATACACCTATTTTCGTAATTGGCGCAAAGACGGAACTTGGTTGAAAATTCATGATAGTCTGCGGCAGTGGACACGGATTGAGCAGGAGCGTCATCGAAGTCCATCGGAGGCAATCATTGATAGTCAAAGTGTAAAAACTACTGCAATGGTACATGAAGCCGTGGGCTACGATGCGGGCAAGAAAATTAAAGGGCGCAAGCGATTTATGACAGTCGATACTTTGGGGTTAGTTTTGCGGGTCTTGGTGACGGCTGCTAATATCCCAGAACGAGAAGGGGGCAAACAGGTTCTCAAACGGGTTAAACAATCCAGTAAGCAAGTATCTCGGTTGACAACCTTATGGGTGGATGGCGGCTTTGACGGTGAGGCGTTCATGCAGTGGGTTATGGATTTTTGCCGTTGGATTGTACAGGTGGTTCTGCGACCACGGCAAACTAAGGGCTTTGTCTTACTCAAGAAACGTTGGGTAGTTGAGCGTACTTTTGGTTGGCTGATGGGGTGTCGGCGATTAGTCCGAGATTATGAGTTATTACCGGAAACATCGGAGACGTTTATCTACCTTGCCATGATCCGAATTATGGTTCGGCGATTAGCATAAAATTTAACCCCTCAAAACTTTTCAAACATCCTCTAAGCGTGTCACAAGTGACCTTGTGAGACGGCTCGCTAACGCTACGCGATCGCAAATCATAAATCCAAAAGTAATGAGATAGTCTTGCAATAATAATTATTATTTTATATTTTTCAGCTAAAAAATATATTTATTACTTTCTGCACTTGACAATATAGAAATTACTTAACAATTTTATTCAACCTATTGACAGTACTTCTCAATGAGTTGTATTGCCTCAAAAGTGATAGTTAGGATTAACTCGCAAGAGTTAGTAATTTAAGCATAAGGCTTTTGTGCTTACGAATTATGCTCAAAGAACATTTTGATGCATTAGTGTGTCAAATTTTGTGATTTGTGAAATTTGTCTTGGCAAAATATTGAGTTTTTTCTCAATAAAAATGTAAATAGTATCAATTACGTTGGCACTATCTACATTGATATATTTGACCTCAGAAGCTTGCTTAGATGCTGAATGATCGGCGATCGCTCGCAGACTGGGGTCGGTTCTGTTGCAAATTTACTACACCAAGTTTTCGGAAAGATTCTCAATGACATCCAGTACCAATAGCAACTTCAACAATTTATCTTGCTAATTTCCTGACAGTACCACCGCACATTTAGATATATTCGGGGTGGGAAGAACACCATCTTTGCGGGTGAAGGCAATAACCGGCCCGCTTTACCGTTATCAGGCAACGGATTTGGGTTCTCTGAGTACCAACCCCAACGGTGCAGTCAACGCGGCTTCGATTAACGACTTCGGACACATCTTGGGCTGGATCGGATTGATGGTTGCATTTGGGATGACAGTACCGATCGCTATACTGCGGGTAAGCGCTAACCCAAAGTTTGCCAATCAACCTTTAAACTCGCAAACCTGTGATTCCCGCAACCAGAAACCCGAACAGTTACATTTTGGATCAAGACTTGCAGCCAGATGAGCGTTGCACCGATCGATCCTGTGGCAAAGCCAGCTACAAAGTAAAGTCTTCCTTTATTTCCTTTATATAGAAGTGCGTAGGCGCAGCCCGTTGTAGACATCGCACTCCTTATTCTTCATCCCGGTATAATTCCTGCAAGTCCTGTAACTGAGTCTTGCGGGAAATCCGGCGATATTTTTGACTTTCTAGCTTGGGTTCGTATTGACTCTGCCCTTTGCCTTTGCTTTTTATACTTCATGGTAGATTCAGATCAGCTTGTTGATGCAGCTGAGTTTCATGAGCGATGCCTACGGCGGGCTACGCCTACGCCAGAATTATACAAAAAAACGCTTCCCTCCAACGCCGAAACCTGGTAAAATTGGCTATGTGATTTCGTCATCAGCCAGCAAGGTTGCAATCAGTTTTAATTGAGCAGCTTCTCGGCGATAAACTTCTAGCTGTTGTAATTGCCAATTTGCAATCCAATATTCTTGGACTCCTCTGGATGAGTATAGTTTCAGCTTGGCTTCTCGGTCTCGACGTTCGTTAGTTGTCCCGGGAGAAAGCACTTCCACAATGAGTTCTGGCGCTCCTCTCAAATGCCCTTTGTCATCTAGCAATTGTGCTAAACGCTCACGACTAATCCAAACTACATCGGGTATGACATTATCCGCATCTGTAAAAATTATGCCGGGAGTTTGACGGGTTTCCCCCAGCCCACTAGAGCGAGACCAAATTTGTAATTCTAAGGATATATTACCCGCAGTCCCTTGATGTTTCCAGTCAGGCGCTTTAGTCACAAATAGCTCTCCGTCAATAATTTCATAGCGCTTCCATTCGTCAGTTTGGAGTAATTCTAAGTCTGAGGTTGTCCAACGGACTTGATCAGATATTGTTTGGTTCATAGCACTATTTTTCTATGCCTAGTTTAGAGATAAAATTCTATTTTTCAGAATATTTGCTCAGGATCAATACCTGCGGCTCATAAGCGTTCTGCCAACTTTTCAGCCCGTTGACGTTCCGGCTCTAGCTCTTGATTTGCTTGCTGTAATTGTTGGTTTGCTTGCTCTAACTGTTGGTTTGCTTCTTCTTCTGGCAATATTACCAGATGCCCATCTGGGGTAAAAAAGCGTAATTTACCAGACTCAACTCCTAAATACATATCTAACTGCTGACTCCACAACCAACCTGACTCAGTGGGTACAAGTTCTTGGTATTGCCCATCAACTATGTGAAATCCCTGTAATTCTAGGTTATTTGGGTCAAACCAAAAGTAATCAGGAGTCCGAAATGTATTCTGGTATATCTGCTTTTTCAAACCTTTATCAACCGAGGCAGTGGAATCAGATAACATCTCAATAATCACATTGGGATATTTACCATTTTCTTGCCACACAACCCAGCTTTTGCGGTCTTTTTTTTCTGTATCTAAAACCACAAAGAAATCGGGGCCTCGAAATTCTTCTGATTTTTTCTGGTTGGGACTGAAATAGATAGTTAGGTTGCCAGTAGCATAAAAATCCTGACGATCGCGCCACCACCATTTAATCAGGCGAATGAGTAAATCAAGTTGTTCGCGGTGTAAATCAGATTCCAAGGGGGTTCGTCACTATAGATATCACCTGGTGGGAAAATTATACTCTCAGTGACAGCTTGTAAACTAGGGGTGTTGGCAATGGGCTGAGACATACAAGATACTCTTTTTCTGTTTGTATCTATGCTATCGTGACCAACCTTTGCATTATGAATGCGTAGGCACAGCCCGTCGGAGACATCGCACTCCTTATTCCTCATCCCGATATAACTCTTGCAAGTCTTGTAACTGAGTCTTCCGGGAAATCCGGCGATATTTTTTACTTTCTAGCTTGGGTTCGTATTGACTCTGCCCTTTGCCTTTGCTTTTGCTTTTTAACTTCATGGTAGATTCTGGATCGGCTTGTTGGTGTAGCTGAGTTTGATGAGCGATCGCAGCGTCCAAAAATTCTAAATAATGTTCGTATCGTTCCCAGTCTCCCCGCACGACGCACTCAGGCTCGTCTCGATGCAGACAATCACTAAACCGACAGCTAGCAACTGCTAACCGCTTTCTGGCTTCTGGGAAATAGTGGATTAATTCTTCTGGGTTACAATCCATATCCGGCTGATTAAAACCGGGAGTGTCTGCAAGCATTCCACCGCTAGGCAACTCAAATAATTCTATATGGCGAGTGGTATGACGACCACGAGCCAGTTTACCAGAGACTTCTCCGACTCGCAGCTGAAGAGAGTCAATCAGCGTATTAATTAAGCTGGATTTACCTACACCAGAAGGCCCAGCGATTACGGTAATTTTATTGCTCAAATATTTGGCTGCTTGGTCGGTATTAATACCATCTTTAACGCTAATAAATATTGGTTGATAGCCCCAACCAAGCAGGCGATCGCTAACTTGTTGCTGTTCCTGTGGTGAAATTAAATCACTTTTATTCAAACATAAAAGCACATCCAAACCAGTAGACTCAGCCTTAATCAGAAACCGACTCAGCTGATAAGGTTCTAAAGGTGGATCAGCAACAGCAAATACCAATAGGATTTGGTTGACATTGGCGATCGCCGGACGATCTAACTCACTTTGGCGGGGTAAAACCTCAGCGATCGCACCCCGTCCCCCAGCCCAATCTGGCTCCTCTACCACAACGCGATCGCCTACCATCACCTGTTGTCCGATTTTTTTCAGACGTGTCCTCCGGGTACAAAGCAGGAGAGGAGGCGAGGGAGCAGTGGGACAGTGGGGCAGAAGGGCATTTAAATCCAGTTTCTCCTCTGCTCCCCTGCTCCTCTGCTCCCCTGCCTCTTGATCCATCTGTACTCGGTAAAAATTAGCCTGTACAGCCACCACTGTACCCAATAACTGTCCAGTTGCGGCAAAATTTTCCCCTGTCATTGGCCAGTAACTGGACGGCGCACTAACAGAGAAAAATAATTAGTGCAGTCTGTAATTTGTTCCACCTGATAACCTGCCATTGTCAAACTATCGGGAACCTGCTCAATCGGCTCACCAGGGTCTAGCCAGACTTCTAGCAAACCTCCCAATGGCATTTTCTCTAGACGTAGTTTTGTCCGCACAAAATTAATTGGGCAAGGGGTGCCCCGTAAATCAAGTTGAGCGTCGGGAGTTAAAACAGAAGAGGGCTTCATCACTTAAATAAATTTCCCAAGAATCCTTCTAGACCGCCTTTACCAGTCCGATCCCCCTTAATTTTAGCTAGCTTCTCCAGCAGTTCCCTCTCCTCTGGGGTGACTTTATTGGGAATATCAATTAACACGTTCAGCATGTGATCTCCACGACTTACGGGATTACCCAAGCGAGGTACACCGCGGTTTTCCAACTTCATCACTGTATTCGGCTGAGTTCCAGCTGGAATGATTAGTTCTACTGGCCCATCTACTGTATCTACCTCTAACCGACAACCTAAAATCGCTTGCAGGTAGCTAACTTTGATTTCCGAGAGAATATTAATCCCATCTCGTTGGAATTCCTCGTCCTCATTTACGAACAAGTAAACGTATAAATCTCCAGGAGGGCCACTACGTTGACCAGCATCTCCTTCACTAGAAATCCGCAAACGCGTGCCATTATCCACCCCTGCTGGAATGGTAATTTTGAGTTTCTTTGTGACTTGATTTGCGCCCTTACCATCACACGCGTCACACTTATCTTCAATTACCATCCCTGTTCCATTACAGGTGGGACAAGTCGAGACTTGAGTGAAACTGCCAAAGGGTGTTCTAGTCACACGGCGTACTTGAGCCGAACCACCACAAGTCGAACAAGTCCGAGGGCGGGTTCCAGGTTTAGCACCAGAACCGCTACAAACTTCACAATTTTCTAGATGGGAAATGCGAATTTCTTTTTCGCCGCCAAATATCGCTTCCCGAAAGTCTAACTTCAGGTCTAGCCGCAGGTCATCACCCCTAGCAGGCCCACTGCGCCGTCTTTGTTGCGTGGGATTACCCATACCACCAGCAAAGCCACTAAAAATGCTTTCAAAGATATCGGCAAAACCACCCATATCGCCGACATCTTGAAAGCCCGCGCCAGCAGCACCCGATACACCCTCTGGGCCAAAGCGATCATAACGAGCGCGGGTTTCGGGTTCTGAGAGTACCTCATAAGCGCGGTTAATTTCTTTAAAGCGATCCTCCGCCCCCGGTTCTTTGTTCACATCTGGGTGATACTTCCGGGCTAGACGGCGATAGGCTTGTTTGATTTCTTCTTTGTCAGTGTCACGAGAGACACCCAGGATTTCATAATAGTCGCGGGCCATATAGCAAAGGTAAAAGTTAGAAGGAAGAAAGCAGAAGTCAGTAGAACGTCATTCACGGTCACTTGCTACCCTATGGATTAAGTGTTTTGCCTACAGATATGCAAGAGCAACACATTATCCTTTAGAGGGCGGCTTGCCGGAGGGCAGGCAGAAGATAAAATTAATTTTTGTTAATAACTGATTTTACCCTTTACCTTTTACAAAAATCACCGACAAATCTTGAGCAACAGGTGCTTTCCTCGTGGGAGACGACAAAAGCTATAGAAGTTAAGAACAGGGGAAGCCTCTGCTCAGACTTCTCACTGCCGAGTCGGCTGTCTCTTTTACAATTGTGCTATGTAGGAGAGGAAAACCTCGCCCATCAACCAGAGGGGCTAGCCGCACCATTAGGTGTGGAAAACCACCCTTATGCTTTGGATTGGGCCTGAACTTGCACATTGCCTAGCCCAAAGTAATTTGCTTCTACAATCTAGCAAACCGCTGAGGTCTTGTGAAACTTCGCTAAATATTTAGATATATTAAAATATCTTAATAAAAATTTGCAACTTAGGGGAGTGGGGAGTGGGGAAAATGAGGCAGACAAGGGGACAATGCCCCATGCCCCATACCCAATGCCCAATGCCCAATGCCCCATGCCCCATGCCCAATGCCCAACCCCTAATCTATCGCCTCATAATCAGCCTGAGCGGTACTTTCTTCGTCAAAATCAAAGTTGAATTGTGGTATTAGCGTGCCATTCATTGGTGAGTCTACTTCTGGGGTAAAGTGACCAGATGAACCCCCCTCAATCTCATCACTTTGGCTGTTAGCTCGATTGTAAACATCAGCACCAATTGCAAACAAGGTTTGTTGGAAGTCGTCTAAGCGCTCCTTAAATTCCCCTGTGGAAATGCTGGAGTCAATCATTGCAGCTTGGAGTTGTGCAACTTTTTCGCTGGCCAAGGTTTTCATCTGGTCGCCGATAAAGTTGCTATTATCCTTGATGGTAGATTCATAACTGAACAACAAATTATCTGCTTGGTTTTTAAGTTCAACCAGTTCTTTACGTCTTCTATCTTCTTCGGCAAACAGTTCTGCCTCTTGCCGCATCCGTTCGACTTCGTTGCTACTCAAACCACCTGTATTGGTAATCCTGATACTCTGTTCTCTACCTGTACCTTTATCTTGGGCAGAAACCTTCAGGATGCCGTTGACATCGATTTCAAAGGATACTTCAATTTGCGGTACACCACGGGGAGATGGGGGAATTCCTGCGAGTAGAAACTTGCCGAGACTCTTGTTATCTCGTGACATCGCCCGTTCACCTTGGAGGATGTGAATTTCTACTGAGGTTTGCCCATCAACTGCGGTGGAAAAAACTTGTGACCGACTCGTAGGAATTGTAGTGTTGCGTTCAATGATTTTGGTGAACACTTCACCCAAAGTTTCAATTCCCAAGGATAGAGGGGTGACATCCAATAGTAAGAGATTATCGACTTCGCCACCCAACACACCTGCTTGGATAGCTGCTCCCAATGCTACGGCTTCGTCAGGGTTGATGGAGCGATCGGGAGCTTTGCCGTTGAAAAACTTAATTAGCGCGTTTTGGACTGCGGGAATACGCGTAGAACCACCTACCAAAATAATCCGATCTATGGCTTCTGGTTTTAAATCCGCATCTTTGAGCGCTTGAATCATTGGTTCAATGGTCGCTTCAATTAATTTCGCGGCGAGTTCTTCAAATTTCGAGCGGCTGAGTTCCATCTCCAGATGCTTTGGCCCGGTGTCATCCGCTGTGATAAATGGCAAGTTGATGGAGGTATTCACCATACTGGAGAGTTCAATTTTTGCCTTTTCCGCAGCTTCCCGCAGGCGTTGCAATGCCATCTTGTCTTTGGAAAGGTCGATTTTCTCTTGTTCTTGGAAACGTTCCATCATCCAAAGGACGATCGCATTATCAAAGTCGTCTCCACCCAAGTGGTTATTACCACAAGTCGCCTTCACTTCAAAAACGCCATCTCCAAGTTGCAGGATCGATACGTCAAAAGTACCGCCTCCCAAGTCAAATACTAAAATTAGCTGCTCTTGGTCTTGCTTTTCCAATCCGAAAGCTAAAGCCGCAGCTGTTGGTTCATTAATAATTCGCAGGACTTCTAGTCCAGCAATTGTGCCAGCATCTTTAGTTGCTTGTCTTTGGGCATCTGTAAAATATGCTGGTACGGTGATTACTGCTTGAGTCACCTCCTCACCCAAAAAGTTTTCCGCATCCTGCTTCAGCTTTTGCAGGATCATGGCGGATAGTTCTTGGGGCGTGTAGTTCTTTGAGCGGATTTGGACATCAACAGTCTCGTCTCGACCTTTGACACAGTTGTAGGGAACGCGATCGCGTTCTACTTCTGTGTCTTCCCAACGCCGCCCGATGAATCGTTTAATACTGTAAATTGTGTTTTCAGCATTGGTTACGGCTTGGCGCTTTGCCAATTGACCAACCAAGCGATCGCCACTCTTCCCAAATCCCACAATACTTGGAGTAGTTCGTCCACCTTCAGAATTGGAGATCACAAGTGGTTGACCACCCTCCAAAACTGCGACGCAACTGTTAGTAGTGCCTAAGTCGATCCCAATAACTTTTCCCATATTTGCCAGTATTTTTACTGAGTCTTTCTTCTGTAATATGTCGCGGACTAACTTTTTTGTTAAGAACAAAGGCTAGCGGATAACGTCTGTGGAACCCCTGTTGCTGGTAGCAAGAAAGAAGTTGAAACACAACAGAGTTATCCAAAGCCTTGTCCAAGTTTTAGGTACGCGATGCTCGTCCTTGCTATAACCCAGGCACTTGAGGTCAGCGAGGCGAGCAACTACAGCTTAACTGCTGGCTGAACTCGACTGATCTTCTGGTGCAAAAGGTGTATCTTCCTTGGGAGCAGCTACTTTGACCATTGCATGGCGTAGCACGCGATCGCCCAAGTAATATCCGCGCACTAACTCTTCTAACACTGTTCCTTCAGGATGTTCATCCGTAGGTTCCCGCATTACTGCTTCGTGCAGGTTAGGATCGAATTCTTGACCTTCGGGACGCATTGGTGATACACCCAAGCGCTTCAGGCTATCTACTAATTGTTTGTAAACGCCTTGGTAACTTTTGTGCATGGTCATTTCGGCATCAGACTGCGGTTTGAGGTGCGATCGCGCCCGCTCAAAATTATCGACTACTGGTAGCAATTCCAAAATCGTATTCCGCTTCACCTGCAACTCTAGGTCTTCTTTTTCTTTGCTAGTGCGTTTCCGGTAATTCTCAAAATCAGCGGCAATCCGCATATATTGAGTACTACGCTCTTCCAATTGCGTTTTGACAGACTCGATTTGTTGAGTCAGTTCTGCCAAAGCTGCCCTTTCTACTTCAGTTTTCTCAGTTGCTGCAACGCTATTTTCTGAATTTACAGCAGTATCCCCTGATATATTTGTTTGGGCTGCCACTTGCTCTGTCACCTCGCTACCAGATTCATTGAAATTAATTTGGGCTGGGGAGTCACTCTTCATTGCTTGCTTTACCTCTGTTGGTTCACCCAATTGCTGGCTTGTATTGTTTATCTGTTTATTTTCATCGATCATTGTCTACTCATTCCAGATCCTATTTATGGCAGTGTATCTCTACAGCTTGCAACCGTCGTCATCCACGACTTGCAACTGAGGCTGATTTTATTGCCGACAAGTTCCTGGAAGTGATGTAACCGTCCTCTTATTGTGACAAATGGTGAACACGTTAGCCCAGACGCCACTAAGGCGGGAACCCGAACGAGTAATTTGCAATAGTAGCGCCGAATGTGACTCGCCCCTTATCTTATTTGAAAATATCTTTAATTTTGAATTTTGAATTTTGAATTTTGAATTCGGAGCAAAACGACGTGACTCAGGACTTTTTTGGGAAATGAGAATTCTGTCTCACAGCCTGGGAATACTTTAAGCAGAGGTTTCCCCAAATCAATTGCTCATTTATGAACTCGTCACCACAACGGCGCAGTACCGCTCTAACTACCAGAACAGAGTTTTCGCCCTTCGGCAACAAGCTAGTGCAATCTGGCTATGTCAATACCGAACAGATGAGGCAGGCATTAATTGAAAGCCGCAAATCTGGCAGACCTTTAACAGAAGTATTAGAGTCAATCACTGGGCAACAACTATCGCCTGAGTTGCTCAGGCAATACAAAAAACAACAGCTATTTGAACTGAAAATACTATACGGAGTTGAATTCCTCGATCCAGAAGTCAATTCCGTTGGCAACACGATGATGGGGAACCTGATTGAAACCCTCATCCCAGTGGATATCTGCCGTCGCCATCGTTTAGTACCACTGTCGAAACACGAAGACCAAACCCCGCCTTCAGTTTTAGTGGCGATGGTTGCTCCAGATAATCTAGAGGCTTCCGATGACCTGAACCGCATCTTACGCCCCCAAGGCTTGGCGTTGCAGCGCATGGTGATTACCCAGGAAGACTACCAGCAGCTAATCAACCAATACCTGGATGAAATGGCTGTTAAGCAGAAGCATCTAGAACGAGAAAACTCTACAGATATTAGTCAGGATTTAGAAAATCTCGGAAATCTCGATATTTCGGATGCTCCTGAAGAAATGGAGGCTGATCTTGGGGCGGCAATGAAGGGTGCGGAGGATGCCCCAGTCATCAACCTAGTCAACAGAATCCTAGCTAAAGCCTTGCATGAGGGCGTTTCTGATATTCATATCGAACCGCAAGAAGAAAACTTACGTATTCGCTTCCGTAAAGATGGAGTGCTGCGTGAAGCTTTCCCCTTAATGCCGAAAAAAATCATCCCGGCGGTGACAGCCCGATTTAAAATCATCTCCAATCTAGACATTGCTGAACGGCGTCTACCCCAAGATGGACGTATCCGTCGGCTGTTTGAGGGACGCAAGGTGGATTTTCGGGTGAATACATTACCCAGTCGCTACGGGGAAAAGGTGGTACTGCGGATTTTGGATAACTCCTCTACCCAACTGGGATTAGATAAGTTAATTACCGATCCAGAGACTTTACATATTGTCCAGGATATGGTTAGCCGCCCCTTTGGGCTAATTTTGGTAACTGGGCCAACTGGTTCGGGAAAAACAACGTCGCTGTATTCTGCACTCTCTGAAAAGAACGATCCCGGAATTAATATCAGTACTGTGGAAGACCCAATTGAGTACAGTCTTCCAGGGATTACTCAAGTACAGGTGATTCGGGAAAAAGGATTAGATTTTGCTACTGCATTGCGGGCTTTCTTGCGGCAAGATCCAGATGTGCTACTGGTGGGTGAAACACGGGATAAGGAAACGGCAAAAACAGCAATTGAAGCTGCCTTGACCGGTCACTTGGTATTAACTACCTTACATACCAATGATGCCCCAGGAGCGATCGCTCGTTTGGGAGAAATGGGGATTGAGCCTTTCATGGTTTCTAGTTCCCTAATTGGCGTTTTAGCTCAACGTTTGGTGCGGCGTGTATGTTCTGAATGTCGCATTCCCTACACTCCTACAACCGAGGAACTGGCTCGTTATGGTCTATCAGCTTCCTCTGATGTCGGAGTCACCTTCTATAAAGCTAACACCTTGACATTAGAAGCGATCGCCGAAGCCAAAGCCAAAAATCACCTTTGCCCAAAATGTAATGGTGTCGGCTACAAAGGGCGTTGTGGTGTTTATGAAGTCATGCGAGTCACCGAAAATCTGCAAACTCTGATCAACGAAGACGCACCCACAGAACGCATCAAGGAAGTGGCAATAGAAGAGGGGATGAAAACCTTGCTGGCTTATAGTTTGGACTTAGTGCGTGAAGGTTCCACCACTCTAGAAGAAGTAGAACGAGTGACGTTTACTGATACTGGTTTGGAAGCAGAGTTAAAAGCCAAACGCAAGACTGGTCTTACCTGTCGGAGTTGCGATGCCACATTAAAACAAGAATGGCTGGATTGTCCTTACTGTATGACACCTCGGTTTTAAGACTAATAGTCATTGGGCATTGGGCATTGGGCATTGGTCATTAGTCGATGCTTAGTAACTTTAAACAAATGACAACGGACAAATGACAAAGGACAAATAAAAAACATTAAAAGGAAGCAGAACTATGGAAATGATGATTGAAGACTTGATGGAGCAGTTGATTGAAATGGGTGGCTCGGATATGCATTTATCCGCAGGTTTACCTCCCTACTTCCGCATCAGTGGCAAACTTACCCCTATAGGTGAGCATGTATTGACAGCCGATCAATGTCAAAGGCTGATTTTTAGTATGCTCAACAACACCCAGCGTAAAACCTTAGAGCAGACCTGGGAGTTGGATTGTTCTTATGGTGTCAAAGGTTTGGCTCGTTTCCGGGTGAATGTCTATAAAGAACGTGGTGCTTATGCTGCTTGCTTACGGGCATTAAGTTCTAAGATCCCTAACTTTGAAAAATTAGGTCTGCCAGATATCGTGCGGGAAATGTGCGATAAGCCCAGAGGACTTATTCTGGTGACAGGCCCTACAGGTTCGGGGAAGACAACTACTCTAGCGGCAATGATTGACTTGATTAACCGCACCAAGGCAGAGCATATTTTAACGGTGGAAGACCCAATTGAATTTGTCTATGAACCAATCAAAAGCTTGGTTCACCAGCGACAACTAGGAGAAGATACTAAAAGCTTTGCTAATGCTTTGAAAGCAGCCCTACGGGAAGATCCAGATATTATTCTGGTAGGGGAAATGCGCGATTTGGAAACGATTTCTTTGGCGATTTCTGCTGCAGAAACAGGACATTTGGTATTTGGTACGCTACACACTAGTTCCGCCGCCCAAACTGTTGACCGGATTATCGACGTTTTCCCCCATGAAAGACAAACCCAAGTGCGGGTGCAATTGTCTAACTCATTAGTGGGGGTATTTAGCCAAACCTTGGTGTCCAAGAAAAACCCTAAACCCGGTGAATATGGTCGGGTGATGGCTCAAGAAATTCTGATTGTCACTCCTGCTATTTCCAACTTAATTCGAGAAGGCAAAACATCTCAAATTTACTCAGCGATTCAAACTGGCGGTAAATTGGGAATGCAAACTCTGGAGAAGGTTTTAGCCGATTTTTACAAAGCCGGAACGATTTCCTTTGAAGCGGCAATGTCTAAGACTTCTAAGCCAGATGAAATTCAACGTCTCATTGGTAATTCTACACCGCAAGCTGCCGCAGGTGCTAAACCTGGTGTGGCTGCCAAAGCACATTAAAAGAATTGGGGATAGAGGAGATGAAGAATATTTCATCCCCTTGAGTATTTTGAATTTTGAATTTTGAATTTATTTATGCCAAACTACGTTGCCCGCGTTCGTGATTCACAAGGAAAATCCCGAACAGAAAAAATTGTTGCTGAATCCTTAGTACAAGCTCGTACTAATCTCAGAGATCAAGGTTTTGTAGTTCAAGAACTCAAGCAATCTCAAGGATTTCAGCCAGATGTTGCCTTCAAAAACTTTCAGAATTCCTTAGTTAAGGTTTCTGTGAAAGACAAAGCCGTTTTTTCGCGTCAATTTGCCGTTTTGATGAATGCGGGAGTTGCGATCGTTAGAAGTCTGGGGGTGCTTTCCGAACAGTGTAGTAATACTAAATTGAAACAAGCCCTTGTAGACATTAGCACCGATGTTCAAAGCGGAATGAATCTTTCAGAGGCAATGCGGAAGCATCCTGACTGTTTTGATGGATTATACGTGAGTATGATTCAAGCTGGCGAAGTTGGTGGTGTTCTAGACGAAGTATTAAATCGTTTAGCCAAGTTGTTAGAAGATGTTGCCCGGTTACAAAACCAAATTAAATCAGCAATGTCTTATCCAACGGTTGTGGGTTTTATCGCAGTTGCTATCTTTCTTGGTATGACAATTTTTCTGATTCCAATTTTCGCCACGATTTTTGTACAACTTGGAATCACATTACCACCTTTAACACAATTCTTGATGGATGCTAGCAAATTTCTGAGAAGTCCGGGTGCTATCGTCCTTCTTGCTGCTCTTATAGGACTGAAATTTGCCTTTACACAATACGGTAAAACTCCTGTTGGTCGCATCACTATCGATCGTTTTTCCCTCAAGATGCCATTGTTTGGTGACTTAATTCAAAAATCTTCAGTTGCCCGCTTTAGCCGGACTTTTGGTTCTTTGACTCGTTCAGGTGTACCAATTTTAACTTGTTTAGAAATTGTCCGAGATACATCAGGAAACCAAGTGATTGCTAATGCCATAGACGCCGCCCGTATGGAGATTCAACAAGGAGGCATGATTAGCATTGCTTTACAAAAAGATGCCGTTTTTCCGGCTATGGCAATTCAGATGATTAGTATCGGAGAAGAAACTGGAGAATTAGATGCAATGTTGATGAAAGTTGCCGATTTCTATGAAGATGAAGTCGAGCAAGCAGTAAAAGCAATGACCAGTATTTTGGAACCGGTGATGATTGTAGTTCTAGGGGGAATGGTTGGAACCATTTTGCTAGCGATGTATCTGCCTATGTTTGCAGTATTTGAAAAGCTGGGATAAAGGATTAATAGTTAATAGTTAAAAGTTATGAGTTAGGAATTAAAAATTTTATTCCTAACTTTTATATCCTAACTGATTAATTTTATTTTTAACTCCTAACTACTCACTATTTAATAAACTATGACTGTGCAAAAATCTCAGTACGAAGCAAGTTTGGCAGAGTACAGCAATCATCTAGCTGCGATCGCCTTACTAAAGCAATATCGGCCATACTTGGAGATGATTCCCAGTCTGCGCCGTCCAGAGGAAAGTGTCATCACTGTACCTTTGCCAATTGTCCGGATTCGCAATACTGCTACAACAGCCCCACAAACGATTTGCTTACCTTGTGATGTGGCAATTTTGATGTGCGATCCAGAGTGGAAAATTAAAACTGGAGCAGAAATTTTAGTCTTTATTCATCGCGCTCACGAAGACTTTTCTGATTTGTTAGGACGTTGGCGACAAACCCAAGTTTGCCTGGACAATGATTATGAGTGGTTGATGCCTCTCCGTCACAGTCATATTTTGAGTGAGGGAGCTAATACTATATATCCTCTGTTTGTAGTTTTTAGTGAGACTTTAGAACGCATCCAAAGAGGTCTTGTGGGAGCCGAACTCCCATTTATTATGCAAACAGCAGATTTGCTGGTTGAGGAGAATCTCACAGATATTTTCTCTTCACAAACTCCACCAGCTTAGGTACTTATAGTTAAAAAACATCCCATCGTCAGGATGCAAGTCCTTGCATCCCTATAAATGTACTAAGCGTGAAACTACATATTTTTACCCCCCGGCTACGCCGTCCCCCTTTTGCTAAACCAGAGGGGTTTTGTTATGTGCATCTTCATACAAAATTATTATAAGTACCCATGCAACAAACTTTCACCTCTACTAAACTACAAATTAGCTCGTCACACATCCGTGAAAGGGCTAGTTCTACAAAAATTTATTTTTACTTTTTGAAGAGTAATGAGGATTTGGCAAAGATTCAGTAATCTTACTGTTGTCAATAAAGAATTGTCATAGAATTAGAGACATTCATTTAAGAGTAGATATTTTATACTAATGAATCTGAATCGTTTTTCTCAAAAAACAACGAATTCTCAAGAGAGCATTTTACAACAAACTCAGTTGATTCAGATGTGTGGTTCCAAACGGCTATTTCGCGATCGCTATGAAATACTACAAATTTTGGGTAGAGGTGGTTTTGGTGTGACATTTTTAGCCAAAAATGCCGTATTACCTGGGAATCCACTGTGTGTCATTAAACAGCTTTGTCCAAAAGTAACTACTCCCCAAAGTTGGCAAAAGGCATGTATGCGCTTTGAAAAAGAAGCAAGAACTTTGGGACAACTCGGTAGTCATTCGCAAATTCCCATGCTATTAGACTACTTTCGAGCGAATGGGGAGTTCTTTTTAATTCAAGAATATGTGCCGGGTTTGACTTTGGCGCGAGAAGTGCGGCAAACTGGGCCCAAAAGTGAAGCCTCAGTTAAGCGGTTTTTACAGGAATTATTACCCGTATTACAGTATCTTCATAAACATCATGTGATTCATCGGGATATTAAGCCTCAGAATTTATTGCGGTGTGAATATGATGGGCGCATAGTGCTGATTGATTTTGGTGCGGTGAAAGAGAAATTAGTTGATGCTTGTGAAAACTCAATCAATCAAGCTGCAAATACCAACTTTATCGGGACTAGGGGATTTGCACCACCAGAACAGTTTTCTCTACGTCCAGTTTATGCCAGTGATATTTATGCGCTGGGTGTAACTTGTATTTATATGTTGACTGCTAAAAGTCCTTTAGAATTGGACTACGACCCAAAGACTGGTGAAATATCTTGGCAAAAACAGGTAAATATCAGCAACAGTTTCGCCCAGATTTTAGGAAAAATGGTGAAAATTAACTTAGAGGAGCGGTTTAAGACTGCCGATGAAGTGATAAAAGCTTTAAGTAGTGAAAGTTATTCACCTACTTTGGCTAACTGTCTAACTACCCAAAAATTAAATAATAAAAGTATTACACAACACGAAATTACACAAAACAAAATTACCCAACATGAAATTACACAACACGAAAATTACGATGTATACATGCCACCTGTAGCCAGAACTGCTAGTGCCATTCGGAAATGGAGAGCAAGATTCAAAGAAACAAAATAGCACATACAGCAGAATTCAGAATTCAAAATGGGCTACGCCCCGCTGCGCTAACAGGAGTAAAACACGCTTTATACCTGGGTAATAGACGAATCATTGTGTACCTTACAAACTTGAAATCTGCTGTAAGTTGCAGCCTTTTTTACCTAAAGTATCAAATGAATAGTTAATTATGGGCAATTTAAAATAGCTAAAACAAATTTAGTAAGCATTTTAACTATATTTGATAGTCAGTAATGATTAATTAATCAGGGTTTATCTTCAATACTTAGTCAGTTATCGCTTGCCAAGATACAAGCAAAATTACTAGGTTTAAAAGTTCAAAAAAATATTTTTATTCAGATTATTATATAATCGATAGAATAATTAATCTTATGGCTCTCGTAGTTTTCCACAGATGAGGAAGACTGACTATTATTTACAAAAGCTAACTATATAAGTAATTCCCCAATCCCCAGAACAGGGTTTATCTACCACAAGTAAGCGAGAGTCAATTATCTTAAGGGAAAGTTCGGGGCAAACTTAGCCTAAGTTGTCATGCAGTCGCGCCTGTCAGATCATGATCTGCTGCTTAAATCCCGATTGCTCAAATCCCCTGAATCCCAATGGAAAGAAGTTTTGCCAAAGTTGTAGCACCCCGCTGGTGTCACTTTTAAGAAATCGCTTCCGTGTCATCCGAGTCCTTTCAGATGAGGGGGGATTTGGCAGAACCTATCTATCAGAAGACGTAGATAAACTCAATGAACGCTGTGTTATCAAGCAATTAGCTCCAAAATTTCAAGGAACTTGGTCGCAAAAAAAGGCGATGGAGTTGTTTGCAGAAGAAGCGCAGCGACTACAAGACCTTGGGGAACATCCCCAAATTCCGACTTTGATAGCTTACTTTGAGCAAGACGGCTGCCTATATTTGGTGCAGCAGTTTATCAATGGAGATAATTTGTTAAAGGAGTTGCAACAGCGCAAGGCTTATAACGCTAGAGACATTCAATCTATTTTGCTAGATTTACTGCCCATCCTCAAATTTATCCATGATCGCAAAGTTATTCACCGAGACATCAAGCCAGAAAATATTATCCGCAATAAAAATGATGGGCGATTAAGCCTGATTGATTTTGGCTCCTCAAAGCAATTTACCGCCAAAGTTCAGCAGAAATCTGGCACATCCATTGGTTCACATGGTTATTCTCCCCTAGAACAAATTAGAGATGGGAAAGCTTTCCCCGCCAGCGACTTGTTCGGTGTGGGTGCTACCTGCTTTCATCTGCTAACGGGAAATTCACCGTTTCAGTTGTGGATGGAATCTGGGTACGCTTGGGTGAGTAATTGGCGGGAATATTTGCGGAGTCCGCTAAATCCTGAGTTGGATTTTGTCATCGACAAGCTTTTGAAAAAAGATATCCATGAACGTTACCAGTCAGCCGAAGAAGTCCTTAGAGACTTGACTCCTAAACAACTCCTCGCCCTGCCACCTGCGGGTAAGTCATCTGGGAAATTACCACCAACTAAAGCACCAGCTTTACCAAAAAGTTATCCCTTACTGAGAATTTTAATCTTAATCAGTGCTTTCATTCTGTTGTTTGGATTCAGCGAATCTTGGTATAAAAATTTTCGCCGGATTCAAACCAGTTTGGTCTCTAGGTTGATTCAGCACAATAGTCCTGGTAAAAATGACGCGATTTTGAGTCAGATTAGCTTGGGTAAGGTTTCCTTAGCTAACACCCTCCAAGGACACGAAAACTCAGTTTTATCTGTCGCCATCACCCCCGATGGTAAAACCATAGCCAGCAGTGGCGACGATAGCACAATCAAACTTTGGAATCTCGCAACCGGAAAACTAATCTCTTCACTCAACGGGCATTTTCAGCAGGTGAATGTCGTAGTAATTAGTCCAGATGGCAAACTTCTGGTTAGTGCCAGTGATGACAACACCATTAAAATCTGGAATTTGGCAACGCGAAAACAAATTCGCACTCTTATAGGGCATTCTGACTCAGTTCATGCCCTAGCCATCAGTGCTGATAGCCAGACTTTAGTTACTGGGAGTGATGACAACACCATTAAAATCTGGGATTTGGCAACAGGAGAGCAAATTCGGACATTAGCAGGGCATACATTTTGGGTGCGGTCAGTGGCTATCAGTCCCGATGGTATAATTTTGGCCAGTGGCAGTTTTGACAAGACGATCAAAATCTGGAATCTAGCAAAGGGATACCCAATTCGCACACTAGAAGGAAATTCTCAAACAGTGACAACTATGGCTATTAGCCCAAATGGTAAAACTTTAGCCAGTGCTAGCCGCGATGTCTACGACGGGCTACACCTACGCACCATCAAACTTTGGAATTTAGCTACGGGAAGAGAAATTCGCACATTAGCGGGACATAGCAACACTGTCACATCTGTAGCCTTCAGTGCCGATGGTAAAATTGTTGCTAGTGGTAGCCGCGATCGCACTATCAAACTGTGGAATACAGCTACAGGAGAAGAAATTCTCACATTAGCGGGGCACACCAACACTGTAACATCTGTTACCTTCAGTCCTGATGGCAAAACCCTTGTTAGCGGTAGTGAAGATAACACTATTAAGATTTGGCGGTTGTCTCAGTGAATGGGGATTAGGGATTGGAGATTGGGGATTGGGAATGAGGGAGAGTTAGAATCTCGTTCATCCACCTTTGAACTGGATTCATCCACCTCAAATAAGCTGTTAAGTACTTAATTTACACATTGAGACCGCAGGGGAGCAGAGGAGCAGGGGAGCAGGGGAGAGGGTTTGAAGTTCTTACCCACAATTTAAATTGTGCAACTTGTATGCACAACAGCTTACTCGTTCATCCACCTTTGAATCTCAAACCATTCGCCAGCCCCCACTACCCGATCCCCAATTGCGATAAACTGTTTCAAATGGGGAGGGGTAAAAATGAGCAGCATCACCAACCATCGCCGCGATCACAACTAACAGTAGTTGAAAACCATACCTGCCATTTCGGCGTTTCTGCCAATGCGTAAGTCCTATTTATAAATAACCTCTAAAACTAATACCATTTCTTTGTCAGGCTGCGCCAAACCCTCTTAACTTCTTCTTTCTTTCTTTCTTTCTTTCTTTGTGTCCAACTCTTACGAGACGCTGCGCGAATGCGTCCTTCTCCCTTGGCGTTAGCCTCTCCCTTTGGAAGAAGGGGAGACGCTAACGCGAATGCGGTTCGTTTTTTTTCTTGTATTTAAGTATGGTTTAGCGCATCTTCATACAGAATTGGTATAACCAGGCGATCGGGAACTCGTCAGATTAAAGTGAATTCGCGCAGGCTGACTTTGTTTTTGTAGCCGTAACTTCCAGTCGCCTCAATTATTCTCTCTCCAGAGTCATAGAAGGGCGATAGGCGATCGCAGAAATTATAGAACAATACAGTTCAGTTAAGGCTAAAAAGCTGATTAGTGATGTGAAATTTCGGAGCTTCGACTCGTTTTCCAGTCAGTACAGTTCAGATAGAGCAACAAAACCCAGATTGTAGAGATGCGATAAATCGCCTCTTAAAAGACTAATTATTTACACCAATAACCCTTAACTGAACTTTATACAATGGTATCGAGACTATTACGGTAAGTAAAGAAAACATTCCGGCCTATATCCACTTTACAATAGTCTCGACACCAGAATCAGTAATTACTTCAGAAAATAGTCAATCTATATTTACCGCGTTCCTGTGGATTTTTGGAAGTAATAACTATATAGTATGTATCATCTTCAGGCAACCTAGCTCGGTCAATTAAAGCACTGTAGACACCACTTTTGTCTTTGTCTTTATCGATAGCGATCGTCTGTCCATGAGAATTTAGCAAAGCTACATAAGGAGAAAACTCTTCATCAACACTATCTACCCGAATACTTATAAGCTGATTTTTTTTACCTTGAAAATTAGAAACATTGTAAGCGCCTCCATTTTGTTTCAGGGTTGAGCTTTTGGCAGTTAGTTGATCTGATTCATCTAAAGTATAGCTAGCTCTGTCATTCCTGAGAGCCAAGCTATAGCGACCTGTATCTCCAGGATCTTGACTAGTAACTGCAATCTTGTAAGTGCCATTTTTAGGCAGTCGCGCAAAAATGAATGCATCATCACCACCACTGCTTTTATCCAAAGCGCCTTTTTTAACGATGATATTGTTATCAGGATCGTGCAGAAACAACAAGGGTTTTAAACTCAAATTATTGGATCTACGTGTATCATTACTGCCAATCAGTCTAATTTGAACTAATTGATTTTCTCTGCCCTCAAACTCATAGAAATGAAAATATCTACCTTCAGATTGAAAGTCACTCTTACTTAAAATACCTAATGCAACATCTACAAAGTTAATCTCTTTGTAAGTTGGTGTTACAGGCGAAGAAAGCGCTGAATTATCGAGATTTTGGTTCCCAGTTGTAGCTACATTAGAACTTGGCTTGCCAACTCTCCTAGAGCCAGCATTAGAACGATTGGCGTTTGAATTTGCAGTTCTAGTTCCAGAGGATCTAGATGCAGAGCCACCACTATTGGAACGATTAGAGTTTGAGTTATAAGTCCTACGTCTAGACGATCTAGTAGGAGTAGAGCTATTATCTGAAACGCTGGAAGTTCGCGGAGAATTTTCTCTATGAGACGATACACGAGGAGTCTGCTGTATTGGTGACTCAATAGAAGTCTTCCGTCTCGGAGATATTGATGCTTGAGAAGCAGGAATTTGCTCAATTCCTTTTTTTACTGCTTCTGGTTGTCTCTCATCTGGTGATTTAGCAATTATGAAGTCTTGAGAACTTTGAGATTTCACCAAAGCACTTATAGGCAGCACATTACTTGTGATTAACAAACTACTAGTCACGCAACCAATTAAAACATGACTTAATTTGCGACGATAGTTTTTGTTGTCTAATAGCATAATTACGCTCCTAATTTTGCTGGTAATTTTGTCTATTCCTGAAATACAAAATTAATACTAGTTGCTGTTTGAACCGCAGCAGTTATGTCAACTGAAAGGGAAATTTAGCGCATATACCTTAGCGGCTTGCTAAAGGCGTCGCCTGTAATCAAATGAATTCGTATATCCGACATACCCAAATGTTGCCATAATCAAATCGGAAAAATTATATTTTCAATTTACACTACTAGAGGAAATCTCAATTTCGTAAGTATATACTGAGCTACAAACTTAAATTACTGCTTTTCGGATTTTTGCCCAGATATTTTTGTAAACCTGACTAAATGACTCACACAGATGTACAGACTTGATGCCCATAAATTCGTCAAAAGGCATCGCTCAAACACAATTTTTTGCAATTTATCTAAATTGTTCAATACCTGATGAGGTAAGGAAATTGGTGATTTGTATGGTGTCTCAGTGATATTTACTAACAAGAGAGATTATACTGTATGACTTAAGATGAATATATACCCCAATTGAAATGGATTCCCAGTATGCTGTGTTGTGTGAATCCCGATTGCCAAAAACCCTTAAATCCTGATAAAAACAACTATTGCCACAGTTGTAGAGCGGAATTGATACCCCTGCTAGGAGGTCGCTATCGTCCCACTCAGGTTTTATCAGACGAAGGCGGATTTGGTAGAACCTATCTGGCAAAAGATGTACACAAACTGAATGAATGCTGTGTTGTTAAGCAATTCGCGCCAAAACTTCAGGGAACTGGGCCACTAACCAAGGCCGTTGAACTATTTAAACAAGAAGCGAGCCGACTGCAAGAACTGGCAGAACATCCGCAAATTCCTACTTTATTAGCTTATTTTGAGCAAAATAGCTATCTCTTTTTGGTGCAGCAGTTTATCGATGGGCAAAACTTGCTCAAAGAATCGGAAACGCGGGCAAACTATAACGAAACGGAGATTCGCCAACTTTTGCTAGATTTACTACCGGTACTGAAGTTTATCCATGTGCGGGGAGTGATTCACCGAGATATCAAGCCGCAGAATATTATTCGCCGTCAAAGTGACGGGCGATTAATCCTAATTGATTTTGGAGCTTCCAAACTTCTGACAGCAACAGTGCAGACTAAAATAGGCACTGTTATTGGCTCACACGGTTACACTGCACTTGAACAGATGCAAGATGGAAAAGCTTACCCAGCCAGTGATTTATTCAGTTTGGGGGCTACTTGTTTTCATCTCCTGACTGGAGTTCGCCCATCTCAACTGTGGATATACCAGGGTTATGCTTGGGTTGCATCTTGGCGGCAACATTTAACCAGTTCAGGTAGGGACGGGATTTCTATATCTATGGAGTTGGGTGAAGTTTTAGATAAGCTGTTGCAACTAGACATCCAAAAGCGTTATCAATCGGCTGATGAAGTCATCACTGACTTGATGACACCTCAACTAGCACCATTGTCATCAGTGCCCCCAACTATACTTACACCAACATTTACAGCTACCCCAGCAAACAAGGGGCCAGTTTCACCAAAATCAAATAACAATCTGAAAAGTCAACTGCTGTTAGGTTCTAGCATTTTGGTGTTGGGATTAGGGGGAGTTTGGTATTTTCAGTCTCGTCCCCATACAGTCAGCGAGGTTCCTGAACCTATTTCTCAGCCTATTCAGCCCCAAAAAAACGTCTCAGAAAATTCTTATCTACCCAAACCCTTCAAGGGGCATTCTAGTGACGTGAATTCCGTAGCTTTCAGTCCTGATGGTACAACCCTTGGCAGTGCCAGTGATGATAAGACAATCAAGCTATGGAATCTGACAGATGGACAGGAAATCCGCACCTTAGAAGGACATTCCAATTGGATTTGGACTATAGCTTTCAGTCCTGATAGCAAAATCCTCGCTAGTGGCAGTGCGGACAAGACAATCAAACTGTGGAATCTGGAGACAGGAAAGTTAATCCGCACCTTGCAGGGAAATAGCGACGGAGTTACTTCTGTAGCTTTCAGTCCTGATGGCAAAACCCTTGCGAGTGGCAATGCTAGTAAGGATATGAAAATCAAACTGTGGAATCTGGAGACAGGAAAGTTAATCCGCACCTTAGAGGGACATACCAGTGGTGTTGCATCTGTCGTTTTCAGTCCTGATGGTAAAACCCTTGCCAGCGGTAGCTGGGATAAAACAATTAAATTGTGGAATCTAGAGACAGGAAAGTTAATCCGCACCTTAGAGGGAAATGCAGAATCGATTCTTTCAGTCGCTTTTGCTCCCGATGGCGTCATCCTTGCCAGTGGCAGTAAAGACAAGACAATTAAATTGTGGAATCTAAAAACAGGAAAGTTAATCCACACCTTAAAAGGACATCATGATAAGGTTAATTCTGTCGCCTTTTTGCCAAGCGTAAGTTCAAATGGTATCACACTTGTAAGTGGTAGTAGTGACAAGACAATCAAACTTTGGAACCCAGTCACAGGAAAGGAAATCCGCACTTTGGAGACAGGTTCTGGATATATTTATGCCGTTGCCATTAGCCCAGATGGACAAACCATTGCCGGTGGTGGAAGTGGTGAGAACATTCTCAAAATTTGGCAGATGATTAATTAAAAATATCTGATAGTGTACATTCGGGGTAGATTACGACTTTTTCGGGTTCTACCTCAGAATATTTAACTGTGCAAAAATCTCAAATTAATCATAGCTTCAAAAGATGATATTGGCGAAGACTGTATTATGATAATATTCTTTACGTGCTCAGAGGTTGTTTGAAAAGTAGTTGGCTGTGATTTTAGGCAGTTATTGATCCCCCCTAACCCCCTTAAAAATAGGGAAACCGTAATCAAAGTCTCCCTTAAAAAGGGGGATTTAGGAGGATCTAAAAGTCTTTGATACATTACTAAAAAATTTTCAAACATCCTCTCAGGATTATAGCTTGAAAAAAATATCAAAATCTATCCCTAAACCTACGAAAGTGGGTTTATATAGGTTTTATATTGTCAAAAAAATATCTCTAAATAAAAGGTTATGATTAATATATTTTTCCTGCTCATACTATTTTCTTCACTTTTAGGGCGAATTAAATTTCCAGGGATAAATATTGGTATTCATTATTTATTACTTCCTACATTTAGCTTGGGAATCATTAGTTTATCTTTAAAAAAGATACCAGAAGTTGTTAAGAAGCATAAAATAATTTTGATATCTATAAGTCTAATGTATTTGTGGATGTGGCTGTCCTCATTAATGAGCGAGTTTCCAAATATTGCTATTACTTATAGTCTAAAATACTCAACTTATTATATATTGTTTTTTGCTTTTATATTATTAACTTTTAATAATATAAAAGCAGTATATTTAACATTTTATTATCGTTGTATATTATACTTACTACAGATAATTGCAGGTTTGGGTTTTTTAGAGCTTTTACTTCCCAATAACTGGATTTTTAAATTATTAAAGTTTCCCAGCTTTTATCCTGAGATTGGTTCAATTATGCAAAACCCTAATCAGTTTGGGGTCATAGTCGCCATTGGATTATGTTTAAGCCTGATTTTAGAAAAACAGAATAAAATTTCTAAAATTGAATTACATATAAGCGAATTAGTTTTTATAATTTCCTTAGCTTTGTCTGCTAGCGGAAATGGTTGGGTAATTTTTATAATTGGTATGTTTCTTTTGCTGATATATAAAATTATTAGTTTTAGAAAAATGATTTATCTAATAATCTTTTTGTTTTTATGCATTGTAACTGTACCAGTTTCTACATGGAGACTTGGTTTGGCAGATAGTAAAATATTCCCATTAATTAATGTATTTTTAGAAAATTCAAATTCAGTAAATCCAAACGAAAAAAAGCCTCATACTCTTTTAGTAACAGGTTTTTCAAGGTTTCAAATGTGGCAGGCAGCTATTAATGAAACTATTAAAAGACCACTTACTGGTATAGGTATAGGGGTTTTTCCAGACCAGATAGGAGTGAAAGTTTGGGGGAAGAAAGGTTATCACGCACACAATATATTTTTAAATGTGTCAGCAGAACAAGGAATTCCTGGATTATTACTATTTACTAATTTTTTAGCGAAAATAGCATTTAAAGTTAAATATGCTAATCCTTTAATTACTGTTCCGATTATTATGTTTTTAGCGTCTCAAATGCTAGATTTTTTTGCTGAAGACTATACTTTTACAACTATTGAGTTTTATTTTATAGCAGCAGCTATCAATTCTCGAAAAGATATTGTTATGCAATTAAAATCTGAAATCATTTAAAATGCTAAAAAAATATGATTGCTAAACCTCGTCTTTACTTAATATTTCCGAATATATTTGATTTTAAGGGAGGTATTCAAGTTTACTCAAAATTTTTGCTGAAAGCTTTACAAGATATATATCCTGAAGCTGATTATGATGTGTTTCTAAAATATGATAAGTATAGTTTAAAACAGCCAGAAAAATTGCAGTTTTTAAGTTCAACAAGATTTCATTATTTTGGAGATTTACCAAAATTATTGCAACCAATTTTATTTGCCACAAAAATAATTATTTTAGCTATTCTTCAACATCCCGTTGTAGTAATTTCTACTCATGTTAACTATGCGATTGTTTGTTATATTCTAAAATTTTTCACTGGAATTCCTTACTGGGTGGTTGCTCATGGGTTAGAAGTTTGGGATATCGAAAACAAGGCAACAAAATTCGCTTTAGAAAAAGCAGATAAAATCATTAGTGTTAGTAATTATACTCGCCAGCGCTTGCTTCAAGATACAAATATTGATTCAGAAAAGATAGTTATTTTACCTAATACATTTGATGCTAGTAAGTTCCCAATAAATTCTAAACCTGCCTACTTACTAAAGCGATATAATTTAACAGATGAACAGCCTGTAATTTTAACAGTAACGCGGCTGGGAAGCACGGCAAAATACAAGGGTTACGACCAAATCCTGTATGCTTTAGTTAAAGTGCGGTTGTATCTCCCTAATGTTTACTTCATTCTTGCAGGGAAAGGAGATGATATACCTCGAATTAAAGCTTTAGTTACCAACTTAAATCTACAAGATTGTGTGACAATTGCCGGATTTGTTCCAGATAAAGAATTGTGCGATCATTACAATCTCTGCGATGTTTTTGCTCTGCCTAGTAAAGGAGAAGGATTTGGGATTGTTTTTCTAGAAGCTTTAGCTTGTGGTAAACCTGTATTGGCGGGTAATCAAGATGGTTCTATAGATCCCTTGGCTGACGGGAAGTTGGGATGTTTAGTCGATCCTGATAACGTTGAAGAAATTGCTGAAAATCTAATTCAAATCCTACAAGGCGATTACTCTAATCGAGTAATTTACCAACCAAAATACTTACAAGAAAAAACTATTGAAGCTTTTGATTTTAGCCAGTTTCGTGCAAGTTTAGCAAAGTTAGTTAGTGGTAATTAGTTACAATTTAAGAAAATTTGGTAAGAAAAATGGAAGATTCAGTATTTGTTATATTTCTTGCCTTTGGGTTTATTTGGGTTTTGATGGGAGTTGTAGGTTGGATTGCGTTTCTCAAATCTGAGGGTGAGGAAATAAAGTTTGGTAAGTGGGGACTGATAGTTGCTATTCCAATCTTAATACCAATAATTTTTACTCTGATTATTGGTGTATTTTATCATTAATAAAATAACTAAAATCTATGTTTTTTACTTTTGAATCGCACCTCTAACCAAAATCACTGTACTTTCTACACCAGAGGCGATCGCTTCGGGAATATTACCTTGAATTGCTTGCTGTAGCAATCCCTCGCGGGAAGCTCCCAAAAGTACAACGTCGTAACCTTCGGTTTGCACTAGGTTAATCACACCTTCAGCGACTGAATTAGCTTGTACTGGGAGAGCAACTACAGTAGTAGACAATTTGCGGCGACGCATCAAATGGCGGATGGCTTGTTCTGAAATTGACATATCTGGCTTGAGTTCAGATGGCTTAAACACCTGTGTCAGGCGAATTTTCGGATCGTTTCCCAATGTAATTAAAGCTGGTAGCAATTTAATTGCCAGTGGGGAATTGGGGCCACCAGCCACTGGAACTAGCCAACGGTTAAAGGAGTGCTGAGTGGAGAGTGGGGAAGGTGGGGCCCCCTCTGGGGATAAGGGGTAATGGGGAGTAGTGCCTAATTTTACTAATACGACTTCGCACGTGGCTTGGCGAATTATGGTGTCAACAACGTTGCCAAAAATCCGACCAGGGGTAGATGTGTTACCTTTCCATCCCATTAGAATTAGGTCGATGTGTTGTTCGTTGATTGTCTCCAAAATTGCCTGCGCCACATCGTGGGTAACTCGAATCTGCGTGTGCAAGGGAATTTTCCACTTTTTTGCTAAAACTTCTGCCTGTCGTAGCAAGCGGCGACTTTTTGCCGTTCTTACCTGTGTTTCTGATGGGGAACTGTGGCGGGGTATCAGCATCACTTGCACGCAATCTATTTCATAATGGCGATCGCGGGCAATAGCTGCTGCCATAAGTAATAAAACACCTGCTGTTTCGGGATTAGCTACGGGTACTAATAATCTACCTCTCCCAGTGCTAGGCGATCGCGTCTGGTAAACTATGTATGAAGGTTCTGGTCGCAGTCTTGGGGTCGCATTTTCACCATTAAGATGGTCTGCTTCCGCCCGAATAATATCTCCACGGGTAATAATTCCAATCAGTTTTCGTCCATCTACGACTGGTAAGCGACTGATTTGATAGCGATCGAGTAAATACAGGACATTGCTTAGGGTGTGAATTGGTGTTACTGTCACCGGAGTGGTAGTCATAATTTCCCCTAAGGGAGTATCGGTTGCTAAATTGCGATCGCGAATATTTAGTAAATCTGATTGCGTCACAATTCCTACAAGTTTACTTTCCTCTACCACTGGAAAACCACGATGATGGGAACGGGCGAATGCTTGGATCACTTCATCTAAAGGCATCTCTGTATCGAGAGTTTCTACTTGTTGCTGCATGACATCTTTGGCTGTCAAATTTGTCATTATCCCCCCCGCCGGTGCTGCTTTTTCGATAGTTATGCCATTCCACGCTAAAAGTTTGTCGTATAGCGATCCTGGCGCTAACTTTTCGGCGACTAGATACGATGTTACAGAGCCAATCATTAAAGGCAGCACTAAGTTAAAATCTGTAGTCATTTCAAACACAATTACTATCCCCGTCATGGGCACTCTGGCTACCGCAGTAAAAAATGCGCCCATTCCTGCCAAGGCATAAGTAATTGGTAATCCACTCGCTATCCCGAAAGGAAGAAGCAAAGTCTGTTCTCCCATACCTACCAAGTAACCAAGGGCAGCCCCAAGGGTCAAAGCGGGAGCAAATAAGCCTCCTGGCACACCAGAGCCATAAGCGACGAGAGTTAGAATAAATTGGGAGATAAAAGCGATCGCGGCTATTGACCAGCTAGCCTCACCTGTAATTAAAATTTCCCGCAGTCCCGTGTTGTCTCGAAACGCTATAGGTAGTAATGCCACAATCATCCCAGACACTAACCCAGCTAGAGCCACACGAACAGGTAATCCAAAACGGAGAGAGCGGCGGTAAACAGTTAAGCTGGCAATAATCCCGCGATTGAATAACGCCCCCATCAACCCAGCCACAACCCCCAACACCAAATAGAAGGGAATATCTTGAACAAAAAAATCAGTCTTGGAAGCAGTTAATGCTAGATTGAGATCCAGGCTGCGACCACCCAATACGCGCGAGACGACGGCACCGATAAAAGAAGCCAGAATCGCAGTACCCAAGGTAAATTCAGAAAAATCCTGTAACAGTTCTTCTACTACAAACAACACACCTGCAATCGGCGTATTGAAGGCAGCCGCTAACCCTGCACCAGCACCAGCAGCAATCAACTGGCGACGGTGATCTGGCGAAGTCGGAAACCACCGACTGAGTTGAGCTGCTAAAGCTGCGCTAAGTTGAACTGTTGGCCCTTCCCGCCCTAAAGCTAGCCCAGAACCTAGTGCCAGAATACCACCCACTAGTTTGACCAGGGCAACCCGCAAATCTAGAGCAATTGGTATACGGGCTAACACTGCTTTCACCTGAGGAATCCCGCTCCCAGAAGTTTCTGGTGCTACGCGCTCAACCAGCCATCCTGCGAGGAATCCAAAGGCGAGTCCGATACCTGGTAACACCAACCAAGCTGGTAGCAGCAGCGATGTCTGCACTCGCCAGGCACCTAGCAATCCTACCCCCGATTTAAGTAAGACTGCTCCAAGAGCAGAAACCAAACCAATCAGACAAGCTTCAAAAATTGCTAAACGACGCCGTGGTTGTAGCAGTTGCCGCAAGCGTTGGAAGATAGGTGAGTACCACATAATGTCAAATTTATCAAAAAGAATTCAGAATTCAGGAGTCAGAATTCAGTATGAATTGGAGTCCGACTGGGTGATAGCGCGGTAGCGAGTCCGCGTACTCTTGCCCAGAAGCCAGCTACGCATAGCGTCTCGTAGAAAGTCTCTGAATATATGGTTTAAAACCGTACTTCGTCTCGCTACGCGCTTTCGCCCCTAGTGGGCGAAACTAATGTTAAATATTTTTCCTTGATTATTACTCTATCTCTTTATAGGTAGAGTAATAATCAATTCTGAATTCTGAATTCTGACTCCTGACTTCTTCTTCAATTATTTCTCCCCGTCGTGGATAGCCCTTCTACTATCAGAGACGGAGTATAACAAGAACCATTCCAATCAACATCGTTGCCTAGTGTAACCAATTGCTTCAGGGCTGTGTAAACATTACCGGCAACCATCGTATCCTTAACGCGCCCAATTACTTGACCATTTTGGACGCGGTAGCCTAAATCGACGTTGATCGAAAAATCTCCAGAAATACTGCCGCCACCACCCAACATTTGATCGACAATCAAGCCATCATCTAATTGTTGAATCAAATCTGGTAGCGATGCCGAACCTGGGTGGATGAGAAAATTAAATAAACCAGGGGTGGGATAGCTACCTAAACCAGGGCGAAAACCATTTCCAGTGGTATCAGTACCCAGTTGAGAGCCGGTGGTGCGATCGCCATAAAAATGCTGTAAAGTTCCGTTTTGGATAAATACCAGAGATTGAGTCGGAGTGCCTTCATCATCAAAAGGGCAACTGTAAGGGCCAGCTTCTGGATCTTGGTAGATGGTGAGACTGGGTGCAACGACTTCCTTACCCAAACGTTCTGCCCAAGGTGAAGCTGCTTCTAAAACTCGCTTGCCATTTAAAGCGGCTTGCACAGTACCCCAAAGCATATCGGCGGCTTTAGAAGTGAACAAAATCGGCACACGACCAGTAGGAGGTGAGATATTTTCTCTGGCCCAAATTAACCGTTGTAAAATTTGGTTAGCTAATCTCTCTGGGTCAAGTTCCCCCCGCTTAGTTTGACCATCAGCAACACTTAAAAAATCATCACCACGTACCCATTCTGCTGATACATAGCAGCTGAGGGTAGTGTCAGTATAGTGACAATCTAAACCTTTGGTGTTGACTAGTCTGGTGGTTTCAATATCACATTCCCAGTCACCATTGCATACAACATCGGGATAGACATCACGGATGAGTGCGATCGCTTCTTTGCCCCAGTCCACCAAAACCTCTATCGGTAAACTTTCTCCTAAATCGGGGTAGGAGGGCTGAGAGTTAGAGCCTAATTCTACAGTTTCCGGTTGATTTAGTTGACTCAGAGCCAGAGCTTTTTCCACCATTACTTCGGCTAAGACAGAACCGTAAGCCACCGTTAGTCCCGGACGCCCGTTTCGCCAAAGCCGTAGTGCAGTGCCTTCAGATTGGTTAGTTTCTAGCTGTTTGAGTCGGTTTGCCTCAAAAAACACTGGGCGAGAAAGCGATCGCGACTGATACACCTCAGCAGCTTCTGCTCCAGATTTTATAGCTAGTTCCAGCAACTGCTCGGCTAGTGTATCTTGTGACAAATTTTCAGAACCCATGACCCTTAGTGAATTGTGGATTTTGAACTGCATATCAACGCTGTCTCAAGAGAAGTGCGATCGCACTTTCCAGTGATGAACGCAGATAACTATCCAAAAATCATCAGTGTTTCCTTACAGTTACGATTTGGAACCGCAGATCAATACTGATGGACGCAGTTAATTATCCCAAATCATTGTCATGTCTCAACGGATCTAGTCATTTGTCATTGGGCATTGGGCACAAGAGGCAGAGGGGCAGAGGTGCGGAGGGGCAGAGGTGAAAAACTTACTGCAACTTCTCCCCTGCTCCCCTGCCCCCCTGCCCATTTTCACAGATTAACCTCTTGCAACAGCCAAAAACCAGCAAAAGATTGTGCTTTGGGATCGGACTGTATACCGAGAAAATGTACTCCATTAGCTTTTTGCTTGGCTGCTTCAAAACCTTTAGCTTCTGCTAGAATTTGAGTTTTTTTGATATTTGCCACAATCCAGCTTTCAGTTACACCAGTTTCTAAAAGCAATCTCGCCTCTTCGCTGGTGTCTAATCTTAAGAAAGCCAACTCCAAACCAGACATCCAACCAGCCAAGGGCAACGCTCTCGATGAGAAAATCAAAATACCAGGAATACGGGCTTCGGGTGAAACTTTCGCCAACTCTAAAGGGAAAGCTTCACCAAAGCCAATTTCCCACTCTGGCATATCAGCAAAATCCGCACCATCTAAGGTAACAAATACCCACTGCTGTCCTTCCAAAGCATCTGGTAAACGTTGCGGCAAAGGTTTCTCCAAGCGGACTGAGGGATTAGTCCCCCCTTGATACCCTGCCTCTTGAGGATACACTTCTTCCATTCGCTGTTCTAACCATTGGTTGAGAACTAAAGTGCGGCGGCTAGGTTGGGCAGGAATGCCCAAATCTTGGCAGGCTTTAGTAATCATATTGTTCATTTGGCGGCGGAAAAAGCGGATTTTAATTGGCGCTTTTCCGGCTTGGTTAATAGCCTCCTGCAATGCTGTCCGCAACCAGCCCGAATTTACCTGGGTACTGGGACAATATTGAGCATAGCGAAACAAAGAGTCTATTTTTGTGCCGATATCCAAGGGGCTTTCGCAGACTAAGACTTCCCAAACTTTTTTTTGATTAGCGTCCAAAATCGGACGGGAGTAAAAATCGATTTCCCAAATACTGCCCATATTTTGCGGTAAAAATCTGGCTGTTATGTTTTCCTGATATGTTGATCATACGAGTGTTGGGGCGCATTGGGCATTGAGATGGGGCATTGGGCATTGAGAATTGGGATTTAAGATGAATCCAGTTCAAAGGTGGATGAACGAGTCTTTGAACTTAATACATTAAGTTCTAACTTTTCCCCGTCCCCTTTATCCATCATCGTTTGAGCAGAATATCGGAAATTTTGGAGTGGTAGGTTTTCCGATGACTAGGGAATTTATCAGGCGATCGCTCTTGGAGTGGTTTCTTGTCTCGATAATATAAATACAAAGTATGTCAAAATAATTCGTAATTGATAATGATGCTCACGGACTCGCTAACGTAATTCGTAATTATAGAATTCAATTACGAATTAATGCTAAAAGACCCTGGAGAGGTAGATGAATGCAACTAGAAGATTATTTTGAGTTTTTAGACCCAGATGACATCCGTATCAAAGGCCATCGCATTGGTATTGATAATGTGATTCAATATTACTTGCAAGGATATTCACCAGAGCAAATTATAGAGGAATTACCTTCCCTGAATTTGGAGAAAATTTACGCGACGCTTACCTACTATCTGCATAATCGTGTTGAAATAGATGCTTATATGTTACGCCTAGCAAAGTGGCGAGAACAGCGCTATCAAGAATCATCAGCTAATCCTTCACCTTTAATGCAACGTTAAAGAGCATTAAAGGCGCAACGTGAGCAGGAGTTGCTAAACTCTTGGTGAAAGTACGTTTTCTCCTTGATGAAAATTTGTCGCCCAAGCTGAAGACATCTGTTTTGCGGCTCAATCCACCAATAGATAAGCTGTTGTGCATACAAGTTGCACAATTTAAATTGTGGGTAAGAACTTCAAACCCTCTCCCCTGCTCCCCTGCTCCTCTGCTCCCCTGCGGTCTCAATGTGTAAATTAAGTACTTAACAGCTTATTCTGCGCGTAGGCGATCCCGAAGCACCGCCATTAGGTACGCTTGACCCAGATATCCTGCGCTACCTGGAATTATCCCAACGTAATATTGGTTACAGACAACCGCAAAAGTATGCCCGAACATCTGGAAGAACACTGGGGAGATGGAGGACATATTTGGGGACTAGTTTGGTTGCGTTCCAGTGGGAACCTTAGTATTTGGGCAGAAACAATTTATTTGATTTGGGAAGCGACTGAGGCAGAAGAGTGGATTGATAGATTGGATTGGATTCCACTTTAAAAATTTGGCGTTGCTGAATTGAAGTATGAATTTAGAAACCAACTTTTGCTAAGTGGACTCATTCAGCCAAGAATTCTACGGCTTTACGTGAAAACGAGTGACAGAGAAGTTTGCATAGCCGTGGGAGCGTCTAAGTATCCCCTCATTCTCATTTACCACGGTTAATCCAAACGCCTCTAAGTCCAGCTGCTTTAGCTGCATGATAGTCTTCTACAATGCTATCGCCGATATGCCATGCTGCCTCTGGAGAACATTTATGTTTGTCTAAGGCAATAGCAAAAATTTGCGGATCGGGTTTAGCTGCACGTACCTGGGTAGAAATGGTGACGGAAGTAAAAAACTCTCTCAATCCCAAACTTTGCAATACTGAGTAAATCCGAGAATCAAAATTGGACAGCACTCCCAAAGTGACTCCCAACCGCCGCCAGTTGATTAAAGCTGGTAGAACATCGGGATAGACAAACCACGGTTCGCCAGTACCAAAGTGAATGTAAAGTTCGCTAAAAAAAGCCGAAAAGTCAGAAAATTCCTTGAGAACACCTGCCCTTTCAAAAGTGTTCAGAGCAATTATCCGCCACCAATCAAACTCGCGCTGGGGAATATCTTGCAGTTCTGCATCTGGAAATATCGGTGGCGGCGCTGCTTTAAAGCTTTGGATGAAGGCTGTATTTAATGTTTCAGCTGAAACTATAACGCCAAATTCCTGGGCTATCTGACTATAAACGTCGCCCACACTACCTTTAACACCGAAGAGTGTACCCACAGCATCTAAAAAAATAACTTTCGGTTGTTCCATTAAAGTTTGAAAATTTTGAATGTTGAATTTTAGATTTTGGCTTGTTAAGAGCTTCTGTGGGTAGAGTCTAGCATCTGCTAAGTAGATTGGCGGAAATAAAACAAATCATCGTAAACATCTTGGTTTTTACCAATGCCCAATGCCCAATGCCCAATGCCCAACCTTGAAAGTTATCGAGAAAGTGTTTCTATGATCGGACGGACTAGCCAATTAAAACCAACTTTAAGCTGATGGTCTAAAGTTGGCAACCTATATAAATAAGCAGCACGGCGAGCGACGTATGCCAAGGGGCCATCTAGTTTAATTCCCAAACCAGTGAGAGTGGCGTTATCTATTCCTAGTGCCATCATTTCTCCTAACTGCTGGTAGTGGAAGGGAAGGAGGGGGCGATTAGTCAGAGTTGCCCAGATATTCCAAGCAGTATAATCAGCTTGTTGAAAAGCCGCTTGTGCAGTAGCGGGGACTTGCTGTCCTTCAGCATCATGACAGTCTGCTAAATCTCCCAAGGCAAAGATTTCTGGATGATCGAGGACTTGCAGATTGGATGTAGTGGTGATTTGACCACGCTGATTTTGCTTGAGAGAAAGAGATTTCACTACAGGCGCAACCCTAGTTCCCACAGTCCAAATTACCAAATCCACGGGAATCGTATCTAACTGGTTTTTGTACTCTAGGGAAATGCTATTTTGTTCGATTGATTCTACTTTGGTTTCTAAGTCAAGAAACACCCCACGGGCTTCTAAAGCTTTCTTTGCTGCTTCCCGATTAAACTCTGGGGAAGTTCGCAAAATTTGGTCGGCGATTTCAACGATGCGAAAGCGTCCTCTTTCGCCTAGTCTGTCGGCTAATTTACAAGCTAACTCTACACCACTGTAGCCAGCTCCAACGATCGCTACCCGAATTTTATCAGCATCCGATTCTTCTAAAAATCGCAGGCGTTCTTCTAAACGATAGGCATCAGAGATTGTGCGGAATGTGTAGGCGTAGGATGTTGCACCAGGGACTAAATCTAGAGGTGTCTCACCTCCTAGCGCCAGCACTAATCGGTCGTAAGGGATTTCTGGGCCTTCTTGGATATTTACCCGTTGCTGGTCAATGTCAATTCCAGACACAACTCCTTGATAAAAACGCACCCCTGTACCTTGTAAAAGTTCTTCAAAGGGTGGGGCAATTTCCCAGGTTTGCAGTTCGCCAGTGAGTAATTCGTAAAGTAAAGGAGAGAATAGGAAGCGATCGCTTTGATCTACTAGAACAATTTCGGGTTTTTGCGTAGATTCCCAAGGTAATTGGCTTAACCGCAGGGCTGTATAGAGACCACCAAAGCCTCCGCCAAGGATACAAATTCTAGAAGTTTGTTCAGTCATCTATTCTATGTTATGGAACAATCAATATTAATTAGGCAACTAACTTCAGTCTAGTAAGTTAAAGCGGACTTTTCCAAACCCCCAAAAGTTTTTGAGAGATTAATCATCAATTAAATCTCCAGTTATATAACCATTGTCACGGTTATCTAACTGGAGATTCGCTATATTTAACAGTTAACGGCTAAAAGGAGTTAAAGAGATGGAAATTAAGCCAACTGACCCATCGCTAGCACTCATGGAAATTCCCCCAGGCTATCTCAATATTATGGGTTACGTCGATCAATCAGAAGTTAATGGCCCTGGTTGTCGTGCAGTCATCTGGGTACAAGGTTGTCTGCGTGAGTGCCCTGGCTGCTTTAATACTAACTCCTGGTCTTTTGAGGCTAACCAATTGATTGCTGTTGATACCCTTGCCGAAAATATTCTCAGCAATCCCCGCAACACAGGTGTAACATTCTCTGGTGGAGAACCCTTTTGGCAAGCAACTGCACTAGCATCTTTAGCTCGGAAGGTAAAAGCTGCTGGTTTAAATGTAATGTCTTTTTCTGGGTTCACTCTTAAGCAGCTACAGTCCCAATCTGCGCCGCCAGGTTCCCAAGCATTGTTAGAACAACTTGATATCCTGATTGACGGGCCTTTTGTACAATCTCTGGCAATTAATTCTCCCAATTCTCCAGTTTCTTCTAGCAATCAACGGGTTCGGGTGTTAAACCCGGCTTTCCAAGACCAGATTACTTGGGCTAGCGACCAGATAGAAATCCACATCCTCAAGGATGGTGGCCGCATTGTGACTGGCTATCAAGGTGGACTGGAATTGACTTAGAAGTAATTTTTGAGTAGCAAATTAGTAGCAGCTAAAAATCGGGGCATTCAGCGTTAACCACTTCTGGATGACAGTAGTGTTGCAAGACGGTCTGAACAGTGTCACCGATCCAGAGCGCAACTTTATCAGCGGTGATGCCGCTGGTAATTGCCCAGGTTGCGAAGGTATGCCGACAACTGTATGGGGGGAGATAAGGTACTAGTACAGCATGGCTAAATAAACATACCATTTCAAATGGCGCAAGAGCTTGGAATATAATTATGCGTGACTTTTGACTTTTGACTTCCGCCTTGCGGTACTAGTCCCTGGATTGCTAATTCTTTGACCAATCCAGGGCACTTGTAAACTTTCCCCTCGTTACGAAATCACCCGTCTTTCCAAAAGTCCAGCATGACGCAACGCGCTACGACAAACGCGCTACAAACTTTCTAGGTGCAATTTATCTGGCTGCTTCTGTCATTTGGCTCAATTGATGACACGCCCTAGATTTAAACATCGATTTCCTACAACGCATCAAACCCAACGCCTCTTAAAAATCCTCCGCGTACTTCTGCGCTTCCCTTAGCAGACCTTTGCGTTTAAAAACCCCTAAAATTTTATGCGCTAATTCGTAATAACCATAGTAGTTTTCCTTATAGGCATACTTTTTCGGATCTTGCATTTGCGGCTTATCTATGTGAATATTCTATCAGTAAAATACGGTAAGCTGCTCTATTTATAGTAGTATTGATATTGCTTGTAGTTTAATGTACGTATGCTCAGTAAGTATTTACCACATCGACTGATGAGGATTGTCAGCAGCTTTCTTCAAAATTATGAAATATCCAGAATTGGCATATTTGCCTTATTCTTTACCTGTGGGTTAAGTTTGACTCTTGTGATATCTGCGTGTTCTGCCAACAATACAGGTAACTCTGTAGCAACACAGACAGCAAATCAAGGTGTGGTAATTCGTATCGGTTATCAAAAAGCGGCGACTATTCTCAGTGCTCTCAAAAACCGAGGTAATTTAGCGCAAACTTTAACGACTGCTGGTGCTTCGGTGACATGGGCAGAATTTCCCGCAGGCCCACCCATGCTAGAAGCAATGAACGCAGGTAGTATTGACTTTGGCTATACAGGTGAATCACCACCAATATTTGCCCAAGCTGGAGGTAATCCCTTGCTTTATGTTGCTTATGATCCTTGGGGTCCCAAAGCTGAAGCAATTATTGTACCGAAAGATTCACCAATTAAAACGGTTGCTGACCTTAAAGGGAAAAGAGTAGCCTTTGCTAAAGGCTCGAACACTAACTATCTTGTTGTCAAAGCTGTAGAAGCTGCCGGATTAAAGTATAGCGACATTCAACCAGCACATCTAACACCAGCAGATGCCCGTGCAGCATTTACTGGTGGTAACGTTGATGCTTGGGCAATTTGGGACCCTTACCTAGCAGCAGTTGAACACGACACAAAGGTTAGGATATTAACAGATGCGACAAATTTAGCACCGAATCGGGGTTACTATCTTGCGCGTCAAGAGTTTGTTAATTCTCATCCAGATTTGTTGAAAACCCTGTTAGATGAAGTCAGCAAAGTAGATAAATGGGCAACAAATAATCCAGAAGAAGTTGCCAAGTTTTTAGAACCAGAGTTAGGTATTCCCGCAGCAGCATTAGAAAATGCCGAAAAACGACGAAAGTATGGCGTTTTACCGCTAACAGATGAAGTAATCACTCAGCAACAAAACATTGCGGATACTTTTTACAAAATTAAGCTAGTTCCCAAGCAAATCCAAGTCAAAGATATCGTTTGGAACAGTAATAAATCTTAGAACTTCCTCCCTACTAGCAAAAGCTTATGGACATCAACACCCAACAAATAAAAACGGATGTACTTGTCATTGGTGGCGGTACAGCCGGGACAATGGCTGGAATTAAAGCCAAACAAGCGAATCCCGATGCAGAGGTGCTGATCTTAGAAAAGGCTAACATCCGACGGAGTGGTGCGATCGCAATGGGTATGGATGGCGTGAATACCGCAGTCATTCCCGGTCATTCTACCCCAGAACAGTACGTGCGCGAAATCACCCTTGCTAACGATGGGATTGTCAACCAAAAAGCCGTTTATCAAACAGGCAAATTAGGTTATGAAGTAATCCAAGAATTAGAAAGTTGGGGTGTGAAATTTCAAAAAGATGCTCAAGGCAACTATGACTTAAAACAAGTGCATCGTGTGGGTAAATATGTCTTACCCATGCCAGAAGGAAAAGACCTCAAAACAATTCTCACCCGCCAAGTCAAACGCCACAAAGTCAAAGTGACAAATCGCGTCATGGCAACCCGTGTCTTAGTCAAAGCAGGACGTGCTATTGGTGCGGTAGGATTTGATGTCAGAAACGGAGATTATATTGTCATTCAAGCTAAAGCAGTCATCCTGTGTACAGGTGCTTGTGGCAGATTAGGATTACCTGCTTCCGGCTATCTCTACGGCACTTATGAAAATCCTACCAATGCTGGAGATGGCTATTCAATGGCTTATCATGCAGGTGCAGAACTTAGTAATATTGAATGCTTTCAAGTTAATCCTTTAATCAAAGATTACAACGGCCCCGCCTGTGCCTATGTTGCCGGGCCTTTTGGCGCACATACAGCTAACGCCGAAGGAAATCGCTTCATTAGCTGTGACTATTGGAGTGGTCAAATGATGTTGGAAATCTGGAAAGAATTAAATTCTGGTAAAGGGCCAGTCCAATTGAAAATGACCCATTTGGATGAAGATACAATCGCTGAGATTGAATCCATACTTTGGGCGAATGAACGACCGAGTAGAGAACGTTTTCATCAAGGTAGAAATGAAGATTATCGCACTCACGGCGTAGAGATGCACATTTCTGAAATAGGCTTATGTAGTGGTCATAGTGCTTCTGGTGTGTGGGTGAATGAAAACGCTCAAACAACCATCCCAGGTTTATATGCAGCCGGAGATATGGCCAGCGTTCCCCATAATTACATGATTGGGGCATTTGTTTTTGGTCGCATAGCCGGAACTCATGCCATTGAATATATCCAAGATTTAGATTTTATTGAGCCAGATACAGATTTTTTAGAAGCTGAAAAAGCCAGAATTTATTCACCTTTAACTCGTCCGAATGGTGTACCTCACACCCAAGTAGAATATAAATTAAGACGCTTAGTTAATGATTATCTACAACCACCAAAATCAGGTAATAAAATCGAGATTGGTTTAAAACATTTTGTGCAATATCAAGAAACATTAGATTTAATGGGCGCTCGTGACCCTCATGAATTGATGCGTAGTCTAGAAGTTCACTTTATTCGAGACTGTGCAGAAATGGCAGCCAGAGCATCATTATATCGTCAAGAAACTCGTTGGGGACTTTATCATTACCGTTTAGATTACCCCGAAAAGAATGATGATGAATGGTTTTGTCATGTCAACTTAAAGAAAGATGAATCAGGACAAATGATATTGTTTAAGCGTCCTGTAGATACTTACATTGTGGAAGTAGATTCAGCCAAAGAATTATACAATGTAGCTGTCAGGTAATATATTTAATCTCATGATAAATCTCAGTGTTAATCTTAACAAAGTTGCTCTACTCAGAAATTCTCGAAATTTTGGTATACCAAGCGTAATCAAGGCAGCTTCTACTTGCATTCAAGCAGGCGCACATGGAATTACAGTTCACCCACGTCCAGATGAACGACATATCAAATCTAAAGATGTTTATGAATTGGCAGAAATGCTAACTGTTGAGTTCAATATAGAAGGTAATCCATCATCTCAATTTTTAAACATAATACGAGAGGTAAAGCCAACACAGTGTACTTTGGTTCCTGATGCACCTGACGCTTTTACCTCAGACCACGGATGGGATTTAGCTACAAATGGCTTTTGGCTCAAACCAATTATCCAAGAGTTAAAAGAACTTGGAATCCGAGTCAGCCTATTCCTAGATCCCGACTTAACTCAAATTGAATATGCAAAAGAAATTGGCGCACATCGCATAGAGCTATATACAGAACCTTATGCCACAGCTTTTCGTAAGGATGATGTGGAATCAGTTTTTCAAAAGTATCAACAATCGGCAAAAAAGGCTCAAGAAATTGGTTTAGGAGTCAATGCAGGACACGATTTAAACTTACAAAATTTAGAGAAATTTTGTTCAATTCCTAATATACTTGAAGTTTCGATTGGTCATGCCCTAATTGCAGATGCTTTAGACATAGGACTATTTAATGCTGTGAAGGAGTATTTAAAAATTCTTTCTACTAATTAATTATTATTAATAGAAAATCATCGATATTTGGTAGATGTATTACAGTTTAGGAAAACAAATATGTGTTACAAAGCCATAATTTTTGACCTGGATAATACATTATTAAATTTTGATTTGTGTGAGCGTAAAGCCATTCTTGGCACACTGGAAGCTTGTGCAATCTCCTTAGATTTACATAGGATAACTGAAACTATTTTTCTACAAGTATATGAAACTTATAACTCACAGTATTGGAGACAGCGAGATATTTTTACTCCTAGTGAGTTAATTAAGATGTCTTATGAAAGTACACTGGCTGAGTTAAATATAAAAACAGAGAAAATTAGCCATTTCGGAGACATCTTTTGGGAGATTTTTAATCATTCAAGTGTCTTGGAACCTGATGTATATGAAGTATTAACTGTTCTTGCACGCAATTATCGTTTGGCTGTCATTACGAACGGTTTTGTATCAGCACAACTACCGAGAATGCAAGCTGCTGGAATTGAGCATTTTTTTGAAGCAGTTGTAGTTTCTGAAGCAATTGGTTTTGCTAAACCATCTCCTGAGATATTCTATCATGCTTTATCTAGGTTAAATTTAACCCCAGCACAAGTCCTTTATGTAGGAGATTCTCTCAATCATGACTATGCAGGAGCAATACAAGTCAAAATGGATTTTTGCTATTACAACAGAAAAAATCAAAGTTTACCACAAGAAGTAAAACTAAAGTTTATGATAAGTGAACTATTAAATTTGCTGGAATTGTTTAACTAACAGATTTTTGATTTATTTATCTAAAGTTAAATTTTAAATACTTTGTTTTAAATTATTTTGAGGAATTTTCTAATATGTCTATATATAATTCAATTAGTCAACAATACTCAAAAACTCGCGTTCCTGATATCCGTATTGTCAATAAATTAATTGATTTACTCAATTTACCCAAAGGTAGCATTATTGCTGATATCGGCGCTGGTACTGGTGGTTACAGTCTAGTGCTAGCTAATAAAGGATTTCTTGTTAATGCTGTTGAACCTTCTGTAGTTATGCAAAAACAAGCAGTAGAACATCAGCAAATTAAGTGGTTTACTGGCTATGCAGAAAATTTACCTCTACTAGATAACTCTGTTGATGCTGTTGTAAGTATCCTGGCAATTCATCACTTTTCTCATCTCGAAAAAGCTTTTCAGGAAATGCACAGAATAATTATAGATGGGGCAATAATTTTGTTAACTTTTGATATTAGATTAGCTCAGAAGATATGGCTTTATGATTATTTTTCGTTTTTGTGGGAAGATGCGTTACGATTTTTACCACTTAACGAACAGGTTAATTTAATTCAGAGTAATACTAAAAGGTGTGTTGAAGCTATACCCCTTTTGTTACCATACGATTTATCTGATTTATTCGCAGCAGCAGGCTGGAGACGACCAGAGTTATATCTTCAACCAGAAGTACGTGCAGGAATATCATCTTTTGCTTTAGCTAATCAAGATTTAGCAGAGCAAGGAGTAAAGTTACTTGCAGCAGATTTAAGTAGTGGAAAATGGAGGAAAAAATATGGTGATATTCACAATTTGACAGAGATTGATATAGGCTATCGTTTTATCCGTGCAACCCTGGATAACTAAATAATTGTAATTTAAAATTAAATTATGATAAACAAAGTTAGTGTAAGTGAGAAAATTAAAATTAGACAAGCTGAGATTAAAGATGTCGAGAGAATTGCTAGTCTTTGCGAACAACTTGAATATTCTGTGACAAATCAAAAAATAGAGCAGCGCCTTACTAAAATTAAAAATAACGATGCTCATATTGTGTATGTTGCCACTTTAGAAGATGAATATGTAATAGCTTGGGCGCACGCTCATATTTGTGACTCAATAGTTATTCCGACTCCAGCGATTATTTTGGGATTAGTTGTAGATAAAGATTATCGTCATAGTGGAATTGGACGTTTTTTAATGCAACAAATTGAACAGTGGGCTTCTCTGGCTGGATGTGATAGTGTTCTATTACGTTCTAATATTAAACGCAAAGAAGCTCACTTGTTTTATGAGAAAATTGGCTATACCAATATCAAACAATCATTAACTTTTCATAAAAAATTGTTTTAGTGAAAAATATGCAGTTAATTAATACATTTGCCACTCACCATCTGCTTAATGATCGTCTGCGATTTAAATATTTGAATGAACTACATCGTATGCATCTAAACAACCTACAATGGTGAGATAATTCATGCAAATTTACCCCATTTATTTTACCGATTAGCAGTTTTAGTACAAAATTATGGAGTTATTTTATGGCTTTAATCAATCAGAGAATAGATGTTCCTGTGATCGTTGATGAATCGAAATGTCTAGAAAAATGTACAGCCTGTATTGAAGTTTGTCCCTTGGATGTATTGGCGAAAAATCCAGAAACAGGCAAAGCCTACATGAAATATGATGAGTGTTGGTTTTGTCTACCTTGTGAAAAAGAATGTCCAACCAATGCAATTACTGTGCAAATTCCCTTTTTGTTACGTTAACTATCTGTGGTAAAAATTAATGAATGATGACCTCAAGCATTGGCTAGAAATGTTGCGATCGCCTGACGTAAATGATCGTATAGTAGCTGTCAAAACCTTGCAACATTTAGGTGATGATGAAACAATTGATGGTTTAATTATAGCTTTAAAAGACGAACATATTACTGTTCAGAAAATAGCGATCGCTGCCCTTTGGGAAATTGCTAATCCTGTTGCCATCCCTGCTTTAATTGAATGCCTTGGTTCAGCAGATACAGATATTCGTACTGAAGCTGCATCAGCATTAAACGAGTTAATTACACAAAATGAATTGTTACTTTTACTAAATAAACTCCAAAATAATGATGTAAATATTCAATTAAATATTTTGGTGCTTTTGCGGAAGATACATGATATTCAATCTTTACCCAACATTTTACCATTTTTAGAATCCAAAAACCCTGAGTTAAGAGAAGCAGCCATTACTACACTTCGATATATTAATCAACTAGAAAAATGTCCACAAGCTTTAAATCTAATCTTTGATGATGAAGCAAGTGTACGTCGTGCTGCTGCTTTAACTTTAGAACATTTACAAGATCCAGAAGTGATTACAATACTTTGTCAAGCACTCACAAATGATAGTGACTGGCAAGTTCGCCGAAATGCAGCTAAATCTCTAGCTATTCATGCAAATAATCAAGCAATTTCAGCATTAGAAATAGCTTTAAATGATGAACATTGGCAAGTGCGGAAATCAGCAGCGCAAGCTTTGCAAAAAATTCCAGATATTCAAGTTATGCCAAGATTAATTCAAGCATTAACAGATGAATATGCAGATGTCCGCAAAGAAGCTGCGATCGCACTTGGAAATTTAGCTCATCCCGACGTTATTAACCCCCTACAACAAGCCTTAGATGACCCTGACAAAGAAGTGTCCATCCAAGCGCAACGGGCAATTCAGAAGATTCAAACAGATAGAATAGTCTCAAGGGAGCAGTAAATAACTAAGGGAAAGCGTAATGGACAATCCATTTCCTGGAATGAACCCGTATTTGGAACAGCCTGAACTTTGGCATCAAGTTCACAATCGTTTGATTGTAGCGATCGCTGATGACCTAACTCCCCAAATCGTCCCTAAATACCGAGTTTCCATTGAAGAGCGAGTTTACACTAGTGTAGATGATGTCTTACTCGTAGGAATTGCTGATGTAGCAGTTGCTAAACGTAACACTACAGATATCAGTACAACTTTGACTGCTGCGAAACTTGCTGAACCCAGTAAAGTGAAAGTTCCTGTACCTGAACAGATAACTGAGCGATTTTTAGAGGTGCGAGCAACTCCAACCAAAGAAGTAGTCGCTGTGATTGAAATACTTTCTCCCAAAAATAAACCCTCCAAAGAAGGTAGAGCCGCCTACGAAAGCAAACGACAGAAAATTTTGGCTTCTGCAACCAACTTAGTAGAAGTTGACCTCACCAGACAAGGGCAGCCAATGCCTATTTTCGGAGCATCAACCACAGATTATAGTTATAGTATCTTGGTCAGTCGCAGCTACAACAGGCCTGATGCAGATTTATATACTTTCGATTTAAAAAACCCAATTCCTGTTTTTCCTGTACCTTTGCGTGAGGGAGAACCTGAACCGATACTTGAATTGCAAAGGTTATTAAACGAAGTTTACGAACGTGCTAGATTTGACTTGGCAATTGATTATTCACAACCTTTAAAGATAGTGCAATCACCCACAGAAGAAGCTTGGGTGAGAGAAGTATTGCAGAGGATGTGAAGGAGAAAAAGCATTTATATTTAGTATTATTTTATGTCTATAATTATTATGCATACATCATTTGAGGAAATTCAAGGTTTGACATAAATATTTTTATGGAGTTCTAAATGTCTAACCACCAATACCCCTTTCAGCGTCCAGAAAATCAGGTAAAACCAGATACTAATCTTCAGCAGCAAGAAGTAGTCCAACTCCTCAAACAGGTTATCGAACCTACCTTAAAAAATGACATCGTTAGTTTGGGAATGATACGAAACTTACGCATAGTTGATGACTATATTTACTTGCGTTTATATATTGGTTCTCATCAGCACCAATTACAGCCAGAAATTCAATCTAAATTATCATCTCTATATTGGTGTAAAAAAACTTATATTCAAATTTGTACAATTCCCGGTGTTAAAACAACTCTTGCAGTTTCTAGTGGTAAAGGTGGTGTGGGGAAATCCACAACAGCCGTTAATCTAGCCGCAGCTTTAAAATTACAAGGTGCAAAAGTAGGACTATTAGATGCTGATGTTTATGGCCCCAATGTTCCCCAAATGTTGGGTTTAGGACAAACTGATATTCAAGTGATTAATACTCCCACAGGTGATAAGTTTTTACCTCTAGAAGCTCAAGGAATAAAAATAATGTCAGTGGGTTTACTTGCAGAAGCAAATCGTCCATTGGCATGGCGGGGGCCTGTATTGCATAAAATTATCACACAATTTTTGCAAGATGTGGAATGGGGTGAATTAGATTATTTATTAATAGATTTACCCCCCGGTACAGGTGATGCTCAAATTACAATTATCCAAGAAAGCCCAATTTGTGGAGTCATTTTAGTGACAACTCCTCAACAAGTGGCTGTTGCCGATGTACGACGTAATATATATATGTTTCGCCAAGTGGGTGTTCCTGTCCTTGGCATCATTGAAAATATGAGTTATTTAATGTGCGGTGATTGTGGTTCACGCACACCGATTTTTGGTAGTGGTGGCGGCGAACAATTGGCGGCAGAATTACAAGCGCCTCTGTTGGGACAAATTCCCATCGATCCCCGCATTTGTAGCGGTAGTGATACTGGAAATCCGATTGCGATAAGTGAATACGCTTCCCCAACAAAGGAGGTTTTTACACAAATAGCTATTTCATTAAATACTACTTTTACGTTAGACAATAAAACTACGCAGCTTGACCAAGCTTAGTAGCTTCAGGAACTTCAATCAATAGCCCTGTTTTGACATCGTAGATATAGCCATAGATCGGAATTTCACTTGGAACTAATGGATGCAAACGAATCCGTTGTACATCTGTATAAACGCTTTTAGCTTGGTCATCAATAGTCAACCAATTGATAAACTTGCCTTCGCTTGATCCCGACCCAGATCCAATATCTGACCAACCTATTTCATCTAGCTTGGCTGTTTTGAGGCTACTAGAAAGTAAATTACTGATGATTTCATTAGTGAAAGTTTCCATTCCACAATTAGTGTGATGAATTACAAACCATTCACGCGTACCAAGTAATTTGTAAGAAATCACTAAAGAGCGAATCGCATCATCGCTAGCACGTCCACCTGCATTACGAATTACATGGGCATCTCCTTCAGCTAGTCCAGCAAATTTAGCTGGGTCAAGTCGAGCATCCATGCACGTGAGAATTGCAAACCGACGAGATGGGGGTATGGTGAGATTACCTTTATCACCGAATTTATCAGTGTAACTAAGATTAGCTGCCAGAACTTCTTCTACAATTTGGCTCATTTTAAGTTTATGTGGGCGATCGCTAGATTAGCAAACCAAAAGTAAATAGACCACGCGGTAGGGGTGCAAGGCCTTGCGCCCCTACGACAGGTGTGGTTCAAATACATGAAAACTGCTGTAATTTGTTTTACGCAGAGGCGCAGAGAGTAGGAGTTTGAGACAAGTTTTTGTGATCTATCTATGCGGGGTAAAAGACGAATGTTCGTAGTTCGATGCTTTCTCGTGGGGGAGCGTTGGCTGGGCTGGTGGGATCTTCAAAGGCTGTATGGGCGGCAAAACGGGCGTGTCCGTCTTCTGCGGAGTCGAAACATTTGATAAATAGTGCTTCGTCTCTGTGCATTTGCGGGAAGTAGAACCATTTATGTTGGGAGTTATACGTGACTCCGTATGTCTCACCAACCCGATCGCGGTACACTAAATCACCAGCCACAAGGTCTGTTGTTGCAATGCTTTGTGCGTCACACACTGCTAATGGTGACTCTTGGATTGGTTGGGCGATCGCTCGCCAAACATTGATGATGGCAAATCGTTGTTTTAGTAACGTATCAATGTCATCTATGCCTCGTGCTGCTAGTTCCAAACGGGCGCGAGTATAGCCAGATTTGGCGGTGAAGTCGTTGTGTACCCGCTTGGCAGGTTCTTTAATATTATTCTCACCTGGCTTTGACTGACCGGCGTTACGCAGGGTGTGATCAAATATCACTACCTTAGTTCCGCCTGTCACCTCTTTTAACAATTGCTCGGCTTCTGGATAGTAGACACGGCGCACTTCGTCTTCATCATAAAAGTTGCGGACATTAGTAATATGTCCAGTAAAGGCGAATCCTTCTTTATCTAACGAGATGTTTTCTGAGATAGAACGAGCATTGTAAATTGGCAGTTTGTGTGTCTGATAAGTTGCATTCGTGCGGGGAATCCCGGCTGGCGGTTCATAAGTATAGTTAACAGGTTTTTCTGCCGTTGGAATCAGGTAAGTGAGGTTAGCCTCTACGGATGGCAGATCCAGGGAAATCGGTCTGTCTATAACTTGGTTATTTAAGCTCATAGGTTATCCCATTTTGGATTTTGGTTAATTATTTGGTCAATACTCAACAGTTAATGATTTACTCCTATCACCACGCCCCTGTGTCCTATTTTTGTGCTGCACCAACGGGAATCGGTTCACCGAGAACTTTGGCGAATCTTTCCAAATAGAAGTCCGCAGGATTTGCTACTGCTTGGATTGAGGAGCGATCGCGTACCAGATTCCACCATGTCTGCAACCGAGGTGTTTCTGCCGGTAGTGCGAATTTGCGGAAGTGTTCTAAGAGTGGTAAACGTTCAAACCAAGGATAGAAGCTAATATCAACTAGGCTAAACTGATCTCCTAAGAAGTAATCACCTTTGCCTAATCCTTCTTGTTCAATATATAGAAGTGCTTCTGTGAACTCTTTTCGTCCTTGTTCTTGTTCGGTGCTATCTTTACCGCGTAAGAATTTGTTAAAAGCTGGGACAAGGCGAATATTGGCATAGTCTATCCAAATCCGAGCGATCGCTTTAGCTGCGGGATCGCGGGGTAACAAAGGTGGTTCTGGAAAAACTTCATCTAAATATTCATTGATAATGGCGGACTCGTAAATTTCAATATCCCCATGTTTGATAGCCGGAACTTTACCATAGCGCGAAATCTGCGTGTACCCATCTGGTTTATTTTGTAAGTCAATTTCTATCGGGGTGAAGTCAATACCTTTTTCCAGTAAGACGACGCGAGTACGTTGAGAGAAGGTAGAGGCTTTGGCGAAGTATAGTTGTATGTTGCTCATGAAATTTTTTCCTTGTAATAATCGTGACATGCAGACTATTTGAGATTGCACAACTCAAACTAAAGCAATAAAACAGAAGCTGTTCATGAGCGATCGCCCACTATCGATAAAAGAAACCATTCTGTTTTCTGATTAGTGCAGTTAAATAATTCACTGGCAGGTATCTACGTCAGTTAGATGATATACTACAGTTTATCGGTCGGGTTAATGTACTTTAAAATATTATACAGTCTTTATGAAAATATGCATACCTAATTATTAGTGTAACTAAATAAATAGCTAGACATAATCAGGCGTTTGTGCTTTGGGATTCTTTTTGTTGGCTGTGGCGTTTATCGCTCATTTCAGTGTACGGAAGAGAAAATCTCCAGCCGTCTAATGCAAAATCGAATTTATGCTGCAAATCCCTCCCCAATTTATTTTACCTAGCAAGAGAAGGAATCAAGATTAATGGCACATCTATTTGAACCATTCAAGATTCGTGAAGTTGTTTTTCGCAACCGCATCGCCGTTTCACCGATGTGTCAATATTCCAGTACAAATGGATATGCTAATGATTGGCACGTTATTCATCTAGCTTCTCGCGCAGTTGGCGGTGCAGGTATAGTGTTCACAGAAGCAGCAGCTGTAGAGCCGCGTGGACGCATTAGCCCGCAAGATTTGGGAATTTGGTCAGATTCACACATAGAAACTTTAGCCAAGACTGTGGCATTAATTCATAACTTTGGCGCTGTTGCAGGTATTCAACTTGCTCATGCAGGTAGAAAGGCCAGCACTGCCAAACCGAGTAAGGGAGGGAAAGTGCTGGATGAATCTCAGGAAGGTTGGCGTCCCTTGGTTTCGAGTAGTGCGATCGCTTTTAGCCAAGATAGCCCAGTTCCAGAAGCCCTCAGTCTTGAGGGAATTCAAGAAATTATTGACGCCTTTACTCAAGCTGCCAAACGTTCTCTCCAAGCTGGTTTCAAGGTAGTAGAAATCCATGCTGCCCACGGTTATCTACTGCACCAATTTCTCTCACCCCTTTCTAACCACCGTCAAGATGATTATGGTGGCAGCTTTGAAAACCGGACTCGTCTGCTTAGAGAAGTAGTTCAAGCAGTCCGAGAGGTTTGGCCTCAGACACATCCACTCTGGGTACGCATTTCTGCCACCGATTGGGTAGACAATGGCTGGGACATTGAGCAAAGTATTGCTTTAAGCGACAAACTCAAGTCTTTAGGAGTTGATCTGATCGACAATTCATCAGGCGGTATCATACCGGGCGTTAATATCCCAATTAAACCTGGTTATCAGACTCAGTTTGCCGAACGCATCCGCCGCGAAGCTAATATTCATACAGGAGCCGTAGGTTTAATTACATCCCCTGAACAAGCAGACGAGATTATTCGTACAGAAGTAGCTGATATAGTGCTGTTAGGACGTGAGCTACTCCGCAATCCTTACTGGCCACATCTGGCAGCCAAACAACTTGGACACGATAAACGCTGGCCTGTTCAATACGATCGCGCTTGGCTGTGATGTCAACTGTGTTTAATTGAGCATCAACCACCTCAAACCCTTGCTGTTTAGCGGTAGGGGTTGTGGCTATTCGACCAAACGTGGTATGATAATCATTCTGCTCATAGTGCTGCTTTTTTTTGCTTCAATACTAAGCATACAAACTTTCTGCTTTACTAATATTAAGGTTTACTAATACTATTTCAAGGCTGGTGATATGCAAGTCTGCTAAAACTTCATCAAAAAAATTAGTAGAGACGTTGAAATGCAATGTCTCTACCAATGTCCTCATCCGTGCAAATTATCTTAATCCAAGGGTAATAGGTTAAAGGAAAAAGCACTATGAACAGAGTGAATGCAAAGCGCAGGCAAAGAAAGGAACACAACCGGACTTACGCCCTAACAACTAGAAACGTCTATCCCCCCTTAACCCTGGTTTGTCACTCTCGGAAAACAATAATCTAATCCAGATTCTAACCAAAATTTATAGACAAAAAGTGAAAGCCAAAGCCCCATAAACCTTTGGGTTATTGTATTCTCCAAAAGTGACAAAAGAGGGTTAGGGGATCTCTTGTACGTAAGTCCTAACAACGAACAAAGGATGAAAAATTAAACAGGGTTGCAATAATTTTCAAATAGGTAAAAACTGATGATACCAAGTAATAGAGTAAAAGTCCAAAAATACAAGCCAAAGTTTTTTTTTGAACTTCCACCTGCGCTTAAATCTGTAAATTTTTCTTGTTTCGTTATTGGACAAAGCTTATCTTTTTTTGGGTCTTGGATGACTCAAATTGCTTTGGTATGGCTAGTTTATCAACTAACTAATTCAGCTGTATTGGTAGGTGTAGCTGGATTTACAAATCAAGCTATGGGCTTAATTATTACACCCTTGGTAGGAGTATTGCTAGATCGCTGGAACTTACGATATGTTCTATTAACTACTCAGCTAGTATCTATTCTGCTATCTTCTATCTTAACCTTTTTAACTCTTAGCAATAACATCAATGTTGCATGGATTATTGCCATAGGCACGATTCAGGGAATTGTAAAAGCTTTCGATTTACCAGCACGCCAGGTAATTATTCCCAGACTTTTGGATAAGAAATCAGATACTTATAGTGCAATGGCTTCCCATTCATTCTTGATTAATACAGCGAAGTTTGTTAGCCCGATGATTGGGGGTTTACTGATTGCCAGGTCTGGTGCAGCTTCCTGTTTTTTAGTAGATAGTATCAGCTATCTACCATTTGTATCTGCAATCTTAACTATCAAAGTCAACCCAGTTATCAATAATTCCTTGGCTCAAAAACCCCAAATGTGGAAAAATCTTAAAGAAGGGTTTGTTTATGCATACGAATTTTTGCCGATTAAATATTTATTGATATTGCAAATTACTATTTGTTTTATGGGAATGACTCATGTCAATCTAGTGCCAATTTTTGCTCAAGAAGTACTAAATGGTAACGCTGAAACTATGGGTTTTTTGATGACAGCTTCGGCTTTTGGTTCCATAGTTTCAGGTATTTATCTCATCTCTAGAAAAAATGTTATGGGACTGGGAAAAATTATAGCAATCTCTGCCGCACTTTTAGGTTTAGGCTTAATAGTTTTTTCTCGGTCAACAAATTTAGAGATTTGTCTACTACTCATGTTTATCATCGGCATGAATAATACTCTAACCTTGGCTTCAATCAGTAACTTTATGCAATCAATTCTTCTTGATGAAGATAAAAGAGGTAGGGTAACTAGTATATTTACAACTGGTTTTTTAGGAATACTGCCTTTTGGTAATTTATTTTTCGGAGCATTAGCAGGTTACTTTGGTGTTGATAATTCTTTATTATTTGGCGGTGCTTGTTGTATTTTAGGAGCATATTTCTTTAGTAGACAACTGCCCAAAATAAGAAAAATAGTGCATCCAATTTATGCAGAGTTGGGCTTAATTACCCAGTCCAATAAAGGCTAAATCCGTTTTTATGGGATGTTGTCTGGAAGCGATGTCTACGACGGACGGGCTACACCTACGTCTAGTTCTCTCAACTCAACCTTTCAACAACAACCGCCTTTGATACTTGATCAAAACCGACCGCGTCGCGTTTCATCCACAGTCTCAAGCAGAGAATACGAGGCTGTGCGCCTGTTCCTCTGGGGCTTTCACGCTCTTGCTAAGTTTATTGTAAAAACCTCTTGATTTTTATCACCGATTGTGAGAAAGTCTGATTTAATATCTACAAAATACGGTAAATCGATAGATTTACAGTGTTATCTAGCTTGACTGGAAGCAAGCGGTGGTTTTAGCTGTGCTTTAATCCCGGCAACATCCGATCACACTAATTACAACTACAAAAGTATAACAGCCATGCAATCAAGGCATCATACCAGCACTGAATGCCGATATTACTGTCAGGAGAATATATCAAGTTTGGGTGATTACTTCTAATAAAATTTATCAATTTAGGTTGGATTAAACGGCAGTGAAACCCAATATGAATAAGGATCAAATGTTGGGTTCCCCTGCGGGAAGCCCCTTCTCTACGAGATGCTGTTCGCATTCGGTTCTACGTTCTTCAACCCAACCTACAGATATTATTAAGTGTTTAACCAAACTGATATCACTCCTATGTAAGTTACCTTCCAGTAAAGTAACCCCAGATATCATCCCAAATCTAGTTCGATTTCCCTGTTTCTCTAGAGGTGGGCATTTCGTGTATGGCTAGTTGTTCTAGTTTTCAGATGCTCATGTATTCACTTATGACTAGATTTTTGCATTATTTTTTTCCAGTGGAGAACATCTCATGCAATTAGATCCAAATTCTCATCAAGATTCTGAAAAAAATGCTCAGGCTCATAGTGAAATAACAAAAACTAAGCAACCTCAAACTAGCGCAGGTAGTAAAAGATTATTCCTCAGTCGCGGCAGCAGACGTTTATTTCTCGGTCGCGTCGGTTTGTTTAGTGCAGCTAGTGTTGTGGCAGGGGTTTTCAGCTCATCTTTTTCCTTGAAGAAAGGAGGAAATGTTGTCCAGGCCCAAAAACCTCCTGCAACGTTTAACTATAGCAACTTTCGTAATAGAGCTTTTCAAGTACGTACAAGAGCAGCCAAGGTTAATTCGGAAATTCCTATTCCTCTTCATCCCACCAATGGAGATGAGGCGAAGTATGCTAACAAAATTGCGACGGATACACGAGGATTACCCCATAACAAGCTGGGCGAAGTGGATCTGAAGGCTTATCAATCTTTTATTAATGCGTTGAACTCCGATGATCCCAATGAGTATGAAAAGATCATCCTGGGTGGCAAACGGAAGCTGGTACAACCGCTCGGTCCATTAGCGGTTAGCTTGAGTGGGCTGAATCCGAGCCAATTGACAATTCCAGTGCCACCTACCCTCGATAGTGCAGAGCAGGCGGCTGAATTCCTCGAAATTGCTTGGCAACAACTGTTGCAGGATGTACCCTTTAGCGAGTTCCGCAATAATACAACTAACCCGCTGATTCTGGCAGCAGTTCAGGATCTGAATCGGTTGTCAGCATTCAAAGGGCCTAAACAGAACGGACAGGTTACACCCGAACTCCTATTTCGAGGCACTGTGATTTACGTTAATGCCTCTGGTGGAACGAGTTACTACACACTACCAGGGGTAGATGTGGGCCCATACGTCTCCCAGTTTTTACTGCGTCCTGTGCCCGCAGGAACACATACTTATGTTCAGCTTAACCGTGTTCCCCTAGCTATTCCCGAAAACAGTTTTCAAACCAACTATAACGAGTGGTTGCTGGTGCAAAATGGTGGCGATCCTGGTCGAACGATTAAATTTGACTCAACCCGTCGCTACTTTATCAACGGGCGCGACCAGTCAGAGATTGCCCACACGCCACCACCCGTCTATGCAAATGCTGCTCTAATTCTACTCGCCAAGCCAGTCATTAATGACCTCCTAGCTGGTGGCGTTGGCTCACCTTACAATCCTGGTAATCCTTATAACAACTCGAAGACCCAAGCGAGTGGTTCTGCGACATTTGGTCCAGGGTATTCACAATCTCTCATCGCTTGGGTTGCTCCACATGCAATCAGAGCCGCTTATTGGCAAAAGTACTATGTTCACCGTCGTCTGCGAGCAGAGGCTTATGGTGGGTTGGTTCACAACAACAAGGTGAATAAAACAAACTATCCGATTCACCCCGATGTTTTTAACTCAGAAGTACTAGACCGCTTCTTCAGCAAAAACAAATCCTATCTGCTACCGCAAGCTTTTCCTGAAGGGGCACCATTCCACTCTTCTTATCCAGGGGGCGCTTCGGTGTCCGCAGGTGCCAGTGTCACGATTTTGAAAGCACTATTTGATGAGAGTTATGTGATTCCGAATCCGGTGGTACCCGATCCCAAAGATCCCACCAAGTTGATTCCCTATCAAGGCCCACTGCTGACGGTAGGCGGCGAATTGAACAAACTGGCGGCAAATATTGGCTTGGGTCGTGATAGTGCTGGGATTCACTGGCGCACAGATGCAGCAGCGTCGTTGGCCCTTGGCGAAGCGATCGCCATCAGCATTCTTAAGGATGAAAAGCTAACGTTCCGCGAAAAATTTGAAGGTTTCACGTTCACCAAGTTTGATGGTACAAAAATCACAGTTTAAAGCTTTGACTGTTTAGAAAATATAGAGACACGATATTTCGCGTCTCTACATTTACTTAAATCCTATTTAGTTTCAGAGTTCTACAATGTCTGATCTTCGGAGATTTTACTCTCGATGCCTGCGGCAGGCTGCGCCTACGCGATCTTTGTTATTAAGCATAGCGGTAGCGATCGCGTTCTTGATATCTACAACACAAGCACTCAATCCCAAAAATATAGTATCAGCACAAGAAGCATCGCCGGACATAGAACTAGCTAAGAAATTAGGTAAAGAAATTATTGCTGCTTGTCCCGTTGTCTCTGATACTAAAAATTTAGCTGCCTTCAACTCATGCGCTGACAAACTTGCTAAGCTAACAACTCTCCGCGAAACTATGAATGCACCCTTCTTGTGGGGTGCTCAAAGCAAAGTCGGTAATTACAATCTCAAAGATAATCAAACAACTGAATTTGATCCGTTAGTTTGGCGTCGCATATACCTAGCCACTTTTATGTTCAAAGGTGAACCAAAAGTTGAACAGGTAAACAATTTAATTGTGATTCACCTTCCCATTCAGTTCCGCAATCAGCTTGATATTGGTGCTTATCCTTATCCTTTTTGGCACTCATCGAAAAAGTGGAATTCTTACCAGCAAAGTACTGAATTACTTTTGTTTCTAGAACAGAAAAAGCTCAAAGGGGCGCTACGTTCAGCTGTGGTTGACTCACAAAGACCAGTAGTAAATCATGTATGGGATGGTAAGTGGGTTTGGAATGATGCTCATGGTAAGAAGCAACCTTATGTAACACTATATACCCGTTTGTTTTCTCCATCAAACCCACACGTCGCTGAAGTTGATGCTGCTTATCGTGCATTTGAGGTTAATCTACGTCAACACGCTTGTATTGTTTGTCATAGTCCAGACAACGCAGCTAAACAAAATCCTTTATTAATGCTGAGTTATCCAAATCAAGCGCTCTCCTTACGACACGAAACGGTGCGCCAAATTAAAGAAAAACGAATGCCGCCTCCGGCTGGTATCGTTAACGAGCAAGAGCGACAAAAGCTGCTTGAACTCGCCCAAGCATTTGCCCAAGCAGGCGACCAAGCCCTAGCTTACGAAGGAGAAAAAATAACTTCTTTCAAGTTCATTCAAACAACTGGTGATTAAATCTGATGTGGTGCTGTCAGTGCTAGTTCCTGCTGCCGCCACACAGGCAGCCTCAGAAGTCGCTCAAGCAATAGGCAGCGTTGGTAAAAGCATTTTCAGTAAACCAAAAAGTTTTTCTCCAAAGAGCGATCGCTAAAATATTTGTATTTTTTTATACTTATTAATCCACAATTCTCTAAGCAGCAGACATAGTAGAGATTATGATTACTTATGATTAGTTGGTCGAGAAAGTTAGTTTGGAAAGTAATTTTATTGATATCAATTGTTTACACTCCTGCCACAATACAAGGACAATAAATTAAATGCAAAAGTATAACTCGACTGAAGCGTATAGATATGAAAAAATCCAACTACTATGACTATATTGCACAAATCTATGACCAAACACGCTGGCTAACAGAATCAGTTGCAGAGGAAGTTGCCGATTTTATTCTTAACCTTACTTGTGCTACGCCTGAAACCTCTTTTTTAGAACCAGGTGTTGGCACAGGGTTAAATGTTATTCCTCTTGTTAAACGGGGTTATTCTGTGACAGGCATTGATGCTTCTCAAGAAATGCTTGATCGGTTGCGTCAAAAATTAAATGTCACTCCTCCTAATTTGAACCTAATCTACGGTGATGCTTCACAATTAGCTTTTCCAGACAACAGTTTTGATGTTGTATTGACTGTCCACATGATCCATACTGTTTCTGATTGGAGAGTATTTTTAGACAATATTGATCGAGTGCTGAAGTCTGAAGGCTTTTATCTCAATTGTCAGTGGATTACACCACCAGCTAGACGAGAATTTGAAAGATATTTTCGAGATATACTATCTAAGTATGAAGGAGCAAAGCAAAAATCGTCAAGTATTAATACAGCAATACAAAAGATAGATGTAGAAGGATATTTACAGCGAAAAGGTTACGTATCAAATTATTTCGTAGCTAAGGAATGGAGAGTTAGCAATACGGTTGAAGAGATACTAAGTTTTTTCAAAGCACGAGCATACGGTTTATGTTGGCGAGTATCAGATGATATCTTTCATCAAGTAATAAATGAATTTGAAGAATTTTGTATCAATCATTATGGCTCTTTAAAAACTAATCTCTCCTCTGAGGCTAAGTTTGAAATATGGGTTTACAAGGCAATTTCAAACCACACATAAATTATGGATATTTCAATATGCAGCATTCAGCAAGATGAATTATCACCACTGCTAAACCTGTACCAACATCTGAACCCAACGGATGCTCCTTTACCTAACGCATCAACTCTTCAGGAAATATGGAACGGAATATTGAGTGATGGCGTTCCGCCCAGCGTAGCTGATCGCGAGATTAATTGCTTTGTAGCAGACAGAGAGAGAAACTTATACTAATTTGAAAAAAGAATGCAGCACATAGATAATAACCCTCCCCAACCCTCCCCAAGAATAAGGCTACGGTGTACACACAAGTCCTTCTGACCCCCTCTAACTCCCCCTTGGTAAGGGGGAGAACTGGATATTTCCCCCAATGCATCGAGGGGATTAAGGGGGGTAAATCCAGGGTTTGGGCTTCATTACCAAGATGTGTGTACACCGTAGCCGATGCTTTGGGGAGGGTGCGCGTCAGTGCGGGTCGGGTTATCTGTCGTAAACATTTTTTGAATTGGTATTAATTGCCTCTTGTCTTTTGGTGATCGTCCCTAATCTGACGCGAGGTGATCGTCCCTATGGACTAATTGAGAATGTAATTACTCATCCCGATTATCGTCGTCAAGATGTAGGAAAGTGCTTGATACATCATACTTTACAATCTGCATGGAGTCATAATTGTTACAAGGCCTTGAAAAAATCTACAGTTATCAGTCTTGATGTCTATTGATTGTTTTCTGAATAGTGCTTGACTTATGTTTTCACAAGATGTAATTTATCAATATTAGGTAAAACATCGGTAAGTCAATCAATTTTTAGTATTTTGTCAAACATAAATATCTTTATTGTAAATTAGCCTAAGATTAGAGTTTAGAATTAACAGTTCGCGCATAATATCAAAGATTGAAAACATTTTTAATATTTAGTGATAAAAAATACGGATTTTTCGACAATAAATAATGCGAAAAATAGATTAACGAAAACTACGATGAAAAGGGGGATTGTTCATCTAAAATCTAAAATAATATAAGTTTTAAGAAAAGTTGAATCTTATTCATGAACTACAGGCATTCAATTAAAAGTAACAAAATTGAGAATATTAGAGATATAAAAAAACATTGCTTTCTCACACTAATATTCATTCAGGGAATAGCGATCGCACTCTTATTCATCAATACAACCGCATTTGCAGCCACAGTCAATCCCTGTCCCCAAGGTATGGCGATGATTTCAGGAGGAACGTTCAAAATGGGGTCTGATAATTCCAGTTTTGTGGAGGAGCGATCGCCTGGAGATGTAACGCTGACTAACTTCTGTATTGATAAATATGAGGTAACAAATGCACAATTTGGTGAATTTGTCAAAGCCACAGGATATGTGACAGTTGCAGAGCGTCCCTTATCTCAAGAACAGTTTCCCGATTTACCCGATGAGCAGCAATTACCGGGTTCCCTAGTGTTTGAGATGGCAAAACCAGGTGTCAAGCAAGTTTCCTTTCTGAGTTGGTGGCATTGGACTACTGGTGCGAATTGGCAACATCCCTTTGGCCCAGACAGTGCGATTGCTAGCAAATCCAACTATCCAGTTGTTCACATAGCTTACGAAGATGCCCTAGCTTACGCCAAATGGTCAGGAAAATCCCTACCCACCGAAGCTCAATGGGAATATGCCGCCCGTGGTGGCTTGGATGGTGCAACCTATGCTTGGGGCAATCAATATTCTGAACATAGAGCCAACACTTGGCAAGGAATTTTTCCCTTTTTCAACACCAAAGCCGATGGTCACTTGGGCATTGCTCCCGTCGGTTCTTTTGCACCCAATGGTTATGGACTCTATGACATGACCGGCAATGTGTGGGAATGGACTACTGATTTCTTTCAAGTTGGACACGATCGCAAATTCCATCAAATTAATCCTATTGCTTTAAATCAAAGCTTTGATCCCAACAAGCCCGATGAACCAAAGCTACACGTAATCAAGGGGGGATCGTATCTCTGCGCTCCCAATTACTGTAGCCGCTACCGTCCGGCGGCGCGGGAGTCAGAATCACCCGATACGGGAACTACTCATATCGGGTTTCGGCTAGTTAAAAATTTGCCTTCCAGCACACTATCTATAAATCCAAAATTGTATGACTGATCCTCACAAGAGAGATTCTTTGTATGCATCTCTGAAGTTAACTTCTGGTGCGATCGCCTTTTTGACAGCCCTAACGCTAATATTTTCCAGCCTCTTACCTCTACCTGCTTGGGCAGACTATGGCGAGAAATTGCCATTACCCCAACAATCTTTTAAAGGCAAAATTGGCCTGACTTACAAAGAATCCGAACCAGACTTCCCCAAACCAATTAAGGCTCCAGAAAATGCACCAAACGTGTTGCTGGTGTTGCTTGATGATGTCGGTTTTGGACAACCCAGCACCTTTGGCGGTCTGATCGATACGCCTAATTTAGACCGTCTAGCAGCAAGGGGATTGCGTTATAATCAATTCCACACTACAGCACTCTGCTCTCCTACCAGAGCCGCATTGCTCACGGGACGCAATCACCATTCTGTGAATACAGGTGTAGTTGAGGAGTTAGCCACAGGCTATCCAGGTTATACTGCGATTTTACCTAGAAGTGCGGCAACGATCGCTGAAGTATTGCGAAATTATGGATATAACACCGCAGCCTTTGGCAAATGGCACAATACCCCAGACTATGAAACCAGTGCAGCAGGCCCATTTGATCGCTGGCCGACAGGTTTAGGTTTTGAGTACTTCTATGGATTTCTGGGCGGTGATACCAATCAATGGAGTCCAGCCTTGGTGGAAAATACCCAACATATTCAAAAACCAAATCGCCCTGATTATCACCTCACCCCCGATTTAGCAGACCATGCAATTAAATGGATTCGTACCCAACAAGCGATCGCTCCTGATAAACCCTTCTTTACCTACTTTGCCACTGGCGCTACCCATGCCCCACACCATGCGCCCAAAGAATGGATTGACAAGTACAAGGGTAAATTTGATCGAGGTTGGGATAAATTACGCGAAGACATCTTTGCTCGTCAGCTAGCCCTTGGTGTAATTCCCGCCGATACTAAGCTGACTCCTCGCCCGGCGGAACTCCCGGCTTGGGATTCCCTCACTCCCACCGAGCAGAAAGTTTATGCGCGTCAGGCGGAAGTATTTGCAGGTTTCCTCAGCCATACCGATGCACAAATTGGTAGAGTCATTGACACGATTGATCAACTTGGTGAATTGGATAACACCTTAGTCTTTTTCATCGCCGGGGATAATGGTGCAAGTGCTGAAGGCGGCTTAACAGGTAGTGTTAATGAATTAAAAGTCTTTAATGGCGTAGCAGAAAGTCCTCAAGAAGTTCTCGCGGCTTTAGATGATTTAGGCGGGCCAAAAACCTTCAATCATTTTCATGCAGCTTGGGCTTGGGCAGTGGATAGCCCCTTCCAATGGACAAAACAAATTGCTTCTCACTTCGGCGGAACCCGCAATGGTTTAGTTGTGGCTTGGGGCGAGCGCATCAAAAATCGTGGTGGAGTACGGAGCCAATTCCATCATGTAATTGATATTGCGCCTACAATTCTGGAAGCTGTGGGGATTGAAGAACCAGAGGTTGTCAACGGTGCAAAACAACAACCCATCGAAGGTACTAGCCTTGTCTATAGCTTTAATAATCCTGCGGTACCATCTAATCACAAAACCCAGTATTTTGAGATGTTTGGCAATCGTGGCATTTACGATCAAGGTTGGGTAGCAGCCGCCCGTCATGGACGCTTACCTTGGGAGCGTGTCTCCAAAACCACCTTCGATGAAGATAATTGGGAACTATACGATATTACCAAAGACTTCAGTGAAGCCAACGATTTAGCCAAGCAGAACCCTGACAAGTTAGCAGAATTACAAAATCTATTTCTGAAGGAAGCAAAGAAGTACAAAGTTCTGCCCTTGGACGATCGCTTACTTCAACGGTTCGATGTCAAAATCCGTTCCAACCTAATCACAGGACGCAATAGCTTTACTTATTACACATCTGTTGCAGGGATTCCCGAAGGTAGCGCTCCCAATATTAAGAATCGCTCCTTTAGCATCACTGCCGATGTGGATGCTGCCAAAGATGGTACTGAAGGCGTTTTAGTTACCCAAGGCGGACGTTTTGCGGGTTGGAGTTTCTTCTTGCAAGAAGGTAAACCCACCTTTGCTTACAACTTGTTAAATAGCGATCGCACAATCATTCAATCTTCCCAACCAATTGCGATCGGCAAATCCCAAATCAAATTTGACTTTACTTATGATGGTGGCGCTCCGGGGGCAGGTGGTAGTGGTAAGCTCTCGATCAACGATCAGCAGGTTGCGGAAGGCCGCATTGATAAAACTATAGGCTACCGATTTGGTTTAGATGAAACCTTTGATGTTGGTCAAGATACTGGCACACCTGCGGTAGATACTTACCAAACACCCTTTGCATTCACCGGCAACTTACAACAAGTCACCCTGGAATTGAAGTAATAGGGATTGGGCATTGGGCGTTAGGAGTGCTGAGTGCTGAGTGTTGAGTGCTGAGTTAGGAGTTAAGAGTTAAGAGTTAGGAGTTTTGTTTATCTCCTTGTCCCCTTGTCCCCTCATCTCCTTCATCTCCCCGCTCCTCTGCTCCCTGCCCCCTGCTCCCCTGCTCTCTCATCTCCCCTGCCCCTCTCCCCTCTGCCCCTCCGCCCCTCCGCGTGAGATAAAAAATCATGAACGAAATCTTGTCATTAATCGACAAACTCGCACTTTTCACATTTATCGTGTTCACCATGCTGGGTGCAGGGTTAAGTCTCACCGTACAACAGATTTGGGAACCACTCCGCAACCTCCGCTTAGTCATATCATCGCTGCTAACAAATTTTGTGCTAGTGCCGCTTTTTGTATATTTACTATTGCAAGTAGTACATTTAAGTGAACCACTCAGAGATGGCTTACTGATCATGGCAGTAGCATCAGGGCCTCCAGCACTACCTAAACTTGCCCACATAGTCAAAGGCAATATAGCTTTCTCGGTGGGATTAATGATGTTGCTAATGCTGGGCACAATTTTTTATATGCCGATTGTACTGCCCTTAGTGGTGGAAGGTGTACAAATTAACTCCTGGGACATTGCCAAACCCTTATTGTTAATGATGGTCAGCCCATTGATCATTGGGTTATTCATCAAAGCAAAATTGAGTGCGATCGCCCCCATTATCCAGCCAATTTTGTTCAAATTATCTAATGCTGGATTGCTTTTAGGTCTGGTAGTTAGGCTGATAGTTCACACTAACGATATCATTGGCTTATTACAAACAGGTGCAATCTTAGTTTGTGCTGTTTTCATAGTCTTCTCTTTTAGCGTAGGTTATCTTTTGGGCGGCCCTGGTATCGATACTCAACGAGTGCTAGGAGTAGGAACAGCTCAACGTAATTTTGCCGCAGCATTATTAGTAGCTACAAGTAATTTTGAAGATCCCAGCGTGGTGAGCATCATCATGGTGACGAGTATTTTAATGATGATCGTAGTTTTGATCGCCGGGCCAAAGTTCATAGAATTAGACCAAGGAACGGGTGTAGAGATAGAGCAGGTAGAGGGTTGAAATTCTCCTAACTGACTTGACCTCTAATAATCTGCGTGTTACTGTATACTACACAAGATTGAAATTTTTTAGGAGACGCAAAGATGACAGCTTTAATCTACAAAATGTATGAGCTGACCAATGCTGCTCCATGTAGTGTGGCCTGCTCGCTTGTGGAGTGAGCCTTTTAACCAAAAGAATGCCTTCAGGTCGTGTGAACGGTCGCTGAACTATTTGAGGTATCTGTGAGCATCCGGTAATTGTATCGGTTTCGTAGCTCTCTAGTTGTCTTCCCGTCGCTGTGTATATCGCAGTGGCTAGTGGTTAGACCCTTGCTACATATCGATGTATGGGTGTATTGCCTCCAATAGTGATTATGGAATAGGTGTGTAGCATTACGCTGTCGCAGAGTGCAATATAAATGCGTCAGTGCGTTTGTTCTACCGCACTTGTTCATGCACTAGGAAGGAACATTTTCGGTCATGGGTGTACGCCACACTCGTGGCCGTTTAATTCATAAGAAATTATGCGGCTACAGGGATCTTTCGTCTGTGGTCGTTTTGTTTTGAGCGGCTAGGGAAGGGATACCCTACGCCGCTCATTGTTTTGGAGTCGTGAGTATCACATAGTCACTTTTTGATTTTTGATCACCTTAGCGAAAAAACTAACAAATTATATCAGCCTGATTTCGTTGTTTGTCCACCATTACAATGCAGCCTTAGCTGTTTGAGGAAAAACTTTATGGGTTCTCGAAACAAGAAATTCTTGTCGTATTACAAGCCATATCTAGGATTGCTTTTTGCAGATATCGTATGTGCATTTATTGTTTCAGTAATTACGTTGTTACTTCCCTTGTGTGCAAGATACATTACCAAAAATGTCTTGGAAGTAAATGCACCCAATGCGCTCGGTCAAATATATACAGTCGGCACAGTCATGCTCACTTTGGTTGTGGTTCATGCTTTGTGCAACACATTTGTTGACTATCGGGGACACATGATGGGAACCATGATGGAAAGTGATATGCGCCGTGACTTATTTGACCATTATCTAAAGCTATCGTTTCGTTTTTATGATCAACAAAAAACAGGTCAGTTGATGACCCGTATCACCAATGATTTGGAATCAATCAGTGAACTGTATCATCATGGTCCTGAAGATATTGTCATCGGGTTAGTGAAGTTTGTCGGTGCTTTTATTATTTTAATCACTGTTAACGTTAATCTGACTTTAATTGTCTTTCTCTTCTTTCCTATCATGATAGTTTATGCCATATATTTCAATAAGAAAATGAATATTGCCCTAAGAACAAGCAAGGAAAGAATTGGTGATATTAACGCACAAGTAGAAGACACGCTGGCAGGTATTAGGGTAGTACAATCGTTTACCAACGAGACAAGGGAAAAGAAGAAGTTTGCATACACAAACACCCGTTTTGTTGAGAGCAGACGAGACGGTTATAAGAGCGAAGCCTACTTTCATGAGGGGATAAATGTCTTTACGCAACTGATGACTATTGTAGTGATTGTCTTTGGTGGTGTTGCTATTGTAAATACTTCTTTGGGTTTAGCCGATTTAGTGACCTATTTGTTATATATTGGCATCCTCATTGATCCAATTCGGAGATTTGTTAACTTTGCCAGACTGTATCAAGAAGGTATCACTGGCTTTGACCGATTTATGCACATTATGCAGGTGGAGCCGGATATACAAGATTCAGCAGATGCGATCGAACTTAATCATGTTCAAGGAAATGTGGAATTCAAAGATGTAATCTTCAAGTATAAAGAAGACAATGACCATGTATTAAAGAACATCTCTTTGAGTATAAAAGCTGGCGAATATGTTGCCTTAGTGGGGGCTTCAGGTGTTGGTAAAACAACCCTATGTTCCTTAATTCCCCGCTTTTATGAAGTAAGCAATGGAGAAATACTACTCGATGGTGAAAATATTAAAGATATCAGCTTACGCTCATTACGAAAGAACATAGGTATTGTTCAACAAGATGTGTACTTGTTTGCTGGGACAGTTTTAGAAAATATTCGCTACGGTAAGCTTGAGGCAAGCCAGGAAGAAATCATTGAAGCAGCCAAAAAAGCGAATGCCCATGATTTTATTATGACATTACCGGATGGTTACAATACGGATATTGGTCAGCGTGGCGTAAAATTATCAGGAGGCCAAAAGCAAAGGTTGAGTATTGCACGCGCTTTCTTAAAAAATCCACCCGTTATCATTTTTGATGAAGCGACGAGCAATCTGGATAATGAAAGTGAAAAGGCCATTCAAGATTCATTGGAGAAGTTAACCGATAACCGGACAACACTAGTTATAGCCCATCGTCTGTCAACAGTCAGAAACGCACAAAGAATTGTAGTATTAACGGATAATGGAATTGATGAACAAGGAACGCATGAAGAGTTAATCGCGGTGAATGGTACTTACTCGAATTTGTACAATATGCAACTAAAAATATAAGATATCGTTTAAGGTACAGGCCCTAGCTGTCTAATTCGTATGAAAGAGCCTGAGACTCAAGCACACAGAGAAGTTCTTGATGTTGATGGACTAAACCTTGTATTGCGTTAACTGGATCATGATGAAGGCGATGTTTTTGTGAGTAATAAAAGAGCGCTAACTACAAAAATATCTCTGTTGCTCATTTTGACAAAAAGTCAGGAGCTTGTTTAGTATAGCTTTGGTAAATTGTTGGTTATGTTAATCATTTGAGGGATGTGCTTTTACCCCCCGGATGACCAAATTTTGAATCATACCCTGACCAAAAGTTAATGCTATTTCAAGGGTTATATCCAAAACGTGCTTGGCAAATACGCTAAGTCAATAGTTTTACCGTATTATATATTAGATACACAAATATTAGATCAGATAAAAAACTATATGTGAGGTAGCAGATGGTTCAATCACAAGCAAGCTCTTTTGATGCAATTAGTCCAACAGCTTTGATGGTAGCTTATACTAGGCAGTTTACTGATATCCTTTATGGCAAGGAATTAGCTCAATTAGTTAATGCCGAAAGCTTCATAGAACAACTGCAACAAAAAAAATTAAGTCAGCCGAGTGAAGTGTCTGTTCTTGTTGAGGCTCGTTACAAAGCTGTTAATCAAGTAATATCTCAACACTTGCAATTTGAGACTACCCAAATTATCGAGTTAGCATCTGGATTATTGCCTCGTGGTATGGCAATGTCTCAAAATCAAAATATCACTTTTGTTGAAAGTGATTTACCTGCAATGATTAGTCAGAAGCAGCAACTCGTAAAACGATTGATTGGAGAACGGCAGAATTTGTATTTTGAAGCAATTGATGCTACTAATCAACCTAGTCAGTTTCCTTTGAACGTAAATTATTTACATCAAAACCAACCTGTAGTTGTTTTATGCGAAGGATTGTTAACATACCTAACCTTAGCAGAAAAGCAAAAAGTGTTTGCTAATGTTCGTGAGATACTGCAAGTTTACGGCGGTGTATGGATTACACCTGACCTAACCACTTTTGATGGCTTGAATCAATTACGGCAAATTAGTCCTGGGTTGCAAAGACTAAATCGAACTGCAAGTAATGTCTCAGGTCGAGCTATTAATAATTATCACTTTGAAAACATCGACTATGTGAAACAGTTCGCTTATGAACAAGGGTTTAATATTAAAGAATATAGTATGCTCGAAATGATGAATCAAATTACTTGTTTAAAGCCTTTAGGGATTGAGCCAGAGGTTGTTAAATCAATGTTGGCTATTGGCTCTACTTTTGTTTTAACCCTTTGCAATTCTTGATGTCTTTACTGGTTTTTTTGTATGTACCCTGGAAAAGGGGGAATGTCCTAACTGCTTTTGAAGTATTTCGTGACCGTTTGGTCAAATTATGGTTCAAATTACAAGGGAGAAATTGAGGGTATGACAAATATTGCATTGATTGTTGGGGCTGGTAGTGGACTCAGTGCTTCACTAGCCCGTTTATTGGCAAAAGAAGGCTTTACTATTGCTTTAGCAGCAAGGCAAATTGATAAGCTCAAAGCATTGTCTGATGAAATTGGAGCCGTCAGTTTTACTGCTGATGCTTCTCAACTAGATGAAGTTGAACAACTATTTACAGATGTCGAACAAAAACTAGGAGTACCAACATTGGTTGTGTATAATCCTAGCTGGCGCGTTCGGGGTTCATTTGTGGAACTTGACCCAGCCGATGTTGCCAAAACACTAGAAATTACTGCGTATGGTGGCTTTTTAGTAGCACAAGCGGCGGCAAAACGTCAGTTAGCTGTGGGTGGGGGAGCTATCTTTTTTACAGGTGCTTCCGCCAGTGTTAAGGGTTATCCTCAGTCTGCACCGTTTGCAATGGGTAAATTTGCTTTACGGGGTTTGGCTCAAAGCATTGCCCGTGAATTGGCTCCTCAGAATATCCATGTAGCGCATTTTGTGATTGATGGAGCAATTCGTTCTGCTACCCGGATAGAACCAGATAATCAACCAGATAGTTTACTTGATCCAGATGCGATCGCGCAAACTTACCTGAACATTCTCCGCCAACCTCGCAATGCTTGGACATGGGAAGTGGAATTGCGACCTTGGGTCGAAAAATTCTAATGAGTAAAACTGAAGTATTGGGCTGCCTACACTATAGAGAAACTACTTTCAAGAATCCGCGCATTCGACTAATTAAAGCTGTCCGTTCTTGTTCTGCACCTAACTTCCCCCTTGATAGAACTGCCAGGAATATAAACAGAAGCTTGTTCTGTCTGTGTTTGGTTTGTCTGAAGACTTAGTTCAGCTTGGAGTGATTCAACAATGAAATTTACCAGAGCTAGTCGCTCATTGGGCGGCAAATTGAAAGCTTGTTCTTTAATTTCTTGGAGTGACATAGGCGTATGTTAACTGAGCCAATATCTAACATTCTAGAGCCATTACTCAACAGATATAATTTAACCCAAAAGCTGATGAGTTTCGACTACTTCCCTACGGGACGCTACGCGCAGCTTGCTTCCCTGAAAGGGTACGACTACGTTCAGCACAAATACGCTCAACTCTCGACTATTCAGTTGCTTGGGTTTAGACTACGCTCAACTACCGCGTAGTCTAAACCAACGACTCAGGTAAATTTATTACTAGAATTCATCTTAGATATACATAGCAAAGTAATCATTGTAGATTTCTGTATTAGTCATGACTGTGAGTTCTATTTGTTTCTGTTCTTCATCTGTTGCCGAACTCGTAGCCTGGTCTAAGCTTTCTTGAGGAATAAAATCACCACAGTATTCATTCGCTGGTACTGCTGCATTCATCTTTTGGGGATAACTCAATTTGAGATTATTCATGATGGTAATAAATTGACTACGGCTGCGATCGCTAAATCTGGGATTAAGCCGCTTTTCTTCGCCAATAGTGGAAACTGTACGCCCTTTATAGTCATGGGCAGGATACACCAAGGTATCATCTGGCAAGGTGAATAAGTGTTGTGTCACTACATCGTATAAAGTTCCAGGATCACCTCCCTGAAAATCTGTGCGTCCACAACCACGAATAAATAAGGCATCACCAGTTAACAGATGGGTTTTGTTCACCAAATATGCTATGTGACTGGCGGTGTGACCTGGCGTGGAAATTGTTTCGATGATTACCGATCCCACCTCTAGGATTTCGCCACCGACAAGGGAGCGATCGGCTTTTGTCACAGCAGTATTCTGGGGAACAATTACCTGAGCACCTGTTTGTTGCCTGAGTTTGCCTGCTCCTGTGATGTGATCGGCATGAAGGTGAGTTTCTAGACAGTAGCGTAGCTTTAATCCCAATTCATCTAATGATTGTAAATCACGGTCAACTTGCTCTAATACAGGATCGACTAGAACAGCATCTCCTGTCTGCTGATCGGCAATTAAATAAGTGTAACTACTAGTTTCAGGGTCAAAAAATTGCCGAAATAGGAAAGTTGACTGGGGTATCTCTGCACTGCGTAGGCGTAGCCCGTCGTAGACATCAGTTACGCTTAATAAAGGCATCGTCGGAATAGGACGCACACGCACTGGTAGCGACTGCAACAACGCCTTAGATAATTCCTGCGCCTGTCCCCGTAATTCTGGTACAGCGATAGTTTCCCACAAGTCACCCTTGCGGGGAGTTCCCAAGGTATAAAGCAGCGTCGAAACGTTACCGTCTGCTGCATATAAAGCACCGTGGGTATCTGTATCTAATCCTAAACCGATGGCATTGGGGCGAATTAATTTCTGCGATCGCAAATTAGTAATCAGAGGATGAGGCGATCGGCGATAATCTGCTGCTACCCCTGTACAATTAACTACCCGACGAACGTGCAAGATATGATTAGTTTGAGTTTTGCGCTGGCACACGGTCACTGCTACACCGTCCGGCAAAGCTTGATATTCCCGAATCCGCCCGGCGGCAATGGTGAGTTGAGCAGAATCCAGCATTTCAGTTACAACATCCGCCACTCTGGGGGCAATGCGGTGACGATGCACATCCCAATAGGGTGTCAGATGACGCAAAAAACGTTGCTGTTCCTCTGTTGGTAGTTTTTGCCAAATTTTCTGAATCATGGGACGCAGAGAATCAATTACTGCTCGCCAGTCGTAGCCTTGGGCAGCAGCAATTTCCACCTCGGCACGCAGCCGACGTAACCAGCCACGTACACTTTTTGGTGAATTTTCTGGGGTCAAGAAACAGGGATAAGGTTGAGCCGCTTGATGTTTGAGGGGAAATAATCCTCGTCGGGATACAGCATAAATTTTACCCCGATGTTGGCGATCGCTCAGAGATAAAACCATATCCACCATCGTCAGTCCTGTACCAATTAGCAACACAGGTGCATCAGCATCAAGGTCTGCTAGGGCATCAGCTGACCAAGCATTCCGCAGATAACTTTCATCATCACTGTTGGCGTTTTGCATGGCGGGGGGTGCAGAAGGTGAGTTCCCCAATGCCAACACAACTCTGTCTGCGGCAAAACAGCGACCACTACGTAGAGAAATGATTGCGCCTTTTTCTTCCGGCTGTACCCCTACCACTTCATCGGTCAAGCGTTCTAGTCGCACATCACTAGGTGCTGTGGCTTCTGCTTCTGCCAAAACCGATTGAATGTATAAACCATAGACCTTACGAGGTATGAATGTACTGGCATTGACTTCTTCGGGCAAAAATGCTACTAACTCATCGCGGTTGTGCTGAAGCCAACGTAACAAATGCCCCGGATCATGGGCAAATGCACTCATGTTGCCTGCCGAGACATTCAGCAAATGACAGTTGGTATCTGTGCTGTAGGCAATTCCCTTGCCAATTTGATGACTACGCTCAATCAGCTTAATGGTAAGGGGTTGGGTTGCAGTTTTTAATAGATGGGTAGCGACTAGAGAACCACTAAAACCTCCGCCAACAATAGCGATCGTGGTTGGAGTATGGGCAGTTAAAAAACTAGGGTTCATGGCGGTCTTAGTTAAAATCAATAGTTACGCCTGTTTCATCAAGTCTATCTACCGGGACTAAACGCATTTCCAACCCAGCTAAAAGAATTAAGACTTGATTTATTATAAATTCTTATAATACCTGCTTTTAGTCATTAAATACATTTAATTGATAAATTAACAGTAGTTTTGGATTACACAATAGTCATCCCTTGTGCCAAAAGATTGTTATGAAAGGATTGAGAAAAGACTTAAACATTCACTAATTCACAGCGACTATATCCAGTCTTCATCCATTTCCTCTATAGCCAACACCTCTATCAATGGCTTCAGATCCAGATACATTGTGAGATATGGATTAATAGGTGGTAGAGGCTCAGTAGGATCAGCAAACTCAAATCCTAACTTAACGTAGAAGCCAGACGCATCATAAGTTGGCTCAACATCTGCATCGTAGAGCGCATCTACTGTAATGAATCTTACCCCAACAACAGGCACCACTTCCGTAATCACATAATCAATTGCCCATTCCACCAACCGCACTCCAAGCCCTTTTGTGCGACGATCAACCGCGAGTAGCCCAATCTTGATAGCCGGAAAAGTACGATATTTCACGCTTTCTCGCGCCAAGAGCGCATCCTCCACCTGTAACTTATCCGCCAGAAGCGTAATGTAGCCTGCTAGAGCGTCTTCCACCCTCACCATCCAACATTGACACAGATAGGAATCTACTTCCCGTTGGATTCGCCCCTGTTTCCAATAAGTGACAAATTCTCCCCTAACACAGCGAAACCCCTGACCAAGTTGCCGCAGTTCAGGGGTTAGTAGCTCAATATCGAGTTTACAAAAGTCAACTCCATCAAATTTACCGGAATTAGCCATTTTTCAGAGCTTTGCGGCGACGGCGAGTGGTAAGGCGTTTGGCCAGGGCAAGCATCTGATCATTAACCACAGCGCCGCCAGAGTCGATCGCTTCCAGCAGTTTCTTAGCGGCAATGCCTGAAACGGGCTTAGATTGTGTCTGGAGAGGATATTTCATGGTATGGCATATAGTCTTGGCACTTAAATTATAGCAAGTGAGAAGGCTAGATCAGACCTTAAAAAGCTGTAAGTTTTGATTGGAGATTACGGGTAACTGATATCCAAAATCAAGACTGATTTATGCAAGTTTCCTTTGAATTTGAGCATTTGCTATATGCTTACAATTCCACGTTAGCAGGTAATCCAGCTGATGAACGGTTGCTGCCGCAATCTGAACTGCATCATCTGAGGCTTTGGCAGGAAGATTGCTTCGTGCGAGAAATTCTGCTGACAAGTTTTGTACAGCCTGATTGAGTTCTACTAACGGCATCCCGTTGAGAATCTCCAGACGCTTAACGGCAATCTCGGTGTCTCCCCGTGCCACCTCATCTAAAACAACTTGTGAAATGTAGAGCGTGAATGCACTTCGGCGAAACTCCCACCACTCTCTTATGATTTCTATGTTTGCTGCCAAAATCAGATTTCTGGTTGATCTGGCTGTAAGGTAGCCCAAAATACTAGTTTCGATGTAGACAGTTTCACTCATACGAAATAGGCTAGGAGCCTTCCTAATAAGACTTGATTTTATATGAATGTCTGTGATACTCTGCCTTCATCCACAAAATACAGTTACTCTATAAAGTAACCGTAGTTATTGAATACACAGTGTGCATCAAATGGGAATCACTCCTTATGCCAAAAGATTGGTATGAATGGCACGACCTATACGATACTGAGCCAAAATTGCAGCAGCGTCTAGAAATCGTGCAGGAATATATTGCTTACAGCTTGAATGCCTTACCAGATGGCGCTATCCGAATAGTGAGTGTTTGTGCGGGTGATGGACGAGATTTACTAGGAACTTTAAAAAACCACCCTCGAATAAATGATGTATATGCACGACTTGTTGAACTCAGCCCCCAGTTAGTTGAGCGTGGACGAACAACTATAAAGTCTTTGGGTTTAGCCAAGCAAATTGAGTTTATCAATGGTGATGCAACTCTTGCCACTAACTATGTAGGAGCAGTACCAGCAGATATCGTGATTGTGTGTGGTGTCTTTGGCAATCTGGCACAGGAAGCTGAACTCAATCGCTTACTAGATAACCTGAGTTTTCTGAGTAAACCAGGTGCTTTTGTCATTTGGACTCGTGGACACTCCAACGGTATTCCCTTGTCTGACAATGTGCGGAAAATTTTAAGTGCATCTGGATTTGAGGAAATAAACTTTAAACTTACGGCTACAGGAGATATGGGTGTTGGTCTTCATCGATACCTTGGTGAAAACTTGGCTGCACCCAAAGAGCAACAGTTATTTGTGTTTTCCGGCATTCCTAGTAAAGCGAGGTAAAAAATGTCTATTCAAAACACAGTATCGAGTTGGGAAGAAGTTTTAGAAACTGCTAGAAAAAATACCCCTGCGCGTAGGGTAAAGAGGACAGGACAATCTCCTTCTACTGCACCAATACCCAGTAGTTTACATAAACTTCCCCCAAATACAGAACCGCCAATCTTGCTTTATCGAGATACTAATTCCTGGTGTCCTTTCTGCGAACGAGTTTGGTTTGCTCTGGAAGAAAAGGAAATTCCCTTTGCAACGGAGTTTATTGATTTAAGTAATAAACCCAAATGGTACACTGACTTAGTTCCTACAACCCTTGTCCCAGCAGCAAAGATTGAGGGGAATTTAGTATATGAATCTAAAGATATTCTCTTGGCTTTAGAAGAAAGGTTTCCTAGTCCTGCATTATTGCCGGAAAATTCAGAGGAAAACGCTGTTGCTAGACAGTTGGTTGAGGAGGCTGAAACTAACGGTTTTAGAGAGATTGCGTACAAATTCCTGAGAGAAGCACCTGTAGATGCTGATGAGTTGGCAAACTTACAAGCAGCATTTGAGGCGAAGTTAGATGAACTTGAGCAAGCTTTGGCTAAATATCCAGGCCCCTACTTTGTCAGTACATTTAGCTTAGTTGACATTTTGTATAGCCCCCATTTAGATAGATTGGCGGCTAATTTACCTGTGTATCGGGGATATCACCTCAAAGGAAATCCTCGCTTTCCTCGCATTAATGCTTGGTTTGACGCACTTAATCAGCGTTCTGCTTATCACAGAGTGAAGTCGGATAATATTACCAATAATTTACTGTTGCGTCGCAGATGGGGTGTGGAACCGATTGGAAATTCTTTACCTCTGGATGTGGCAGATAGTGAGAAAATTCAATATCGAGCCGAAGCAGCTGAGAGATTGAGCGATAATCGGGAAGTTGCGATCGCAGATATTATCAAAAATTCTGGAGTCCAAGGTTTAGCAGCAGATGGTGATTTTACCACAGTTAAGGACGCTGTTGATTTTCACCTGCGACAACTGGCTGATTATCTCATTCATGGCAATGGCGAAACTTTACCGGGTGGAAGGACTGGTGGTAAAAATAGCAGTGTTGATCCTATCTTCGCTGCTGTGGGGGCGATCGCTTTCGCATATTTGAGAAATCGCATCTGCGCCCCTCGTGACATGAGTGCTGGTGCCGCAACGGCGTTTCGGGCTGCGATCGATAAATTGTTGACTTCTGTTTATTAATTTTCTGTGCGTTGGTGAATGTATAAATGAATTTGCCTTATGCAGAGATGCAGCGAAAAGTTGGAGCGCTTCTGAATTCTGCCGTACTGTGGAATACTGTGGAAACTTTATTGAGGAAAGAGAATTGCTAGCAGTCCATAGTGAAAATGAACTACAATTAGCTGCTGATGTACTGGTAATTGGTGGTGGCCCTGCCGCAGCATGGGCAGCATGGGCAGCCACATCCCAAGGAGTCAAAGTCATCATTGTTGATAAAGGTTTTCTGGGTACGAGTGGTGCGGCGGCAGCTAGTGGCAATGGCATCATGGCTCCTTCTCCAGAGAATTGGGACAAAGTTTTATCGGAGCGTTATCGCGTAGGAAAAAACCTCGCTAACTCACGTTGGATCGAGCGTGTTATCGAAAAAACTTGGCTGAGTTTGCCCCTAGTGGAAAGTTGGGGCTATCGTTTCCCTAAAGAAGATGGGGAATCTGTGCGTCAGAGTTATTATGGCCCTGAATATATGCGGGTACTTCGCAAAAACCTTTTGCGTGTAGGTGTACAGATTTTTGATCAAAGTCCCGCTCTAGAGCTTTTATTGGCTGACGACGGCTCAGTAGCTGGAGCAAGAGGTGTGCAGAGGCAGCATCATCGTACCTATACCGTTCGTGCTGGTGCAGTAGTCTTAGCGAATGGCGGTTGTGCATTTTTGAGTAAAGCATTAGGTTGCAATACCAATACAGGTGATGGATTGCTGATGGCAGTGGAAGCTGGTGGGGAACTTTCTAGTATGGAAGCTTCTAATCACTATGCCATTTCGACGGCTTTCAATGCCACAGTGACAAGGGGTGTTCCCTTTGGCTGGGCTAGTTATACTGATGAAGCAGGCAATGATCTGGGTGGCTATATCAATGGTCGTCGCGATCCATCCTTTCTCCCTAATGCCCTCTTGAAAGGCTCCGTTTATGCTCGTTTGGATAAAGCTACACCTGAAGTCAAGGCAGTGATTGAAAAGTCTCATTTCATCGCTTTTCTCCCCTATACAAAAGCTGGTATTGATCCCTATACAGAACGAGTGCCTGTAACACTAATTTTAGAAGGTACAGTCCGTGGTACAGGTGGAATCCGTTTGACCGATGATAGTTGCGGTACAAAGGTTCCTGGACTCTACGCCGCCGGTGATGCTGCATCGCGGGAATTTTTAGCCGGGTTAGCTTCTGGAGGTGGTGGCCCCAATGCTGCTTGGGCAATCTCTACAGGGCAATGGGCTGGAGTTGGGGCAGCTACCTTTGCGAAAAGTTTGGGCGCTCAAGCAAATGAACGGGTTGCGCGTCCTGCTGGTCAAGTGGGATTGCGATCGTCACCCTCACCCACTTCTGAAACATTCGATAGTGAGGCAATCGTGCATGGTGTACAAGCTGAGATGTTCCCGTTAGAGAAGAATTACTTGCGTTCTGAGCAGGGACTTTTGGATTCTCTCGCTAAATTAGAAACGCTGTGGCAGCAAGTACAAGGGAACCCGAAACAAGATACAGTGCGCGATGTGGAATTTTCTCGTCGAGCAGCTGCTCTGACGGCTGTAGCACGATGGGCATATTTTAGCGCGTTACATCGTACGGAAACGCGCAGCGAACATATTCGTGTGGACTATCCCGAAACCGATCCAAATCAGCGTTATTACCAAGCAACAGGCGGCTTGGATAAGCTTTGGGTGAGGCGTGATTGGATTACGGATGCAATGTCTGGCGACAAGCCGCAAAGCGTCTACGCTACACCACCAGTACAAACCACTCAAACCACACCCTCTGTATCAAAGTTGTAGCAGGAGCATGTCATGATCGAGCTTGTCAGCCATAAACTCTGTATCAATTGCAATTTGTGCGTCCAAGTGTGTCCTACCAATGTCTTTGACTCCGTACCTAACCAACCACCTGCGATCGCCCGCAAGGAAGACTGTCAAACTTGTTTCATGTGTGAGGCATATTGTCCTGCGGATGCACTCTATGTTGCGCCTGAATCTCATACTAATGTTGCAGTCAATGAGGATGATTTAATTGAAAGTGGCATCATGGGTGAATATCGTAGCCTCTTGGGTTGGGGATATGGCAAAAAAAACAATAGTGAATTGGATACGGCTCATAAGCTGCGTCAACTGCCACGTCCTTATCAAAGTTAATTTGGGTGTTTGGGGAGTGGGTTTTTATTCAGCACTTTCAAGCACTTTTTGACGTAGTTCTGGAAATACTTTGGAGACTTTATTTAAGAGATATTCGCCATAAGTTCCGTCAAATTCGTGAACACTGGCTTTATCCCAGCGATCGCTTTTATCATCATTCACTACTACATCCTTCAGTTCAATGGGTTTGACTTCAACGTTGAAATTGGGGTCAAAAAAGAACGGGAACGAAAGGCGATGACTTGTTGATAGGTTCTGAACGCGGTGGGGTGTTGAGCGATACAGTCCTTGTGTCATGCGATCAAGCATATCCCCAATGTTGCACACAAACGAGCCAGGAATAAAAGGTGCATCTATCCAACCAGACTTTGATTTAACTTGTAATCCACCGACATTATCTTGCTTGAGTATAGTTAATACACCATAATCAGTATGTTCGCCAACGCCCCATTTAGATTCAGATAATGATGAATGAGGAGGATAATTGAAAATCCGAAATAATATCAATGGATCTTGTGTATAACGGTCTACAAAGTAGGACTTTTCTAATCCCAAACTCAGAGCAATACCAGCCATTAAGGTATGTCCGAGTTTGGTCATTGAGTCTATATAATCCAGCACTGTTTCCCGAAATTGGGGAATGTTGGATGGAAAAAGATTGCGACCGTGCATTGGTGTACCAGCTTTCACAAGTGGGTGGTCTTCTTCTAGTTCTGCACCAAAGTAAATACCTTCTTTTAAGTCAGGTCTACCTGATGTCAATTCCTTACCCACGGGGAAATATCCTCGCCATGCTCTACCACTAAGAGCCATACGAATCTTCAGTTTAGTTTTTACATCCTGCGCGAAAAACTGTTGACTGAGATGTTCTAGTTGCTCTTGTAGTTGTTCATCAACTCCATGTCCGATGATATAGAAGAAACCGTAATCATGGAGAGCTTGTCTGATTTGGTCTGAAACTACATCAGAAGAGTTGTTGGTTTGAGAAATCAGCGCACTAATATCAATGACGGGAACTTTTGAAAACTCTTTGTCTACAACTTGCAAGATTGTCATACTCAGGTTCTCCTAGTTGTGCGTAGACTAATAACTAGGCTACACAGAAAATTATATCGATAATCATAATTTTGGGTATGGCGATCGCTAACTTTAGCCAGAGCCAAAGGATGGCTAGAACTTAAAGAATATCAAGTTCGAGATAAAACAAGCCTACTTCGACATTTTATTTTAGTTTTTTGTGCCTACACTTTTATTCTTTGGCATCAACTCACTGGTGGCTTAAGACGCAGGTGGGCTAACAAACCTTTGACCACTTTTACTGAAGCTTTAGAGGCTTTCAGAACAGCTATGTCTTTCAGGTTTTTTGATTGGTTGACTCTTAATCGTGACCTGTTTGCTTCTTATAAAGCCAGTTTAGGCTATATTTGGGCTTGATTTTTGTTTAAGTCCCAGTATTTGAACCACATCTATCGTAAGGGCACAGCATTGCTCATACGTGTCAACTGAAGCCTTGGCGAATGGAATTCGCGGCTACACAGGCAAAGTCTGCCGCCGCGGACTAACGGAAAATCAAAGTTTTGAAACCCACGGAGGTGGGTTTTGTTTGTGTAGACGAGCCAGTGCGTTGGGCGGCTCCGCCGACTTGTTCGCGCAGCGTCTCCCCTTGGGAGAAGCGCCTGGCGTGCGGTTTCTAACCGCCCATTTCGCGTTAAGTTGACACCAATGAGCAATGCTGTGCCCCTACTGCGTGGTCTATTTACCTGGACCGACTTTTGCAAGAGGTCTATTGCTTTGCTGTGCTACTTTGTATTGCCTTGGCAACATTTTATCAGAGGTTGTTTAGCTAAATTCTCTAAATCTATAGATTTAAGCAAATTCATCCACTCCACGGCTAGAGTTGGATCTTCAGGTTTGCTAAGACGTAATTCAGCCAAAGTAGTCAAGGCATCGTACCAAATACCATTCTCGGCATAAAGGTTTACCCGTTGCTGAGGAGTTGCTTGCTTCAAGCTATCTACTAATTTAGGATTTAGATTGATCCGTTGCACCCATCCTTCTACATACTCTTGTTCTACGGGTTGTTGTGGATTGCAAATAACTTTTATCTTGAAAAACCAGTGATACATCTTGTTTACTTGCAATGGGGGAGTATTTGCGCTTAAGGGAATGCTAATAATTCCTGGTACTTCTGGTATTGTTACTATTGTTCGGTAAAGAGTTTGACTTGGTTTAATTGACTCATCTTTGAGAACAAACTCGATGGAATCAATTGTAGATTTTTTATAGGGGACAAAAAACCAAAAAGTTGGAGATTTTTCAGCCGTAAAGCCCCAAACTTTAGTAACAGAAACAGCTTCTGTTTGTCCTTGTTTGAGTCTCTCTTCGTATATAGGTACAAGTGCAATAACAGACTGATTACTAACACCACAACCACGACTTGCAGCTCCGCCGCGATCGCCTGCTGCACCCCTGTCTGGAGGAGGTGGAGGAGGCGAAAATTTTTTAGGAATGGCCGCAGCTGGTGTCATCCAAATCATTGGAGAATAGCCAATAATTCCTAACAAAGTTATTCCCAATACCACGATTAATTGTATTTTTTGCCAATAGCTTTTCATAAAACCTCCTAACTCCTGTCTGCTGAACGGCGATTTTCATGCTTCAAATTGGCATTATTATTAATTTTTAAATTTCATATTTAAGTAAGTTGTAGCTATTAAACTATTACCTACTAAAGCCAACATAGCAGGAATCAGGGGAACCCAACAACTATATACAATTAAAAATATAAAACAGCTAACGTATAAACTGATAATGGCTATTCCTCCTGCCAAGCTTAAGTAAATGAATCGGTGCAGATAAGCAGTAAACAAACCGCCTAAAAAAGACCAACCCCAAACCCAAATTACCTCACCCCAAAGTGGCCAAGTCCACAACAGAGGTTGTCCCTCCAAAGCAGCCCTGAGCAGTTGACTGACCTTCTGGGCTTGTAAAAATACTCCTGGTATTGCCTGTAATTTTCCTTGAGGAGTGATGTAGGGAGTTAACCAGTAATCACCAAAAGTTTCTGCTGTTGTGCCAATAATGACTATTTTGTCTTTGACTGCATTGGCATTTAGCTTACCCGTTAGCACTTGTTGTAAGGTCATACTTGGTGCGATCGCTTCTGGTGAACCAAAAGAACGATAATTTAATAAAATTTGGTGTCCAAAAGCATCAACTCCTTGATAACCTCCGGTATGAGCTTCTATTGGTTTAAATGTCACCTTCCCTAATTGCCACGCGCCATCAGGGTTAAATTGCAACTGAATTCCCTTGGTGTACAGGTAACGCAGCGCAAGTTGAACATTCAAGGCATAGGGTGCAGTACAAGGAGATGAGGGCGCAGGACTTAACGCTAACAGATGGCGACGCACGACATTATCTGAATCTATGGCAATATCGCTAAAACCTAGATTCTTTGGCAAAACTTCTGGGGGTGGTTTCACACCTGGTTTTCCTGCTTGAGAATCGCTGAGTTGACATACCCCGACAAAGCGATCGCTTTTTCGCATCCTTTCTGCCAATGCTGGATAATCCTTACCCACTGGATAATCTCGGTATATATCCAAACCAATAACTTGTGGTTGATATGCCTCTAATTTTTCTAACAGTTGGGCAAGTGATTTGTCTGACAACGAACCTTGAGGTTTTTCCGGTTTTTGCGCCTGCACATCTTCTTCAGTCACAGTGACAATCAGTAGGCGTGAGTCTGGTTTTTCAGGAGGACGCAAGCGTACTAATTGGTCAAATGCACTTAGCTCTAATGGTTGCAGTACGCCCAAATACCGTATCCCGATTAATATTCCAGTTACTACCATGCTCGTCAGTAAAATCAATGAGAAGCCAAGCCGATTTGTGATTCCTCTAACAGGCGTGGTTTGAGACAAATATGCAGGAAGATTGTGTGTATTTTTAAACAATTTCCCCCAATTCAATGGCATCTCAGCCGGATTTTGAAAGATGACAGGCAACCATGTAGCGCAGGGAAATTGGTTTTCTAGTCCCTGTAACCTTTCTCGTGCTTCCCTTACGGCTAAATACAACGAACCTCCCCGCGCGAAGGCTTCCAAAAAATACTTTAAAAACTGCTGTGCCACCCGGTCGGGTACAGGCTCTCGCATCACGATAATTTGAGGAATATGTAAATCTGCAAACTCCCATGCCAATCCCAAGCCATCACAGGAATTGAAAATCGCTAGTTGTAGACCTCGTTCTACTGCCTTTTTCAAGGCATACTTTAACTGGCTAATTGTTAGACTTTCTGTTTGATTGATGTAGATTTTTCCTGTTTGATTCGTTTCTTGAGTGGAACTATGTCCGGCGAAAAATAGAATCTGCCAATTCTGCTCCCATAGCTGGTCAGTAAGGTCAAGGCATTGTGGTTCAACTAAAAAAGTAATATCTGTATTGGGTAACAAATTAAGTAGCGCCTGGTCTGCTTTGGTATCAATACCTTGACTGTTACCCAAAATCGCTAAGATTTTTACTTTGTCGTATGTAGTTGCTATGCGGTTAAGGTTGACTTGTTCGTAAGCAGGAGCGCTCAGGGCTATTTCTGCCTGGGGATAGCGTTCTAGCAAATCCCAAAGATGCCAGGGGAATTTCTGTAATCGCAGGTCTTTGGTTTGTAAAAGCATACGGATATTATCCGCAAGCATGAGTTTTTCTAACAATGTCTCGCGGATGGAACGAAAGGAATCGGAAGCAAGCCAAGTATTAAAACTTACTTTAAATTCCTCACTCACTTGCTGGCAGTATTCTAGGCTAGGAAATTGGTTAAGTTCTTTAGGTAAACCAATCGGACGAGATGGCAACTTTAAATTACGATAAATAGATTGCCAACGGTGATAAACGCGGAGAATTTCCGGGTTGGAGGGAAGTTCACCTGTGATTTCCACAGTCGGGCGGACATTTTCATCGCCAATCTGTAGAGTCACGGTAAACCCTTGTTCAAAGTTTCCCTCCCCTAACTTTAAGATGATTAACTTGTCCACAGCTAGTTCTCCCTAGATGTTGAGTTGTATCTATGTGAAGTACACCCGTAGGGGCAGGGCACTGCCCATTGGTGTCAACTTAAGCTCAAACGCTTGTCCCACATACGCTTTACCCCACCCTAACCCTCCCCTTGCAAAGGGGAGGGAACTCGATTTCCGGCTTCTCCCCTTTGCAAGGTTAGTTAGTGGGCGACAATTCACCAGCCCCTTTAAGAGGGAACTCGATTTCCGGCTTCCCCCCTTTACAAGGGGGGATTGAGGGGGGTAATTTGACTTGTGTGTACACCGTAGCCCCAAGGCATCGGGGAGGGGCGGTTTTGGCTTTAGACAAAACCGAGGTGGGGTGACGCTGTGAGTAACCATAAGCGAATGAACTCAATATCACGTCTTGACAAGGGTTTCAGATTAAGTTGACACCAATGGGCACTACCGTGCCCTTACACCCTGCTGTATATATCTTGGTTGCTAAATGAATTGCCTACTGTGTGTAGTTAAATTCAGTGTAAGAGCAAATAATAGAGGCTAAACGTGAAGATTTTTGAAGGTAACACTTAAAACCGCAAAATCTCTCGGTCATAGTCTTCAGGTGTGGGTTCTATTTCCCAAACCAATCCTTCTCCTAGTTCCAAAATTACTTCCAAATACAACATATCTACAGGTGTTGTTGCCGTATCTTGATTATTTTCAAAAGCTTGTAAGTCTTCCGTTAGTAGTCGCAGCTTAAACCCAGCCGGAATTTGACTATCAAGAGTTGTATTTCGCAATTCAAAACGCCAAACATAGTCCTCAGAAGCGCTTTTTGGGAAAATGCGTAACTCGTATGTTTGCTCTGCAACTTTTATTTGCCGAGACAAGCCTAGAACTGGTTCTGCACTCCGCATTCCCGTAAGTACCACAACGAATTCTCTTTTTTCCCATCCCCACTGTTGAGCTAAATTGGCTACTCCTGTCTGTAACCATTGCGGAATTGATCGCTGTATGAGTAAACCCTGACGCAGTTCATACAACTTTTTTCGCCAACCGCTATGTGCCAAGAGCGCACCCCAGAGTGAAAATGGAACTGCCAAACGCGGAAATTTCACATCGCGATCGCCCAATCTTTCTAAAAGGTTTTCTGCCTGGATTTTGGCAATAGAATCTAAAGGTGCAATCTCGGCACGTAAGGCTTCTGGCTGATTAAGTTGGCGTGTAACCCACAGCACATTAATATCTAGAATTAAATCTTCCCTTTCCAAGCTGTAAGTACGATCGCCAGCATCATAAATCCCTTTTGTTTTCAGAATTTGATGGGTTGTGTAGCCGAAAATCTTCATCCAGCCATCATCGGGATTAACTTGTACTGCTACGTAATAGTCAGCAACCCACTCTGGAATATCTACCCATTCTTGCGGTACGCGTAACTCATCGTCATCCATCGCCAGGGTGGGAATTAATACAAGGCGATCGCGATCAAAAGTAATAGCTGTACCATTGACTACTTCCCAAAAACTCGGCAATGCCGCACTGTTAGGATAAACCCTGGCGGTGGGAGCAATTTCCTCCTTGAACCAAGGCAAAAATGCTTGCAAGCATTTTTGATTTATCCACCCACGTTGACAAGCACCAGCTGTTGAGTATGGTTGTTCTTGCGCCTCTGGAGATTGGGTAATTTCCAAGTATAGCTGTGAGTCAATGGTGAATGGGGCAGGTGGGTTCAACATAAATAATTTTAGAATGGCTTCATATAAAGACCATATTAGGGAGAGGGGAGAGACAAAATTATATCTTGTCTGCTCATTGAAGCTGGGTATGGCTATATTGGACTTTCAGCCATTCCTCTAAACTTGTGTTTATGGCATCTACTACGTCGGATTTAGGGGAAATATGCAAGGTGTTTTGACTCCATTGCGTGAGAGTCAAAAGCAATGACTTTTTAATGCTGCTAAGGCGACGGGAAACAGTATATTGCTTAATTTCTAACTGTGCAGCAATTTCTTGTTGAGTCAGTTGTTGAACGTAGTAAGCTTGTAGTACTTTTTGAGACTCAGCATCGAGTGCAGCGATCGCTTTGTACAAAACTTGGTTTAACTGAGTTTGCTGCGATCGCATATTCACAGCTTCTTCCTGCTCAATAATTTCCGTTAGTAAAGATGTTTGCAAATCTACAGGCAATATATCTAATAAATTGCGATCGTCTTCTTTGAGGGGAGCGTCTGCGGAAACAAACTTAGGATACAGGAAAGTACGGGCAGCTTTAGCAGCAGATAATACCCAGGTTTCTATGGTTTGCTGATTGACTGCGGCAGTGGGTGAACTCAATCGGCTTAAACGTTCTGCATTATAAAGATTACTAATAGCCTCCCAAGTCCGAGCATCTGGTTTGGGAAGCTGACGAATTTTTGTATTGTCACCTGTGTAGAGTTCCTTAAAGCATTCCCAGGCTAAAACATAACTCTCGATGCTTTCGGCGTTCAATCCGGCATTTTGTAATGACTGCACTAGTCGTTTGCGGCTGAGTTTATGCAATAATGCCCAGTCTGAGCAAATGTCTGCTTCCCGCTGTAAGCGCAGTGCATCTTTGATAATCGATTCAAAAGTTAATTGTGCGTAAGCTTTTAAATGCGAACTGTATTGAGGATTGAAATTTTTGAGGATTTTGTTAGTATTAGCGATCGCCATCTGAAAACAATCTGCTACAGACGACTGCGTGGGAAAGTTAAGGGTAAATTTTCTAGAAGTCCAATAGCACACCTCTTGTAAATAAGCAGAAATATGTGCAAGTGCCACAGCACTAGATTGAGTCTGCCAAACTTTATACCAGTAAAGTGCCCAAAAGGTATCTGATTTCTCAGTTGACGACTCCTCCAGGCAAACTTTCATACTGCGTCGCAGTTTGGCATCTGTTGCCCAACCACTAAATTGATCTACATCAAATTGCACAAAGGTAGAAAAGATTTCAACAATGCCCTGTCGGGGTTGCATGGAATACTTGCCGATAGCTGATTTCAATTATAATACAGCCATACAGCCAAAAGTTAATTCCTTGCTGCGTAAGTATTTTACAGATTTTTCAAAATTTTTCCGATCCAAGTGCATAAAGACTAAAAGTCATCGTAGAGAGTGATATGCAGAGAAGTTCATTTAAAAAGATGCTTTCTTTGGGCAATAGCGGAATCATTGAATAAGTTCGTCAAATACAGAACAAAATTTCGATAGTTACAGCCGCAAATTTATCCCACAAATATGCAACTTCTTAAAAGTTACCTAATTATCTCTGCATCATCTAATTAACATTGAAGTATTGTTAGGAGATTTGCATCATGCTACAAACAACTTCTAAAGCAGGAAAAGATTCTTTTTCTATCAGTTTTGATGACCAGGATGACAATTTATTATCTGAATTAAGCTACGATGAAGCCTCTGAAATTATGGGAGGTTTTACAGTTACCAATAATTCAGGTAGTACGAGAGGTTTTTATAATTTTGGACAGAACGTAGTGCCACAACAGCAAGTTTTACAACCTGGACAAAGCGGTAATTATAATGGAGAATATATTTTATATAATTCTTCAATAACCCAATTTAAACCAGCATTATCACAGCAACTGGGTGCAACAGACACAATAAGTTTTACTCTGCAAGGAGATACTGTACTTGCTGCTAAACCTCTAAGCACCATTGGCCTTTTCTCGCTCCAAGTGCCACTCTCTGATTTGTAATTATCAAGTCGATTTAATGATTTGAATTTCCCAGGTTATATTGTCCTGTCTCGGTTCAGATCAAAGAGCCAACTACTCAAAAATCTGAATGAAAAAAAATAAACACTAAATACAATCGGGTCACAGGACTCGATTGTATTTTCTCGCCAATCATCACACCAGAAGATGAAATACCAAATAGTCCTCCAACACAGTGAAGAAGACTGCGGTGCTGCAAGTCTTGCAACCATTGCCAAACACTACGGGCGCACATTTACCCTCAACCGCGTTCGAGAAGCCGTAGGTACTGGTTCTAGAGGAACATCCTTGCTGGGATTGAAGCGGGGTGCAGAAGTACTAGGATTCAATGCCCGCCAAGTTAAAGCTAGTCCCCAATTAATCGACCAATTAGATCAAGCTCCCCTACCAGCGATTATCCACTGGAAAGGCTACCATTGGGTTGTATTATACGGACAAAAAGGCAAAAAATACGTCATTGCCGACCCTGGTGTTGGTATTCGTCATCTTACCCGTCAAGAGTTAATGGCAGGTTGGAATAATGGCGTAATGTTACTGCTGACTCCAGACGAGAGTCGTTTTTATCAACAAGAATCAGATAAAATTGGCGGACTGGGAAGATATCTGCAACGGGTTTGGCCTTATCGCTCTATTCTCGCCCAAGCGATCGCCATTAACATCGCCATTGGACTGCTTTCTTTGGCATCTCCCTTTATGATGCAACTCCTCACCGATGATGTCTTAGTACGAGGTGATACCCAACTACTAACCACCGTCGCCATTGGCGTTATCGCCATGAACTTAATTAGAAGCGCCATTAGTTTAGTCCAATCTCACCTCATCGGTCACTTCGGTCAAAAATTACAATTAGGACTAATTCTAGAATACGGACGCAAACTTTTACATTTACCTCTATCCTACTTTGAAGGACGACGCAGTGGGGAAGTTGTCAGCCGCATTGCCGATGTCAAAGCCATTAATAACTTAGTTTCCCAAATTGTCCTCGGATTACCCAGTCAATTCTTTATTGCTGTAATTTCCTTGGGTTTTATGCTCTTTTACAGTTGGGAACTAACTCTAGCTTCCATAGTTGCGTTTATGATTGTCACGGGTGTTAACCTGCTTTTTTTACCCGTGATGCGGCGGAAAACCCGAAATTTAATTGTTTCAGGTACAGAAAACCAAGGCTTTTTGGTAGAAACATTTCGCGGTATCCAAGTATTAAAAACTACCCAAGCCACTCCCCAAGCTTGGTCAGAATACCAAGGGAATTATGGTCGTCTCGCCAACTTGGGCTGGAGTGTGATGAAACTGGGACTGTATAGCAGTACAGTTACTGGTATTCTTTCCACCTTCATTAGTATTGGCATTCTTTGGATGGGTAGCTATTTAGTCATTAATCACAGCTTAACAATCGGTCAATTAATGGCATATAACGGCATGAGTGGCAACTTTCTTGGCTTCTTAGGTGCTGCCATCGGCTTAGTAGAGCAGTTTATCACAGCCCAGATAGTCCTTCAACGCATGACAGAAGTGATTGACGCTACCCCAGAATCCGAAAATGATTTTAAAAAGCCTTGGGCACAAATTCCTGGAAATGCAGATATTACTTGCACTGAACTTAACTTTCATCATGCAGGTAGAGTTGACCTCCTACAAGATTTTTCCTTAACTATTCCTGGCGGTAAAGTTATTGCTTTAATTGGCAAATCTGGCTGTGGTAAAAGTACCCTGGCAAAACTGATGACTGGCTTATATAAAGTCGAGTCTGGCAATATTCGTTATGGTCTTTATAATCAGCAAGACCTATCCTTAGAATGTCTACGTCAACAAGTGGTATTAGTTCCCCAAGAACCCCACTTTTGGAGTCGTTCGATTATTGATAACTTCCAGTTTAGCTATCCCCATATTAGTTTTGAAGAAATTGTCAAAGCTTGTCAAATTGCAGGTGCAGATGAATTTATTAGCAAACTCCCTGATAAATATCAAACTGTTTTAGGAGAATTTGGGGCAAATCTTTCTGGTGGACAACGCCAAAGATTAGCCATAGCCAGAGCCATAGTTACTCAGCCACCAATCTTAATTTTAGACGAATCCACAGGCGCACTCGACCCAGTAAGCGAAAGACAAGTACTAGATAGACTTTTATCCTATCGTCACAATCAAACGACTATTTTAATTAGTCACCGTCCCAAGGTGATACAGAGAGCAGATTTAATTGTATTTTTAGAACAAGGACGCTTAAAAATCCAAGGTACACCAGAAGAATTGCGCTCTTTACCTGGCGAACATTTAGATTTCTTAGATGATATTTTTACCTCTCATAATGGGTTGGCGCTAATATCTTCCCCGGCTCATCATAACGGCAAGACTGCCACCATTAATTAAGATAATTCGTAATTCGTAAGACATCATGGTTAGCAACACAAATTTTCTCCCCCCAATTCAAACAAACGAATTTCTCCCACCAATTACTCGTTGGACAACATGGGGCGGAATGTTTATTCTCTGCGTTCTCGGATTAGCTGTGCCACTTGCTGCAATTTGTAAGTATAAGGTTACAGTCCAAGCACAGGCGGTTGTGCGTCCGGCGGGTGAATTGCGAATTGTGCAAGCGGCGACTGAAGGCCAGGTTATGCACATTTATGTCAAAGAAAATCAACTTATCAAAAAAGGAGATGCGATCGCAACTATCGATGACTCCCGTCTGCAAACCAAAAAGAGCCAATTGCAAACTAGTATTCAACAATCTAAGTTACAACTAGTGCAAATCAATGCCCAGATTAGTTCCCTTAATAGCCAGATTCAAGCCGAAACTGACCGCATCAACCGGATTATTACTGGCGCCCAAGCCGAATTGAGCGGTCGCCGTCGCGAATATCAAGATAAAAATCTTACCACTGTTTCCGAACTCCAAGAAGCTGATGCCAACGTCAGAATTGCTGAAAAAGAATTGCTGGCTGGGGAAGCACAGTTAAAAACAGCACAAGCAAATCTCCATGCTGCTGAAGCTGCATTAGGTGTAGCCCAGTCAAAACAGAAGCGATATGAGAGTGTAGCTGCCCTTGGGGCGCTATCTCAGGATCAATTGGAAGAAGCACAATTATCTGCCAGACAGCAAGAGCAAGCGGTAAAGGCGCAAGCAGCAGCAGTGGAGGCGCAAAAACAGACAATTGAACGGTTACAACAAGCGGTATCTGCTGTCATGGCCAGAAGACAACGCGCCCAAGTTGCCGTAAATCCAAGTAATACAGCAGTAACTGTTGCTACTGAGCGAATTGCTCAAGAAAAAGCCGGAGGGGAAAGCAACAAAGCAACAATAGAAAAGGAACGCCAAGCCTTAGTTAACCAACGGATTGAAATTGAAAAGCAGTTAGAGCGTGATACTAGCGAACTCAAACAAGCCAAAATAGATTTAGCTCAAACCACGATCGCAGCTACCGCCGATGGTATCATCTCCCAACTCAATCTGCGAAACCCAGGTCAAACTGTGCGGGCTGGCGAAGAAGTATTGCAAATTGTCCCCACTGATGCACCTCAAGTTTTGAAAGCTGCCGTGGCATCTGAAGATCAAAGTAAGTTAAAAATTGGTCAAAAAGTCCAAATGCGGGTCAGCGCTTGCCCCTATCCAGATTATGGTACTCTGAATGGTCAAGTGCAGACGATTTCTCCAGATGCGATCGCTCCTCAAAAGAATGGCACAAATGCATCTATGAATGGGACTACTAGCCCAAAAGCTACTGCACCAGGTGCTTTTTATGAAGTGACTATTGAACCGGAAACTCTAGTTTTAGGTAAAGGGAAAAACCAGTGTCATATTCAATTGGGTATGGAGGGTAGGGTTGATATTATTTCCCGTGAAGAAACTGTGCTGCAATTCTTTCTCCGTAAGGCGAGGTTGATTAGTGATTTATAACTTTTTATTTGGGGAACTATTACCTAAACTTTAAGTTTTAAAAACTTTCCTCTCATCGAATTAAAATATCTGCTGAAATTAATTGTAGAAAAATTTATCAGTACGGCTAGCAGAAAACCCTTGAATATGTGGCTCGAAGCCGTGGCGTAATAAAATTGCATATTCACAGATAGGAAATGAGCAAGCGGGGCTGGTTCTAATATGGCAATCTGTAAAAATAGAAATTGGCACTCAGATTTATTAGAAGTTTTTAGTATTATTGGAGTGCTTGCTCATGTCATATTTTGTTGTGAAAATCACGCCTTAGCCCAGATTACCCCTGATGGAACATTGGGTAATAACTTTTCAATAATCACTCCCAAAGTCAATATCAAAGGTAGTGCTGCTGACCGGATTGATGGTGGAGCAATTCGCGGTGCAAACCTGTTCCATAGTTTTCGTGAATTCAATGTCGGAGAATCCCAACGAGTTTATTTTGCTAATCCCACGGGAATTAAAAATATTCTCACACGGGTGACGGGAAGTAATATTTCCAATATTCTCGGCACACTGGGGGTGAATGGTGGTGCAAATTTGTTTTTTATCAATCCCAATGGCATTTTATTTGGGAAGAATGCACGACTGGATGTGGCGGGTTCGTTTGTAGGGAGTACGGCGAATTCTTTTGTGTTTGGCAATGGGTTGGAATTTAGTGCAACTAATCCTCAGACTCCTTCCCCATTACTAACAGTTAATCCTTCGGCATTGTTCTTCAATCAAATTGCTACTGCACCGATTCAAAACAACTCAGTCGCACCAGCAGGAATAGATCCCGCAGGTTTTAATGCATCTGGTTTACGAGTAGGAGATGGTAAAAGTTTGCTGCTAGTGGGCGGTAATGTCAGCATGGATGGCGGAAGGTTAAATGCTTTTGGTGGGAGGGTTGAGTTAGGAGGATTAGCAAGTGCAGGAACGATTGAGTTGAATGGAGATGGTAGCAAACTGAGTTTGAGTTTTCCAAATATACTAAAGCGAAGTGATGTATCGCTCTTCAATAGTGCTGAGGTTAACGTTCGTGCTGATAACGGTGGCAGTATTGCGATTAATGCCAGTAACATAGGGCTTGCAGAAGAAAGCCGTATACGAGCCGGGATATCACCAGGATTAGCTTCAGTTAACAGCAAAGCGGGAAATATTGAGATTAATGCTACTGAAACAGTCAATCTCAAAGATGACAGCTTTATTGTTAATTCTGTAACACCTGGATCTGTAGGTAGAGGAGGTAGTATTAATGTTACTAGTAAAACAGTATTCGGAACTAATCGTGGTCGGATATTAACTAATACCTTTGGGCTGGGAGATGCAGGCAGTATAACGATTAATGCCCGTGACACTGTCTCTTTTGATGGTACAGATAGTGGTGTTGCTAGTATTGTGACACCTTTTGCTAAAGGTAATTCAGGCAGTATAAATATCACCACTGGATCGCTTTCTGTCACTAATGGCGCTCAAATACTTTCTAGTATTTATCCTTCTGGGCGAGGGAATACAGGTAATGTCAATATAACTGCGCGTGATACTGTCTCTTTTGATGGTACAGATAGTGGTGCAGGTAGCTCACTAGAATCTGGTGCAGTGGGCAAAGCAGGTAACGTCAGTATCACCACTGGTTCGCTTTTCGTTACCAATGGTGCTCAACTACAATCTTTAACTCGTGGTCAAGGAGATGCAAAAGGTGTAACGATAACTGCACGTGATACCGTTGTCTTTGATGGGATAGGTAGCAATGGAGCAAACAGTAGTGCCTTCAGCAGTGTGGAATTTGGCGCAATCGGTAATGGAGGCAATATCAATATTAAGACTAGGGCGCTTTCTGTTACCAATGGTGCTGGACTATCTGTTAGCTCCTTTGGGCAAGGATCTGCAGGAAGTTTAACAATTACAGCCAGTGATACTGTATCCTTCAATGGCGGGAGTGCTCTAAGCAATTTGGAAGCTAATGCTTCAGGTAAAGGAGGAAGCATCACTTTTACCACAGGTTCGCTCTCTGTCACAAATGGCGGTCAAATAGATGCTATTACTTTTGGACAGGGGAATGCAGGCGATATAACTATTACTGCTGGTGATACTGTCCTTCTTGATGGATTGGGTAGTAATGGATTGAGTAGTGCTGTTGCTAGTGCTGTAGAATTTGGATCTAAGGGTAAGGGAGGAAGCATCAAGATCACTACAGGCGCACTTGCTGTCGTTAATGGCGCTCGACTAGACACTGCTACTTATGGGCAAGGAGAGGCAGGGAGTGTGACAATAACTGCTCGCGATCGTGTTTTGTTTGATGGTGTGGACGAAAATGGATTGTTTAGTGCCGCAGTGAGTGCTGTCGGAATCAGAGGAGTAGGCAAGGGAGGAGAGATTTTGATCGCAGCAGGCTCACTTGATATCACCAACGGCGCTCAAATAATTACCAGTTCAGCTGGTCAAGGAGATGCAGGTAGTGTGATGATTGATGCGAATGAACATGTCTTCTTGGCTGGGAGTGATACTGGTATCTTCAGCATTTTTAACAAAGTGCTATTTGAAGAAATAGGCAAGGGCGGCAATATTACTATTACTACTGGTTCATTATCTGTGATGAATAAAGCTGAAATAACTGCCAGCAACTTTGGACAGGGGACAGCTGGTGATATAGGAATTACATCTGATTCGATTCGTCTTAACAACAGTAGCATTGAAGCTACTACTGCTTCAGGTAATGGCGGAAATATCAACCTGAATGTGCAAGACCTTTTACTGTTACGTCGTGGCAGTCAAATTTCAACCACAGCAGGTACTGCCCAAGCTGGAGGCGATGGCGGCAACATTACCATAAACTCCCCCTTCATCGTCGCTGTTCCCAAAGAAAACAGCGACATCAGCGCTAATGCCTTCACTGGTAAAGGTGGTAGAGTTGACATTACAACAAACGGTATTTTCGGTATTGTCCCACAAAAAAGCCCAACCGAAAACAGCGACATTACAGCGAGTTCACAATTGGGAGTGAGTGGGGAAGTAACTATCAACAGTCCAGATACTGACCCTAGTCGCGGTTTAATTCAACTACCTTCTAACCTCGTGGATGCATCCCAACAAATTGCCCAAGGTTGCACACCCAGAGGAAGACAAAACGCCAGTCGTTTTATCGCTACCGGACGCGGTGGATTACCCCAGAGTCCTAATGAACCGTTGCGAGGACGAGCAGTGATTACTGGTTGGGTAGATTTGCCTGCACAAGCAACACAGAGAGTCACGGATAAATCATCTACTGCATCTATAACCAAATCTACCGATCAAATTGTGGAGGCTCAAGGATGGATTGTCGATGCTAATGGTGATGTTATTCTTGTGGCTCGATATGCACAAAGTTCTTCTATTTCCTCTGCCATGTCTTGTAGTCAATAATTCGTTACTCCAATCGGGGGAGGAATTACGATGAAACCAAGAGCGATCAAAACAATCAGATGCATTACCTAATTTTAAGTTTTAAAAAGTTTACTCCGATCTAGTTAAAATATCTGCTGATATTAATTGTAGAAAAACGTATCAGGACGGCTAGCTGAAAACCCTTAAAGATGTGGCTCGAAGTCGTGGCGTAAGAAAATTGCATATTCACAGGTAGGAAATGAGCAAGCGAGGCTAGTTCTGATATGACAACCTGTAAAGATAGGAATTGGCACTCAGATTTATTAGGAGTTTTTAGCATTATTGGAGTGCTTGCTCATGTCATATTTTGTGATGAAAATCACGCCTTAGCCCAGATTACCCCTGATGGAACATTGGGTAATAACTCTTCAAGAATCACTCCCAATGTCAATATTAAAGGACTTCCGGCTGACCGCATTGATGGTGGCGCAATTCGCGGTGCAAACCTGTTCCATAGTTTCCAGGAATTCAATGTGGGGGAGTTGCAGCGTGTTTATTTTGCCAATCCCACGGGAATCTCCAATATTCTCACACGGGTGACAGGAAGTAATATCTCCAATATTCTCGGCACATTGGGGGTGGATGGTGGCGCAAATTTGTTTTTTATCAATCCCAATGGCATTTTATTTGGGAACAATGCACGCTTAGATGTAGCGGGTTCCTTTGTAGGGACTACGGCGAATTCTTTTGTGTTTGGCAATGGGTTAGAATTTAGTGCAACTAATCCTCAGACTCCTTCCTCGTTACTAACAGTTAATCCTTCAGCGTTGTTGTTCAATCAACTTCAGGCTGGCAAAATTGAAAACAGTTCAATTGCACCAGCAGGAGATAATATCTTTGGTCTACGAGTACCTGATGCTCGGAGTTTGCTATTAGTGGGTGGAGAAATTGCCCTCAACGAAGGTCAATTGAATGCTCCGGGTGGGCGAGTAGAATTGGCAGGAATTGCAGGTGAGGGGACAGTCGGACTGAATGTGGATGGTAATAATTTGAGTTTGATTGTTCCTAATGGTGTAGCTAAAGCCGATATCTCACTCAGTAATCAAGCCTTGGTTAGTACCAGTGGCGAAGGTGGCGGCGCTATTCAGGTGTGGGGTAAAGGAGTTACAGTCAATGGAGGTTCCAAGATTGAAGCCAGCACTTTAGGAGCATTACCTGGAAAAGGATTGAGTGTAAATGCTTCCGAATCAGTGCAAGTCGTTGGAGAATCACCTACTGGAATTCGCAGTGGTTTATTTGCTGAAACTTTTGGGACAGGAGATGCAGGAAACCTGACAATTAACACTAGGCAGTTACAAATCTTAGCAGGGGGAAAGATTTCATCTGGTACATACAATGCAGGAGCGGCGGGAGATTTAACAGTAAATGCCTCAGAATCTGTACAAGTGGCAGGTCTGACAGTTAGTGGCCAGTTTGGCAGCGACTTGTTTACTCAGAGTAGTTCTGACGCCACAGGAGAAGGAGGAAAACTAACAATTAATACATCTAGGTTGCTCGTCGAAGACGGGGGGCAAGTCTCAGTTTCTACTTCCGGTGAAGGTGTGGCAGGGAATTTGACCGTGAATGCCCCAGAATCAGTGCAAATAATCGGTATTCCAGATAATCCCTCTTTAGGTTATACCGGTATGTTTGCTGCATCTAATGGAGTCGGAGACGCCGGAAACATCACGATTAACACTAGACAGTTATTTATCCAAAATGGAGCCGGAATCATAACCGATAACGAAGGTAAAGGGGTTGGAGGGAGTATAACAGTAAATGCCGAATCAGTGCAGCTAGTCGGTACTGCTATTCTTCCACAGTTTCCTAATAGATGGTATCCTAGCAGAATAAGTTCTAACGCCTATGGCACAGGGTCCGCAGGAAAGATTACGATTAATACCAATCAGTTGTTAATCCAAGATGGAGCAGCGATTTCAGCTCGAACTAACGGTAGTGGGGCTGGAGGAAGTTTGACAGTAAATGCCTCCCAATCAGTTAAACTGATTGGACCTGCTACTAATAGTAATAGTCTATTTCCCTTTCCCAGCAGCTTGTTGACTCAAACATCGAGTACAGGAACAGCAGGAGATTTGGCAATTAATACCAATCAGTTGATTGTCCGAGATGGACAACTATCTGCCAGTACTTTTGGACAAGGGAATGCTGGCAATATAAACATTGAAACTGTCACTATGAATATCATTGATAGTCAAGTGGGAAGCAGTGTTTACCGTAAAGGGTTTGCAGGAAATTTGACTATTCACGCTGCCGAGTCAGTGGAAATCAGTGGAAAAGTCAAAGCGTTTACATCTAATATTGAAAATCCTGCTGGCTTATTTGCTCAGGTAAACACTCAAGGTGAGGGTCGCGGTGGCAACTTGACCATTGAGACAAAACGCTTGAGTGTCAGTCATGGAGGCAAAGTGCAAGTCGCTACTTTTGGTCAAGGCGACGCTGGTAATCTCACAATTCATGCTTCTGAGGTAGAGGTATTTGATACACCTATTGATAATCTCTTTGCTACAGGTATCAATGCAGGTGTTGAAGTAGACGCAGACGAAACAGTGATTCCACCCAGAGGCAACGGTGGCGATTTAACAATTGAAACCGATCGCTTGAGTGTGAGAGGTGGTGCAATAGTATCGGTTGGAACTGCTGGACAGGGCAATGCAGGTAGATTGCGAATTCATGCGTCGAAATCTGTGGAAGTCGTTGGAAAATCACCAAATGGTAACTTTAACAGCCAAATCAGCGCTGCGGTTACGCCAGAAGGTACTGGTAGTGGGGGAAGTTTAAAGGTTGAAACTGAGCAGATGAGTGTCCGGGATGGAGGTGAAGTCACTGTCAGTAGTACCGGTGCAGGGACGGCAGGCGACCTTGAGATCCAAGCTCGTTCTCTGAGCCTGGATAATCAAGGAGCGATCGCTGCCATAACCAGATCGGGGAATGGTGGTAATATTACCCTGAAATTGCAAGACTTATTATTACTACGCAATCATAGTCAAATTTCTACTACTGCCGGCAGTAGCGAATTCGGTGGCGATGGCGGTAACATCACCATTAATAGCCCTTTCATTGTCGCCGTTCCTAAAGAAAATAGCGATATCACTGCTAATGCCTTTACAGGGATTGGTGGTAGAGTTGACATTACAACAAACGGTATTTTCGGTATTGTCCCACAAAAAAGCCCAACCGAAAATAGTGACATTACAGCGAGTTCAGAATTGGGAGTGAGTGGAGAAGTAACTATTAACAGTCCAGATACTGACCCCAGTCGCGGCTTAATTCAACTACCCTCCAACCTCGTGGATGCATCCCGACAAATTGCCCAAGGTTGCAGTCCCAGAAGAGGACAAAATGCCAGTCGTTTTATCGCTACAGGACGCGGTGGATTACCCCAAAGTCCTAATGAACCGTTGCGGGGACGAGCAGTGATTACTGATTGGGTAGATTTGCCCGCACAAGCAACAGCCAGAGTCACGGATAAATTATCTACTGCATCTATGACCAAATCTAGCGATCAAATTGTGGAGGCTCAAGGATGGATTGTCGATGCTAATGGTGATGTTATTCTTGTGGCTCACTCTCTGCAAAGTTCTTCTATTCCTTCTGCTATGTCCTGTAGTCAATGATTCGTTACTCCAAGATTCAAGGGAGGAATTCCGAACTCAGGAATACTCTTAAACGAGCGCTCATATATTTTAGTCACCTCGGCAGATTTATTCTCCGTATTTACTTATCTTCACATAGTTCGGTTTTTTATGCCTACCTACTTACACCTGTCAAAGGAGGCAGGGCAATACTGGCATCACCGTGCCAACAACTTCTGTGGTGGTTTGGGAAAAAGGTTTTTTCTTATACCATTTCATAAAATACTTGATACAAATGATTTGTCTCTAACTCTTTCTCCCTACTCCCCTGCTCCCTATTTGTATCAACCTGAAAGTGAAATGGTATTAGCCTTTTTCCTTACTTCTGCAAGAAGTCTATCGACCGATAACAAAAAATTTTTGCTTGGGGTGCATAAAAAATAAAACTCATCGTATATGAGTTCAGCAGGGAGATTCACTTAGCTCAACTTTATTCAGCAAAAACCCTGGTTCTTGGGCAAATACTTTTTAAGTAAAACTACCGTCTCTTAAAGGTTTCAGGGATAGCGTAGACCCTATTTAGCGGTTTGTTATAGGTATCTCGTTACCAACAAAACCGATAAAGTCGAATTAAAACCAGACTTCCAATTGCGTCTCTATATGATGAAATATCACCCTAGATAGACCTTACTGAAACCAAAAAACTAAAACCTTTTACTTTTACTACTCAGAGGAATAATTAAAATGCCAACCTACAGTGGAACTAACGGAGATGACAATATTATCGGTAGTATTTTTACTGATAGTATCTTTGGGTTTGGAGGAAACGATACCCTTAATCCTGGGTCTGGACTTAATGATTATATAGATGGCGGCACGGGGATTGATTTACTCGTAGTCGACTACTCTAATGTCAGCAATCCCTACAGCTTCTCCTTCAATAATATCGAAAAAGTTTCCTTCAAAGGCAGTAACGGAGTTGATAATTTTACCTTCAACAACACCACTGATACCCTATACGGTAATGGTGGCAATGATATCTTGGATGCCGGGGCTTTCGATGACTATCTTGACGGAGGTAGTGGGAGTGACTCTCTCTATGGAGGCGATGGTAACGATACCCTTAATCCTGGGTCTGGAGTTAATGATTATATAGATGGCGGCACGGGGATTGATTTACTCGTAGTCGACTACTCTAATGTCAGCAATCCCTACAGCTTCTCCTTCAATAATATCGAAAAAGTTTCCTTCAAAGGCAGTAACGGAGTTGATAATTTTACCTTCAACAACACCACTGATACCCTATACGGTAATGGTGGCAATGATATCTTGGATGCCGGGGCTTTCGATGACTATCTTGACGGAGGTAGTGGGAGTGACTCTCTCTACGGAGGCGATGGCAATGATATTTTAAATGGTCGTAAAGACAACGATTACCTTGTGGGAGGAAGTGGAGCTGATAAATTTGTCTTCGACTCTCTGTCTGATGGAATTGATTACATTGCAGACTTTAAGTACTTTGAAGGAGATAAAATTCAGATTTCTAAAGTTGGATTTGGTGCGAGTTCTACCAGTCAGTTTAGTTATAACAACAGCACAGGTGCTTTGTCTTTTGATAAATCTCCGTTTGATGCGATCGCATCGGTTCAATTTGCCTCTCTCCAAACCAACTTAGGGATCGGATTTCTTCCTAGTGTTGACATCGTTTTGGTTTAAAACAGGACTTATAGCAATCCGGTTTGATTTTTGAACAAAATTAAGTATTTGTAGGGTGCGTTTCGCGAAACGCTAACGCAACGCCAGTACTCTGCTCAAACAGGAAATCCATGCTACTGGCTCCCCTACGTATCTTTTCAAAAATCAAAAAATCAAATAGTACTGTCAAATCTTAGGTTTTTCTATATCAAACTTCGTAGATTAGTGTTCGCGTAGCGTGTCTTTTAGGACAAGATATTACTAGCAATATTAAGCTTGTTGTTCTAAGTTTATAAAATTTAACTCCGATCTAGACACAATCTCTGATGAAATTAAATTAACCAAAGATCGAACTCACTCAACTGTTGCAACACTGTTGGGCGTATCAAAAAGTAGCTGCTAAGGCTGGCTTTGATATGGCAACTAGAGAAGATAAGATTGGGTTTTTAAGGTTAGTAGGTGTTTTCAGTGTTGCTCTTGTGTTTGCCTCTGCCATATTCTGTTGTGGAAACCAGTCTTATGCTCAAATTATCCCGATGAAACATTAGGCAACGCCATCTACTCCATCTCTTACCAGATCTAGTAATCAGATTGTGGAGACTCAAGGATGGATCGTTGATGGTAACGGTGATATTATGCTTGTGGCTCAATCTGTGCAAAGTTCTTTTATTCCCTCTGCCATGTCTTGTAGTTAATAATTCGTTACTTCAAGATCAAAGGAGGAATTACGATGAAACTCAAGAGTTATAAAAATAATCAGTGGCAACGGATATGTAACGGATGTAATATATGGTTCACTCTTCCCTTTAAAATCCATAAGTTGCCTGTTTTCATACTCTTGGTTCTGGTGACAGCTTTTTTGTGCGTTACTGCTTTTCCTGTTGCTGCAACTTTAGAGACAAAACATATCGCAACTCTTGGAGTCTCAATCCAAAATCCTCCTGCACAAACACAAGACTTGCTGCAACAGGGGAAAGTGCTGTATGAGGCAGGACAGTTTGCAGAAGCTGTTAAAGTTTTGCAACAAGCAGTTAAAAGTTATGGCAGCCAGGACAATGAATTGCGGCAAGCTGTAGCATTAAGTAATTTGGCATTGGCATATCAAAAACTGAGTAATTTGATACAAGCAAAACAGGCAATTACAGATAGCTTGAAGTTGGTCGAAAAATCCTCTCCTGCCGAAAATCTTCAGGTTTTGGCTCCAATTCTAGATATTCAAGGTAGTATTCAACTAGACTTGGGACAAGCTGAACAGGCACTTAACACCTGGCAACGTGCGGAAGTCAGCTATAAGCAATTAGGCGATCGCAATGGCATTACCCGCGATCGCATCAATCAAGCACAAGCATGGCAAGTTTTGGGATTTTACCGTCGGGGTTTGACAATCTTGACTCAATTGCAGCAGCAGTTACAATCAAAACCTAATTCAGTCAGTAAAGCAGTAGAATTACGGTCTTTTGGGAATGCTCTGCAACTAGCTGGAGATTTGAATCAATCCCGTCAGGTATTACAGCAAAGTTTGTCAATTGCCCAAAAATTGGATTCTCCCCAGGATATCAGCGCGGCTTTGTTCAGTTTAGGTAACACGGCACAAGGACAGCAAGATTTTAAGGGTGCAATACAGTTTTATCAGCAAGCTGCTGCGATCGCTCCTAACCCGATTAGCAAAGTTCAGGCTGAAGTTAATCAGTTGAACTTACTAGTAAACACGGGACAAACAGCCGCCGTGCAGACACTATTGCCGCAAATCCAAACTCAACTTGCACAACTACCTGCTTCTGTGACAACTATTTATGCCCAGATTAATCTAGCTCAAAGCTTGATGAAATTCGGGACTACACCGCAAGCGATCGCTCAAATCTGCGCGAGAGCCTTGCAACAAGCTGAAGATTTGGCAGATAAACGAGCCGAGAGCTTTGCCCAAGGGACTCTGGGCAGTGTATACGAACAAACTAAACAATGGTCCATAGCCCAGAACCTCACCCAACAGGCACTGAACATAGCCCAAACAATCAATGCCCCAGATATAGCTTATCGTTGGCATTGGCAGTTAGGACGCCTGTTAAAAAAGCAGGGAGAGATTGAGGGCGCTATTGCCAGCTATGATACTGCGATCGGTGAGTTGCAGACTCTCCGTAATGACTTAGTAGTTGTGAATCGAGATGTCCAGTTTTCCTTTAAAGAAAGTGTAGAACCTGTATATCGAGAGTCCGTAGAATTATTGTTGCAGTTTCAGCAAACTCATCCGAGCGAACCAACCCTAGACAAAGCTAGACAGAGGATTGAAGCACTGCAACTAGCGGAATTAGACGACTTTTTCCGGGAAGCTTGCATTAATACCAAAACTGTTTTGCTTGACACAGTGGTAGATAAAGATAATCCCACAGCCGCAATTATTTATCCAATTATTCTGCCCGATCAACTCCAAGTGATTGTCAAAATTCCTAAACAACCACTGCGTAATTATACAGTAAATAAGTCCCAGAATGAGGTAGAAGGTACTATAAAACAACTCAGAGAGTATCTATTAGAACCCGATCGGGCTGAGGAAGTGCAGGCGTTATCACAGGAAGTCTATGGGTGGTTAATCAAAGAAATTGAGTCAGATTTAAAAGATAGTGGCGTCAAAACCCTTGTATTTGTACTGGATGGAATATTGCGAAATGTGCCAATGGCTATATTGTATGACGGTCAGCAATATCTGGTAGAAAAATATGCTGTAGCACTCAGCTTAGGACTTCAGTTACTCGCACTCAAACCCTTAACACAAACAAAACTCAATGTCCTAGCTGCCGGGTTAGTGCAACCACCACAAGGCTTTAAACAGCAATTTCCACCGCTACCAGAAATTAAAGCAGAATTCGACTCTATTTCCCAAGCGATCGCGTCTACCACCCAGTTACTAGATCGAGACTTCAACAGCAAAAACCTAGAGAGTAAGGTAAATACTGTGGCATTTAATGTGTTACATCTGGCAACCCACGGTCAATTTAGCTCCAGTGTTGAGAATACTTTTATACTTGCAGATGATGGACCGATCAACGTCACGCAATTTGATAGCCTACTGCGCCGTCGGGATCAAACTCGCTCAGAAGCTTTGGAAATGCTGGTGTTAAGTGCTTGCCAAACTGCTACTGGTGACAATCGCGCCACGCTAGGGCTAGCAGGAGCATCCGTGAAAGCTGGCGCCCGTAGTACCTTGGCTTCACTATGGCATATCAATGATAAATCTACTGCTATCTTAATTGGTGAATTTTATCGTGAGTTAGTTAAAACTGAGGTGACAAAGGCTGAAGCCTTGCGTCGTGCCCAAGTAAAGTTGTTAAAAGATTATCCTAATTACAGTCGTCCTGGCTACTGGGCACCTTATGTTTTAGTTGGTAACTGGCTTTGACAAACTCTATCCACTTCCCACCACTGTGAGGAAGAATGGATTTATATTTTATCACGACAAGCGATCGCAGAAATCGACAAAGAAGAATTTGAGGTTTTCCCAGGAGACTTTATGGAATAGTAAAACACGATATGGTTTAGGAGTAATATCTTTGATGAAAACTATCTTCATCTGTGCAGTTGTAATCTGCACAACTTGTATTTACCCGATTAAGACATTAGCAGGAAAAAAACCTTCTGCGATTTTTCATGCATTTGACCAGCAGTACACTGATATCGAAAAGTTTGTATGTGAAATAGGGAAGCAAGGATATTCTCACATTCAAATTTCTCCAGCCCAAAAATCTAATCCTGCTCCAGAATGGTGGGCACGCTATCAGCCTATAGACTACAGCATTATCGAAGGTAGAGGTTCACTCTTCAATTTAAAAAAACTTATTAGTCAAGCCCACGGTTGTAATGTCAAAGTGATTGCTGATGTTGTTTTCAATCACATGGCTAATTTAGATGGCAATGATGATTTTGAAGATTTAACTAAATTTCCAGGTCTTTCTATAAATGACTTTAATTCGGATTTAAACCGTCCAGGTAAAAAATCTTGTAGCATTAATTATAGTGATGGCAACAGAGATTCAGAAATTAATTGTTGGTTAGGTGGACTTCCAGAATTGAGATTTACTAATAATGTTAAAAAAATCCAAAAAGCTCATTTAAAAAAATTGCTAGATTTAGGAATTGATGGATTTCGGTTTGATGCTGCCAAGCATATCCCAGCAGATGTTGTCAAAGAGTATATCAGCTATGTGGATCAACAAAGTCAAGGAAAAGCATGGAATTATCTTGAGGTAATCACAGATAGCGACACCAGTGCAGAAAATTATAACTGGATTGCTGCTGTCACAGATTTTGTTCTCTACAATTCAATGAAAAATGCCTTCAGCTTTGGTGGAGATTTGCGTTCTCTGCGAGTTCCCACAGGCATAAACGATCCGCGTAGCGTCACTTTTGGCAGAAACCACGATACTATCCGCGAGATTAATTCCAATGCCATTAACCCCTATAGCGATCCTTCTGACTCTTTCCTCGCAACAGCATATATCCTGGCAAGAGAAAGTGGCACTCCTTTAATACTGAACTGGGATAATAGAGATGCTGCTTTTATTAAATATGGTGTCAAATTCCGCCAAATTATGCATCAACGAGGAAATCAGAAAAAAAATATCAAAGAAAATGTCTTAGCAGCCATTGATAGTCCGACTGTATTACTAATGGAGCGGGGCAGTGAAGGATTTTTTGTTGTCAATAAAGGGGAGAATAAATTTAATATCCCAGCACTGGATTTGACCTTGACGAATTTGGATGGATGTTATCGGGAACTCCGTAATAATTTTACTGTTGCGATTGAACGTCGCGATCGCGGGAAAAAATTTATAACTCGTTGGGGAAGCTGGAATAGAGGCGGTATGGAAGTTCAAAAACGCGATGCACTCTATTTTATTCGAGAACCTTTTAATCAATGTCAAGTGTAGATGTTCCCTCCTGCTCTTAGCTCGACTTTATCCATTTTTTCGCAACGGCGTCAACGCTATCATCTGGATTTTAGACTAAAAAGCACAAAATGACTCAGGGAAGGTAATACCAATTCAAAATTCAAAATTCAAAATTAAGAAAGCCAGACAGAACAAAGGTTTGGAAGTATGTATCTGTTGCATTCTTTTTTCAAATTGGTGTAAGTTGAGCAGAAGCAAAAAGAAAAATTAAAAAAATTAGAAATCAAGCAGGTTTCTACTCGGCTTTACGTGAATTAGTAGTACGTTTTTTAACAAGATGAGTCAGAAGCTTTGTTAGTGCTTCGTTGTCAAGAACTGATGAAACAACATGATTTAATCTCTGGTCTAACTTGCTACTACTGGTGGCCAAAAACCAGGGTAGCTTAATTATAAGTGTTCATCCGAACTTGACATAACGCTCTTCTTAGGAGAGCGATAAGAAGCAGCACGGCAAGATACAGGGTTCTGCCATGAACCATGAGGCGTGGTGGGTGCATTCGCTGTAAGTTCCAACTCCCCTTTGGCATTTATCACCCACCCAGTAGCCTCTACAATGGGTTTTGGTGTAGCGGTAGGGTTGATAGTAACAGGTGGACTCTTGCGGTTTCTGGTGCTGGGATTGAGAGTTACCCAATCTACTTGCACTGCGTCAGGAGAGAGAATGTCCTTGGGATTGGGTGGTAAACCGCCGCGTCCAGTGATGATAAATGAATTAGCTTGTTGCTTGCTTCTAGGGCTACAGATAGTGTCAAATAGCTGGGAAGCATCTACTAGGTTTGTGGGTAGTTCTACTCTAGTGAACTGTAGTTCTGTTGTTCCTTCCAAGGAAGAGCCTGTCTGTGAAAATGAAGTGATGTCATTTGTTGGCAGCCGACGTGGGTCTAATTGGCTTGCATCGTTAGTTTCTAGCAACCTCACCAATTCTTCTCGATCACGCACTACCATACCAAAAACCCCAAAGGCTGTAATCGTAATTTTACCGCCCCTACCAGTGAAGGCGTTAGTAATGATATCGCTATTTTCATTGGGAGTGGCGACGATGAAGCCATCTGGCATATTAAGCGTGAAATTGCCGCCGTCTCCACCAGCCTGTTCAGTGCCTGAGACAGTAGATATTTCACTGTTACGCTGCAACATCAGTAAATACCGTACTGATAAAGTAATATTTCCTCCACGACCCACTACTGAATTAGCTAGAAGTTTTCCTTTATCCAGCAGGATGGAACGAGCGCTGACATTGAGTTCGCCTGCTAGACCTAAATCGGGTACACCCCCTTGATAGTTAGCATTTTTTCGAGCTTCACTGCTGACACTTATTGCCGCCCCATCTTTGATAATCAATCGCCCTGTAGTTAGGGTCAAGTTGCCGCCATTTCCAGACCCTTGAGTCCCAGCAAATAAGCTACTGAGCCTAGAACCATTTGCTGAGGTTCCCATTAATTCTACGGACTCAGAGGCGTTTACTGTCAAATCTCCTCCATTTCCAGTAGATGGTGTAAATTGGTTAGAAAAACGCCCAAGTATACCCTCAGAACTTGTTGATATTGCTGCCCCTCCCTCGATACGTAACTTTCCAGTATTAATTATTATGCTGCCAGCATTTTCAGCGCCATAAGTTGCACTAAATAATCCACTGGATATTAAATCACTACCATCTGGCAAAGGAGAAATGGGGATGCCTGCAATTAGTTCTAC
>NZ_JABXKL010000067.1 GCF_017114995.1 Nostoc sp. NMS9 | reverse complement strand
TCCGCGCTTCCTAAATATTCTCGAATGGCTGGTACTTTATTTTTTCGCAAGTCCCTTATCAGAGTCCTTGCACGTTTGGGCGGAGGATCTGATCTCATTGCTATGGCTGTTATGTCGAAGGCTGAAGCTCTTCAATTATTAGAATCAGGTGGGTTGATTGTGGAAAATTCTAAAGACTATAGCGATTCCCATTCAGATGCGGTACAACGTTAAATCGCAAGTAGGGGAACGGTATGGCGTGCCCTTACAGGTCTACCTCACGTCAACGAGAACTGTTATAGTATCGCAAGGCAGAAGTCAAAGTTCAAAATGAATACAGCGTAAGCGTTTCGTTCATTTTGAATGAGCGGTTTATTTCCGCCGCGCTGTACTAGGTAAGAATTTCCTAATAGCCAGTCCCCAGTCCCCAATTAATAATGAGTTGCCGACTTGCGATGATGAACAGCTGTAACGCCATCATTATCTAACAATTTGCCACTCTCGACAGTCGCATAAACCAGCCAGTGGTCGCCAGATTCCATCCGGTTTTGTACGGAACATTCGAGATATGCTAGAGCATCCGTAAGTATGGGAGAACCGCTTTCAGTTTCTTCGGCGGCGACATCAGCAAATCGGTCTTGTCCTGGGCCAAAAGGTTTGAGGAAGTGCTTCATCAACCCCAAGTGATTGCCTTCTTTAAGGATGTTGAGGACAAATTTGTTTCCTGTATGGGTCAGTGTTTCTACTGCGCGGTCTTTGGCGACGGCGATGGTTAAACCAGGGGGACTAAAGCTAGCTTGAGACACCCAAGAAGCTAACATGGCACTGGAGCGATCGCCTTCCTTGGCAGTGAGAACGCAAAGAGAACCGACAATCCGACCAACTGCTTGTTCTACAGTTGTTGCAGGTTGACTTGGCGATCGCACTTTTCTCGCTTTCTTCAGTGCTTGGGCAAAGTCGGTTCCAGCTTCTTCACACAATTGCAGGGTAGCATCGTCGGGTTTGAATTTTACGCGGATCGTATCAAAACCAAACCGATAGCCAGCATCTTTTAATTTACTCTCAATTAAATCAACCGCTTCCCCACTCCAGCCAAAGGAACCAAAAGCACCAGCGAGTTTATTGTTAGTAGCAGTGGATAGCACAATTCCTAATGCTGTTTGCACAGGTGTGGGTGCATGACCACCAAGGGTAGGAGAACCAATGATGAAACCACCCGCTTTTTCCACAGCCGCCCGGATTTCTTCTGGTTCCGTAAATTCGCAGTTAATCGATTCTACGGCGACGCCAGCTTTTGTAATTCCACGAGCGATCGCTTGGGCTAATGTGGCTGTATTTCCATAAGCGGATGCATAAATTAACGCTACTGTCAAGTCAGCAGAAGTTTGCTGTTGACTCCATTCCCGATAAGCTTTGGTTAGGTCTATTAAGCCATAGCGTACCAAAGGGCCGTGTCCAGTGGCATACATTCGCACAGGAAAATCGACAAGTTTATCCAGTGTTGTTTCAACTTGACGCGCGTGGGGAGCCATGAGGCAATCAAAATAATAGCGCCGATCCTCGTTATATACTTCCCACCCTTCATCAAATACCTGATCTCCACAAACGTGCGCCCCAAATAACTTATCTGTGTACAGAATTTCTGTTTGCGGATCGTAGGTGCAAAGTTGATCTGCATAGCGGGGATTGGGGGTGGGAATAAATTGTAAATTATGCCCGTTACCCAAATCTAGAGTTTCTTCGCCCCGCATAACAAGAATTTGCAAGTCTAGATTTTCCAGCGCCGCACGTAAATTTATCGCCCCTGGATTAGAACAGACAAAGGTGATTTGCGGGGCTATTTCTAACAAAGCTTTTAAAGTTGCAGCGCGGTTAGGATTTACGTGTCCCAAAATTACATAATCTAAATCTTCGAGATGGAAACGTTGTTGCAAAGCTTCTAAATAAATTTGCGTAAACGTTTCCCCTGGAGGGTCAATGATGGCGGTTTTATTGCTTTCGATTAAATAAGAGTTAGCAGTTGTACCCTTAGCAAGAGCGTATTCAATTTCAAATCTGAGCCTTGACCAACTGCGCGATCGCAGTACTCTTATATCTGTAGCAATGGGAAAAACTTGAACGTCACGGGGTTTATTTTTTGACATGGCTAAAACAGGAGTTATGAGTTGTGAGTTATGAGTTATGAGTTGAAGAAAGTCGTTAATCTAAATTTTTTAACTTCCGTTGTGCAGACGATATTTTTTATTAAACTCGTCTCTACAACTCCTAATTTTTAACTTCTAACTCCTAACTCCTAACTCCTAACTTTTTAGTAGTGGTTGCCAACTTTACGATGATGCACAGCAGTCAAAGCTTCTGGCTTAGAAACCCGTCCGGCGTAGACTGTGCTGTATACTGCCCAATGGTCGCCGCAATCCATTCTACTGATGACTTCGCACTCCATGTAGGCGAGGGCGTCGTTAAGGATGGGCGCACCATTTTCGGCTGGCTGAGTTCTCACACCTTCAAAGCGATCTGCACCAGGGGCGAACCGTTTCAAAAAGTGTTTCATTAGTGGTTGGAAATTGCCTTCTTCTAAAACGTTGAGAACAAAGCGATCGCCTACTTGCATGAGTGATTCAATTGCCCGATCTTTGGCGACTGCAATGGAAAATCCCAAGGGTTTAAAACTGGATTGAGCAACCCAAGAGGCTAGCATGGCACTGGAAACATCGCCTTTTTTAGCAGTAATAATATATAACCCACCGCTGATTCTACCTAGTGCTTTATCTAAGTCAGCACTAAGGGATTTCATAGCTTTGATGCTGCGATCGCGTGTTACCCATTGAGCTAAGTCTGTACCCGCTTCTTCACACAACTTGTAAGTGTTTTCTGTGGGTGTTTGTTTAATCCGAATCGCTGGAAAAACTGTTGTCAAACCTAAATTGCGGAATTTACTCACCAAAGGATCTATTGGCTCATCATCGCCACCACCGGTTTCAAATACGCCAATAGCTTGCTTTTCTTTGGCTGATCCTAAAACTGTGCTGAGTGCAGATTGGATGCTAGCAGCACCAGAAGCCGGAGTTAGACCAACGATTAGCCCAGCACACCTGCTGACTAGTTCCCGCAGTTCTTGTAAATCGACTTCAGATCCCAAATCGACAATTTCCACAGCGACACCAGTTTTACCGATGCCGTTAGCAATTGCTTGCGCGAGGCGATCGCTATATCCGTATTCAGAAACGTAAAATATCCCAATTGTTGTTTCTGCCTTGGTTTGGCTTTGGCTCCAAGTGCGGTAACGTCCAACTAGTTCTTCAACATTGTGAGATAATAATGGCCCGTGGCCTGTAGCAATCATGCCGATGGTTTTCAGTTCTGCCATCCGCTTCAGGGCAGACAGAACTGATCGGGCATTCGGCCCCATCAAGCAATCGTAGTAGTAATGAAAGTCTTCTTCGATCGCTGCTAAGTCTTCATCAAAGGTGCTATCAGAGCAGTAATGCAACCCAAAGGCATCGCAGGTGTAGAGAATTTTGGTTTTGTGGTCGAAGCTGAAAATGGTATCCGGCCAATGTAAATTTGGAGCAATCACGAATTCAAATTCATGACCATTGCCCAAATCTAAGCGATCGCCATTTTTCACAATCCGCCGTTTAAATGGCTGATGTACTAAATCCTCAAGAAACTGAATCGCCACTTTAGAACCGACAACGGTTATTTCTGGAGCCATTTGCAGCAAATCTTTAACTAAACCGCTGTGGTCTGGCTCAGTGTGACTGATAATTAAATAATCAATCTCTGTTGGGTTGATTAGTCCAGTAAGCGTATCAAAGTATAGTTGACGAAACTTTTCATGGGAGGTATCAACTAAGGCAGTCTGCTCCCCACGAATGAGAAACGAGTTATAAGTAGTACCGTTTTGCAGACCAAACTCAATATCGAAGCGATCGCGATCCCAATCCAAAGAGCGAATAGCCGTCGTCTCTTGAGCAATCTTTACAGTCTGTATGGTGAGCCGTTTTTCAGTTTTTTCGGTGAGCGCTACCATAACTCCCTCCTTGACACAATGAGTATTTGTTCCTCTTGTTTTATTGTTACACGGCTTGAATGTTAATTTTTATTAAAAAACCTATAGTTGACTTAAAAAAGTTAAAAGTGTGAAACCGCAGAGGCACACAGAGGAAATTTGGCTAGCCTTGGAAATTGGTAATTCTCGGCTGCATTGGGCATTGTTTTTAGGCGAGACGCTTTACTCAGCTTGGGATATCGACTATCTTCCTGAATCCGTCATCATACAACATCTAGCTGAATATCAAACTCTAGATGATTTATTACTGGCAATTTCTCCACCCGATCAACAAGATAATTTTCTCACAAATACTGCACCCCTTTGCGCTTTTGTCTCTCTGCCCCCGTGCCCTCTTCTCCTTGCCTCGGTAGTTCCCAGCCAAACTGCTATTTGGCAAACTTACCCAAATACTCGCGTTATTACCTTAGACCAAATATTACTAACAGGCGTGTATCCCACACTAGGAATTGACCGCGCTTTAGCTTTGTGGGGTGCGGGGAAAACTTGGGGTTTTCCGATGTTGGTAATTGATGCTGGAACAGCGCTGACTTTTACAGCTGCGGATGCTAATGAGTCTCTAGTTGGAGGTGCAATTTTGCCAGGATTAGGTTTGCAATTTGCAACTCTCGGTCAACAAACAGGACAATTACCATTTGTAGAGACGCAAAATTTTCCTTCTCTACCACCACGTTTTGCGCTTAATACAACAGAGGCTATTCAAAGTGGAGTTATTTACACTTTATTAGCTGGAATTAAAGATTTTATTGAGGCGTGGCGGGATTTATTTCCTAATGGAAACATTGCGATTAAAGGGGGCGATCGCATTTTTTTACTAAACTATCTGCAAGCCTTATATCCTGAAATTACAGCATCTTTAATTGTGGAACCAAATTTAATTTTTTTGGGAATGCGGGAAGTATTCATAAATGATGGTTAAGTTGCCTTACCCAATCAACTAAGCTAATCGATAATCTGTTGGCAACTTTGCAGCTTACTTCATTACGATTGCACAGGCGAGTATAGCAATGTTGGGAAACAGTTAAATATTGGTATCGAGTCACAAGATAACCAACATTCATTTACAAACGGAACTTCTGTCGAAAATATCGGGTCTTATCCTGTAGGTGCATCAGGATTTCAGAATTACACTGGAACTGCACCTGTCGCTGCAGAAAATAATAACCGTGGGTGATACATTTTTTTGCTTCTCCATAAATAAATTTAGGGGCTTGTATCATGAGTTGTTTTCGGTCATAGTTATGACAACAAACTTGAAACACATATCACGCTTTGAGAGCGAAGGAATATGTGTTGTGGATTGGCAGCAAACTCTTAATGAGCTAGTTTAATTCGTTGAAATTATGGTTTTTCAAAATATCTTGAATAAACTCCCGAATCTCCATCGCTACAACCCCAGCAGAAGATTCTGGTAAGTCATTTCCGGCATGGGCAATCATTTTCAACTCGACTTTCGGCATCAGTTGAGTATAAACCCGGCTCTTGGCTAAAGCATCTGGTGTATCTTGGCCACCTTGTAAAATAAAAACCGGAATATCTATCATGTAAAGCCGCTTTTGGACTAATTCCGCGTCAATTTCTGCTTGTCGCCGTTTGAAAAGTAACTGGCAAGCTATGGGGTAACGCAACAATTCCTGACGTAATTGCAAATCCTGTGCAATTTTTTCATACCAACCCAGAATTTTAGTGAAGGGAGTTAGCGATCGCAAAAATTTAACTATTAGTGGTGGATAATTCAATAATCGCCGCATCTTCTGGCAATACTCTTCTTGTCCTGCTATCTCTACGCCCTCTGGTGCTAGCAGTACCACACCATCAACTTTCTCTGGATACTTTAAAGCATAGCTAGCAGCAATCCAACCCCCAAGAGAATGCCCCACTAAATATACTTTTTCTAGCTTCACAGCTTGCAAAAATTCAGCTAGACACTCAACTTGTAAATCTATCGAATGGTGGATATTAGGATTTTCTGATTCCCCAAACCCTAACAAATCAGGTGCAAAACAATGAAAATCTTGTGCAAGGGACTCCATCACAGATAACCATTGACTGCTCTCATTCCAAGCACCATGTAAAAAAATTATAGGAGTTTTTTCACCGACTTCACGCCAGAATAATAGCCCTTGAGAGAGCTTTCTCCGGGAGTTACGGAATAGTGTATCCATTTTATTTAGTAGTTAACTTTTAGCACCATAATAAATAGTCATTAGTCATTAGTCATTAGTCATTGGTTATTGGTCATTATTAACTAGTTCTGGACAAATTACAAAGAGAGAAATGTGAAAATGTGAGCCAAGGCTTCGTGAGATCATAACTTTGGCGGCAAATGATAAAGGACTAATGACTAATGAAAAAATATTGTTATGCCAGTGTTGTCAAGCCATTCAAGTAGTCTTGCAACTGCCGAGTATGGTCGTGAGACATCTTTCCTGAAGGTAGTAAACTGGGAGAGAAAGCTTGGATTTCCATGACTTCTAAAGTGTCTTTAATCTCCATTGTCCCATGCACCTCGGCTTCAACCACAATACAAATTGAATGGATTCTGGGATCACGGTCTGGTGCGGAGTAAACTCCTACTAAACGGTTAATTTTCACCAATTCTAGCCCGGTTTCCTCCATCAATTCCCGGCGGACTGTATTGGGAACATCTTCTCCCCAATCCACAATCCCTCCAGGCAATGACCAAAGACCATTGTCGCGCCGCCGGATCAGTACAATCCGACCATCGGGTAAAATTGGGATGATACTAGTGCCAGTAATGGGATGACGAAATATTATACCCAATACTGTTTGTCCAATACGCCATAAGCTACGTGTGGACTCGACAGCTGCCGGAAAAAAAGCAATAACGTTCAATCTTCAAAATTTATGTGTTGTATTCTATAGTTCTCTACCACTTACATAGGCTCAACTAATAAAATTTTTGTTGAGTTTTGTTTTATACAAAAATGTTTGTGGTTTGAGATTTTATTCTCACGATTTACGTAGAATATTATCAATTCTAACATCAAGTTTCATGAGAAGCACTGTATTTATATATACATGATATTTCTTGAGCCAAGTAAATTTTCAGTTTATAGCTAGCATTAGTGCTGCTGAAACTAGCTGTTACTAATAGATTTTTAGAACACAAAAAAATAATATGAATAATAAGTCAAAATCCAAAATTCTGAATTTATTAAGCTATGTCTCCTGAGTTTTAATGACTGACTCTTGAATTATTTTTTGATAATATTGGTTTGTTTCAAGAACAACAACTAATGAGCTAATTTACAATCATTTGACAGGTTGGAATCTCAGAAAAGATATTTTTCAGCTTACTGGCGGGGATAATTCAGAATTTTTATTGACAAAGTTGGGTATAATGCGATAGGCTAGTACACTGTTTAAAGCGTATTTATTGCTGCACTAGGCTAAAAGTATATCAATAACATTGGTACCTCATATTGCCTACGTGATGCCTAGTTGCTACTTTTTTGTTGTTTATTAATAGAGGTGAACATGGCCAAGCGCCGTAACCCGAAAAAAGAAAAGGCGCTACGTAACCAGGCGTATGCCAGAAAGTTTCGTAAACGGACTACGACAGGAAGAATGCAGAGAAGGTTCCAACAAAGACCACCAAAGAGTGAGGAAGAAGAAGGCGCAGCAGCAGCTGACACTGAATAAGCTGCCTGCCTAAATCCTTATTGTTTGGGTTATTTACCTTTTGGGGCGCACATTTATTTGTACGCCCTTATTTATTTTTGGGAATTGGGGCATTGGGCATTAGGCATAGAGAAAAGACAAGGGAGAGGTTTATTCAATAATTCCCCTTCTTCCCTTATCCTCCCACTCTCCATTCCCCAATCCCTCTATTGAGCAATTTGAGCACGGGCGGCTATGAGTGCTTTGCTTACCTGTACAAAGCCAGTACCTCCGTAACTGTTGCGGGCAGCAACAACTTGACGGGGGGATATTGCCTCATAAATATCTGCTGCAAATGCCGGGTGTAGTTGTTGCCACTCTTCCAATTTCAAATCTTTTAGGAGTTTACCTGCGGCAATACTAGTTTTTACCACCTTACCCACAAGGTTGTAAGCTTCCCGAAAAGGAACGCCCCGTGCTGCCAGATAATCTGCTACATCGGTAGCATTAGAAAAATCTTCCGCCACAGCTGATGCTAACCGCTGGGTACGAAATTCTAAGCCTTCCCTGAGCAAAATCGTCATCGCTTCTAGAGACGCTTTGACTGTGTTAACGCTATCAAATAGACCTTCTTTATCTTCTTGTAAGTCTTTGTTATATGCCAGGGGTAGCCCCTTCATGATGACTAACATCGCCTGGAGATGACCGAATACACGTCCTGTTTTCCCTCGCACCAATTCTGGGACATCGGGATTTTTCTTTTGGGGCATGATACTGGAACCAGTAGCACAGCTATCTTTGAGGGTGACGAAGCGAAATTCTTCAGATGACCAAAGAATGACTTCTTCTGCAAGGCGGCTGAGGTGAACCATAATCAAGCTAGCAGCACACAAGAATTCGATCGCAAAATCGCGATCGCTCACTCCATCGAGGCTATTAGCATAAATATCGTCAAAATTCAAGAGTTTGGCTGTGTAGTGGCGATCGATAGGGAAAGTAGTTCCCGCTAAAGCACCACATCCCAAAGGTGAGATATTCACGCGCCGAGAAACATCTCCTAAGCGTTCCCAGTCACGTTGCACCATTTGAAAGTATGCCAAGAGGTGATGAGCTAAACTCACCGGTTGGGCGCGTTGGAGGTGGGTATAGCCAGGAATCAGAGTTTCAACGTGCTTTTCGGCTATATCCAGTAAAACACTTTGAAATTCTCGCAATTCGCTTTTGATTTGTTGGATTTGCTCGCGGAGGTAGAGTCTGGTGTCGGTGCCAACTTGGTCATTACGCGATCGCGCTGTATGCAACTTTTTACCCACATCGCCGACAATTTCTGTCAGTCGGCGTTCAACTGCAAAATGCACATCTTCAGCATCGACACCGGGCTGAAATTTACTCTGGCGGTACTCTTGGCGAATTTGTTCTAAACCGGCAACCAGTTGCTCTCCTTCTTCTGAGGAGATGATGCCCGTGTGAGCAAGCATTTTGGCATGAGCTTGAGAACCAGTGAGGTCATATTCGATTAATTCAATATCAAAACTTATACTGGCATTAAAACGAGCGATCGCTGGATGCAACGCTGATTCAAACCGCTGGCTCCAAGTTTCTTTTTTAGTCATAAATTATGAAAAGAGTGGGCGAGAGTTAAGAGTTAAGAGTGAGGAGTTATGAGTTTTTGACTCCTAACTTCTCACTCCTCACTTTCAACTCCTAACTTTTAAATTTAACCGTAGCTAGTTAGATTCCGAATCATATAGCCAATGACTAAACCAATCAACAATGCCCACACTTGACCTGTTTGTATAAAGTGGCTCCAAGCTTTTTGCATCTGACCCATAACGTTTGGATCGGTGATTGTTTGTGCTAATGCTGTCCAATTTACAGGCAAATGCCAAAGTAACTGAGATGTCAAATCGCTGTAATTGCTCATCTTTGGTGATTAAGAAGTTAGGGGTGGCAAATTTCAGCATCAGTTTATTATTTACATTAATTACTGATATTTACTGAAATATTTGGATGTAACTTCAATGTCTTAACTCAAGATGTAGCTGATGCCAACCGCAATTTCTCGGCAGTCCGCAAAATCTGTCCCGCCAAAACTGCTGCACCAAAACCATTATCGATATTCACTACACCTACTCCCGCAGCACAAGAGTTAAGCATTGTCAATAGTGGTGCTAAACCACCAAAACTTGCGCCATAACCAATGCTGGTGGGTACAGCAATTACAGGACAACTCGCTAAACCAGCGACAACGCTGGGTAAAGCGCCTTCCATCCCCGCTACAACAATCAACACCGATGCTGACTCAATCAGGTGGCGGTTACTCAGCAAACGATGAATCCCAGCAACGCCAACATCCCAGAGGCGCTGGACGCGAAAACCAGAAAGTTCAGCGGTGACAGATGCCTCTTCCGCAACGGGTAAATCGGCGGTACCAGCAGAAAGAATACCGATCTCACCCCAGAATTGTGGTTCGATGGTAGGTGGAGCGATCGCACAAATTCGCGCCGATTCGTAATATCGCAAACCGCTAACTTTTGATTCCAGTGCGGCATAAACTGCTGGTTCAATGCGGGTTGCCATCACCACCGGGTTGCGCAGGCGCATCACTTCCATAATTTGAGCAATTTGGTCGGGCGTCTTACCAGGCCCCCAAATCACCTCTGGGAAACCAGTTCTTAGCTGGCGATGGTGGTCAATTTTGGCAAACTCACCCACAGATTCATAAGCCAAGTCTTTGAGTGAGTCTAATGCCGTATCTGGCGTAACTTTACCATTAGCAACCGCAACGAGTAGCGATCGCAAGGTTTTTTCATCGGTCATTGGTTATTTGTCCTTTGTCCTTTATCAATTGTCACTTGTCATTCTTACTCTGCGAATAACCAATGCCCCATGCCCAATACCTAATCAGTTACTTTTAGTTCATAGAGATTCCAAAATGGGCCACCAAGAGCAGTATATTTAATTCCTTGGAAGCGATCGCGCACTGCTTGCAGATTCAACCTCTCCACTAAATGAATAAACGGCAATTGTTCTGAGGCGATGCGCTGATATTCGTAATAAATTTCCTTGCGCTTGCTTTCATCTAATACCTGTGCGCCTTTAATGTAAAGGCTGTCAATTTGCTTTTCCCAGTCGGAAACTTCCCAGCCAATTATGGGTGGATCTCCCGGTTGTGGCCCCAAATTAAATGCGTGGGATGCACCGGTAATTCTCCATATTTTGCTAGCGCCGTGGGGTTCAATACCGCCTTCAGTAAATCCTCCAAGGTAACAATCCCAATTATGCGTAACTTTGAGTTTTTCTAGATAGGAATTGAAGCTGAGAATTTGCAAATCTACTTGAATCCCAATATTAGCGAGATCCCGCCTGATTTGGGATGCCATATCTCCTCTAACTTTTCTTTCCGAATTCGTTAAGAGTGTAAATCTGACTCTGTTACCATTAGCATCTAAAAGCTGATTTTGGTCATTATATTTAAACCCAGCTTGTAACAGTAATTTCTTTGATTTATCTGGCTCGTAATTATATACCTTTAACCCTTTTTCTGGAGTCAGGAAGTAGGGACTTTTGACATAAACAAATGAATTTTGCAGTTCACCCAGTCCCCGATAAGCATTTGTTTTCATGGTTTCGCGGTCGAGGGCGTAGGCTATAGCCTGCCTGAATTCCTTTTTATTAAACCATATAGATTTAATTGGGTCTACAAAAGGTTTACCCTGAGAATTCTTTGCTTTACTCAGATTGAAAGCAATAAAACTCGTACTTGTACCTGGTCCACCGTTATAAATTTTAAACTTCGCCCGTTTTTCTTCTCGCTTCAGCAAACTGAAACCTTCAGGAGGAACTTCTAAATCATCCAACTGCCCAGAGCGAAAACTAATCAACTGGTTTTCAGTAGATTCAATAATTTGCCAAACAATACGCTCAATGTAAGGCTGAGAATTACCCTGAGCATCTTTGCGCCAGTAATATGGATTACGCCGAAATATAATTCGCTGACTGGAAACGTAACTTTCCATGATATATGGGCCGTTACCAACAATTTGTTTCGGATCAGTGCCTGTTCGCCACATTGAGAGAAACTTAGGATTTCCATCAGATCCAACTGTGCGAATTGCTTTCTGTAGAGCATGGGCTGGCATAATTGGGATACCACCTACATATCTTAAAAAAGGAGCAAAGGGTTCTAGTATACTGAATTCAACTCGGCGCTCATCGATTTTTTTGACCTTTGGCAAAGTGCCCTTATCACCAATTCTTAGGGTATCCTTGGTAGAGGTGGGAATTTTGGGGTTGAGATAGATTTCGTTATAAGTAAAGACAACATCATCAGCAGTCATTGGCTGACCATCTGACCACTTAATTCCTTCTCGCAGAGTGATCACAATCCGTTGACCATCTTCAGAAACTTCCCAGTCCTCTGCTAAAGCAGGCTCTAGTTTTGTGGTTAGGGGATTCTGATTAATCAATGAGTCATAGATGAAGCTAAAAACGCTATATGCTGATTCATTTAAAGCATAGTTAAAAGTTGAAGGCTCACTCAAAACTGCGGTGACAACTTGCGGCACTTGAGCAGCTGCACTTTTGAAGTTAGCTGGGTTGCAGGCGGTAACTGTAAGTGCTATTGCTGAAGTCAGAATTATTGGCAACCAAAAACGCCTAATTGCAAAAAAGATGGAGGGTGATTTCATAGAATTCAATTTACTGGAATTCTGTCTAATTATGATCAATAAATTCACCCGCAGGTTTATAGGACAAAGATTCAAGTGCGTCTAATCCTATATCTGAGGTAGCTTTACCATTGGCAACCGCTTCTAAGAGCGATCGCAAAGCTTTTTCATCGGTAATTAGTCTTTTGTCCTTTGTCCTTCGTTATTTGTAATTAACCATTAGTTAATGGACAACTAATGACTAATGACTAATCAATTACTTTAATTTCATAAATGTTCCAGAATGCGCCACCAAGGGCAGAGAATCTGATCCCTTGAAAACGATTACGTACAGCTGACAGTGACAAGGGGTTAACTAGATAAATAAACGGTAAATTTTCCTGGGTAATCCGTTGGGTTTCGGCATAAATTTCTTTTCGCTTCGCTTCGTCTAACTGCCTTGCTCCTTTAATATAAAGCTTACCAATTTCTGCTTCCCAAGGAGCCACCTCCCAACCCTCAATCGGCTTTTGTCCTGCTTGGGGTTTTTGATTAAACATATGCAATCCACCTTCGGGAGACCAGACGTTAGCCCCATCATTCGGTTCTAATCCACCTGTCAAACCCAGCATCGAAGCTTCCCAGTCTAAGGAGTTAGAAAGCTTATCTGTATAAGTATTCCATGCCAGTGGAGTGAAATCGACTTGAATCCCGATTTTACTCAAGTCTTGTTTAATCTGCGAGCCAATTGCTTCGCGGATCTTGTTCCCAGCATTAGTGAGCAACGAGAAGCGGACGCGGTTCCCCTGAGCATCTATTAGTTGGTTTTTGTCGTTATATTTGAATCCTGCTTTTAATAGCAGTTCTTTCGCTTTTTGCGTATCGTAATTATAAACTTTTAGCCCTTCTTTAGGTGAAAGGTAATAGGGGCTTTGCACAGAAATTGATGAATCTTGTGGAGTACCTAAACCGCGAAAAGTGTTGTTAATCATTGTTTGGCGATCAATAGCATAAGCTACTGCCTGCCGAAATTCCACAGTGTTGAACCAACTCGATTTTACTGGATTTACCAGGGGTTTTCCATCCCTTTTACCTTTATTCAAATTAAACAAAATAAACGTCGTACCACTTGCTGGACCACCATTGTAAATTTTAAAATTACCCTGCTTTTCTTGCGCCTTCAGCAAAGAAAAGTATTCTGGTGAAACTCCTTCAATATCTAAACTGCCAGAACGGAATTGTAGCAGTGAAGTATCTGTTGATTCCACAATTGGCCACACTATCCGTTCAATATAAGGTTGGGGTTCTCCTTTTGATCCTTTGCGCCAATAGTAAGGGTTGCGCCGGAAAATTACACGTTGACTTGTGTCATAGCGCTCTAACTTATAAGGACCGTTAACAACAATTTGATCGGGAGGAGTATCAACGCCCCACATTGATAGAAATGTTGGCTTACCCTCCTGGTCTTTTGTATTTACAGATTTTTCTAAGCTATGGGCAGGTAAAATTGGTAATCCTATAGTTCCCAAGAACGGCGCAAACGGTTCTGGATTAGTAAATTTAACTCTTTGATTATCGATTTTTTGCACCTTAGGAAATGCCCGACTTTCACCAATTCGCAGGACATCTCTAGCATCTGTGGGAATTGCCTCATTCAGATAAATTTTATTATAGGTAAACACCACATCATCTGCTGTTAGTGGCTGTCCATCAGACCATTTCAATCCTTCACGCAAAGTAAAAATAAACTGCAATTTATCATCAGAAATTTGCCACGATTCTGCTAAGTCTGGCTCCATTTTGCCGGTTATGGGGTTTTGGGTAGTTAATCCCTCATAAATTAGACCAAAAACATTGGGAGACTCTTGACTGAGCGGGTAGTTAAAGGTTTTGGGGTCACTGAGAATACTATCTACTAATTGAGATACTTCAGCGGCTGCGCTTTTGAAATTAGCTGGGTTGCAGGCGGTAACTGTAACTGCTATTGCTGAAGTCAAAATTATTGGCAACCAAAAATGTTTAATTGCTAAAAATATTGTTCTCAAAAATTTCATAATTTCAATACACGAATAGTGTAATTAATGTGATTGAGATTGTAGCCAACCAAGGAAGTTTTGAGTTTTATTGAAATACTGAATATCAGTATCTCGTAAAACCTCCATAACTTCACGTCTGCCGAATTCTTTAGAATTGCTACTTAAAAATAATTTGTTTTTATTAGGATGTAAGCCAGCATGAAAAATTATACACTCCAATATTATTCTATATATAATGTGCTTCTCCAAAATTGCTCTATTTAAAGTTCCTTGAAAAATACCCTTACTTAATGTAATCATTTCTGATTCCATCGCCAGCTGATTAAAAGCTAGATCAAAACGTTCTTTAATTTCGTTATTTCGTTGAAAAAAGCTAGTTCTTGATTGTTCTAGGCGAGACAGCAGTAATCGTGCATTATCTGAATTATCCCGCTCTGCTTGATTAATTTGTATATCTAACTTGCGGAGGAAATCTAGATTATATTTTTCCTCTTGTTCCAATGTTGTCAATGATTCTACAAAACAAATACTTGGCACTACGAGACGTAAAGAAGAGGGTGTATTTTGCAGTAATTCTTGTGCTTGTGAATCTTGCCCTTTAGCAATACTCATCAAGAAATTAGTTTCAACGTAAATTATCACTACACAATATTAATAAATTTCAGTTCTTTCGTCTTCTACTAATTGCAATAAACCAATTTCTGCCATTTCCTTTATGAAAGGTGGTATTTCCGATTTCCAATGATATGCCAAATCGTGCAGCCAAGCTTCTGTAAGACCTTTAAGGTAAAGACTAAATATGCTTTTATCACGGAATTCTGGCTCGTAATGACTAAGCACGTCAGCAGTATTAAGACTGATAATCGGCTCTGATAAATTATTGCCATCCCATTTAAAAATCAAAATTTTATTTACATCAACAAGCATAGCAAAGAGAATTGCTATCTTTGCTGCTTGTAAGTAATCAATCAGCCGCAAGATAGCATATTTTTTGGCTTTTATTTCTTTAAAATTGAATGGTAAACCTTTGACTTCAGCTATCAGAACAATTTGTCCCTCTTTGTCTAAAGCAACAATATCAGGAAAGTCTATATCTTCTATGTTTGTAGCTTGTATGGCTCTAAATTCCCACCAAGTTAAGGTTTGTTTGTCGCTATAAATCATTGATTTCTATCCTCGCGAGTCTTCAATATCTTTACCCATGGTTTCAAAGAAAAGTTACTCTGAAGCCACTAGCAAAACGACAGCATAAGCACATATACCTTCTTCGCGTCCAACGGGTCCTAATTTTTCATTGGTGGTAGCTTTGATGCCAATTTGATTTGGTTCTAATTCTAAAACAGCCGCTAGTTTGTCGCGCATGTTGTGAATATGCGGTTTTAATTTTGGACGTTCTGCTACTATCACCGAGTCAATATTTCCCACCTGCCAGCCTCGATCCTGAATCAGTTGATTTACTTGAGTTAATAGTCCTAAACTATTTGCTCCCGCCCATTTAGAATCGCTAGGAGGAAAATAATGACCAATATCCCCCAAAGATAATGCTCCAAGCATGGCATCCATAATTGCATGGGTCAGCACATCAGCGTCACTGTGCCCCAACAAACCCAATTCATGGGGAATTTGAATTCCACCTAAAATCAAAGCGCGATCGCTCACCAGTTGGTGAATATCGTAGCCATTACCAATACGAATTTTTGTCATTTGTCATTTGTCATTTGTCATTTGTCAGGAGTTAGAAATTATTATTCTCTCCCTGCTCCCCTGCTCCCCTGCTCCCCCTGCTCCTCCTGCTTCAATTTATCCAGAAGATCGGGGCGGCGATCACGGGTTTTTTGAATTTGTTGTTCGTAACGCCACCGGGCGATCGCTGCATGATTCCCACTGAGCAAGACATCAGGCACTTTCAAGCCGCGAAAATTCGCAGGACGAGTATATTGGGGATAGTCCAATAACCCTTCCTCAAAACTTTCTGCTGTCAGGGACTCAGTTTTGGCTACGGTTCCTGGGATCAGCCGCACCACGCCATTAATCAAAGCCATTGCTGGAATTTCCCCACCAGTCAGAATAAAATCGCCTAAAGATACTTCACGAGTTACCAAATGTAGCACCCTCTCATCCACTCCTTCGTAATGCCCACAAATAACTACTAACTGGTCATAATTTGTCACCAATTCTTTCAAAAGAGGTTGATTAATTGCTTGACCCTGGGGACTCATCAAAATTACTTCTCTTCGGGGTAGAATCGGCAGCGACTCCACAGCCGTAAAAATAGGTTCTGGCTTCATTAGCATCCCAACACCGCCGCCGTAGGGTTCATCATCTACTTTTCGGTGCTTGTCAGTCGTAAAGTCCCGTGGATTAATCAGATGCACTTCGGCAATCTGTTTGGCTAAGGCTTTACCCAGCAGCCCAGAATTGAGAACAGAGTTAAAACAGTCAGGAAAAAGCGTAACTATATCAAAGCGCACAGTTATTCGTATTCGAGGACACTAATCTTAAATTTGAATGTCTAGCAAACACCAGCAAGCCAAGGTCGGGTCAAACTCCAGTTAAACTTTATCAATAGTATCTAAAACTACCAGACCTCCTGGATTTTAGATGGGATCAAAAGTTTTTCTAATTACTTAATTTATGTTTAAATGTTGTCACAACTACATTTAAATTAATAATCATATCAAGTTAACAACTTCCAGGATGCATCGAGCCAGTCTCAGAAAAAAGCGTAGTCTTAACTGCTCGTCCCTAACCCAAGAGTGGGAATCTAGCCCCCTAAAGACTATTTTGCCCTGCTGCAAGTGGACAGGTGAAAAACAAGGCGCTGGCTTTGATGAATGGGAACGAACACGTTTAGACTGAGGTTTCGTGTGCGTTAAGCAAGAATTTGGAGAGTGGCTTTCCCCAGTTCCAAACTTCAAAAAAGTGTCCTCTCAAAGAAGCAAAGCGCAAAAATCATTAGGCTTCTGAACCTTGTTAAATTCACCTGAAGTTGTTGACAGGAGAACCAAAATGCCGCAATTACAAGCTAAATCGCTAGAAATGAGGACACCCCAAGCAACAAAAACCGCCGTTCTGGTTATCGGAGGTGCAGAAGATAAAGTTCATGGGCGCGAAATCCTACGAACTTTTTTTGGACGCGCCGGTGCTAGTAAGGCTTATATTACAATTATTCCATCTGCCTCTCGCGAACCTGCCATCATCGGTGGTCGGTATATTCGCATTTTTGAAGAAATGGGTGCCCAGAAGGTAGAGATTTTAGACATCCGCGAACGAGAACAGTGTGAAGCCTCCCAGATCAAAGCATCCTTAGAAGCCTGTAGTGGGGTATTTTTGACAGGAGGAGACCAGCTGCGTCTTTGTGGCGTATTGGCAGATACGCCAGCAATGGAAATTATTCGCCAGCGGGTAAGGGCGGGGCAACTTACGTTAGCAGGCACCAGTGCAGGAGCGGCGGTGATGGGGCATCACATGATTGCTGGCGGCGGTAGTGGAGAGACGCCCAATCGTTCCCTAGTGGATATGGCAACGGGTTTGGGATTTATTCCGGAAGTAATCGTTGACCAACACTTTCACAACCGTAATCGGATGGGGCGACTGATTAGTGCGATCGCAGCTCATCCCGATCGCTTAGGTATTGGCATTGACGAAGATACTTGTGCTGTGTTTGAACGTGATGGTTGGCTACAAGTTATGGGCAAAGGCAGTGTCACCATTGTCGATCCCACTGAGCTGACCCACACCAACGAACCCCATGTCGGTGCTAATGAACCGTTAACCGTGCATAATTTACGTCTCCATATCCTCAGCTACGGCGATCGCTTCCACTTGTACCAGCGGACTGTATTGCCTGCTGTACACCGAATCTCCAGCTGACGGGATAGAGTATCTGAGGTTACACTGAGTTGACCGCACATTTATTATTTCTTACCGTAGAAAAATGATAAGAATACCATGTAAAAAGAAAAAACTGTTTTTAACTAACAGTTTAGCGGTCAATTCCAGTAAGAAACTAGAATTTTGGTTCCGAATCTCCATCTACCTATTCCCATGAGAATTCTCAAGATCCAGACATTACGCGGCCCAAACTATTGGAGCATTCGACGCCACAAACTGATCGTCATGCGCCTCGATTTAGAAAACCTTGGCGAGACGCCCTCGAATGAAATCCCTGGCTTTTATGAAGGATTAGTTGAGGCGCTGCCAAGTCTGGAGGGTCACTATTGTTCGCCTGGCTGTCGCGGTGGTTTTCTAATGCGAGTCAAAGAAGGCACTATGATTGGCCACATAGTGGAACACGTAGCCTTAGAACTCCAAGAATTAGCTGGGATGCATGTTGGCTTTGGTCGCACCCGCGAAACTGCCACACCCGGAATTTACCAAGTAGTAATCGAGTATCTGAACGAGGAAGCGGGACGCTACGCTGGACGAGCCGCAGTCCGGCTGTGCCAGAGTATCGTTGATCGAGGCCGTTATCCCAAGGCAGAATTAGAGCAAGATATCCAAGACCTGAAAGACTTTACCCGTGATGCTTCCTTAGGGCCTTCTACAGAAGCGATCGTCAAAGAAGCAGAAAAAAGAGGTATTCCCTGGATGTCGCTGGAAGCCCGCTTTTTGATTCAGCTAGGCTACGGCGTGAACCAGAAGCGGATGCAGGCCACAATGACGGACAACACCAGCATTCTGGGTGTAGAACTAGCTTGCGATAAAGAAGCCACTAAACGTATCCTTGCTGCTGCTGGTGCGCCAGTACCCAGAGGTACAGTAATCAACTTCTTAGACGATTTGGAACAAGCCATTGAATTCGTTGGCGGCTATCCCATCGTCATCAAGCCTCTGGATGGCAATCATGGACGTGGGATCACCATTGATATCAGAACTTGGGAAGAAGCTGAAGCTGGATACGAAGCTGCCAGACAAGTTTCCCGGTCAATTATTGTCGAAAGATATTACGTTGGGCGTGACCACAGGGTACTGGTCGTAAATGGGAAAGTAGTAGCAGTAGCCGAACGTGTCCCGGCTCATGTCATTGGCAACGGCAGATCCACCATTGCCGAACTGATTGAGGAAACAAACCTTGACCCAAATCGCGGTGAAGGACATGATAATGTCTTGACCAAGATTGAACTAGACCGCACTAGCTACCAGCTCCTAGAAAGGCAAGGTTACACCCTAAATAGCGTGCCACCCAAAGGTACTATTTGTTATCTCAGGGCAACAGCCAACTTGAGTACAGGTGGTAGTGCCGTAGACCGTACCGATGAAATTCACCCAGAAAATCTTTGGTTGGCACAACGAGTAGTTAAGATTATCGGTTTAGATATCGCCGGACTCGATATCGTCACCACAGATATTAGCCGTCCTCTGCGGGAAGTGGATGGCGTGATTGTCGAAGTTAACGCCGCTCCCGGTTTTCGGATGCACGTTGCCCCAAGCGTGGGTATTCCCCGCAACGTCGCTGGTGCAGTGATGGATATGCTGTTTCCTAACGAGCAATCTAGCCAAATTCCTATTCTCAGCATCACGGGTACTAATGGCAAAACCACCACTACTCGACTACTAGCACATATTTATAAACAGACTGCAAAAGTAGTAGGTTATACTACTACTGATGGAACATATATCGGTGATTACTTAGTAGAATCTGGCGATAATACAGGTCCCCAAAGTGCCCACGTCATCCTCCAAGATCCCACAGTAGAAGTAGCAGTACTGGAAACGGCTCGCGGTGGCATTCTCCGCTCTGGACTGGGCTTTGAAGCCGCAAATGTAGGGGTAGTATTGAATGTAGCCGCCGACCACTTAGGAATAGGTGATATAGATACCATTGAGCAGTTAGCTAACCTCAAAAGCGTAGTAGCGGAAGCTGTATTCCCTGATGGCTATGCGGTACTTAATGCCGACGATCGCCGCGTCGCTGCCATGTCAGAAAAAACTAAGGCTAATATTGCTTACTTCACCATGAACCCCGATTCGGAATTAGTACGGAAGCACATCCAAAAGGGTGGAGTAGCGGCAGTATATGAAAGTGGCTATTTGTCAATTGTTAAAGGTGATTGGACACACCGCATAGAAAGAGCCGAAAATATACCTTTAACAATGGGCGGACGTGCGCCGTTTATGATTGCCAACGCTTTAGCAGCAAGTTTGGCAGCGTTTGTGCAAAACGTCACAATTGAGCAGATTCGTGCTGGCTTAAAGACCTTCCGGGCTTCAGTTAGCCAAACACCGGGACGAATGAATCTATTTAATTTAGGCAACTACCACGCTTTGGTGGATTATGCGCACAACGCAGCCAGTTACGAAGCTGTAGGTTCCTTTGTGCGGAACTGGACTACGGGACAACGGATTGGCGTAATTGGTGGGCCAGGCGATCGCCGTGACCAAGACTTTGTTACTTTGGGTAAATTAGCAGCACAAATTTTTGATTACATCATCATCAAAGAAGACGATGATACACGGGGACGCTTACGGGGTTCAGCTGCCCAGTTGATTATTCAAGGCATCACGGAAGTTAAGCCTGATAGCCGCTATGAATCAATTCTGGATGAAACCCAAGCGATCAATAAAGGTTTAGACATGGCTCCTGATAACAGTCTGGTGGTAATTTTGCCAGAAAGCGTTACTCGCGCGATTAAGTTAATTAAGCTGCGTGGTTTAGCGAAGGAAGAGACACACCAACAAAATCCCGGCACAACTGTCATCGATTCCCAAAATGGGATCGCGCCTTCTTCTGTTGTTAATACTTTGCTGTAGCCAGGAATCAGGAGAAAGCAGTGCGCTGGCTCCTCCTAACTCCTTTAATTACTGTTTTTCTTCTTCCTGATTGGTTTCCTCGCTGGGAGTTTTCATCTCCTCCTTAAAACCTCGTAGGGTTTTGCCCAGTGCAGTTCCCAGTTCAGGAATTTTTTTTGGGCCGAAAATTAGAATAGCGACTATGCTAATTACAGCTATTTCTGGCCATCCCAGTCCAAACATATAAATTTCCTCTAAGGCACCTATAATTCAATATAGACATTCATGGCTCGCATCCCATAAGTTCGCCACTGATGAGCGCAACTAACTTCTAATTGGATTAATAATTGGTAAACCTAACCAATCGCTTAATTCCTGAGCTAGCCATTCCAGTTCCGCTTCAGATTTAATCGCACCACCAATACTATATTTCTTTACTCCTACGCAAATATCCAATTGTGCTGGAACGGCAATTCTAGTGCCTTCAGAATCTTTAGTAAAATGTTTTGGAATGTAAACCAACTTAGTAATACTTTGTCTTGGCGATGCACGGGGGCGATAAAATTTCCAAGCAAACAACTCCCAGGTTAGGGTAATTTGTTCGGAATTCAGGCGTAAGCAGATGCGTCCAAATAAATTAAAGAGAAATTTATACATCATGCCAAAGCCAACACCCCAAAAAGGAAGTGAAAGCAAGGCAAAGAGGATGTTGATAAGAAAAGGTGTCGAGAGTGTGCTGATTGTCCAAAATAAGGTAAATGAATTCCAGACGATCGCAAAAAAACCAGTGAATATTATTGATGGATCAAAACCATCTAGTGGAACGATAATTTCTAGAGAATCCCCATTTTTCGTTAGTTGAATCTTACTTCCATCTGGTTTGCCAACAACTAAAGTAGGCAAGTTTGTCAGTTGTGGTTTCTCTAAAGCTGCGATCGTTTGTTCAGCAGAACTCAAACGCCGTTCTAAACTAGGTTCAATCATCCACTTTAACCAATTGCTAAAGCTGGGACTGAGATTAGCCAATTGTTCAAACTGAATGCGAAAATCCTTTTGGGGTAAATCGGCTGGGTGAGTACCTGTCACTAAATAAATTAAGGTTGCGCCTAAACTATAAAGGTCTGATGCTGCAACAGTGCGCCCGCCAAATTGCTCTGGTGGCATATAGCCATAGGTTCCTACCACAGTTCTTGTCCCGGTTTCTGTGGCCAGGACTGTCTGCACTGAGCCAAAATCTACCAAATAAACTTGACCGACACTATTTCCAGAACGCTCCCCCAATAAAATATTGCTAGGCTTAATATCACGGTGAATTACAGGTGGATACAGCCTATGTAGGTAAACGAGAATCTCTAAAAGTGCTTTGGCTATCTGTTTGACTTCAGCTTCGGTAAAAGTCCGCCCAGTTTTTAAGCATTGCTCTAAAGTTTGTGCTCTTATATAAGTTTGTACTAGAGCAAATCCTTTGATGGTTGGTAAATTTACCTCAAAATAGTTTAAATAGCCAGGAATTGAGGGATGTGCTAGGTTTTTTAAAGTTTCAGCTTCTCGCTCAAACAACTTGAGGGAATCCCACTCAAAATCACTACTAAAAGAGAGTAATTTGATAACAACTAATTCCTGAGTTTGCAAATCACGAGCCAATAGCGTCCGCCGCCCTGCTTTTTTTCCAAATAGCTGCTGAACTTCGTAGCGTTCGCCTAATATTTCGCCAATCATTATGGTTTCTTGTAATGCTACGGTTGAAAAGTTTTATAGCTTATAGCTTTTCAATTTGGCAAATCGATATCTTTAGTATAATTGCGTAGTTCTATGCCCTCCCAACTTTGGCCTTATATTACCCCTGGTATTCCCGATGAATTATTCGAGCATTTGCCAGGAATTCCCCTGAGCCAGCGAGAAGTCCGACTGCTATTGATTGCCCAACTGCGGCTGAAATCAGATTCCGTGTTGTGGGATATTGGTGCAGGGACAGGTACAATTCCGGTAGAGGTGGGGCTATTGTGTCCAGGTGGACAGATTATCGCTATCGAAAGGGATGAAGAAGTAGCTAATCTGATCAAGCGTAACTGCGATCGCTTTGATGTGAAAAATGTCGAAGTTGTTGAAGGCAGCGCCCCAGAGTGTTTGCATGACCTCAAAATTACCCCTCACCGCGTTTGTATCGAGGGAGGTCGCCCCATTCAAGAAATACTGCAAGCAGCATGGCATTATTTGCCGCCATCCGGTCGGGTTGTAGCTACAGCTGCTAATCTAGAAAGTCTGTATGCTATTTCCCAAAGCTTTTCCCTGTTAAGAGCTAGAAATATCGAAGTTGTCCAATCTGCGGTTAATCGTCTAGAGACACGCGGCTTTTCTCAAACCTTTACCGCCGTTGATCCCATTTTTATCCTCAGTGGTGAGAAACTGGATTAGGGAATGGGGCATAGGGCATTGGAAGAGGCGGCAAAGGAAGCAGGAAAACGGAGATGAGGAAGTAGGGGGAGCAGAGGAAGCAGGGGAAAAAAGAATAACTAATTAATTAATGCCCCATGCCCCATGCCCAATGCCCAATGCCCCATGCCCCATGCCCAATGCCCCATGCTCAATGCCCAATGCCCCATTCCCAATATTTAATACTTCTATGCCTTGGTCTCGGATTATTAGTGGAATTGTTGCGATCGCTCTTGCTCTTTGGGCAACCCTTTTGGGGGGTTGGTACTTTACCATCATCTTTGCGGTTATCATCTTTTTGGGTCAACAGGAATATTTTAATTTGGTGCGGGCCAGAGGCATCGCTCCCGCTGCTAAAACCACTATGGCTGTCAGCCAAGTATTGCTAGTGATTTGTACCCTTGATGGCAGTTTAGCTGACGCTGTGATGCCAATAGCTGGCACACTTATTTGTTTTTACCTGCTGTTTCAACCCAAATTTGCCACGATCGCTGATGTTTCCGCTTCTATTATGGGGCTATTTTATGTCGGTTATTTACCAAGTTACTGGGTGCGGTTACGAGCAATTGATAGCGCTGCTTTTAGTAATCTCCCTTTCGGAGGTTACTGGCCCACGACCTGGACAGATTTCTGGGAAAAGGCAAATTCCGCTTCTTTAGCACAAGGTTTTACAGCCACACTACTGACTTTTTTGTGTATTTGGGCAGCTGACATCGGTGCTTACACCATTGGCAAATTCTTTGGGAAAACCCGTTTATCTGACATTAGCCCGAAAAAAACTGTAGAAGGTGCTGTCTTTGGTATTACTTCAAGTGTTGCTGTAGCGATAGCAGGAGCCTATTATCTTCACTTGCCTAAATCCCCCTTCACAGGTTTAGCATTGGGTTTGCTGATTGGTATTGCTAGTCTTTTAGGGGATCTCACAGAATCTATGCTCAAGCGGGATGCTGGAGTTAAAGATTCTGGACAGTTAATCCCCGGTCATGGTGGTATTTTAGACCGTACCGATAGTTATATTTTCACAGCTCCTTTGGTTTACTATTTTGTGACATTACTTTTGCCACTACTTAGTAAATAGGTGAATTGGGCATTGGGCATTGGGCATTGGGTGTAGTTATTCCCCTGCTCCCCTGCTTCCCTGCTCCCCAGTCCCCACTAGGCGCCATATCATTTAAAATAGGGTATTAATATTTTTTAATTTGTCATTATCAAGGGTTAACGTTAATTCGCCCACGACAGACCAGCTTACCTGGGATCAGCGTTAATTCTTGGATATCGACATCTGAGCCAAGATCCAGGTTGTACTCATAATTGTCCTTTAATATATCTTCCCGATCGGGCTTGATTGGGATATGTACCAGTTGCAACTCATGCCCACTGAGTAATTGTAAGCCCAGACAAATCTCTAGAGGCGTTGTTTCACTATTGGTGACTCTCAAACCTCGCAGTATAATTTGGTTGTTCCCAAGGAAAATTTCTTGCCACTTGATTAGTTGTGACTGTGAGTAATCTGTTGGTAAAACCTTAACCAATAGATCGCTCAAAGCAGTCGATAATAAGTCTGATGAGAGAGAAGCGTTAAGATCCTTCTCGTCTACGATCAAATCGCCAACCACTGGTACTGTTTCTAACAGTCGTAGGGCTTTTCCCTTGAGTATGGAACCGATATTTACCCGAATATTTTCTGCTATTAATTGAATTTGTGTAATTAGGAGACCTTGATAAACTGCATGAGTAGCAAAAATAGATACCGAAGGAATGCGTCCAGAGAAAAGTTGGCGATCACTGGCTTTAATCTCCACTTTTAATTCCGATATTTGGCTCACCTGTGCTCTCAACCAAAGCTTAACTGCTGTTGTGAGTACCTGCGTAATTATGCGGATTTTATTTCCACTTGTTGTTTGGGGATTTTGCTCTGGCATTTAACCAATCTGTTTATGAGTATTTGCTCAACAACCGAACCGAAATTAAATAAGCTTTAAATGTAACATTTATGCCTACTCGTTACAAAATGCAAATATCATTTAATTGATAACAGTAAATAAGCAATTTCCACATGGAGGTACGGTTACAAAAAATTCTTGCTCAATGGGGTATCGCCTCACGTCGTGAAGCCGAAGAAATGATTAGGCACTCACGGGTGCGGATTAATGGGGTATTGGCACATTTAGGTCAAAAAGTCGATCCCAAAAAAGATGCGATCGCAATTGATGGTAAGCCTGTATCCGAAAAGCAGCGTCCGGCTTTAATATATCTATTGCTGCACAAACCAGCGGGAGTGGTTTCGACTTGCTACGACCCTCATCGCAGACCAACAGTCCTAGATTTACTACCGAAAGAATTACGGGAGGGTTCAGGTATTCACCCAGTTGGTCGTTTAGATGCAGACTCTACAGGAGCATTAATCCTGACTAATGACGGAGAACTGACATTCGGATTAACCCATCCACGTCACAGTATTTCCAAGACATATCATGTTTTGGTCAAAGGACATCCTCCAGAAACAGTACTACAGATGTGGCGTCAAGGTGTGATGTTGGAGAGTAGAAAAACCAGGGCCGCTAAGGTACATCTAATAGAACGTCGTACCGAGCAAAGCGTTTTAGAAATAGTGTTGCAGGAGGGAAGAAATCGCCAAATTCGCCGTATAGCTGAACAGTTAGGATACCCAGTAATCAAGCTGCATCGGACTGCTATCGGCCCAATTCAATTACAAACTCCAAAGCAACCCTTTTTGTCAGAGGGTAAATATCGTTCCCTCAAAGATCGTGAGATTCACTTTTTGCAAGATCAGATAACGCAACCTAATTATTGATTCAGTGGAGTTAAGGAGTGTCAGTAGGCATGAAATGGCTAAGAAAGAAGAATAATCACCAGCCATCACTTTCATTAGAGCAACAACGAGCCGAAAAGTTGGCAGAATTAGGTGCTCAACTTTGGGCATTGCGTCAAGAACAGGGTTTATCTCTAGAGCAAGTGGTTGCATTGACCAGGATTCCCCGAAGATTATTGCAGGCGATCGAAGAAGGTAATTTAAACGATCTACCAGAACCAGTCTATATTCAGGGTTTGATCAGGCAATTTGCCGATGCACTAGGCTTGAATGGAGTAGAATTTTCTGGCACTTTTCCGGTCAGTTCTGCACAAGTTAGCCCTCTAAGTAGGGGGAATACTTCACCCCTGGCTCAACTACGTCCGATTCATCTTTACTTTCTTTACATATTCCTAATAGTATGCTCTGTAAATGGGTTATCTCAGTTATTAAATAACGCCTTACTACAAGCAAGTAATAGCCCAAACCAGCAATATCCAAAACAAAAGTCTGTTGTTAAACCAGAACTAGCTCAACTAAAAGAGTCAACGCAGGTACAACCTGTCAGCGATACCCTGAGCAGTGTCCAAAAGGGACAGGTTGTCCAGGTTGGTGTGACTTTGAAAGCCTCATCTTGGATTCGTGTAGTAGCCGATGGCAAAACCGAGTTTGAGGGTATTCTGCCAGAGGGAACTCACCGAATTTGGAAAGCCCAAGAGCAACTGACAGTGAAAACTGATAATGCTGGTGGTGTGTTGGTGAGCGTCAATCAAGAGAAAGCCAAAAAAATGGGAGAGCCAGGGAAAGAGGAAGAAGTTAGAATTGCTGCCAAGCCTAAATTTTGAAATATGGGTTATGGGGCATTGGGCATTGGGCATTGGGCATGGGGCATGGTAATTCTCTTTGTCCCATGCCCCATGTCCTACTCACCCACTTTTCACTGGGCTTCTGGGGCGCGTCCATTGAGTCTGGTAAGAACTTTCAAGCGATCGCGTAATTCGTCTGTTAAAGCTCCTGCTTGATAGCGCCACTCCCAGTTACCCTCAGCAACACTAGGAAAATTCATCCGCGCTTCGTTTCCTAATCCCAAAACATCTTGCAAGGGAATAATCGCTTGGTTGGCTATGGAACTTAAAGCTAGGCGAATTAAATCCCAGTGGATGCCTTCAGGACTAATACAACCTAAATAAAGCCATAAGTTATGCTTTTCGTTGTCATTAGCTGAATTGAACCAGCCTACAGTTGTGTCATTATCGTGAGTACCAGTATAAACTACAGCATTTCGCGGGTAATTGAATGGTAAAAATGGATTACCAGGATCGGAACCAAAGGCAAACTGCAAAACCTTCATCCCAGGAAATTCATACTTGTCTCGCAGTGCTTCTACCTCTGGTGTAATTACTCCCAAATCTTCCGCCAATACGGGTAGCTTGCCCAACTTCTCCCTAATCGCTGCAAAAAAAGCATCTCCAGGCGCTTCCACCCATTTACCATTCATTGCAGTTTCTTCACCTTGGGGCACAGACCAATAAGCCTCAAAGCCCCGGAAGTGGTCAATGCGAATTATATCTACATAATCGAGCATTGCTTCAAAGCGCTGTACCCACCATTTAAAATCTTGTTTTTGCAATTCCTCCCAGTTATAAACCGGGTTTCCCCACAATTGACCGGTGGAGCTAAAGTAATCTGGTGGAACTCCTGCCATTTGAGCAGCAGCACCTGTCTCTTCGTCTAAGCAAAAAATGTCGGGATGCGCCCACACGTCGGCACTATCATGAGATACGTAGATGGGGATATCGCCAATAATGTCAATGCCGCGCATATTAGCGTAACTTTTTAGTTCTGACCACTGGCGGAAAAACTCAAATTGGACGAATTTGTAATAATAAATCTCTCCGTTGAGGTGATGCTGTACTTGCTCCAATGCTTGTGGGTCGCGCTTGACAAATTCAGGCTTCCATGCGTGCCAGTTTGCATTCTCGTTGGCATCTTTCAGCGCCATAAATAAGGCGTAATTATCAAGCCAATAGGCTTTACTTTCGCAAAAACCTGCAAACTCTTTCTGCTGGATGGGCGTAGCATTCCCTCTAAAGTTGTCACAGGCTTTTTTGAGTAGCCCAATCTTAATTGGCACAACCTGCTGGAAATCTACCTTTTCTACCGGAAATCCTGGTAAATTAGCAAAGTCTTCTTCAGATAGCAAACCTTCTTCTAAGAGTTTTTCTGGGCTAATTAGCAGAGGATTTCCTGCCATTGCCGAGTAGCACATATACGGAGAATTGCCGTATCCAGTGGGCCCCAGTGGTAAAACTTGCCAATATTGTTGATGGCTATCTTTGAGAAAATCAATGAAGCGATAGGCTTCTAAGCCTAAATCCCCAATGCCAAATCGACTGGGAAAAGAGGTAGGATGCAGCAAAATGCCACTGGATCTAGGAAAAGGCATAAGTAACCTGAGTTATGAGAGGGAGCAATTGTCTGATGGAGACGCTAGGCGATCGCATCGAATTTATCACTGAACGGTATTTGCAGGGGAGATCAAGTAAACTCATTTTGTTTGTCATTTGTCTTTTGTCCTTTGCGCTTTGGGAATAACCAATGACTAATGACTAATGACCAATGACCAATGACTAATGACTAAATAACTATGACTTACCGAAATCCTACACCGACAGTTGATATCATCATTGAACTAGTAGATCGACCTCATCGGCCAATAGTGTTAATTGAAAGACATAATCTACCTTTAGGTTGGGCTATTCCTGGTGGTTTTGTAGATTATGGGGAAGCGGTGGAAGTGGCGGCGCGGCGAGAAGCTAAGGAAGAGACGGGTTTACAGGTGGAGTTGGTTGAACAATTACTGGTATATTCTGACCCAAATCGCGATCCGCGTCAGCATACGATTAGTATTGTGTTTTTGGCGACAGCTACGGGAGAACCTGTGGCTGGAGATGATGCTAAGGGTGTAGGCATTTTTGAGTATTGGTGTGTCCCTGGTAATTTATGTTTTGACCACGATCGCATTTTGCGCGATTATTGGCGATATCGGCATTATGGGATACGTCCGAGGTTGGGGTAGGAGGGACGAACCGCAAAGGCGCAAAGGGCGCGAAGGAAGAGGGGAGAGGAATACCTGTGACACAAAGTTTTTGTGATTATACTGTGTCAGTGGTATTTAAAGGTGCATTATGAATGCTGAAGAACTTTTAAAACAATATGCAAAAGGTCAAAGAAAGTTTGATTCAGTAAATCTGAGAGGAGTAAACCTTAAAGGTGCAAATCTGAGTGGGATAGACCTAACAAGTGCAGATTTGACGGGAGCGGATTTAAATAATGCCAACTTGAGTAAGGCATGTCTCAAAAGCACAAATCTTACCAGGGCATCTCTGAGAAGCGCAAACTTAAGTGGTTTAGTGGAAAGTTCTCATTTAAATTTGAGTTGGGTAGACCTAGATAATGCCAATTTGAGTGATGCTACGCTAAATTCTGCCAATCTAACTGAAGCTTCTTTGAAAAAAACAAATCTCGTGAGAGCTAACCTTAGTAATGCAAATTTAAATGGGGCTAACTTGTCTGAAGCTGATTTGAGTCAAGTAAACCTAATTCATGTACAAATCAAAGATACCAATTTGCAAGGAGCTAAAATTCGGGGTGTTAATTTATCTCAAAAGAATTTGTCTGGTATGAATCTGGCTGAGGCTGATCTAGGTGCAGCAAATCTCAGAGCTACAAGTTTCAGAAAAGCCTGTCTAAAAGAGACAAATTTAGAGAGAGCGGATTTACAACAAGCGGATTTAATGAAAGCAAATCTGAATGGAGTAAATCTTAGAAAAGCTGACTTAACTGGAGCAAATCTTTACGGAGCCAATCTTCAAAATGCAGACCTGACTGGTGCGATAATGCCAGATGGAGAAGTCTACAAACCGATCGCCTCAGAGGTGGAAATCGGTAAACAGGAAACATCGTTAAATAAAGTAATATCTATGACTCGTAAAGTAATTAATACTGATAACGCACCCGCTCCAGTGGGCCCTTATAATCAAGCGATCGCAGCTTCAGGTCAATTTGTATTCATCGCTGGACAAATTGCCATCGATCCCCGCCTTGGTGATGTCGTCTACACTGATGATGTCAAAAAGCAAACTGAGCAGGTATTAGCTAACCTTGAAGCCATCCTCACAGCAGCTGGTGCGACTTTTGAAGATGTGGTGAAAACCACTGTATTTTTGGCTGATATGAATGATTTTGCGGCGGTGAATGCCGTATATGCGAAATATTTCCCGGAAAATACAGCTCCGGCGCGGGCTTGTGTGCAGGTATCGCGCTTACCTAAAGATGTGTTGGTAGAGATTGATGCGATCGCTGTGATTAGGGGTTAGGAGAAATAGAACAATGAGTAAAATTTTAACGGTTACATTTGATTGTTCTGTTTTGCGACGCAAATTCCATACTCTACTCTAAAAACTCCATCACTTCTTGTAGCACATCGGCTATATGTGGCTTATCAGAAGCAATTACATTGTCGAAAAGATGTTTATGGTGCGGGAAGGTAGGCAAGTTGGGAAAGTGTGGTGTACTGTCATAACAAAAAATCAGACTATTTTGCTCATCTTGAAAGTGATAGCGGTAATCGATATATGTAATTTGATTATCTACAATAACCAAGGCTTCACTGACTGGCAGTAAATATTTAAGAGCGAAACGTATCCTAATGCGGAGATTAACTCTCTCTGTCGTTAAAATTATTGCACTATATTCCTCAACGTATGTGTTAGAGCAGTTGAGTAAAACTTGCTCAACTTCATCTAAATAGGCTTGAATAACTTTACGCGACATCTCTGAGTTTGCTCTTTATATCTTGGTGTAGAGCTAGATAATGTTGGTAGTTTGCTGCCCATTCGACAAACACTTCATCGTCAGAAGTTTCGCCTTGGCTATATTTAGCAAAAAAATCTTCTGAATTCATTTGGTACTTTATTTCATAGGTATTTAACTGTTTGGTCAGGGTAATCAGCGCATCTAGTGGAGATGTATATTCGATGATTTGTTTACGCATTTATTTCTGCATTCAGTTTCATTAGTTTATCCTAAGCCTCTTCTTATAAACTCCCGTCTCTTTTTTGCAAATCTAGATAAAATTCTATTAATTACCTCTCAACAAACGCGATCGCTTCTACAACTTTGGGAATACTGAAATTAAGTACCCTAAAGGAGTATTAAAAATGGCAGAAAATCGTATCAGTGCCAGTTTAGCCCCAGCAGACAAAGAAGCGGTCATGCAGGCGATCGCTACAATTAGAGAAAAGTTACCGTTTTTGGTTGATTTGACCCCTGAAGATCGGCGAACAATGCTGAAGATGGGAGATAAAAGTCGGGCTTTTGTCAGCAAAGCCTTACAAGTGGCAACACAAAACCCTAACTTTTTGCCTCGTTACTTTGATTTAGAAGAAATGCGCCGGGACTTGGAAATATATGAGGACTTGTATCCGGTGCTGTTGTCTTCGGTTGAGGAATCAATGCTGTTTTGCGGTTCTAATACCAATTTGAAAATGATTGCGATGATTTTACCTTTGGTATGACAAACTGGATTGCGTAGGCGTAGGCCTACGATATCAGCCAGGTAAAAACGGCATTTATCTAAATCCACTCAAATCCCTGTGTGGCTAAAAATTCTTTAGCTGGTTCCAAAATATCTTTGCTTAAAATCAGTTTGACTTTTAGAGAACTAAGATACAAACGAAAACGCTCAATAAAAAGTTGGTTAGCAGGTTCAATCTTCCTAATGGCACTCCAAGGAATCAACAACGGCGTAAGTCCAAAGCTAAATAACGGGAAAATAGTCAAATAAATCCCTTGAGAATTTGTACCAACGTTTAAAGTTCCCTTGTAATACACCAAACCCACAGAACCGCTATTCATTCGCGAAAAGTTTTGTGGCGGTGCTTCTTGGGTGCTGTAGAGATTAGCGAGGCGATTCCAGTCATGACGGAATAGAAAAATCATGACTATTGTAGAAAATGTCAAAAAAACGATGTATATCCACTGCGGGGTGTGTGGCATTTGTTTTTAAGTCATTGATGATTGACGCTTCCACTGTAAGCGATGTCTAACAAAAAGCCTCAGTGCGTCTACGTATTCATCAATCAACCACATTCTCTTGAATTTTTCCAAATTATGGGAGCATCCCAGTTAAAAATTGCTTAATAAAAATCCTCTTCATTCAAAAAACTGGCCTTAATTAAAGCCAGTTTTTTGATTTTATTGCAAACTTCTAGCGGATTTTACGGCCGAGTATTAACGGAACACACTTGAGAAGATATTATTAAGCTTTCTCATTCAAATGTCAAGATTTTATGAACTACTTCCCCAAAGTTTGCCATTAGATATCGCTACTTCCCTTAAATTCTCAGGCTGTGCTTCTAAATTTTTGTCGCCAAAATGCTGATTCATCAAGGCTGGAACCTGTGCAGCTTGAATTCGGCTATGGCGGGTTTTATCTGGCATTACTAAATTCGGCCCAGCTTTACAGTTCTTCATACAACCAGTGCCCTTGATTGTAACTTGGTCTTCTAAACCGCGATCGCTTAAAGCCGCCTCCAACGCCTGACAAACTGCTTTACCACCGCGTTTCATACAATCAGACTTTTGACACACCAAAATCGTGGCCTTAGTCTTAGCTGGTTTTACTTTGACATTATCAATAGACGAAGGTTCTTGTGGTGCTGCGATGGTTTGAATTGTTGCTGTTTGAGAAGGCGCCGCCATCACACGTTCAGCTTTCAGTGTAACTTTGTCTTTTTTTATATCGTATTCTTTATAACCAACAACTTGTAGCCAAGTACCTGCTGGTAGCCGCATGTCAAAAGCAGCCCGTAAATGTTTAGCGAGTTTAACGTAGCATTCACCCTCATGAGTCGCCAGCACTAAACCTTTCAGCTTATAGCCATCTTTAATAACAAAATCTATAAATCTGCCCTCAAGGCAAAATTCTGATACTTCCATATTCTGAGATGCACCCATTTTTAACCTCCTTTTAATTAATACAAGCTATCAAGCAAGATATTCTCAGCAGCTAAAAAAAAATTAGAACTGTTGGTAGCGACTTTTCCAGCAACACTCAAGAGTCCAAATCTGGTCTTGACGAGGGGCTGTAAATCGCCGTACTACACTCCAAAGTTGAACAGCCGCAGTCAGATTGCTAATTTCAACTTTTAATGGCTGGTTAGCCGCACAACTACAGGGAATGTCTAACTCCTCTAGACGTTGATAGACTTGCCAGCGGTCTACCCAATTCACCTCTACAAGGTGGTTTATTTGTATTTCTGAACTATACGATTTCAAGAGAATTGCCCTCAAAGTGCAACAAACTTGCAGTAACTACCGCCATTTAACTCCCTGCTTTTTGAAAGTCTTAGTAGTCTAGTGTCTTAAAACCAGCATACCTTAAGTGCAAAGAATTCTCATTAATTTTGGAAAAAAAATAAAATTCTTGCAATCATCTCATGAGGGAGATTAGGGAGATGACGAGGAGTATCAGGGCAAAGAGGCATTTACTCCCCCATTTCTCCTCACTCCCCTCGGAATATATGCCCACTTAACTTTTCATGTCAACAGTAATGAGAAATATACATAACTTGATGAGCGTACGATAATCCAGCAAACAATAAACTTAAGACTTTTAGTAAACAAAAATACAAAATCTTGTGATGGCAAATTGGCTTGCTCTGATTGTGAAAATGTTAATATGTAAAGAATGAGCAGTTAAAATCTATAATTGCTAAATAGCGAGGAGAACAATGTCTGAAACGCAAACTTTGTTACGGAATTTTGGTCATGTATATGACAATCCTGTGTTGCTGGATCACAGCGTAACAGCTCCAGTTACAGAAGGATTTAACGTTGTATTAGCTAGTTTCCAGGCACTGTACTTGCAGTACCAAAAGCATCATTTTGTAGTTGAAGGCTCAGAATTTTATTCTCTGCATGAGTTTTTTAACGAAAGCTACAACCAAGTACAAGACCACGTTCATGAAATTGGAGAACGTTTGGATGGACTGGGTGGTGTGCCAGTAGCTACCTTCAGCAAATTAGCAGAATTAACCTGTTTTGAGCAAGAATCTGAAGGCGTATATTCCTCTCGCCAAATGGTGGAAAATGACCTAGCTGCCGAACAAGCAATCATTGGCGTAATTCGTCGTCAAGCCGCTCAGGCAGAGAGTTTAGGCGATCGGGGCACACGCTATCTGTACGAAAAGATTTTGTTGAAAACTGAGGAACGTGCGTATCATTTATCTCACTTCCTCGCCAAAGACAGCTTAACTTTAGGGTTTGTCCAAGCAGCTCAAAGCTGAAATTCTCATAATCTAGATTTGTCTACCTAGACTGAAAGAAAAAGTTGGCAGCACCAACTATTAAAATATTATAAAAAATGGCAGAGAATGGTATCCCTATTTCTCTGCCATTTTTAATCTAAGTAAACATATTTATATAATATTTAACGTTGAAAATATTTATCAATTAGCTAGTTAAGATAAATTTTTATCTAAGTAATCTATTTGTGCATAAATAAGCAGACAGATATATACCAAAATAAATCATCATTTATTGCAAGGTTCATCAGATCAAATAATAAAGATTCGCAAAAGCTTTAGAAAGTTGAGCATCATAATTAAATAAAATTAGGAATACAAAATAATTGTTGGGCATTGGGCATTGGGCATTGGGGATTGGGCATTGGTTATTAATTATTCTCCCCTGCTCCCCTGCTGACCCACTCCCTTCCTGTCATCAAACTTAGAAAACTTAATAATAAAATAATAAAAAGCACCAGAGGGGGTAAAGACCCTTAAAATGATCAGGATTTGTATTCTCGTATTCCAAGGCAACGACTATGCCCCGCCGTGACGACCTCCAGAAGATTCTACTGTTAGGTTCTGGTCCAATTGTGATCGGACAAGCCTGTGAGTTTGACTACTCTGGCACTCAAGCCTGCAAAGCGCTCCGAGAAGAAGGTTATGAAGTGGTTTTGGTCAACTCTAACCCTGCAACGATTATGACCGACCCGGAAACGGCCGATCGCACTTACATTGAGCCGCTAACTCCAGAATTGGTCGAAAAAGTCATCGAAAAAGAACGCCCCGATGCTCTACTACCGACGATGGGAGGACAAACCGCCCTCAATCTCGCCGTTGCTTTAGCCAAAAATGGCGTGTTGGAAAAGTACGGCGTTGAGTTAATCGGCGCGAAACTACCAGCGATCGAAAAAGCCGAAGATCGAAAACTGTTTGGTGATGCAATGGCAAGGATTGGGATAGCTGTTTGTCCCAGCGATACAGCCGAATCTTTAGAAGAAGCCAAAGCTGTTGCCCGCCAAATTGGTACTTATCCCCTAATTATTCGTCCAGCTTTCACAATGGGTGGAAGTGGCGGCGGTATTGCCTACAACCAAGAAGAATTTGAAGAAATGGCACAGGTAGGTATAGATGCTAGCCCTGTTTCGCAAATTCTCATTGACCAGTCTTTACTCGGCTGGAAAGAATATGAACTCGAAGTGATGCGTGACTTGGCAGATAACGTGGTGATTATCTGTTCCATCGAAAACCTTGACCCGATGGGCATCCACACCGGAGACTCGATTACCGTTGCTCCCGCGCAAACCCTCACTGATAAAGAATATCAAAGGCTGCGGGATATGGCAATTAAAATCATCCGCGAGATTGGTGTGGAAACTGGCGGTTCTAATATCCAGTTTGCTGTTAATCCGCTTAATGGGGATGTGGTTGTAATTGAGATGAACCCCCGTGTTTCCCGCAGTTCAGCTTTATCTTCCAAAGCCACGGGTTTCCCCATTGCCAAAATGGCCGCAAAATTGGCTGTGGGCTACACCTTGGATGAAATTAAAAATGACATCACCAAGAAAACTCCTGCATCCTTTGAGCCGACAATTGACTATGTGGTGACAAAAATCCCCCGCTTCGCCTTTGAAAAGTTCCCCGGTTCCGACCCAGTGCTGACAACCCAAATGAAATCTGTCGGGGAAGCAATGGCAATTGGGCGGACGTTTAACGAATCCTTCCAAAAGGCACTGCGATCGCTCGAAACCGGACGCGCTGGTTGGGGTTGCGACAAAGCCGAAAAATTACCCAGTGGTGAACAAATTCGCGCCCAACTGCGGACACCTAACCCCGATCGCATTTTCTCCGTGCGCCATGCCTTGCAACTAGGAATTAGTGCTGAGGAAATCTATGAACTGACTGGTATTGACCCGTGGTTCCTAGATAAATTTCAGCAACTGCTAGATGTCGAGAAATTTCTCAAGCGGACACCTTTACAGCAATTGACAAAAGAGCAACTTTATGAAGTGAAGCGGGACGGATATAGCGATCGCCAGATTGCTTACGCCACCAAAACCACTGAAGATGAAGTTCGCGCCTACCGCAAGTCATTAGGAATCATCCCAGTTTATAAAACCGTAGATACCTGCGCCGCTGAGTTTGAAGCATTTACCCCTTACTATTATTCTAGCTACGAAGAGGAAACAGAAGTTTTGCCAGCAACCAAACCAAAAGTATTAATTTTGGGTGGTGGCCCCAACCGCATTGGGCAGGGAATTGAGTTTGATTATTGTTGTTGTCATGCCGCCTATGCTTTGAAGAAAGCGGGCTATGAGACAATTATGGTCAACTCTAACCCAGAGACAGTTTCCACAGATTACGATACCAGCGATCGCCTTTACTTTGAGCCTTTAACAAAAGAAGATGTCCTTAACATCATCGAAACTGAAAATCCAGTTGGGGTGATAATCCAGTTTGGCGGACAAACACCGCTGAAGTTGGCTATCCCATTACAAGAGTTTCTTAACAATGACACATCAGGACTGCTCACTAAAATTTGGGGTACATCACCCGATTCCATAGACATGGCAGAAAACCGGGAACGGTTTGAAAAGATTCTCCAAGAGTTGAATATTTCACAACCGCCCAATGGTATTGCCCGGACTTACGAAGATGCGCTGATTGTCGCCAAACGCATTGGCTATCCGGTGGTGGTGCGTCCTAGCTATGTGTTGGGGGGACGGGCGATGGAAATCGTCTATTCCGATACTGAGTTGGAACGCTACATGACCTTTGCGGTACTAGTAGAACCAGAACATCCGATTTTGATTGATAAGTTTTTGGAAAACGCGATTGAAGTCGATGTTGATGCGATCGCCGATCATACAGGAAGGGTGGTGATTGGTGGCATCATGGAACACATCGAACAAGCAGGGATTCACTCAGGAGATTCCGCTTGTTCCTTACCTTCCATTTCCCTATCACCAGCAGTTCTCAATCAGATTCGCACTTGGACGATACAGCTAGCACAAGCATTGTCTGTCGTAGGGTTGATGAATATTCAATTTGCTGTTGTGGGCGCAAGCAGCTATTCTCCCCAAGTTTACATTCTAGAAGCTAACCCGCGCGCTTCCCGCACAGTGCCATTTGTATCTAAAGCTACGGGTGTGCAGTTAGCGAAACTAGCATCCTTAATTATGTCGGGCAAAACCTTAGAGGAGCTAAATTTTACAGAGGAAGTCATTCCCACACATATTGCTGTAAAAGAAGCTGTATTACCCTTTAATAAATTCCCAGGAACTGATACAATATTGGGCCCAGAAATGAGATCCACTGGTGAGGTGATGGGGATTGACAGCGACTTTGGCCGTGCCTTTGCCAAAGCGGAAATGGGTGCTGGGGAGCGTTTACCGTTAACGGGAACTGTATTTGTATCAATGAGCGATCGCGATAAAGCTGCTGCAAGTGGTGTGGTGAAGGAATTTATCGATTTGGGCTTTACAGTGATGGCTACCCTTGGTACACGCCGAGTTCTTCTGGAACAGGGGTTAAATATTGAATTAGTGTTAAAACTCCATGAAGGTCGTCCCCACGTCCTAGATGCGATCAAAAACCAGAAAATCCAACTTATTATCAACACACCATCAGGGGAAGAAGCCCAGACTGATGCTAGGTTAATCCGCCGCACAGCCTTAGCTTACAAAATTCCCATCATTACTACCATAGCCGGTGCAAAAGCTACCGTCGCCGCCATCCGTTCCTTACAAAATACGACTTTGGATGTAAAAACTATCCAAGAGTACTGCCCGATCGCTAGAGAGTAGGGGAGCAGGGAAGCAGGGGAGCAGGGGAGACAAGGGGAATAACTACACCCAATGCCCCATGCCCCATGCCCAATTCCCCATTTACAATTCCCAATTCCCAGAAAAAATTAAACAATTGTTAGAAGAGAATGAATATAGTTCTCATTGAGATACTTTAACAAATATGAGGAAAATTATTTGAACCAGATCATTTCTTAAATTGACTTTTAGTCAGCCTTAAGATAGAGGGCAACGTTAGATGAACTGGAAAAACCAGGAAATTTCATGTCGCCATCTAGCCAAAATCTTCTCATAAATGTTACAATTATTAATAGGACTTGCATAAAAAATGTTTAAAAAGCAACCTTTTATCTAACTGTAGATACTTGTGAAAAGTAGGAAATAACTGTAGTTTTAGCAGTTAAGAAGCCTAAATTTGATTATTATGAGCAGCCGAGTTTCTCAGGCGCGTAAGTTGCAAACCATAGCATAGGTTCCCAGTCTGACTGGGTAGCACCCTAATAAATAAAGAAAGCATCTATCCCTTAATGACCCTACCGCCAACCCCATCATTACCAAAGAGTAGCGCCATGAAGACCGCTCAGACAGCCACAGACCTCGTGCGGACTTACCTGCGTGAGATTGGCCGTGTGCCACTCTTAACCCACGAGGAAGAGATTTTCTATGGTAAACAGGTGCAACGTTCCTGTGCTTTGCACGAATCAAGGGAATCTCTTGCCACGCAGCTAGGTCATCAACCGACTCTAGAAGAGTGGGCCACAGCAACAAACCTAGAACCAGCAGAGTTGAACGAAGCGATCGCAGATGGTGAAATTGCCAAGCGCAAGATGGTAGAAGCCAATTTGCGGCTGGTAGTCTCCGTTGCCAAAAAATACATCAAGCGCAACGTCGATTTACTGGACTTGATCCAAGAAGGTAGTATCGGTATGCAACGGGGTGTAGAAAAGTTTGACCCCACCAAAGGGTACAGATTTTCTACTTATGCCTATTGGTGGATTCGGCAAGCTATTACTCGTGCTATAGCCGAAAAAGCTCGTACAATTCGGTTGCCGATCCATATCACTGAAAAATTAAATAAGATTAAAAAGGCACAGCGCCAATTGTCTCAAAAGTTGGGACGCGCTCCTACGGCTGGGGAGCTAGCTCAAGAATTAGAATTGACGCCCAAACAAGTGCGAGAGTATTTAGAAAAGGCGCGTTTGCCTCTTTCCTTGGATTTGCGGCTGGGTGATAACTACGACACCGAACTCGGAGAAATGCTGGAAGATCCAGGGGCTTCTCCCGAAGAGTTTGTTATGCAATCTTCCCTATCTTATGACTTAGATCGCCTAATGGGCGATCTCACGCCACAACAGAGGGAAGTAATCACGCTGCGCTTTGGCTTAACTGATGGACAAGCCCTGACTCTGGCTAGAATTGGTGAAATATTGAACATCAGTCGAGAACGAGTCCGACAAATTGAACGGGAAGCCTTAAGCAAACTTCGCAAGTCTAAAGCCAATATGGATGAATATTTGGCAAGTTAGAAGTTAGGAGTGATGAGTTTGTAATTAACTCCCCACTCCTCACCTATTTATTGGGGTGAGAAAATACGCTGACTTTGGTACGGTTACACCTACTTCCACTCTTACGTTAGGCTGTTACATTAGTTGACAGGAAGACAAAATAACTAAGTCAAATCCAAAACAGACATTTAATATTCAAATCACAAGCACCGCAGCTAATAGTGGTAGTTAAGGAGCTAAAAAATGAGTAACCCATCCAATCGTGTCTCAGAATTTTTTAATAGCGAATCAGAAACTAACGATTTACTCTGGCAGTACGTTAAATCCTTGAGTCCAGAGGCAGTTACCCAGCTATCCAAACCCACGTCTGCCGAAGTGTTTCAGGTGATGGAACGGAATATTACAGGACTATTAGGTAATCTACCTTCAGAACACTTTGGTGTTACTGTAACCACAAACCGGGAAAATCTAGGTAGGCTTCTTGCTTCTGCGATGATTAGTGGTTATTTCTTGCGTAACGCTGAACAGAGAATGAATTTTGAAATGGCTCTACAAGGATCTGAAACCGACAACAGCGAAATTGACTAGAAATGTAAAATTTGGGAAATTAAATCAATATTGTTGGGCTGATAGCTAGTCATAGTTACGGCGATACGAATTGAAAATAAGTCTCTGCGAAATCTTTGCCGCTAATTCCCGATTATACATCAGCTAAGTTTTTTAAAATATCCAAAATAGTGACGAATTCAGGTTGAAATTTCAACGCATAGGCGCTTCTCTACGAGACGCTACGCGAACGCCTTCCCGCAGGGTAGGAACGCTGAGGTTGGCGCAGAGGAACGCGGAGTCTTTGATTTCGCTTCTCTGTGAACTCCTGTAATTTTGTGATTAATTCAATCAATTATATGATGTCAGGGTAGTTAGTCATAACTCTCCAACCGATGCAGAAAGCCAGAAAATTCCTCCCCTCTAAGCCTCTACGGTCTGAATAATAAGTTTTTAACCAGACACGATATTAGAGGTGTATTTATAAATGATTAATGCACATTTGTGGATAAACGAACAGTGCTAGATGACCTTTACAATAAGTAAATCAAAACTCGGCAGAGTTACAACTAGTCTGCCGAGTTTTGTTATTAGTCAAGAGTCAAAATTCAGGAATTCTTTCCCTACTCCCTACTCCCCATTCAATTATGAGTGAAACCAGTTCTTTCCCACCCCATAAAATCATCGGTGTTGCAGTAATTTGGAATGACCAAAAGCAAATTTTAATTGACCGTCGTCGTCCAGAAGGAGCGATGGGTGGTTTATGGGAATTTCCTGGTGGTAAAATAGAGCCTGGTGAAACCATTCAAGAATGTATCCAACGGGAAATTTACGAAGAACTGGGAATAGTAATTGAAGTGGGAGAGCATCTGATTACTATTGAACACAGTTATACAAACTTGCGCGTTACCCTCACAGTACATCATTGCCGCCATGTTACAGGTATCCCTCAACCTTTGGAATCCGATGAAATTCGCTGGGTAACTTTGGAAGAACTGGAGCAGTTTAGTTTTCCTAAAGCAAATACTCAAATTATTGCTGCATTAAAAGGGATTGGGGAGTAGGAAAGAAGCAGAGGGAGCAGAGGAAAATAATTAATAACCAATCCCCAATGCCCAATGCCCAATGCCCAATTCCCAATTTCTAATGACTAATCCCGTAACAATCTATTAATTGCATCAGGTTGAGTCCCGCAATTTTCTACAATAGGCGCAGGGACTTTGATTTGAGGTGTCAGCAAATAAATGCCTAAAACCGTTGCCGATGTGATGAGCCGCGATCCTATTGTTGTCCGGGAGGAAACTCCACTCAAGGAAGCTATCCAAATTCTCGCAGAACGCCATATCAGCGGACTACCTGTTGTGGACGATCTCGGTAAATTGGTGGGCATTATCTCGGAAACCGATTTGATGTGGCAAGAAACTGGTGTTACTCCACCTGCGTACATTATGTTTCTTGATAGTGTTATCTATTTAAAAAATCCTGCTACGTATGACCGTGATTTGCATAAGGCTCTAGGGCAAACCGTCGGGGAGGTGATGAGTAAAAACCCGATCGCTATTTCCCCTGACAAAACTTTAAAAGAAGCAGCTACAATCATGCACGATCGCAGTGTTCATCGCTTGCCAGTACTTGAGGGCACGGGTCAAGTAATTGGTATCCTCACTCGTGGTGATATTATTCGGGCTATGGCAGCAAGTCAAGATTAGTCAAAAATAGAGACGCGATTAATCGCGTCTGTACAAAAGCCAAAAGTAGAGACGCGATTAATCGCGTCTGTCTTTTTTATACATTTGAAAATCAAGGATAACTAAATGAGTATTACTCCGGAGTCTGTTAAGCAATTGCTCAGTTCTGAGGATTTAGGCGATCGCTTACGTGCAGTAAATCAAATCCGCCAATTGGAACCTGCGGTTGGCTTTGAATTAATTCAAAGTGCTATTGGCGATCGCAATTCCCGTGTCCGTTACTCAGCGGTGAGTCAAATGGATACACTTGGAACCCAAGATTTACAGTTATCCTTAGATATCTTGCGCGATCGCTTACTTCATGACTCCGAAGTAGATGTACAAGCAGCAGCAGCAGACTGTTTGGGCGCTCTGAAGTTACGTGAAGCTTTTGAAGATTTACAGCAGCTTTATCATACAACCAGTGAATGGCTAATACAATTCAGTATTATTGCTACATTGGGAGAGTTGGGCGATCCGCGAGCCTTTGAATTACTCAAAGAGGCACTCTCATCAGAAAACGAGTTAGTTCAAACTGCTGCTATTAGTTCTTTGGGTGACTTGGGAGATGTACAAGCAGTTCCTCTGTTGGCTCCCTATGCTACCAATCCAGATTGGCAAATTCGTTACAGACTTGTACAAGCCTTGGCTCGTTTGGGTAATCCAGAAGCCAAATCTATATTAGAAATTTTGGCTAATGATGAAGTAGATGCGATCGCAAGCGAAGCCAAAAATTCTTTGCAGTCAGTCTGAGTTCGTCTTTCTAGGAATAGTTAACTTGACTTTTCCATAGAATTACCGAAACTGGAAAAGTCGTTTTCAATAAAGTTTTTCTTGGAAATAATTAAAGGTTCGCAGTAATCGCTAAATTACTACGAACCAAAACCTATAACACTTCATTGAAAACCGATATAATTGGATAGATTTTGTACAGGGTGGTAGTCTTTACAATTGTTCTACCACCTTTTTTCTCAGCAATTTATCTGCTGGATATTTTTCATTAATTAGCCAGAGTTTTGCGACGGCGAGACATAGTCATGACTGCACCTACTGCACCCAAGCCTAGTATTGTTGTTGGCTCAGGAACGGATTGTGAGATAGCATCTATTTGAAACTCATAGCGCCCAGGACGAGTATTATTTGTGTTCTTCTGAAGTGCATTAATCGAGCCATCGCCTACAGCATTTACACCATTATAGAAGGTTCCTAAAACTGAAAAGGCATCTATACTGGTAGTATACGACCCAGAACCAGGACTAGTTTCTTGCCTTCTCCTAGTAATATTAGATATACTAGTTGCCTTAAACTTGATCCCATTATCAAAAGTAAGGAACGGATCAACTACTGAACTCATATCAACTTTGTACAAAGCTGATGTAGAGCTTAGGACTGAAAGTTGATTTAATATTAAGCTGTAAGGATCGGCGTTACCTACCGTAACATTAGTCACACCATTAAATATACCATCTGCAAACGATACATCTGCTGGATTATCAAATTTGAGTACTTCAGTCGTTGGAGTGTTCTGTGTTTTATTCTGAAATATCAAATTTCCGTCGAAAGTGGCACTTCCAATAATAGCTGCTTGTGCAGAACCAGCAGATGTAAACATCCCAGCAGTAGCCAAGGGGATTGCAAAAGTAGCAGCCAGAGTCGCGTTTACTAATTTAGATTTTAAACTAATCATGGTCGTTTGATAGTCCTAACAATAATATGGAACAGAGAAATTGATTGCTTAACTTTTACTATCAGTAATCTATTTAAAATACTGTCAGTGAAAGCGAAACTTGTGTGATGTATTTCTTATCTCCATAGAATCACATAGACTTAGAATCGGCAATATTTACTGAGTGGTCTTCATTACATCTTCAACTAGTAAATCGTCTTCATAAAGTTTTAATTTATTACATATCTGCGCTTCGTATATCTCTGACTCTTTAGTGTTTAAATTATTGGCAATAGTTATAACTTGAAGAAAAATTATTTACGTAACTAGATGGAAAATTGTCTGTTTTTAAACTATTTACTGCTAAACTACGTTTTAGATAAATGGAGTATGAATTGTATCTATAATCTTTCTAGTTACTAAATATTTAGTGAAACGGTTCCTCTCATAGAATAAATGGGAGGAACCGCTATATTTGTTTACTATAGATAGTCTTTTTGAATGTTTGTAACAAATAGCTAGTTGCTAGCTATTTGTTTTGTTCTCAAATCTGTGAGATTTTTCAAATGTTAAGAGCCATATACCTGTGGCCAGGTTGTCACAACAAAAACTACAACTGCAGCGATCGCTAACAATCCTTGAATTAAATTTCCAACCAAAGACCCGACTACAATTCCTATACCTGCTTTAACCGCCAACCTGAATTCACGTCGGTAAAGATACTCACCAATAATTGCTCCCAAAAGCGGGCCTAGTAAAATTCCTAAGAGTGGCCCCCCAAAAGGTAAAGTTGGCAATAATCCCAAAAATCCTACCACCAAACCAACAATTGCGCCAATTTGCCCCCACTTGCTAGCTCCAGCTTGTTTTGCTCCCACATAGCTAGCTAAAAAATCTACTCCGACACTGAGCAGTAAAACTATAATTGTCACAATTAGTGGAAGCTTGATAGCTGCAAAGGAACTACTAACGATTCCCCAGATGATAATTGCAATTAAAATTAAGCTGCTACCGGGAATGGCTGGAACTACAGCACCAATAATACCCACAACCATTACAGCAACTAATAGCCAATAAATAATTTGCATAGATCAATTGTAAACTTCCAAATTTTTTCATAGGGGCGTACATCTGCCATTGGTGTCAACTTAACGCGAAATGAGCGGTTAGAAACCGCGTCTACACAAACAAAACCCACCTCCGTGGGTTTAAAAACTTTGATTTTCCGTTAGTCCGCAGAGGCGGACTTTGCCTGTGTAGCCGCGAATTCCATTTGCCAAGGCTTAAGTTGACACGTATGCACATCTGGCGCCCCTACTGTTTATTCTATCTGGGTAAGATAGCGAAAAATGCCTAGTACAATGTGGTACAAGTTTGCCTAATGCTTCTAAACTGCTATTTAAAAGCTCAAAACCTATGACGAGAAAAATATTAACTGGACTAAGTTCGGAAGCATACGAACACCCCTTCGATCGCAAAGCCTTGGCTTCTTTGCAAAATATGCCCGGTGTCTCCTTGCTACTCAAAAAAATTAACGAATACGGTATCGATCGCCTACTTAGACTGCAAAGCCTTGGTAGTGAAATCAGAATTTCGCCCCGTAATTTTCCCGAATTACATCAAGCATTTGTAGAAACCTGCCAAATTCTTGATGTTGCTCCACTTCCTGAATTGTATCTATTTCGAGGCACAGGTCACATTCAAACCTACATTGTTGGCGTAGAAAAACCCCTTGTCGGTATCAATTTAGATGCAATGGAGTGGCTTGACGTAGATGAGTTGCTTTACGTTTTCGGACACGAAATCGCTCGTATCAAAAGTCAGCATATGGTTTATCACCAAATGGCAATTGTTATGCCAACGTTGAAAAATTTGTTGAGCAGTACCACACTAGGAGTCGGTGGCTTAGTAGCTGGCGGAATGGAACTAGGTTTGTATAATTGGCGGATGATGGCTAGGTTCACTGCTGATCGGGCTGCAATGCTTGCTTGTCAGGATATTGACGTAGCAACTACTACACTGATGAAACTCGCGGGTTTACCAGATGAGTACTTGACTAGTGCTGTAATTGAAGATTTCCTTGTCCAAGCCCGTGAGTTTGCATCCAATAACTTTGATAGTGTGGATAAAGTCACCAAAATATTAAGCTATACAGAATCTGGGCTTTCTTGGGTAGTTATGCGGGCTGGCGAGTTATTGAAATGGGTTGATTCAGGAGCTTATGATAATTTAATTCAACAGACAAATCTAAAGACACCGGAAGAACTAGAAGAAAAAGAAGGAAATACACCGCAAGAAAAGGAAGGTTGGAATTTTTTAACTTCTTGGTGATTGAATTTTAAGTTTTAGATTTTAGATTTAATTTTTAAATTTAAAATACGCTTATGACATTCAATGACTTGCTAATACCGATTAGCTGCGAGCTTGCTCCTAAACAAGGGGCTTAAGCCCCTTGTCTCACTAAAATTGGCTGACTTCTAAACTAGCTGACAACCTAAGTACTAAGAGTAACGGCTAACTTATCAGCAATTCCCGCAATCCAGTTTTCATCTTGTTTGGTGTAACTTCGAGGAGCATTTGCTCCCAAAATTAATGCACCTTGGTTGTCAATAGGTTGACAAATTACACCTTGAGTATTTTCTGGTAAATAATCAAATTCAAGCCTACCTGGATATATTTTTAGAGCAACTAAATAAATCGGTTTTTGTTTTTCGAGTACCTGTTTTAAGATTACTCCTGGCACAACTTCAGATTTAGTACCCAGAATCCCGCGACGCAACAAAACTTTACCTTGATAAAAAACCACAAGCGATCGCGTTACTGTGTTAGTCAACAATAAATGAGATGCCCAGGCTAGCTCTGTCTTTACGGATTCTGGTAAATCTGCTGCGAGTACAAAACCTTCTTCTCCAATTAGTTCTACAATATCAGGCGATCGCGGCTGAACTTGCTGCCAAATTAAACCCGTCAAAATTAACACCGCACTCAAAATCACGCCCACTACATCACCACGCGATTGAGACTGGGTTAATTCCGGTGTTAATAAACGGTTAATCAGTAAAAGCACAGCGCCTAGCCCACCCACAACAATGGGTAGACGCCGCAAAACTCGATTAGGATCAGGTTTAGTCATTAGAAATTGGGAATTGGGCATTGGTTATTAATTATTCTCCCCTGCTCCCCTGCTCCCTCATTTCCTCACTCCTCCCCTGGTTCAATAATCCGCTGGAAAAGATAACCAGTACCCCGTGCGGTGAGAATCAATTCTGGGTTACTAGGATCATCTTCCAACTTTGCCCGCAAACGTGATATATGCACATCTACTACGCGGGTATCTACATGACGTTCTGGTGTATAACCCCAAACTTCCTGCAAAATTTCCGAACGAGAAAAAGCTTCTCCAGAGCGACTGACTAACAACTCTAACAAGCTGAACTCCATACCCGTCAATCGAATGCGCTCATCGCCTTTGTAGACTTGTCGCTTATTCGTATCGATTTTAATATTAGCGACATGGATTACCCCAGAACTGGGAATTCCAGAAGCACCGTTTTTATCTACTCGCCTTAGCACAGAGCGAATCCGGGCTTCTAGCTCCTTGGGGGAAAATGGTTTAACTACATAGTCATCAGCACCCAATTCTAATCCCGTGATGCGATCGGCGACATCACCCAAGGCTGTTAGCATAATAATGGGGACATCTGATTCTTTTCGTAATTCTTGACATACACCATAGCCGTCTAGCTTTGGCATCATTACATCTAAAACTACCAGGTCAGGCTCTGTTTTGCGAAAAGTTTCCAAAGCTTCTTCCCCGTCGCCAGCTGTCACTACATCGTAGCCAATCATGGAAAGGCGTGTTTCCAAAATCCGGCGAATGCTGGCTTCGTCGTCTACCACCAAGATTTTTTCTTTATGGCTTTCCAAGTTTCTCTAGGCTCCTTGACTAAAAATTTACATGATTAATTTTTAATACCATAATATTAAGATATCATTCCATGAATTGATTTGGAAAAAGCTCTAAATACCACTATTATTAGTTTTTAGTTTTTTTCAAGAATTAAGTAAATATTAAGATTATTTAATAAGATTTAAGAATGGCAAAGCCAAAAACCTTTTTCACTTGTAATGAATGTGGAGCAGAATCGCCCCAGTGGTTTGGTAAGTGTCCAGCTTGTGGCACTTACAATTCTCTAGAAGAACAAATTTCTATTCAATCCTCAGTAGATGTACCCAGTCGGGGGGGAGTGAGTAGTTGGCAATCAGCTCAAGGCAATGGCAAATCTCACGGTAAGCCAGCTAAAGCGCGAGCCTCTTTAACATTTGATCAAATTACCGATCGCCAAATTGCCCGTTGGGAGTCTGGTTATGGAGAATTAGATCGAGTGCTTGGAGGTGGGGTTGTCCCTGGCTCTATGGTGCTGATTGGTGGCGATCCAGGTATTGGGAAATCGACTTTATTGTTGCAAGTATCTAATCAATTAGCACAGAAATACCGCATCCTTTACGTAACTGGTGAAGAATCGGGACAACAGGTAAAATTACGAGCTTCCCGCTTAGGAGTATCAAAACCTCTAAGTGTAGTTAGTGAGGGGAAGATTGAAGTAGTAGTAGATCCCGCACTTCCCATAGACCCTGACAGTATAGGTGCTGATTTATATGTACTGCCAGAAACAGATTTAGAAGAAATTTTACGGGAAATAGATTCTCTTAAACCAAATGTGGCGGTGATTGATAGTATCCAAACGGTGTTTTTTCCGGCGCTGACTTCTGCACCAGGTTCAGTAGCTCAGGTACGGGAATGTACCGCAGCCTTGATGAAGGTGGCGAAGCATGAAGATGTCACTATGCTGATTGTGGGACACGTCACCAAAGAAGGAGCGATCGCTGGGCCAAAAGTTTTAGAACATTTAGTCGATACAGTGTTGTATTTTGAAGGCGATCGCTTTGCCTCCCATCGGTTATTACGGACAGTCAAAAACCGCTTCGGCGCAACTCACGAAATCGGTATCTTTGAAATGGTGACAGATGGATTGCGAGAAGTCTCCAATCCCTCAGAGCTATTTTTAGGCAACCGTGACGATCCTGCTCCCGGTACTGCCATTGTCGTTGCTTGCGAAGGCACTCGCCCGATTGTTGTAGAATTGCAGGCTTTAGTGAGTCCTACCAGCTACCCTTCCCCTCGGCGGGCTGGAACTGGCGTAGACTACAACCGTCTAGTGCAAATTCTCGCCGTCTTAGAAAAACGAGTGGGAATTCCTATGTCAAAGTTAGATTCCTACGTTGCCTCTGCGGGTGGGTTGAATGTGGAAGAACCGGCGGTAGATTTGGGAATAGCGATCGCGATCGTAGCTAGTTTCCGCGATCGCATCGTCGATCCCGGTACAGTATTAATCGGTGAAGTTGGGCTAGGTGGACAAGTGCGATCGGTTTCCCAAATGGAACTGCGGTTGAAAGAAGCTGCTAAGTTGGGATTTAAACGAGCGATCGTGCCCAAAGGGACAAAATTTCCCGACTTGAATATTGAGATATTACCAGTATCTAAAGTCATAGATGCGATTATCGCCGCAATCCCGCATCAGGAATTGACAGCAGACGATTTAGAACCCGATGAAGATGAGTAACCATAGCCGCTTCGGGACTAGGTATTAGGAAAACAGTCCCTAATCCTTTTTACACACCAAAGGAAAACCGATCATGACAGCCCTCACCCAAGACTACCAAATCACTTGGGAAAAACTACCCGATGATTACAAACTCCCGGATGATCCAGTGGACAACATCAATCAACCAGCCTTAGCTGCTGCACTTACAGAAAGTCTACAATTATCCGGAAAAATTTCAGTTAATGCCTTAACTCCAACCAATTACGGTATTTGTGCCACCTTGAATGGCAGAATGGTCATCAAAGCTCCTGATTGGGCATACATACCTAATATTCGTGTTGAACGCGAAGAGGTAAAACGCAGTTACACTCCCCAGCTACAAGGAGAAATACCAGTAATTGTGATGGAATTTATTTCCGATACACAGGAGACAGAGTATTCTATCAAAGCGACATATCCCCCAGGAAAATGGTTTTTCTACGAGCGCATTTTAAAAGTGCCAAACTAGATTATCTTTGAGCCAGATAGCGGTAGTTTCGAGATGTATCGCTTAAAAAACACAGAACAGTACATTTTGCAAGAGCCTGATGAAAATAAACGCTACTGGATAGCAGAAATGAATCTTTACCTTGGAATGTGGCAAGGTACTCGTGAAAATCGCCCAGGAAAGTGGTTACGGTGGTGGGATGAACAAGGAAACCTTTTACCTTGGGGTTCTGAGTTAGCCCAACAGGAACGCGAACGCGCCGAACAGGAACGCGAACGCGCTGAACAAGAACGCCAACGTGCTGAACGACTAGCAGCACAATTGCGGGCGGCGGGAATTGAGCCAGAAGATTAGACTTCCTGTAAATAATTTAGGTTTGCTAGATTAGCAAAAAATTTGCTAATCTAACCTGAGTTCGGGTTAAAGGTAAGAAGGTAAAACCCAGTCTAGATGTAGGCTA
>NZ_JABXKL010000085.1 GCF_017114995.1 Nostoc sp. NMS9 | reverse complement strand
AATGCGCCTTGTAAGCTAGTCACAAAGCAGTTTTGACTGTTTTCGGAGATGTCTAATTGGAAATTTTACAAAGATGAGTTGAACCGCTCTCCCTTGGGAAGTTATTAAGTTCAACCTCTATATAACCAATTTTCAGCTACTAATGCCCTTTCATCAGTCCAAGGTTCTTCTACTAAAGCATTTTGAAATCTTTCATTATTACCGAGGTTTGCGTGTTCCATAATGATGATTTGAAAATGTGGAGATAATTCTTCACATACATCAAACAGAAAATCAAACATCATTTCAACTGCTGCCATATGTTTAAAGTAGCAGAGTGGATTGAAATTTAAGGAGGGTTAGGGATAATCAAGCCTTAACCCAAGTCTATTTGCAGATAATTAACTGCGGTTATCTATCTGAGCGCGTTGCAAACTTTCAGAGAAATCAACATAGACACTCTTCCATTCTGTGAAAACATCCAAAGCAGTAGTTCCAGCTTCACGGTGTCCGTTACCGGTTTGTTTCACACCACCAAATGGCAAGTGTACCTCTGCGCCAATAGTCGGGCCGTTAATATAGGTGATACCTGCTTCGATGTCGCGCATGGCAGTAAAAGCCCGATTGATATCGCGGGTGTAAACTGAAGAAGAAAGACCATAATTGCTATCGTTGAGAATTGCGATCGCCTCCTCAAAGGAGCTAACCTCAATTAATGCCACCACTGGTCCAAATATCTCTTCACGGGCAACTCGCATATCAGAAGTTACATCATCCAAAATAGTTGGTTGAAAAAAGTAACCGTTTTTCAATGAGCCTTCACTGGCAATTTCTCCACCAATTAAAACCTTTGCTCCTTCCTCACGAGCGATATCCAAATACTTCCTCACTTGTTGGAGTTGCTTTTCATTGACTATCGGGCCAATATCTGTATTTGGATCAGTGCCAGCACCCAAGCGTAATTTACTGGTACGCTCATAAAGCATAGCGGTAAATTTTTCCTTGATATCACGATGCAAAATCAGCCGACTAGTAGCCGTACATCGTTGCCCAGTTGTCCCAAAAGCTCCCCACACTGCACCATCGAGAGCAAGTTCTAAATCGGCATCTTCCATTACCACTTGAGCGTTTTTACCACCCATTTCCAAACAGACACGTTTGTGAGTGCGTCCGCAAGTCGCGCCGACAAAAGCACCTGTTTCTGAAGAACCGGTAAACGATACTAAATCTACATTGGGATGCTCAACTAAAGCTTTCCCCGCCTCCTCTCCCACACCATGCACCAGGTTAATTACTCCTGGTGGTAAACCTGCTTGTTGAAAAATTTCAATCAATTTAGTTGCACAGGCGGAAGTATCTTCAGCAGGTTTGAGGATGACTGTATTGCCACACACCAAGGCTGGCATAGCTTTCCAGCAAGGAATTGCTACCGGGAAATTCCAAGGAGTAATTAAGGCACAGACTCCAATAGGCATCCGCACAGTCATGGCAAATTTATTGGACATTTCCGAGGGTGTAGTTTGCCCAAATAGTCGCCTTCCTTCGCCAGAACAGTAAAAGGCGCAGTCAATACCTTCTTGGACATCTCCCCTAGCTTCCGTCAAGGGTTTACCCATTTCTCGACTGATTAACTGGGCAAGTTCTTCTTTATGCTGGAGTAATATTTCCCCAACGCGAAAGATGTATTCTGCCCTGGCAGGGGCCGGGACTTTGCGCCAACTGTGGTAGGCTTTACGGGCGGCAGCTACCGCTGTATCTACATCTTTAACTTGAGAACGGGGAAATGTGGCAACGACTTCGGTTTTGTCGGCAGGGTTGCGACTTTCTAGGGTTGCTTCTCCTACAGCACTCAACCATTGACCGTCTATATAATTGCGGCAAGATAGCGGAGTTATCATCACAAAGACCTCCGGCTGATAATCTAGTGGAATTTGTGTACTAAGTTTGCTTGCTTTCTACGTTATCGTCAAGTTAGCCTTTACAGTGCAATTCTTTTAGCTTGGAGCAGTATTTTCTGAACGACTTACGCCATTTCATTGCCCTGCTTATCATTACTAAGTATCAATTCTGAATTCTGACTCCTGAATTCTTTGCCTTAAGGCACTAACGCCAATACCCCCACAGGAGAACCAGAACCACCACGTAATCTAAGAACTGCGATCGCTAGAGTAGTACCTTTAGGTGGCAATTGATCCAAATTTGTCAGATTCTCTAACACAATGCGCGGTTGTTCTAAAACTAAGCGGTTAATCGTAAAACTGTTATCCTGTCCGGGGTCTACACCATGAGTATCAATTCCTACCCCAACTATTTGCCGTTCATCCAATAAAAATTGAGTCGCATTGCTACCAAATCCGGGAAAGTGGGGAGTCCCTTGAGCATCATGATTGAGGAATGCACTTTTATCCAACCACTTTTTCTGCCAACCAGTATTCAGTATAACTACGCAGCCACCAGAAATTTTACCGTATTCTGCTTCCCAAGCCAAAACATCAGCAACAGTCAGGGCATAATCAGGATTAACTGCTGTAGCTTGGCAAACATTTATAACCACCGCAGGTACAACCAAAGACTGGGCTGGGTATTGGTCAATTCCCACAGCAGAACTATGAAAACTGTTAGGGGCGTTGATATGGGTAGCACTATGTTCCCCCAAAGAAAAACGCCGCAGGTAATAGCCATCATTATTTAGTTCAGCCACAGTTTCAAATTCTACTGTGGGATCTCCAGACCATTGGGGAATATCTATGTCAATTACATGACTTAGGTGGATAACGCGTGTGTAGGTGATACTATTTTGACTTTGGGGTTGTATCATCCCAGCCTTCTATTTTATTTGTACTCAGGGATTTTTTTTGTCAGGTGCGTAGGTGCAGTTCATTGTGTACTTTATCTGGGTTGGCTACGCCCACGCAAAGATAGTACTACCATTACAACTTTTTTCAAACCTAATTCCTTATACTTGAAGAAATAATCCCCCCAATTCCTGTAAATTTTAGGTTATTGAGGGGGTTCAAATGTTGCAGCAAAAAGTGAGTTGATCTAAGTTAACAACTATTAGGTTAACTTTTGATTAAGCTTAGATTAAGATTACACATCTCCAGAAATTAAATATGCGTTATCCAGAACCCTTCTAGAGACGTAGCACTGCTACGTCTCTACCTTTTTTTCACTCATATCCCTATTGTGTGATAATTGTGTGATATCTACGTTGAGGGTTCTTGCTTTAGTGGAATCATCACAACAAACTCGGCACCTTCTTCTGGTGCTGAAATACACTGGATCTTTCCACCGTGTTTTTGGACTATAATTTGGTAGCTAATTGATAATCCCATACCCGTGCCTTTACCCACAGGTTTTGTCGTGAAGAAGGGGTCAAATAGGCGTTTGCGTACTTTCTCAGTCATGCCGGGGCCATTGTCAGCAATTCTAATGATTACATGGTCTTCTTGAATGAGGGTGTGAATGCGAATTTGTGGAAAAGTCATTTGTCCTTGGGAGGCAGTGCCTTGGACGGGTTTCCCGGCTTGTTCGCGCAGCGTCTCCGACAGGAGAAGCAACTGCCGTTCATTTGTCCTTTGTTCAGTGTTATTTACTAATGACATAGGCGCTTCGCCTTCCCGCAGGGTATGACTATTCACATAGGCGCTTCGCCTTCCCGCAGGGTATGACTCTTCCAAGACATCGATCGCATTTGTCAACAGATTCATAAACACCTGATTCATCTGTCCAGCATGACACACTACTGGTGGTAAATCGCCGTAGTCGCGGATTACTTGGATTTCGGGATGTCCCGGTTTAGCTTTTAGGCGATTTTGCAACAGTAGCAAGGTGCTATCCATCCCTTCATGAATATCCACTGCCTTGATACCGTCTTCATCAAGGCGAGAAAAATTGCGTAAAGACAGGACAATCTGCCGAATGCGTTCGGCTCCCATTTTCATAGACTCCAGGATTTTAGGTAAATCTTGTTTGAGAAAGTCTAAATCAATGTCATAGATTTGTTGATCAATTTCTGGTGTTGGTGGGTAGTAGTTTTGTTGATAAAGTTCTACTAAGTGCAGCAAATTCTTAGTATATTCACGGGTGTGGCTAATATTGCCGTAGATGAAATTAACGGGATTATTGATTTCGTGGGCAATACCTGCAACCAATTGTCCTAAACTGGACATTTTTTCAGTTTGAATCAGTTGCGTTTGAGTTTGTTGAAGTTCTAGCAACGCCGCTTCTAGTTGCTGGGCTTTGTCTTGAGCAGTTTGGGCGGTGATACGACTTTGGGTGTAAAGTTTAGCTTGGTCAATGGCGATCGCTAGTTGAACTGTAACTGCTTGTAGTAATTCTACTTCGTTGTTCAGCCAAGGGCGAAAGCCACTACAATAACCACAGCTAAATGCACCAATTTCACCAGATTGGGTGTGTACGGGTAGCGACATAAAGGCAGTAAAACCAAAATCCTGCAAAAACTGTCGTGCTATGAAATCGTCCACAGTCTCAGCATCATTAATGCAGATGATTTCTCCGTTCAAGGTTTTGGCTGCGATTAGTTCGATTTCTCCATTAGTTGCTTCTTGGTCGTTAAGCAGGCAGGGTAAAAAGAAATTTTTCGCCTCATATACTTTTTCCCAGTAGGGTACATCAGCATCTTGCCGATACCAAAAGAAGACGCAGCGATCGATCTGGAATAAGTTATGAATCTCCTGCACTGCGGTTTCCAGAATGTGATTGAGATCCAAAGAAGCTCGAATCTGATTAGAAAGACGATTGAGTAGTGCTTCTCGTTGGGCGCTTTCTCTGAGTGCAATTTCTGCTTGTTTGCGCTTGATACCAATGGCAATCTCTTGAGCGGCAAATTCCAATGCTTTGAAAGTTGATTCTGTTACTGTTTGGCGGGCAAACATGGCTATCACCCCTACAGTTTCATCTTCAACAATTAAGGGATAGCCAGCGAAGGCGACCATACCCTCTTGCTGTGCCCACTCTTTGTTACCCACGCGGGGATCTGTCTGCACAGAATTAGTTAAGTGGGGTTTGCCCTCTTTGGCAATCAAACCAATTTTGAATTGACCGACTGGCACACATTTATGGGGCCCATTGATATGGGTGTACATCCCAGAACTGACTTGTAACTCCAATACATTGTCTTGTTTGTTCAGCGTCCAGATGCGAGCAAAGGCTGCATCAAGATGTTCAACTAAGGCGTCAGTGCAGCGGCGCATCATATTCTGTAAGCTGTCACTCTGGGTAAGAGCCGCGTCTACATCGGCACGAAAATTTGCTAAATGCGCTCGTTCTGCTAAAGCTACTTCTGCTTCTTTACGATCGGTAGTGTCATAGCAAATACCAACGAAGTACAAAACATTGCCATTAGCGTCTTTAATAGCAGATGAGTTGCTTGTATGCCATCGCCAACTACCATTTTTGTGTTTAACTCGATATTCAATTGCTTTTTGTTTCTTGCCTGTTGTCAAAATTCTTTGGAAATAATCGGCACAGATATGCACATCGTCAGGATGTATAAAGGGAATAAAAGATTTGCCTTCAACCTCTGCAACCTCATGCCCAAAAATCTCAGTCCAGTTAGGAGAAACGTAGGAAAATATTCCTTCAAGTGTCAGCGCAAAAATAACGTTGTTAGCGTTTTCTATAATGCTGCGGAACTTGGCATCACTTTCTATTAAGGCTGCTTGGATGTTGTCGCTGGTGTCGCGGACAAGAACTATGATTTGCTGGTCTGGTAATGGTAATAACCTAGCTTCAAAATTATTGTTTTCTCCTGATTGCGGTAAGGTATATTCAAAACTGACTTCATATTGAGTTTCAAGTACTTGATTTATTGCTTGATGGAAGCGATCGCCTACAGCAGTCGGTAAGCATTCTCGCAAACTCTTGCCCTGACACTCCCTTAGTGGAATATCCAGACTCTCCATCAATCCTTGCTTGTAATCCAGAATACTTCCATCAGCATCAAGACGAAAGTATGAATCAGGAAGCACTTGTAAAATCGTTGCAAGTTCTGATTTTTTTTGGTGTAACTGTGCTTCAACTGCTTGGCGTTTGCTAATTTCAGCTTGCAGTTGCTCTAATGCTTTTGCTAATTCTGTTGCCCGTTCTTTTTCTGTAATTTTACGTAAGCGACAAGAAAAATTTGTAGGTAGCGAGCAGCTTTCTGCTAGGGAAGGTTGACTTATCCCTATCGGCACTTCTGTTAGATCGATACAATAACCGATGTAACCAACAAAGCTACCATCTGCTGCAAATCGTGGCGCGGCTGTATCTAAAATCCAGCGATATTCACCATCAGCCCGACGCAGGCGATATTGCCTCTGAAAGGAATCATGCATCGCAAATGCTTTCAGGTATATATCTTCGCATCGCTGTCTATCTTCTGGATGGACGCTGCCAGTCCAAATATTGCCTATTTCCTCTTCTCGCGCAGATGCAGACGCGGCTTTTGTGAGATGTGTTCCAGTAAATTTCAGCCAATTAGAATTGAAGTAACAATAAAGTGCATTGCATCCAGACATCCAAATCATCAGAGGAGCAATATCCGCCTGCTGGCAAAATACTTTTTCATCCTGTTGTATTTCTTCCTCTTCAACTATGATTTGTTTAACGTAGCTCTGCACCTTTTTTGAAAACACTTTTGCCTGCCTGCTCTGCCTAAATTATTAAGGTAATATACTGAAAATACAATTTCTTAATACATGGATATAATGTTGTTTATGCCAACCTGCTAACGATCTTAATACTTTATTTATTTTTATATATGCAGCAATTCCTCTTTTACTGTAAATAAATTGAAAAAATACTAAAGTTATCATTAAGATTAACTTCAGCATTTTTGGTGAAATTTAAACTATCTATAGGTCAGAAAGGTTGTTTGACTTTGTTTCTTCTTAAAATCACTAATAAATTCATCTTAGCTATGTAATTTCCTTGCTGAAAAACCTGATTTAGCTTCACTAAAACTATATGATTCTCTGTGAGGCGTTTACGCTTCCAAATCGAGTTTAATTTTTGAGATGCCAAGCAGTTCTGGGGATTGTAAAACTTTACGAACCTCAGTCAAACTACGGTGACTAATGCTGCTAAAACACGCATTTTTTATGGTCAGTTTATCCCATCATCAACTCTTAGATTTTCGTCAACACAATCCCGACTCCGGCATTATCGATCTTAAGGCTCCCTATCGTAGTTTTCGATATGTCCGTGAAATTTTAAAAATGCTTCCTGAAATGCCTGAGCCTATTTTATTAACCCAGATTTTGCCAAGGTTACTTCTTTAGGACGTATTCATCACATTTCTACGGGCGTTGAACCCTCGTAAATTGCCTAAGATATTGTATCTAATAACAGCATTTTGGCTGAAAGGATCACCCACACAAAAGTTATAAAAACTTTTTTTACCAATTGACACAGACAAAAAGCTATGGGATAGTTCTACTAAACTACGGTAAATTGACGAAAATTTAGTAGTAAAGAATCATAAATCTGATTAAAGACTTTCAAAAACTGAAGGGTTAATTGTCCGAAGTGTAAAAAAGTCTGATAATTCGCTCTTTGCAGAAGCGGGGGTGAGGTTGCACACATTTGAGACTGTGTAACTAATTTTGTTCTGTCTAGTAATCTATCTGATTCACTCAGGTAAGTTTTTTGGTGTCTACCAAGGTGAAAATACAAATGACAAATATCTTTGCAAAGACAATAGCGATCACAACAAGTGCTGCATCTATATCAGTGGCTTCCCTAATACTAACAGTACCTGCTCAGGCAGCATCATTCACCTCATTTTCGTTTAAAACTAATGTCACAGCTACTCCGATTAACGACCCTACATCTAGTCTACTCAATGATCCCACAAGGGATATCCGGTTGGATTCAGTAGAATTTAATGGAAAAACGATTAGTAGCTTTGAAGTTGTCACGGGAGGAGAGATTCTCCGAAATGATACATACACTCTCCCAGATGGAAATGTATTCGGTGTACTGAATTCAGGACGAGGCCCCAATACTCCTGATGACGACCTGCTTCTGGAAGGACCCTCAAAACCAAACCCAAATGCTCAAGACATTGTTGACAGTTTGGGAAACTTAAATCTAAATAGCATTCTGGTGACGCGAGAAAATGCAGATACAGCCAGCATTGAAGTTTCCTTCGCCAATCCCGTGAATACCTTCCTGTTTTGGGAGCGTGGTGGAACAGCAGGTGGTCCAGTTGCAGGCGATAGCGATTTATTGGTGGAAGCTTTGGGTGAAAATAATGAAGTTATAGCGACTTACAAAATTCTGAGGCAAAACTACACCAAAGCCGGTTATAACATCAGTACTCAGGTCTTCCCCATCCTTAACAATGGGCCTTTCAATATTGGCTCCATAGGCATTAGTTTAGATGGAATCACTACCCAAACACTGCGATTAACTAGCTCTAACAATAATGGGCTTATTCCTGGTATTCCTAACGACAATGGGCCAGATTTTAAAGTTATAGCAGCAACGGTTAAAGTTGTTCCCGAATCCTCTACTATTATGGGCGCACTGTTAGTGGGCGGTTTAGGGATCATCTTCAAGCGTAAGAGAACAGTTATAGGCTGATTTGACACTCTTGAGCTTAAGAGGATGTTTGAAAAGTCATGATTGATGTATCAAATATTTTTTACCCCACCCTAACCCTCCCCGATATATTGGGGAGCCACTGCGTTGGGCGGGCAACGCCCGACTTGTTCGCGCAGCGTCTCCCCTTCTCCCAAAGGGAGAGGCTAGCGCCAAGGGAGAAGCATGTGGCGTGAGGGAACCGGATTTTCTTATTTTCCCCCAATATATCGGGGGGATTAAGGGGGGTAATAATTCAATTAAAATCACAACATACCACTTGTAACTCTAAAGACCTCTATCACTTAGTACAACTAAGGAGAGGTCTTCTTAGTTGGTAAAAATCTATACCTGTTAGTCCGCCATTCATCTCCTATACTGTAATTACCAATACACCCCAATACTTCTCGGTTAAGGGGTTAAGGGGAATGGGAAAGGGAAAAGAAAAAACCTTTAACCCAAACCCAGTAACCTTTTCCCCAAACCCGATTCCGAGTTAAAAGTGCAAAACCCGAGAAGTATTGCAATACACCCCATTTTCTCGTTGCATTAACTTGTAACTAATCAATTCTCGTCGTAAAGTAGCGTAATCGGGATGGTGGCTATATTTTAATACAGTTCAGATAAGCCAAAAACGCTGATGTTTTTAGACGTTCTGTTATGGATGAAATACAGAAAATAATTCATACCCTTGATGACTGTCTGCTAGACATTAGTTCTGGATCTGAGCAAGAGTCAGAATAACCACTTGATTGAATCCCCAGATTATTTTATTTTTGCCAAATTGGGATGCTCCCGAGTCCTGACGACTATAAATCGTGGCTACACAAGACTTTACCCACCTCCGTTGGTTTAAAAATTTTTGCTTAGGCGGATTTGGCTTGTGTAGTAGTGAATTATATTCTAATACCCTTGGGTTAGCACCAAAAACCTTGTATCTTAAGGACTTACGCAAAAATTATCTAAAACTATTATTCCTTAAATCATGTGTATAAAAGGGTTTAATACCCACATCTTTACTAAGCGGTCTTCAATAATTTAGTGGTATAAAACCCAACTTTACTCATTCGTAAACCTTGATTTTGAAGAATGTATTCTTTTTTATTTTTCCTAACAAAACCCAATGTTTCAAAATTGTCTTGACTATGCAAAATGCTTCATCCCAAAATCGCAAGTTAAATGAGAGAAATGCTAAATGTGATATCAACAGGTTGCAACAATGACTAGCAATCGCATTTTATATGTTATAAAGCTCACAGAAATTAATGTTAGGCGGAAACTACTTTATGGAACCAGATAAACTGGGCCGTTTTAAGGAGTACGGCGAATTCATCCTCCGAAAGATAGATTCTGTGCCCCAGTACCCTTCTAAACAAGAAGATTGGGTTCCAGCTAGTCTTGATGACTGTCTTCTTCGTTTGCGATCAGCTGCCCAGAAAACTGTAGACCTGGCAACTTCGCCTGTCAAAATTGGTGTGATGGGAGAATTTAGTAGTGGAAAAACCTTACTTTTAGGAAGTCTAATTGGATATGCAGATGCTTTGCCAGTCAGTGAAAACCCCACTACAGGTAATGTGACCGCCATACACATTATTCCGCAAGACGATTTTGCAACGACGCAATTAAGTAATTTTACAGTAGAGTATCTTTCTCATGAGGGAGTACATGAGTGTCTACGCTTCATGCTAGGAGAAGCCAATAAACGGACAACAGCAGCAGGGCTTCCTCCGATACCAGTATCGAAACTAAACTCTGGCACAGATATTATTAGCTGGTGTGAAGAAGCATGGAATAGCAGTAACAATTTAGAGCTACGTTATTTACTGAGGGAGTTGGTATTATTCCTGCGGGCTTATCAAGCTTATGGGGAGGTTATGTGTGGTGGGCACTACCAGATTGATGCTACCACCGCTCGTCAGGGGCTACAGTTAGTCGAACAGCCAATGGCAATCCAAACTCTGAAATTTGAGGATCTACCTCCAGCGCATATCCGATTACCAAGTCCACCCCAGAGGCTACCAACAAAGTTATTGCAAAACAGCTTCCCACTGATCCGCCGCGTAGATATCGATGTAAAAATCTCACGGGAAATTTGGGATTTTGCAGACGCAGCTAAATTTATTCTCATCGACTTTCCGGGATTGGGGGCTGCTAATTCGGGGGCTAGAGATACCTTTTTGTCACTGCGGGAATTAGCAGAAGTACAAACAATTTTGGTATTGCTAAATGGTAAATCTCCTGGGAGCGATCGCGCCAATAAAATCTTCACCATGATGCAGCAGCAGCGACCGGGACAAGACCTGAAAGATTTAATTCTCGTCGGTGTGGGTCGCTTCGATCAACTACCTCTAGATAGCGAGGGTGGCGAAAGAGAACTTGACCAATTGATTGAAGATGGCTCATATTTGCAGGAAGAAACGGTTCTCCAAAAACTCAAAGTTCTGCATACGACTATTGATGGTTCACAAGCGTTTACAACCCAAAAAGACCGCATCGTTTTACTGTCGCCACTGTTGGGATTAGCTGAATTGGCAAAACGTTCTAGTACCGTGAAAGTCGGTTCACCAGAGTTTTTAGCTAACTTAGACTATCCTGATTACCTAGATCGGTCTAAACGGCTACAAAATAAATGGGAGCGCTTAAGTAAACATCTGCTAGAATCTGACACCCGTAGCTATTTGGGCAGACAGTTGGGTTACTTTGGTCAAGATGGAGGACTTAGTAAGCTGCGGGAATTGATTCAAACTCACGTAGCTAGTCATGGTTTGAAGCAACTGCATGAAGATACTAAAAGAGCTGCTGATGTGGTGAGTCAGCAACAAGATCACTTGAAAGACATCATAGATGAAATTCACGAGCAAGGTATCCCTACAGGCGATAGTCCTGCTTTTATCGAATTACGTTTTGTGGTCGAAAGCTTAGATAAAATCTATAGAAATTTTCAAAAAGATATCGGGAAAGAACCACTTAAAGATCGGCGCGGTGTTGTTGTCAGCGATATAGTAAAAGACGAACTCACCTTTAGAATACTCAATTGGAACCAATGGACTTTACTCTTCAACAAAGCCAATAATGGAGCGATCGCTCTGGCAGAATCTAAAGGTGCAGCCGGGAAATTATTCGATCGGGGAAACCGCGTAAATACTTCCCTTCCGACTAAGAGCGATGATTTTTATCCAGTATTTGAGAAAACTGTTAAAGAAGTAGAAGATTTTGCCCGCGATCGCATCCATCAAGCCGTGGTAGATTTGTTAAACCAATTATCAAATTATATCGCCCCAGAACGCGAACAATTGCAGGCATTTTTCCACCCAGAAATGGAACAAGAAATCGAAGAAAAATTTGGTTTTGAAGATGCCGATCTATTTTACAAATTATTACTTGGATGCGACCCTAACGAATGGAAAGAAGCAATTATCGCTGAAATCAGTAGTAAAGACAAAACCGTTGCACCCGAAATTATTTTCCCTCTAGCACGTCAAGACGATAAACACAACGTTGGTCAAATATTTGATTGGGCACCAGAGAAAAGCCAAGGCTTACCCAGATCGAGCAATCACCAACTTTTAGTACTGCGACTGCGAGATGAAATTACTGCTAGCGCCAGCCTGCATCTTGTGCAGTATGTTAGCGAAGTTAATCAGCAAATTAATTCCGAACTAGAAGGTATTTTGGATCAAATTATTCCGAGTCTGCAAAACCTTTCAAAGAAAGAAAATTTGTTGAGATATTTGGCAGCTGGGGAATTGCCATCTGAGATCCAAATTCCTACTTGGTTGCAGATTATTTCCGAAATCGCCGCAGTTTCTCACTCAGATGATTTGGATTTGAGATGACGCGATCGGATACGGATATGAGGATGTATTTGTGAGACGTGATGCGATTTTTTATACAATTTTCAAGCGTGTCCCCGGATTGTTTTTTGAGTTAGTAGAACAGCCACCAGCCGAAGCTGCTAGCTATCGTTTTGAATCAGTTGAAGTTAAAGAACCAACATTTCGGATTGATGGGGTATTTTTACCTCCAACGGATGCAACATCTCAGATGATCTTTTTTGCCGAGGTACAATTCCAAAGAGATGAGTTACTGTACCATAGGTTTTTCTCAGAATCCATGCTGTATATGTATCGCAATCCGTCGCTTTACGATGACTGGTACGGGGTAATTATTTTACAGTCTCGCAGCTTGGAACCGGAAAACACCACTATTCATAGATCGTTACTGAACAGTTCCCAAGTACAACGAATTTATTTAGATGAGTTAGGTAGTCCTGATGAGCAAAAAGTAGGTATCAGTTTGATGCAGTTGACTATTGCCTCAGAGACTCAAATGGTGCAAGAAGCGAAACGTTTAATTGAGCGGGTGCAACAAGAACAGATAACTGTTTTAGCTAAGGAGGAGATAATAGATGTAATCACAACGATCGCAGTTTATAAATTTGCCAACTTAAGTCGTGAAGAGGTAGAGACAATGTTAGGAGTTAAGTTAGAAGAAACTAGGGTTTATCAAGAAGCGAAACAAGAGGGACGAGAAGAAGGACTAGAACAAGGACTAGAACTAGGGCGACAACAAGGACTAGAACTAGGACTACAACGAGGACGAGAACAAGCAAAACTTGAACTTGTACCTCAGTTCTTAGCTCTTGGTATGTCGATGGAAGAAGTTGCCCAATTACTTAATTTAACTATCGAACAAGTAAGACTTGCATCTGAATAATCACAACGATCGCAGTTTATAAATTTGCCAACTTAAGTCGTGAAGAGGTAGAGGCGATGTTTGAAATTAAGTTACAAGAAACTAGGGTTTATCGAGAAGCTAAAGAAGAAGGACGACAAGAAGGACTAAAACAAGCACGAGAAGAAGGACTAAAACAAGGACGAGAACAAGCAAAACTTGAACTTATACCTCGGTTCTTAGCTTATGGTATTTCGATAGAAGAGGTTGCTAGGTTACTTAATTTAACTATCGAACAAGTCGAACAACTAAGACTTGCAAATGAGCAAGAATCTTCAACATCAACTTAGTAACTGCTGCAATTTTCATAGCGATCGCCTAGTTTGAGCTACGCCTATGCCCTTTCATATAAAATCCGCATTTCTCACAAAACGGTAGGGGCGGGTTCACAAGATATTTGTGAATGATTGAAGTATATTTGTAAACCCGCCCCTACAGCCTCTGGACTTGGGTTTCATAAATTTGGTGAGAAATCCGGGAGAAGCGTAGCCCAACGTAGATATCGCGCTAAATAAAAAAACCAGTGCTAAAGAGAATCAGTGGTACAAGACCAAAGATTCTCTAAATTTGTAATTTTATGATACAACATTACAGTTTTTAGCCAGCTATAAAACAAACAACAGAAAGTGATACTATAATGAACCCTTTTCAACTCAACAAATATAGCAATCAAGAACCAAGCGAGAAACAACAAAAAAGATTTCCAGGATGGTTTGCTTTAGATTTTGGTACATCGAACTCCACAGTTACACTTTTCGATCCAATTGAAGTACCGATCGCAGAAATTTTACCCAAAGAACAAGAAATGCGGTTGCGCGATCGCTTATCGCAATGGCTAAGTTCTCCCGCCTCTGTAGCTTTACCAGATGTTAGCACTGATGATTGGGCAAAGTTTATCACAGAAATTAGCAAAAATTTGGAGATAGAACCCAGCCGATTGAGTGAAGTATTTGAAGGTGATAATAAAGAGCGATTTTTAGAAGCAATTCGCCAAATTGAACTTTCTTTAGGAAACAGCGAGAGATTCCGCCGGGCTGTCAGCAAAAAACTTTACCAAATTTATCATGAGGTGTTCCGCGTCCCTACCCTAGAGTCGCAAAATCTGATCCCAGTTGTGCTGGATATCGATCGCCGCGACACGGAAATTCCCAGCGAGTCGGAAATTTCACACTTAGGGGATTTAAAACTGCGGATGGGTAGGGAAGCTAGAGATAATCGAAAAAAAGCGATCGCTCAAGGTACAAGCGGTTCTTTAAAGGAAATTATCAGCAGGTTTCACCATTCACCCAAACGTTATTTTGGTCAGGAGCGATCGTTTTCTATTATTTTGGATGGTGAAGAAGAAACAATTACCGCTAACCAGTTAATACAATCTGCTTGGGCGCATTTAATCGAGTTAACTGAAGACTACCGCCAACACGCACGACGCAGATTTTCTGAAGGAGATTTTTTAACAGCAGTTGTCACTTACCCAACAGTCGCCCCACCAGTTGTTCGTAAGGAAGTTAGGGAATTAGTTGAGCAGTTGGGGATCGATGATGTGCAAACTGCTTATGATGAAGCCGTTTCTGTGGCAATATTCTTTTTATGGCGAGAATTTGGCGGTAATCTCAACATTGGGATTGAGTCATTCAAAACTCGTTGTCGCCAAGTAGGAAACAAATGGTCACAAAATGTCCTCGTCTTGGATATTGGCGGCGGAACTACAGACTTAGCCTTAATTGAACTAACTTTAGAAGATAAAACCCCAGCTTTTGCTGATTATGAAGACCGGGGTTTAGGAGGACGTTACTATAAACTTACCCCCAAACTATTAGGTTCATCTGGTCATTTACAGCTAGGTGGTGAGTTAATTACACTGCGAATTTTTAGATTATTAAAAGTTGCGATCGCAGACTTTTTGTTGACAGCAGTTACAACAGGTGATATTGAAAACGAAAAGCTAGAAGATTTAATTAACTCCGAGTTAAACGAGCGCTTCTTAGAACAAGGCAAATTCAAAACTGGCAGTCTTTTAAAATGTCTGGATAGAGAGAATCCAGAAGGAGATATTGCTTACAAAGATGCCCTAGATACTGCCGAGAAAGTATTGCCTACTCGTTGGCAACAAGCACCTCAACGTCTGCAATCTTTTTATATTCTCTGGGATCATGCAGAAGCAGCTAAACTTAAACTTGGGCAAAAGCCACCAGCAGAGAATTCTCTATTAACCTTCACACTTTCTGAGCAGCAAATTTCCGAACTGCTTACCCAAAGCGCCATTAAACTGCAAGTTAGAGATCCAAATAACATCTGCATCACCCTAGACAACCAACAATTTGAACGAGCCGCCGCTTCGGGAATTAAAGAAGCGATCGGAATTGCCAAAGGATTAATGGAAAGTCGTTTGCGTCCCGATCATATCACCAAAGATTCTTGGAATTCCCAAAAAGTTGATTGGTTAATTTTGTCTGGAAAAACTTGTAATTTAGACATAGTGCAGCGCCAAATCTATCAAGAATTTAGTAAATCTCCATATTTTGTCTGGAATCCAGAACGGATTACCTTTGTGTTGGAATTTACCAAGCTAGCTACCTCCGCCGGGGCTTGCTATGCCGAAAAGCTACGAAGATTGAGATTCGATCCAGAAGAGTCTAAAAGCTTGCTGCGTAAGGGAGCAAACCAATTAGAAATTGATGTCAAAAACCTGTTTTATTATTTGCCCTGCAACTTCAAACGCAAAACCCAAAGCAACGATTTACTAACTATATTCAAAGCTGGACAAGAACTCTATCAACTCGCGCCTTGGGAAACTGTCGCCAAAGTTCGTACTCATTGGCAAGGCATACAATTAACTAATATTATCTATCGTCAAGATTACGAAGAAGGAGATTTACGACTTTGGGGAAGCTTTGACGGCAAAAACCTCATGAATCAACTAGAGATGCAAGAAGCAGAGTTTCTGAAAAAAATCAAAGTCCAGTTTGAGATTGACCAAACCCTAGAATTTAACGTATTACTTTGTCAAGGAAATCCCCATTATTTAATTGATATTTCTGGCATTGATTTAGAATCGGTAGTTTCAGAAACTTCAGCGCTATTTACTGATGGTAAATTAAACTGGAATATTGCTGTGGAAGGCTTCAATAAAGACTTAAACGATGGCGATATTGCTGTCAATGTTATTGAGTCAGCAACTGTCGATCAACCAGATGCCTATCATCTTGTGTTTGAAGTCGGAAATGATGGTAGTAAAAGGTTTCACAAATTTCACTATTTGCGCGATGGTGTGACGCAACCAGGAATTGGGTTAATTAGTAATCCCTTACCTCCATTCCCACAAACTGGCCAGCACACCTTCTATGTTTATCAAACAGATGCCGAGACCAACAGCAAAAAATGGATAAGAATTGGCGCACTCAGCAAACCAGATGTGACAACAGATTATCCTTGCCAATATCGTGTAACTCTCGACGATCAAGGTATTCTAAGGATGCACGCTGGTGAAGTACCTTACTGGACATCACAAAATCAAGAATGCCTGAACCAAGAAGGATGTGTTTACCGTGCTGAATTAGAGTTACAACCTAATGAAGTTGATAAAGAACGCGATCCCTTTTGTGGCATACATTAACTCTTGCATTAAACCTCTGCGTTGAAAAAATTAATATTTTTAAACGAAAACGGGTGCAGAGGTTTGCTAAGTTTAATTCGCTAACAATCACATACAGGTAATATTTGGAGGTGATATTCATGCAGCACTTGCGTCAATTATTAGAGATAGAAAACTCAGAGTTAGCCCAATTACTGCGGTTTAGTTTGTATGGACTAGAGGCTACTTTGAATCAGGCTCGCACAGAATTACCACTAGATCCAGGATCTAAAATATGTGATGATGTGCTGCAAGAACTTCATAACCTCTTACAACCTGCACCGCCACAGCAACATACTGGTTGGGAAGATACACAAGATGAGTTAAAACTAAATCACCTTCGAGAAGCTTTTAATTCTGACTCAGAACTTAATTATTATTTGGGTAATTCTCAACTGCAAAGCCAAACAGACTCAGACTTGTGGAATGAGATTCAACGCAAACTGTTGCGAGTCCCAGAGGATTTAGCTGCATCTTGGCAACAGCGCACCTTGGATTTAGCTCAAGAAGTTGGTGCGATCGCAGATAATTCTAACCTCTTTCAGCTTCCCTTTATCCGCGACGAAATTATCTACCCTGGACTTAGTGGTACTGTTCAAACTCAGGGATTATCTTTGTATCAAGAAGCACTTTCAAATTCCCTAAGTACTCAAGGGAATGCATCTGATTTACCAGCAGCATTCCTATTTTTATATATGAATTTTATCGAAATAGACCCAGATTTACATCATGCTTTAAAGAGCGTTTTTAGCTTCGATGTCATTTCCTTGCACTCCAAACCAGAACAGCGCGATCAATATATTGATGCTTTAAGCGATCGCTTCCAACGCACCCAAAAAGCAGAGAAAAACACTGATCCCCTATCAATTCTCCGTGCCTGGATTGACATGGACGAGGCTATACATTCCCTAATTTTTGTACCACCTGCTGAACGCTATTCTTGGTGGGGAAAGCTACAACATGAATCACGGCGCATCCTGAAGAAAGTCGCTGATGAAGCTATTAATGCAGGTAATGAAGTGCGAATTCGCCAATTATCGGGACTTTATGCAGATATCTGTGCTTTATCCAAGGATGACTTACAACTAGACTGTGGTGGTATTCCTGGCGAAGTCTTAACTTGTCTTCGGGTATATGCGCGAATTAATCAAGAAGAATCTCCAGGTCGTGTAATATTTCGCTCATCACGCTAGCTGCTAGCAACTTTTCTAATTCTTGAGATTATGAGGCAAGGCAGACAATTTTACAAATCCCCGCCTTGCCTCATAATCTAATGAAGGTAAAAACGTTTAAATTTAGAGAATGCCCCAGAAGTGTAAAATACCTTGACCAGAAAACACTTCAAGCGCAACAGCAGATAAAAAACCAATCATTGCAAAACGACCGTTCCAGTTTTCGCTCTGAGGAGTGAAGCCCCAGCGCAAAGCATTAGGATCTTCTGAAACCGAAGGCGTAGTCTTCTTAACGTCTGCCATAAATAATACTCCGAGCTTTTATGTTGTAACAGTTATAACTGCCTGTAAAGTAATGTAACAGGTTTTTACGAAAATGCAACATAAACTCAAATTTTTGGCTAAAAGATGAAAAAGGTAATCAAATCATTGATTTACTACTTTTAGATGACCAAGAACAAAAACTCTTGCTGATATAGATTCACAGCGTAAGCAACTACAAGTACTCGAAGAGAATGAAGCAACTCGTAAACAAGAAACTCAGCAGAAACGCGACAAGGTAAACCAAAGTATCCGTGAGTTACAACGAAATAGCAGAATTTCCTTTCAAAGATATACAGAGCAACTTTTAACTGTTGATGCTGTCGAAAAAATTATCCGCAATCTGTACGATGACAAAAAAGAGGCGAAGGAAGGTCTTGCTGGTTATCTAGTTGAGAAAATTCAACATGAGGCAGAACAGATAATCAAACTAAATTCTGATAAATTAACACCTTCAATTGAAGCTTTCCTCGGCTCATACCAAGAGGCTTTACTTAAACTACCAAATTTAGATATATCCATTGAGATACCCTTTGATGCTAAAGGAGCTTTTATAGGCAGACTTACAGGACTAACTAGCATTGGTGCTTTATCTGCTTGGGCAGCAGCACTAGGAAATCTTGGCGGTTATATCCTAGTAGCTAAGTTAGTTAGTCTTTTGTCTGCACTTGGCATTAGTATTGGTGGTGGCACTGCTACGTTAATTTCTTTCGTAGCAGCTATTGGTGGCCCAATAGTGCTAGGTGTAGGTTTAGTTGCTGCATTAGCTTTCGCTGTGTGGGGATTATTTGGAGAATCTTGGCAGAAGCGTTTAGCAAAGCAAATCGTTAAATATTTTGAAGAACAGCGTGTAAGTGATAAGTTCGCAGATGGAATTGATCAGTTTTAACGAGATACAATTAAGAGTTTTGAAAAAGGTGCTAACGCAGTAGAGGCAGACTGGAAGAAATATATTGAACACTTACGTGAGATAACTTCACCTACGATAGAATCAAAAGACCGTATTGAAGAGATTATCAAAATATTGCAGGCTAGTCATAATTTTTTCGGCGAAATTCCTTGGAAAGATATTAATTAGCAATGTTAATTAATAGCATATTCTGACTCCGAGACACCCTTTATTTTTAGGACAATAGCTCCTCTACTCATATACACTGCAAAGTCCTCTAAGGAAGACTTTTATTATTAAAATTTAATTTGATTTTTTGAATAGCATAGTATAAAATATTCTTAAAAAAATTAAACATTTCTGTCAATCATGTTCAAAAGCCCTCTACGATATCCTGGTGGTAAATCAAAAGCAATAAATCAAATAGTTGAATATTTACCAGAAAGCTTTTCAGAATTTCGAGAACCTTTTGTGGGTGGTGGTTCTGTATTCATTTATTTAAGACAAAAGTTTCCCGATCTCAAAATTTGGATTAACGATTTAAACCGCGAACTCTTCTTATTCTGGAAATTTGCCCAATCCGATCTAGCTCAGTTAGTTAAAGAAATTCGCCATATTAAAGTAAAGTATACAGATGGCAAATTATTGTTTCTAGAATTGACCAGTGTAGATGTCAATAAATTATCTGATTTAGAAAGAGCAATCCGCTTTTTTGTCCTCAACAGAATTACTTTTTCTGGAACTGTAGAATCAGGTGGTTTTTCTCAAGAAGCTTTCCATAAAAGATTTACTGATTCTTCAATAGAACGACTTGAAAAGTTAGAAAATATCTTATCAAAAAACGTCAAAATTACGAATTTAGATTATAGCCATCTATTGAAATCACAGGGTAAAGATGTATTTTTATTTTTAGATCCACCATATTTTAGTGCTACAAAATCAAAATTATATGGTAAAGATGGTGACTTGCACACTTATTTTGAACATCAGAGATTTGCTGAAGTTTTGCAACAATGTCATCATCGCTGGCTAATTACCTACGACAACTCAACGCAAATTCTAGAAAATTTTCAATGGGCTAATATTTCAGAGTGGGAATTACAGTACGGCATGAATAACTACAAACAAAGTGGTGCAGCTAAAGGAAAAGAGCTATTCATTACTAACTATGAAGTTCAACGGAATTTAGACAAAATCGCATCTTCTATTGCATAGTCCAGCAACCACGGTACTGCAAACTGCTGCGGTTCTTGAGGTGAATGAGTCCGTTGCCAATCAATAGTTCGTCGCAATGCTTGATCTAACGGCACAATTTCTTTGTATCCCAACTCTTGACGAATACGAGTTGAGTCTACAAACCAATCTTGCTCTGTATTACCAGGCAATTTCAACTCTGATGGTAACTGGCTTTTGGGTACGAGAACAACTTTACCCTGCCATCCTGCTATTTGCCCGACTTTGGTGATGCGTTGAGCTTCCGTAAGTGCTTCTACATCAGCGACATGATAAATGCGACCAGTTGCGCGTTCGTTTATTGCTGCTAGTGCGATCGCATACGCTACATTTTCTACATAGCCGTAAGAGCCACGCCATCGAGCGATACTGTCTTCCAAAACAATCGCAGGACGGTTATCATCCATCCGCTGAAGATAGGAATACAGGCGATGTCGGATATCTCTGGAACCATATACCATTGGCAAGCGTATAATCGTTCCAGGTAAGTTGGATGCCATCACTACCCGCTCCACCAGAATCTTTTCATAATCAATTGGCACAGCGATCGGTCTAGAGGGCATTTCCCGGTATGGATAAAGTTGTTGGCGCAGGGACGAATCTTCGGTAAGTGGTACAGGCACAACATCAGATTCCTTACCCCAAAGCACATCGTATGCACGATACACATCTATACTGCTGATTACAACAACACGCTGGGCAATATCCTCAAATGTGTTCGTTAGAGTTAGTGCATCTTGTTCGTTATAGGCAATCATATCTACCACGACTTGAGGTAAAAGCTGCCTAAACTTGCTTTTCATCTCCAAAAGATGGGAGCGATCGCCCAAAATTTCATGCACATTTGGTGGTAAGTTAGTTGTAGTTTTTCCCCGATGAAATACGCTCACTTCATGACCCATTGCAATCAGTTGATGGACTACAGGAGGGCCAATAAAATTTGTGCCACCAATGATGAGTATTTTCATTTTGGTTTCCATTTCATTACTATTTATGGATATTAGAATTGTTTGCAGATTAAATAGATGCAGATGTTTTCAAGATGATACTGTCAATTAAACCGTAAGCTTTTGCTTCTTCGGGACTCATGAAAAAGTCTCGTTCAGAGTCAAGTTCAATTTGCTCTGGCGATTTACCAGTATTGGCAGCGAGTATTTTGTTAATTAATTGGCGGAAATACAAAATTTCTTTGGCTGCAATTTCAATATCAGATGCTTTTCCCTGAACGCCTCCTAATGGTTGATGAATCATAATTCGAGCATTTGGTAGAGCATATCTTTTACCCTTACTCCCAGCAGCAAGCAAGAATGATCCCATTGAAGCAGCAATACCGATACATACAGTACAGACTTCTGAACGAATTTGATTCATAGCATCGTAAATAGCCATTCCTGCTGTCACCGAACCTCCAGGACTGTTAATATACAATGTGATATCTTGCTCTGGATCTTCAGCATCAAGAAATAGCATTTGTGCAACGATGAGGTTTGCTGTCTCGTCTGTAACTTCATTTCGCAAAAATATAATTCGCTCTGCAAGTAAGCGGGAATAAATGTCTAATGTTCGTTCCCCTCTTTCTGATTGTTGAATAATCATTGGGATGCTGAGTTGAATTTGATAATTCATATTTGATGTCTCCAAGTAATATAAAATATTCATTAAAAACTATGTTTTTAATAAAATGCTTAGGCTATTTTTTGAATAAATTAGGATTTTTATAACTCCTCAAATATTCCCATCTCACCAAGACGAATTGTAATAAGCTCAACGGACGTAATTGCTTTGTGAGGGCCATTCGGGGTATGAGCGGGTGTAAACCAAAATGTTCCTGCTTTGCATTTACGTCCGGCAGTTTCAATCGTTCCCTTCAGGACATAAACATATTCATCACAAGGATGGTAGTGAATTGGAATCACTGTACCAGCAATCATTTGTAGTCTATGAATTGAACCTTTTGGCACTGGTTCAGCTAATGGCAATAATTTTGTACCTGGAATAGGCTGAAACTCAAACCATGTTTCAGCTTCTGTGTCAACAAAAGTCTGTTTATTCATATTTAATTTTCCAAAAGCTCAATTTAATTTGGCTTGGCTAATACTCGTCCAACCACAAATAATAATGTTGCCAAGCTTTGAATTTAAATGTAGATATTGACGTGCAATATGTGAATTGCCACTTTAATTTGTGCAGATTATAGCTAAGATTTGCGGTAGTTTTTCATGCAAACTGTAGTTCCATCCACCATTTAGAAAATAACTAAGAACGATACTATCTAAAGCCTCATGTCTACCAACTGGTATTGACGAAAATACAGTACTGCGATTATTTGGTATTACTGTCTGCATCCTTACCTTGGACTCATGCATGAATTTGCCTTGCCACGGTTGGGAAAGTTCCATTGGTTCATTGAGCTTGATGGCCTTTTGAATCAAACCTTTATGTTCGAGTAGAAGTTTCGTACCCCCAACTACGGGTTGGATTGTCCAGGTGACAACTGAAGGCTGGCACATCATACTGTCTTGCCAAGTGAATGCCAGTCGTCTTGGCTCATCGAGTTCAATTACCTGACAGTCTATGTCTCCCTCCAACCCTGGCAGTGTCGAATGCACAAATCGGAATTTATGTCCCAAACGCGGCTCAAAATCGTTTTCCATTAGCCATATTGCCAATGCCTGGCGGTTAGTGAGTACCTGCCAAACCCGTTGGGGAGGATAGGGATAGAACACTTCCATATTCAAGTTTCGGAGCATCAATTTTCCTCCAAATAATTGCCAAGGGCATCGAGTTTTTCTTGCCAAAACTGCTCGTAATGAGCAATCCATTCAGATATCTGTTTCAATGGCTCCGGGTTTAGCCGATAGAAACGCTGTCGCCCTGCTTTTCGCATTTGTACTAAGCCTGCTTCACAAAGAATCTGTAAGTGCTGAGAAATTGCTGGCAAGCTCATGGCAAATGGCTGGGCTAGTTCTTTGACTGGTTGCTCACCACTACGTAACAGATCCAGTAGCGCCCTGCGTGTGGGATCTGCGATCGCCACAAAAACATCGGCACTGGCAGCAGGTCTACTCATTCCTATTAACCATATATTTAAGCAAATGCTTAACTGTTTATAGAATACATAAGTAATTGCTTAAATGTCAACTCCTGAGAACAGCAAAAAGTTGGGATTTTAGTTTCCCAAGCTTGACTGCTACTTTCTCATTTTTCGGTAGGATGGCTCCCATACCTACAAAAACCTTAGCTATGGCAACTTCCCCAATCCCTGCTCAAGAATCCTCTGTTAGCTGGTATATTCTGTTGCAACAATTAATAGATGGACAATCATTGTCTCGTACTCAATCTGCTGAATTGATGCAAGGTTGGCTCAGTGAAGCGGTTCCCCCAGAGTTATCAGGGGCTATATTAACAGCACTGAACTTTAGGGGTATTTCTGCCGACGAGTTGACTGGTATGGCTGAAGTATTACAATCTCAATGTTCCCCACTCAGCACTCACCACTCACCACTCACCACTGTCATAGATACCTGTGGCACTGGTGGAGATGGGTCATCAACCTTTAATATTTCCACAGCAGTTGCTTTTGTTGCGGCAGCTTATGGTGTACCCGTCGCCAAACACGGCAATCGTTCAGCATCAAGTCTTACAGGAAGTGCAGATGTATTGGAAGCCTTGGGTGTTAACTTAAGTGCCTCTAGCGAAAAAGTGCAAGCAGCACTACAAGAAGTGGGGATCACTTTCTTGTTTGCCCCTGGTTGGCATCCAGCACTCAAGGCGGTTGCGTCATTACGGCGGACTTTGAAAGTGCGAACAATTTTTAATTTGCTCGGACCGTTAGTAAATCCCTTGCGTCCAACTGGGCAAGTGGTGGGCTTATTTACTCCTAAGCTTTTGGTAACTGTTGCCGAAGCTTTACAGAATTTGGGCAAGGAAAAGGCGATTGTGCTGCATGGGCGAGAAAAACTTGATGAGGCTGGGTTAGGAGATGAAACTGACTTAGCGGTGTTATCAGATGGAGAAGTGCAGGTAACTACCATTAATCCCCTGGATTTGGATCTAACACCTGCTACCATAGGTATGCTTCGGGGTGGAGATGTCCAAAAGAATGCACTGATTCTCAAGGCTGTACTCCAAGGTAAGGGAACTCAGGCTCAACAGGATGCAGTTGCCTTAAATGCGTCGTTGGCACTGCAGGTAGCGGGTACGATCGCATTGCTCGATCATGCCGAGGGTATTAGAATCGCTAAGGATATCCTACAAAGTGGGGCTGCTTGGACGAAGTTGGAGCAGTTAGTTGAGTTTCTGGGGAATTGATTTGCGATCGCAATTGCGGGCGAAATTCTACCACATTACGCTTAATGGTGACATCGTAGTTGCCAAAAAAGTCATGTCCTAGAAGTCCAGTTTCTAGTTCCGCACCTGCGATCGCTACTGCTACTTTATTCACTATTACGCCGCCAACTGCCATGGAATTAACATAGCCCACAGGAAATTCTACAGCTCTGGAACTTGCGGTGTTTGCCTTAGCTCTCCCGACTGGCACAATTCCCAAAGCATCGGCCATCTGTTGGGTGATTACAGTGCCACTGGCTCCTGTATCCACAATCATCTCAAATTGTTGCTGACCATTGAAGGTGACTTCCACAATAGGCGTACCACCAATCCGCCTTTTAATCGGGGCTGTAAATACTGCTTCATCTGGAATCAGCACTACTGATGAAGGCAAAGCTGGTTTTGCTGGTAAGGGTTTTGTTTCTTCTGGAGGCGATAAAGGTAAGGTATACTTTGGTGTGGTTGCTGTCTGGGGAACAACAACTACTATCCTCTTCGGTTCGGCAACGCGTACAGGGCGAGGAGTAGCTTGGTGTTGGGCATATTTAATTTGGCGGCGATATTCAGTAATCTTAGTTTGAGCGATCGCAAATTCTGGGCTTTGTCGCCGCACTTTTCGCATCAGCGCGATCGCCTCTTCGTACTGACTCACCACCAATTTCCAATCATCTGGAGATTGAGCCGATTGGCTGATACTCCAAGCACCAACAGCTTTGTCTCGTCCCATCTCAAAAAGACTTGGTTCACTTTCAAATGGATCTACTAGCGGCTGCGCTTCTGGGGTAGCTGCTGGTCTTACTGGTTCAACGGTAGGCTGGACTGGTTCTAGATCCCCAATTGGCGTAGGTTGCTCATCGCCACCAGTAGCGGTGTTCAGTTTGTCTTCACTACAGGCAACGCACAAAACCGCTAGAGCGCTTGATACAAAAATCAGGGTTGCACGGGATAAAAAAGACTGAAGCATAATTAATTTTAACTGCCCAAGCTTTGCCAAATCCACTCCCGCTACTTTAATTCCCTTTTAATTTTAATTAACTATCTTAAAAACTCTCAACTGCTCAACTCATGGGATAATTAACAATCGCAGTATTAAGCAATGGGGAATGGGGAGCAGAGGAGACAAGGGAACAAGGGGGAATTTTTGAACAAGTCTCTCCCTTGTCTCCCCCCTCTTCCTTGTCTACCTAGTCTCTTCTCCATGCCCCATGCCCAATCCCCCATGCCCAATCCCCACTCTATCACCTATGCCCCTGACTGACTCAATACCAGCTTTACTTGTCCTAGCAGATGGAACCACTTATCGCGGTTGGTCTTTTGGTGCGACGGGAACCGCGATCGGAGAAGTGGTTTTCAACACTGGCATGACAGGCTATCAAGAAGTCTTGACTGACCCTAGTTACCGTGGCCAGATAGTCATTTTTACCTATCCTGAATTGGGGAATACTGGCGTCAATCTTGAAGATGAAGAATCAGATGGGCCCCAAGTGCGGGGTGCGATCGCCCGGAATACTTGTCACCGTCCAAGTAACTGGCGATCGACACAATCTTTACCTGACTACCTCAAACAAAATCAAGTACCAGGGATCTACGGCATTGATACCCGCGCCCTCACTCGCAAAATTCGGATGTTCGGAGCGATGAACGGTGGTATTTCTACAACCATTCTCGATGAAGCGGAATTGCTAGAGCAGGTACTAGCAGCCCCCAACATGGCAGGATTGAACCTAGTTCGTGAAGTCACCACCGCAACGGCTTATGAATGGTCTGATCCCACAATTCCAGCTTGGGAATTCAACGCTGAAGCTGCAGAAAATCACGGGGAAGCCTTTACCGTTGTTGCCCTTGACTTTGGCGTTAAACGCAATATCTTACGTCGATTAGTAAGTTATGGTTGCCGGGTAATTGTTGTACCCGCTGATACACCACCAGAGGACATCCTCAATTACAATCCAGATGGTGTGTTTCTTTCTAATGGGCCTGGCGACCCTGCTGCCGTCACGGAAGGGATTGCAACTGCCAAAGCACTCCTGTTAAGTGAAAAACCCATCTTTGGTATTTGTATGGGACACCAAATTTTAGGTCATGCACTAGGGGCAGAAACCTATAAACTCAAATTTGGTCATCGTGGTTTGAATCAGCCTGCCGGTTTACAACAACGGGTAGAAATTACTAGCCAAAACCATAGTTTTGCTATTGACCCAGATTCTTTACCTACGGCAGTTGTGGAAATCAGCCACCTGAACCTAAATGATCGCACCATTGCCGGGGTACGTCACAAATCTCTACCTGTGTTCTCCGTACAGTATCATCCAGAAGCTAGTCCTGGTCCCCATGATGCTGATTACTTGTTTGAGCAATTTGTTCAAGCCATGCGAACAGCACGTCAACCCCTTCGGGGAATTCAAAATTAAAAATTAAAAATTCAAAATGAAAGATTTCTTTTTGAACTATGCATTTTTAATTTGGAATTAGAGCAAAAAGCAAGAGTCGAGTTGTCGCATCTGAGATTAAATAAAAATAGCAAAATGCAAATGGGGGATCGGGGACTAGGGACTGGGGAAAAGTTTTCCAATTCCCATTACCCAGTACTCAATCCCCTATTCCAACAGATTGTAGACAACTTGCTCAAAAACCATCTATACTTGAGCGTTCACTTTAACTCATGAGGAGGGAATTATTGCTGAGCCACTGAATCTAACCGTTAGCCTGAGGGGCACTCGTGAAGTCCGGGATAACTGTCAGCTATTCCGCCTCACAGGTTTGTTAGATGCTTTTTCTGAGCCGACATTTCGCAAGACACTTGGCAGCAAGATAGACGAGGGTCCTAAGCACATTATTTTGGATCTCTCACAAATTGACTTTGTTGATAGCTCTGGCTTGGGTGCTCTGGTGCAGCTAGCCAAGCAGGCTCAAACTGCTGATGGCACTTTGCAAATTGTCACGAATGCCCGCGTAACTCAAACGGTCAAGCTTGTTCGCCTAGAGAAGTTTCTCTCCCTGCAAAAATCAGTTGAAGACGCTCTAGAAAACGTCAAGTAGTCTTGATTGCTCGAACTGAGAGTTAAATTTAGCTATCCAGATTCAATATCGGATAGCTTAATTTTTAAAACTTCTGGCAGAAAACCTCTCTCCTTGTGGGAGAGGCATAAAGCCAGTTAAGCTATTATGTTTAAAGTTGAGTAATAACTGAAGATATAGACACCCAACTCTTGGGTATGTAATCGTTGGCTAGAATATTGGATAAATAATCAAGCCTAAGATATTTGTTGTAATAAATACAAAGCCAGCAGATTTGTTTATAGATAGACTTGACTAGATACTGTATAGTTAAAAGTTGTCGCTTACTAAGTAAGTATGGCAATGTTACCAAGTAAAAGGGTAAATTTGATGTTCAAATTCTACCCCATCTTAGGCAGATACCACAAGAAGTAGGCAAAATTTGGTTTATAGGTGTTGACATCAGGGTGATTTAAAATGCCAACTCTCAATCAAAAAGATGAAAATAAGAAGTAATTTTGATAGTATTGATTATGCTAAGTATACTATCATGGCATACTTCAGAAAAATCAGTCTTTGCGAAGAATGCTTGCCAAATGTAGCCCGTGAAGGAATGATTTATTTGTGAAGTCACAGGAGGAAGAGCTATTAGATGGACAAGATGAAACTCCCAAACAGAGTTTATCTTGGACAGAAGCACTCTTGGCAACCACAGGGCCATTCCAACAGATTTCCCTCTCGCAAGTGCAACAAATTTCTCCTAGTGCTTTAGCATATTTGGGGGATGCAATTTATGAGTTGTATGTTAGAATGTTCTATCTGCTGCCATTACAGCGGTCAGGAATTTACCATCGTCTGGTAGTGGAGCAGGTAAGAGCAGAAACACAAGCGCTACATTTGCGATCGCTGATTCCTCATCTCAGGGATACCGAATTAGAAATTGTCCGACGGGGTAGAAACGCCGCAACAGGACGCCCTAAGCGACTTAATCCCGAAATTTATCAACAGGCAACTAGTCTAGAAACCTTAATAGGCTACTTATATATCACCGATTACCAACGTCTAACCGAACTGTTGCAAATACTTCATCTAGAAAAAGAGTGAAAACTCAATTTCGCAGTAGCCACAACACTAGATTAGGTTCAAAAAATTGAGGTAATCGGAACAATCAACCATACGCTATATCCATAACTAAAATGCAGGATAAACCCAGAAAAGTCAAGACTTCTAGCGAACCCAATCGGAGACAACCCGTAAAAATTAAAGGTAAACGTGTTGTGACTAATCCGACTAGCAATCCCAGAAAAGTAGATAGCAACCCTGTCTCTGTTGCGAATCCGACTAGCAATCCCAGAAAAGTAGATAGCAACCCTATCTCTGTTGCGAATCCGACTCGCAATCCCAGGAAAGTAGATAGCAACCCCATCTCTGTTGCGAATCCAACTCGCAATCCCAGAAAAGTAGATGGCAACACTATCTCTGTTGTTAATCCGAATCGCAATCCCAGAAAAATAGATAGCAACCCCAGTTATGGGAACTCTCGACAACGAAATAGCAACTTTTCCCAGCCGTCTGTATCTACACAATCAACAGAAGAAGATAACGATCTCATCTACGGTCGTCATCCAGTATTGAGTGCATTGCAAAATCAGCGCAATCTCAACCGTCTCTGGATTACTACCCGTCTGCGATACGATCCTAGCTTTCACCACTTTCTCTTGCAAGCAAAGGAAAATGGCACAGTTATTGATGAGGTTGAACCCAAGCGTTTAGACTATCTCACCAACGGCGCTAATCACCAAGGTGTGGCAGCACAAATTGCTCCCTACGCTTACATCGAATTGCCCGATCTAATTGAGCAATGCAAATCTGTAACCGATGCTGTAATTGTCGTGGCTGACGGAATTACCGATCCCCACAACCTGGGAGCAATTATTCGCACTGCCGAAGCAATAGGCGCTCAAGGATTGGTGATTCCTCAAAGAAGGGCATCTGGGATCACTTCCACTGTCATGAAAGTGGCAGCAGGTGCTCTAGAAAATTTTGCTGTAGCTAGAGTTGTCAACCTCAGCCGTTCCTTAGAAGAATTAAAAGAAGCTGGCTTTTGGATTTACGGCACTGCTGCAAGTGGCAGCGAACCTTTGCATACAGTCAATTTCACTGGGCCAATTGTTTTGGTAATCGGCTCAGAAGGTGAAGGTCTGAATATGTTAACTCAACGCTCCTGTGATTTTTTAGTATCGATTCCTCTACAAGGTAAAACTCCCAGCCTCAATGCTTCTGTAGCAGCGGGTATGGCGCTTTATGAGATTTATCGCCAGCGATCGCTAAATACGCTGCACTTAGATAAATTGCAAAAAATCTCTTTGAAAAAATAACAGTAACAGAGTATAAAGAAATGTAAAAGATAATAAAGCAGCATATCGTTTAACACCCTGTAGACGTTTATAAATCGGCTAAAACCATGAAAACCATTTGGCATAACCTCAAGGAAGTCTTAATTAACACATTCGACTACATCGGCTTGGCTTGGTGGGTAGAGATTGTGACGCAGAATCCCCGTTGCACGTATTACTTCGGGCCATTTCTAAGTTCTTCTGATGCAACATTAGCAAGCAAAGGCTACATAGAAGATTTGGAACTCGAAGGAGCGCAGGGAATTATTGTGAATGTCAAGCGCTGCAAACCTAATACCTTAACAATTGCTGACGACTTGGGGGAAAAATTTGACCGCAAAGTACAGCCTGCCTTTGGCGGTCAAATTTAAGTTAGGCCAGAGAATGAAAAGGATGCTCTGATGCAAAGACGTAAAGACATAAAGACACAGAAAATTCTTTTAGCGGGGGTTATTGCGTCTTTTTGACTCATTGCGTCACCACAGCTTCCCTCTCTATTTCTTCTTCGTCAATAGTCAAAATTTTTTTAAATATTAAATATTTAGACTATTGACTACCAATTACCTGCGGATGAACTTCAAGCCAATGGTCAATATCATTTAGCACCTGCTGGGGAACTTCCCACGGAAAAAGATGGGCGGTGTTGGGATAGCACTGCCACTGAGAATTGTTCAGGTGTTGAGCAGTTTGGAAGCTAGAATCAGATGTGATGTGGCGGTCTTGTTCACCAGCAAGTATTAAACTGGGACATTGTATTTGTTGCAAATCTAGAACCCGATTGTATCCTGATTGAATTGCACTATAGAGGGCGCGAGTAGCAGCAGAAGAAGTTTGCAAATAAGCTGGTACTGCTTCTTTGGCAATGTAATTGTAAGTAATAGATGTATGTTGTTGGATTAAGTAGCGGAAAAGCGATCGCTTACCAAAAGTTTCAATATTCCATTGCCAACTCGGTTTTATATAGTTCAATAGGGCAGCAACGCCAGTATATAAATTATCTTGCCAAGTGATAGGAGGATGACTGCCACGAGGTTTTGCAGCTGTCGCCACTAAAATCAGCCCAGTAACGCGCTCTGGCAAACGTAATGCCATCTCCATTGCCAGAATGCCTCCAAGTGACCATCCCAATACTAAGCACTTTTCAATCTGCAAACGGTCTAGAAGCGCTTCTAAATCAGTCAAATGGTCATGCATGTCAAAATTGCCGTTGTAGCGACTTTTGCCGTATCCACGTAAATCAGGGGCAAAAGTTTTGTAGCGTTTTGATAAATGATTGGTAAAGACAGAAAGACTACGGCCAGTGCCAGGATGACCATGTAAGCCCAAAATTGGGAATCCTTGACCTTGGATGTAGACATTGAGACGTGCAGCAGTTGTGGTGTGGCGATCGCTCATTACTAGCTGTTCTCCTGTCTAGCGAACAAATATTCTAAAATACGTTGATTTTCAGTTCTCAACCATCTAATTTCCGATCTGATTTCTCTGAGTTCAGTGACAATCGCTTCAAGGTTACGTACCTGCACTATGCTAAAAGAATATGTGCTATGCATTACTGCCAACTGCATTGATCGCAGCCTCCAGGGCGATCGCTACATGAGTCCAATGAGTCCCACCCTGGCAATAAACCACATACGGCGATCGCATTGGCCCATCTGCTGATAATTCCAAAGTACTCCCTTCAATAAATGTCCCCCCAGCCATCACCACCTGGCTCTCATACCCCGGCATATCATCTGGAACAGGGTCTAAGTAGGAACCGATAGGAGAATGCTGTTGTATGGCTTTACAGAAAGCAATTAGCTTTTGGGCAGAACCAAGTTTAATTGCCTGAATTACATCTCCACGGGGAGCCAGGGGAGCGGGATTTACTGGATATCCGAGTTTATCAAATACATAACCAGTAAGATAAGTCCCTTTCATCGCCTCTCCCACCATTTGCGGCGCGAGAAATAGCCCTTGAAACAGCAGGCGATTTTGGTCAAAAGTAGCACCGCCATAACTACCAATACCGGGAGCAGTGAGGCGACAGGCGGATGCTTCCACTAAGTCGGCGCGACCGACGACATAACCGCCAGCGCTGACAATGGTGCCACCAGGATTTTTAATCAATGACCCTGCCATTAAATCAGCACCTACGGCTGTGGGTTCCCTGGTTTCAATAAATTCGCCGTAGCAGTTATCTACAAAGCAAACGGTGTTTGGGTTTTGCTGTTTGACTAAGTGGACGATTTTTTCAATATCGGCAATTGATAAACTAGGACGCCAAGAATAGCCACAAGAGCGCTGAATTAAGACTAAACGAGTGTTTTCAGCCACATTAGTACTTAAAGCTTGCCAATCTATAGTTCCTTCGGGGGTTAGCTCCAATTGGCGGTAATTTATGCCAAACTCAATAAGGGAACCTTGACCTTGACCCCGTAAACCAATGACTTCTTCAAGCGTATCGTAGGGAGAACCGACCACTGCTAACATTTCATCTCCCGGACGGAGAACACCAAACAAAGCACAGGCGATGGCATGAGTTCCCGAAACGAACTGCACTCGCACAGCCGCAGCTTCAGCACCCATAACTTCGGCAAAAACTTTATCTAAAGTTTCTCGTCCTAAATCATCGTGACCATAGCCACTTACACCAGCGAAGTGGTGTGCCCCTACACGGTGATTACGAAAAGCATCCAGCACTCGTTTTAGATTATGCTTGACCTGAGTGTCAATTACAGAAAAAATTTCTAATAGTGCCTGTTCTGCTTGCCGCAGCTGTTCTAAGCTGTTCATCAGTTCCTCGTTCAAAAAAAATTATAGATATGCGGATTTTTAGATCGCACAGACTAGGCTGGAAAATTCAAATTCAGGTTACTGCATGACAATTGCTACCTCAACTAAACCTCAAATTAACTGGGTCAATACCCTGTTTTTCATTGGACTGCACATCGGCGCTTTATTTGCCTTTGTTCCTGGTAACTTTAGCTGGACGGCAGTTGGTGTGGGTTTCTTGCTGTACTGGGTGACTGGTGGTTTAGGCGTGACTCTAGGATTTCATCGCCTTGTCACCCACCGCAGTTTTCAAACTCCCAAGTGGCTAGAGTATCTCCTGGTTTTCTTTGGGACACTCTCCTGTCAAGGAGGCCCAATTGAGTGGATCGGGACACATCGCATTCATCATTTAAACTCTGATACTGATGCCGATCCCCATGATTCTAATAAAGGCTTCTGGTGGAGCCACATGGATTGGCTGATTCACTACTGTCCCGCTCACGCTGATGTTCCTCGTTTCACCAAAGACATTGCCGAAGACCCAGTTTATCAGTTTTTAGAAAAATATTTCATTTTGATCCAGGTTGCTCTAGGTGTATTGCTTTTGCTTCTAGGTGGCTGGCCATTTGTTATTTGGGGAATTTTTGTTCGCATTGTCTGGGTTTACCACTGCACTTGGTTGGTGAACAGCGCGACTCATAAATTTGGCTATCGCAGTTATGATTCTGGTGATAGATCGACTAATTGCTGGTGGGTAGCCGTACTAGTTTTCGGTGAAGGCTGGCATAATAACCATCATGCTTTTCAATACTCAGCTCGTCATGGGCTGGAATGGTGGGAAATCGATTTAACCTGGATGACAGTTCAATTGCTGCAAGCAGTTGGTCTGGCGACTAATGTGAAGTTGGCCCCAACAAAAGTTAGTTAGGAGAGACGCGATTAATCGCGTCTGTACAGGAGTTAGGATGTGTAGCGTTTTTAACTCATAACTCATCACCTCTAACTCCTAACTTTTCAAAAAGCTATTTACTTACGGGTGCGCTTGTGTCGTTTAGATTGCTATAATCCAAAGCGCTAATATTAAGAAATTTTGCGGCAAGTTACTTTTTGGTGACTTGGTGGAGGAGTTTGTTGTTTTTTAGGTGTCCATGACTACATCAATAATTAATAGCCAGAAACTAAGTGACGAGCCTAGTAATTCCGACTTGCGGCTCAAAGATATTGTCAAAACCCTGCCACGGGAATGTTTTCAGCAGAACCGTCGCAAAGCTTGGACACAAGTCCTACTGAGTGTCTTGGCAGTCGCCTTGGGCTATTACAGCCTGATTATCACTCCTTGGTTTCTCTTGCCCCTAGCTTGGATTTTTACGGGGACTGCTCTAACAGGTTTTTTTGTAATTGCCCATGATTGTGGTCATAGGTCTTTTGCCAAACGTCGTTGGGTAAATGATTTGGTAGGGCATTTCTTCATGATGCCGTTAATTTACCCCTTTCACAGTTGGCGGATTAAGCATAATTACCACCATACTCATACCAACAAGCTGGATGAGGACAACGCTTGGCATCCAATTAGACCAGAAGTGTTTGAAAATTGGGATAAAACCCGACAGTCTGCTTTTGAACTGTTCATGCGTAAACGCTTCTGGTGGGTAGGTTCCATTGGACATTGGGCTGTGGTGCATTTTGATTGGCGGAACTTCAAAACGAAAGACCAATCTAGTATCAAGCTGTCTGTGGCTGTAGTAGTTGCATTTGCAGCGATCGCTTTCCCGACTCTCATCGCCACAACTGGTATCTGGGGATTTGTCAAGTTCTGGCTAGTGCCTTGGATGATTTACCATTTTTGGATGAGTACTTTTACTATTGTTCACCACACTGCCGCAGATGTTCCTTTTGCGACAGCGAACAAGTGGAACGAAGCTCTAGCACAGCTATCTGGAACTATTCATTGTGATTATCCGCGTTGGGTAGAAATCCTGTGCCACGATATCAATGTTCATGTCCCTCATCATATTTCCACTGCTATTCCTTCTTATAATTTGCGGTTAGCTTACAGCAACATCAAAGAAAATTGGGAGCCTTATTTACATGATGAGTATCAGTTTTCTTGGCCTTTAATGAAGCAGATTACAGACCAATGTCAACTATACACAACTGATGTTGGCTATAAGACTTTCGACGAATATTATACAGAGCGATAAATAGCACTGTGGCTACACTCACGCTCTTGAACTCAACGAGAGCGTTTATCATGCTGTGTTTAAATAGAATTTGGCGACTTTTTACTAACTAAAAATTGTTAGGTAAATTGCCAAAAATTATCTTCTTTGGTGTTAGCGATCGCTAGTTTCGTGGGCATCCTAGAGGTGAGATGATTTTGTCTCAAATAAAGTTCCGATTTATATCCAACAAAAGAATCCAGTGCAATCAAATCTCGTCACGTTCAAAAATCCTGCTGACTGCGAAACGTCTGAGGATACGACTAAATTACCTTTCACTCTTCAAGATTTAAAAGTTGCAATCCCTGCTGAATGCTTTCAGCCCAATGTGACAAAATCACTTTTTTACTTTTTTCGTGACATCCTGATTATCGGTCTGCTTTATGCAGTAGCTAATTACCTGGATTCTTGGCTTTTCTTCCCGATTTTCTGGCTAATGCAAGGAACGATGTTTTGGGCTTTGTTTGTAGTCGGACATGACTGCGGACACCAATCTTTTTCTAAGCATAAATGGCTTAATGATTTGATTGGACATCTTTCTCACACACCAATACTTGTTCCTTATCATGGTTGGCGGATTAGTCACAGAACTCATCACAAAAATACTGGCAATATCGATAACGATGAAAGCTGGTATCCTGTGACAGAATCACAATATAAGGAGATGCCTTTAGCCCAAAAGATAGGCAGATATTATGTTTTTCTCTTGGCTTATCCTGTGTATTTGTTTAAGCGTTCTCCTAATAAAGAAGGCTCCCACTTCTTGCCCAGCAGTCCGCTTTTCAAGCCATCAGAAAAAGGGGATGTCATCACTAGTACTGTACTTTTGATTGGCATGGTAGGTTTGCTCGGTTTCCTCACCTACCAATGGGGTTGGATGTGGTTGCTGAAATATTATGCTGTGCCCTACCTTGTATTCATAATTTGGCTAGATTTGGTGACATTCTTGCACCACACAGAGGCAGAGCTTCCTTGGTATCGTGGAGAAGATTGGACTTTCCTGAAAGGCGCAATTTCTAGTATTGACCGTGATTATGGTTTGGTTAATCATATCCATCACGATATCGGTACTCATGTTGCTCACCATATATTCCTTAACATCCCTCACTACAATTTGCTAAAGGCAACTGAGGCAATAAAACCAGTAATGGGTGAGTATTTCCACAAATCGGAAGAACCAATTTGGAAGTCATTATGGCATTCATGTATCAGCTGTCATTTTGTACCTGATACTGGTAGTAAGGTTTACTACACATCCAACAATAAGTTAGCTAAAGGCTCAGACTACTAACACTTTGCGTAATTAGTAATTACGATTGTGTGAGAGTTTTAGACATTTTAAATAGGTGGCTTATTTACGTCGTACTGTACTAGCCCTGTCAAGGTAATAAAAGTAACCTTGACAGGGCTAGGATGTTATGGACTTTTGCAAGAAATCTAATAGACCTTTTGCACAAATGCAAAATTTGCCCACCCTGGGGGATCTTGCTACATCCCCCAACCCCTTCTCCAAATTTGGGAGAAGGGGAGCCAATTTCAAAGTCCTTCTCCCAAGCTTGGGAGAGGGATTTAGGGTGAAAGCTCATTGATTCATGCAAGAAATCTAATGACTACAGCTGCCTTGCTTTTGATGTTTTTCACCATGATGGTTGCAGCCACCCTGCTGATTATGGTGATGAGCACTATGATCATTACCGTGGGAGCAGTTTTGCAAATCTTGCTTCATCAGATTGTCGCTCATTTCCTGCAAAGATTCGTCCACTGGCTTTAAGCCAATCCAAGCATCAATCTTTTCTACATCGAATCCTACCTCGCGACGTAGGCTTTGCCCGCCGGAGGCATCGCCTATTTCTAACAAAGGACGGCGAATTAACAGTGGCTCTCTCAACATCAACTGCAAAGCGGTTTCTGCATCAATTTTTTCAGGAACCACCTCACCAGATTTTACCTTTGGAGCGGAACGATTAAACCATTCGGCTACGGGGCGATCGCCAAAAAAAGAACGCAACCGCTCAACTGTCCAAGGTTCTGTTAGCAGGTTGTATGCTACCACCTCATGACCAGCAGCTGTGAGCAAAACTTTTTGCTTAGTACCACCTTGACAGCCTGGTTTGCTATAGAAAATTACTCTTGCCATTTAACTACCTCCTAATTACTTAATTGTTTGTAGTTGGCGCTTTGAATGCTAAAGCAGCAATTACGAACCTATGAAATTAATCCTGACGATTCCTAATTAAAAATTCCTAGCCTGATGAGTAACTGAGTCAAACTCAAATCTCTCCTTCGGATCGGTTTCGCCGTAAACATTAAAAGTCACAGTTGGTTCATCACCCACTGCTTCTACACAGTGAATTGCATCGGGAGTAAAGCTAATAATATCCCCTGGAAATAGAGTTAGCTCTCCCGTCTGCTCAATTTTGTCCTGAAATTCAGGGCTATTAGTGCGTTGCCAAAAAGTATTTTTTTCCTGACCTTTTAACACCGCGACTATTCCCCATGTCCCATGATTATGAATGTTTGATCGGGTTCCTGGTGCAAATGTTACTGTTTGCACAGTCAAGGGAAAACCCAATTCATCGTATAGGAGTAAAACAGAGGTTCCCGTTTTGGGCGAAGGCTCTAAATTTTGACTTCGCACCCAGTAGGAATTTACTATTAAGCGCCTTACGAGCATCCGAATTTCTGGCAGACGGCTGGCTTGATCGTCTACATTATTGAGAACATCTTCTATCTCAGTTAAAAACCGATAAAGACGATAATTCTCTCTCAATAAATCCCATGCTCTTACAGATTTACAGGCTTGATGCTGACCATCGCCCGTTAGCAGCCAATCTCTACCTTTCATAATATTTAAATTGATAAGGGATAAGATTGGATGATCAGAATCGGAGAGACATTAGGCATATTACCTACAGGAAGTTGAGTCGGTATCGTGACAGGAGGAAAGATAGAGTTACTATCAGTAGCTGCTCCTAATAGGGAGTAAGAGGAATACGATCTGGTAGATAACCAATTGTTCATGATTTTTCACAAAAAGGGCATTGGGCACTTGTACTGAGCGAACGCGAGTGTGTCTCCAAGAGTTGCTGTTGGTGCAGCCTCTCCAAGAGTTGTATTGGGCATTGGTTATTTTACAGACTTGATTAATCGCGTCTCTACCCACACCCACTCTTTCTTGTCGAGAAGTGCATTGACTAATTAATCATCTTCTTCTGCTGGACGTGTCAAAATATCCAGGAGAATTCCGGCACCAAAATCATGCTTTTCGTCTATCTCTTTGACTTTGGTGCTGATTTGTTTTGCTTCGTCAATTTCTCCTAACTTTGCTAGTACTAATCCAGAAGCAGCATAAGCATTTAAGTACAATCGAATTTGTGGGTCTTCTTTGCGATTGACTAGTATCGGCTTAAGTTGCTCCCAGTCATCAGGAAATTTTTCTAGTTCTTTAATTTTATCTAATAATTTGATTGTTGTTTGTAGTGCAAGAGAATAATTATTTTTATAATAGAAAAATCTATATGCGGCTACCAATACATCTGTATTTTCACCAGTTTGTGCTAAAGCTTGTTGAATATATTTTTCTGATTCTGATGTGTTTTCCCAGTTTTGTGCAGCTAAAACTAATAAATTTTTGATGTCCTCTGGAACCTGGAACCATGAGAATTTGTTTGTATTAGCTTGCATAATAAAGTCCTGGAGAGTTAGGAGTTAGGAGTTACAAGTTGTTAATTACGAGTTAGAAGTTATAAATTCTTAACTCTTCACTTCTAACTCCTCACTCCTAACTTTTGTTAAAACAAAGTGAGAATGTACACCAAGGTGAATAAAACAATCCAAATAATGTCTACGAAGTGCCAGTAAATTTCTGTCATTTCGATGAAAGTATGATTGGTTGCAGAATATTCACCTGGAAGACGCGATCGCCACAATACACGTAATATCAATAACAGTCCCACAAAAACGTGCAAACCGTGGAACCCTGTCATGATATAAAAGCAGTTGGCGAAGACGTTGGTAGTCAGCCCGTATCCTAATGTTGAGTACTCATAAACCTGACCACCCAAGAAAATTGCCCCCATGATTGCGGTGATTGCGTACCACAGTTGCATTCCCTTGACATTATTCTTTTTAATCGCCGTATCACCGAAGTGAATGACGAAACTACTAGACACCAGAATAATGGTGTTAATTGTCGGTACAAGTAGTTCTACTTCACTTCCTTCTGGAGGCCAAACGGCTGTAGTACCTCGGAAAAACAAATAAGTGGCAAAAAATCCTCCAAACATCAGGGATTCAGAGGCGAGGAATGTCAAAAGCCCCCAAACTCTTAAATCTGGATGTTCTTCGTGTCCTGCACTGTGATCTTCGCTTGTCGTTCTAGCTATAGTCATAGATTTTTTGACAATATTATCCGCTGCGTCTGTTGTGGAAGCTTGAATGAAGAATGAAGTCTGAAGCGGCAAAATTTTCATTCTTCATCCAAAATCCTTGTTTAACCGGACTCTTCACTTGTTCAACAATTCTCAAAATCCCAAGTTCCGAGTTCTGAAGCTCAAATTCCGAGTTCTGAAGCTCAAATTCCGAGTTCCAAGCCCGGAGTTTTGAGTTCTGAAGCTCAAGTTTCGAGTTCCAAGCTCGGAGTTTTGAGTTCTGAAGCTCAAGTTTCGAGTTCCAAGCTCAAAGTTCCGAGTTCTGAAGCTCAAGTTTTGAGTTCCAAGCTCAAAGTTCCGAGTTCTGAAGCTCAAGTTCCGAGTTCTAAGGCTCAAGTTCCGAGTTCTAATATCATGTCCGCTAGATTACTTATTAAACCTGAAGAACCCCACCCCGCCAAAGCTACGCTTTGTCTCCCCTCCCGAAGAGCGGGGAGGGGCTGGGGGTGGGGTGCAATGACTGTGGAAATCATAACTAATTATACGGACATGATATAAGCTTGAAGTTCCGAGTTCTAAAGCTCAAGTTTCAAGTTCTCAAATCAAATGACTAGAAATTGCAGTCACCTTAATAGCGATCGCATTACTCACCCTACTAACTAAGCACTAGCTTCCGGCGTTACAGATGGCTCTATTTCAAGCCTGTTATCATGACCGTAGTCATAAGGCCCATGAGTAACAACCGGCAACACTTCCCAGTTTTCAATAGTGGGTGGCGAGCTAGTTGTCCATTCTAAGGTCAAAGCTTGCCAAGGATTATCACCTGCCAATGGCCCCTTCAGCCAACTGTAGATCATGTTGATGGTAAAGGGAATTACCGATATCCCCAAAACAAATGAACCATAGGTACAAATTTGATTGAGGTCGATAAATTGGGGGTCATACATTGCCACTCGTCGCGGCATTCCTTGTAAACCCAACTCGTGCATGGGTAAAAAGGTCAGATTAGTGCCGATGAAAGTGAGAGCAAAGTGAATGCGTCCCAAATTTTCATTCAGCATTCGTCCGGTCATTTTGGGGAACCAGTGATAAATACCGGCGTAGATGCCAAACACGGAACCGCCAAACAGAACGTAGTGGAAATGTCCTACTACGTAATATGTATCGTGGACGTGAACATCAAAGGGCGCTGTTCCCATCGTCACACCACTTAAACCGCCCATGACAAACATGGACAACAAGCCAATGGCAAAAAGCATCGCACTAGTGAAGCGGATTTTACCACCCCAGAGGGTAGCAACCCAGGCAAAAATCTTCACGCCAGTGGGAACTGCAACGATCAGCGTGGAGATGGTGAAGAACATCCGCATCCAACCGGGTGTGCCACTGGTAAACATGTGGTGTACCCAGACGAACAGACCGACAACGCAGATTGCCAAACTGGAATAAGCGATCGCTTTATAACCAAAGATTGGCTTGCGGGAGTGAACTGGAATTACCTCGGACATGATGCCGAAGATGGGCAGAATCATTAAATATACTGCCGGGTGCGAATAAAACCAGAATAAGTGTTGGTAGATAACAACGTTACCGCCTGCATCTGGTTTAAAGAAGGAGGTGCCAAAGTTGAGGTCAAACAATAGTAGAATTAAACCCGCCGCTAATACAGGTGTGGAGACGAGTGCTAGGACGGAGGTGGCTAAGATTGCCCAGCAAAACAAAGGCAGCTGATCCCATTTCATGCTAGGAACCTTCATCATCAAAATGGTGATCACAAAGTTCAGTGAACCCAAAATTGAGGAAGTTCCTACTAAGACGATCGCAAGTATCCACATAGTTTGGGCGATTGGTGCTGTCACCAAGCTCAAGGGTGGATAAGCTGTCCAACCAGATTGCGAACCGCCAAAAATGAAACTACCTAATATGAGCGCACCTGCTGGGGGATTTAACCAAAAGGCGATCGCATTCAGCTTCGGGAAAGCCATATCCCTAGCACCGACCATCAACGGCACCAAATAGTTACCAAATCCCCCAATCGCGCTGGGGACAATCCACAAGAAGATCATGATCGTCCCGTGATTGGTCATGAAAGCGTTATACAGATTGGGGTCGAGGAAGTCTGCATCTGGTGTTGCTAATTCGACACGGAGGGCAACAGCCATCAGTCCACCGATGAGATAGAACACAAACGCTGTCACCAGGTATTGAATACCAATAACCTTGTGGTCAACATTAAATGTAAAATAGTCCTGCCATTTCCACGCCTTCGGATGCGAGGTGTGGCTAGCCACCAGAGTTTCTGGTTTATTTTCTTCTGGTGGAGTATTCCGTGGAAATTCTACCTGCGTCATATTTTTATCCTTTGTCATTTGTCATTTGTCTTTTGTCCTTTGTCTTTGTTTTTTGTCCGTTGTCATTTGTCTGTTGTCATTCGTCAGTTACTAATGACTATGACCAATGACCAATGACTAATGACCAATGACCAATAACTAATGACTCATGACTACTGACTCTAAAGTTGCTGCACTAATTCCCATATCATGGGTGTGGGGCGCGAGAAACTCTGATGTTGATAAGTCGGCTGGATTAATTGCAACGACTTGATTTAGGTTTTGCTGTTGAGCAATCTGGTTTTCTGTCCGCCAGCTATTATATTCTTCTGGTGTGTGGACAATTACCTGTGTCCGCATTGAACCGTGATAACCACCGCACAACTCAGCACAAACTACGGGATATGTACCTGGTTTGGTGGCAACAAATCGTAGTTCAGTAGGGATACCAGGAAGTGCATCTTGTTTCAGGCGGAAGTTTGGCACCCAGAATGAATGAATTACATCCTGTGCTGAAAGGTTGAGTTGGACATCAGCACCAACGGGTATGTGCAATTCCCCAGAGGTAATGCCACTATCAGGATAGTTAAATAACCAGGCGTACTGTATGCCTTTGACATCAACAACTAAGTCGGCTGGTTTGTTTAGGGTTTTAGGAGACGCGCCGATACCTATTGTTGGGGCTATTGCTGGGGCAGTTGTTGCTTGGGAAGTATCGCTTAATGTAGCTGCAAGAGCGCTTCCCGGCATCTGAGCAACATGAGCAGCTGAATGAGGATGACCCGCAGGCTCAAAGCCTCCCATTCGGTTAAAAACATCTACACTGTAAATGCCCAAGCCGAGGACAATCACTGTTGGGATTGCTGTCCAAAAGATTTCTAAGGGAACGTTGCCTTCCACCCACACGCCATCGGTATCGTCACCCGGACGGCGACGAAACTGAATCAAAAACATTACAATTGTTCCTTCTACCACCAAGAAGAGTGCGATCGCAATGGTAAACATGACGTTGAAAAAACCGTCTACCAAAGGCGCTTGTAACGATGCCTGCACCGGCATGAGAGTGTGGTTTTGACCGATCCAAATACTGATTGCTGTAACTACTATCCCAGCAACCAGAGTCCATAGTGAAACAGGAACTTGTTGCATACATGCTACCTGCTTTGTAAACTGTCTTTTGAGGTGTTATTTTCTGGAAATTGGGCATTGGGCATTGGGCATTGTTATCTATTCCCCATCCCCTATTCCCCATTCCCTATTTCCCATTTCCTTTTCACTTATTAACTTTCTAACGTGCAGCCATAAAAAATGGGGGAAACTTCCAGATTTTTTCCATATCTTTCCCCCAAAAATGACAAATTATATTTCAACTCATACCACAAAGTTAGCCCCCTGCTTTCAGAAAAGCTAGTTGTTCCAAGAGGGCACTGTTAGACTAATATTGATTAGGCTATATTAGCAGCAAGTTTAAATTTGTTAATAGCTAACGTTTTGCGATTTACGGATTTGTTTACTACGAACTTTTTATTAGTTCCAGTAAAGATTTAGTATTCCCCTCAAGTTACCTTGCCTAGCGCATTTGCGCTTTATTCAAACAGTGCCTCCTTCGACGAACAACAATTTTGACTAACTCTAAAAACCTTAATTATTTAAAGCAACGTGGGTGTAGCAGTTCTTCGGACAGATCCGTGAACAAGCTTCACAACCAATACAGTTTTCTGGAGAAGTAACTGCCATTACTTTCCGTTCAATTTCTTCATCATCTTCATCTTCCACAAATTCACCTTCTTCATTGAGTGCCTTCAACCCAAGCACATTGTATCCGCATACTTTAACGCATCTGCCACAGCCGATACATTTGTCCTTGTTGATTTCCTGAGCAAATTTTGGTGTCCATGCCTTACCGCCAAATGTCAAACCTGTTAGTTGTGCCATGAATAAATCCTCGGCAATTTTGCCTGTCAATCTGTTTGTGCATTAATCATCATATTATCCTAATCTTTTATTGTTTTGTATTCAAAACTTACTTTTATCACATCAATTTCCGATGACTTTGAACACAATGTTCAATTGTTTTTAATTTTAATTTATAGATGAAAATTATTGCCAATGATTCTTATGAATATTTAGTATTCCTCGTTCCCATGCTCTACATGGAAATGCATTCATTGAGCCAGAGACTCAATATCTGACTAGAGGCAGCAACCCACAATTAGCCATTTCCATACAGAGGATAAGTAAAAAGTTGAGGGTTTGAAACCTATATAGGTGAGTAAAGCCTCATGTATATGTGGTTTATAACTGCCGATTTAACTATTATTTCCAGCAAATGCAACTATATCTATAAGAGTAATGATATTTTTTTTCAAATATTTGTAGACTTGGGCAAATAAATTTCTAAAAACAGTATACATATATACCAAAATAAATGCTTATCAGTTACATTTTGATATATGCAATATGTATTTTAGAAAGCAACAATTTTCAATTTAGTTTGATTTAAATATTTAGATAAATGATGACAAAAGGGATATTCTTATTTCATCTGAATAAACAGAATTAATTTATAAAGGAACTGTAAAGTTTATGGCAGAATATTATCATGCCTTAAATATTAAAATTATTAACAAATTAGAGGAAGTTCAATTGTCGGAGGCTTAAACATTTCCTAAAAATATTTTGTATAAGGTTTTATGGTCAAAGCTAAAATGTTCATTAAGTACCTAATTAAATAAATGTTAAGATTTTTTTCTAAGCTCAATACGAACAAATTAATCATTTTTTTCATGAAATGTATAGTTAATAAGAAGTTTTATTAGGCTATTTTTGAAGCCTTAAATAGCTTGCAATTGGATGTGAATTTAACAAGTGGATGTGGGGATTGAAAGTGGTGAGAAAAGATTATTCTCACTAGAAAGATAATGTGGTAGCGAATCATGAATAAACAGGACTCATCCAGGGGAGACCTGAGCCAGACATCTCAACGATTAGAGTGGGAAAAGAGCCAAATGCCTTATACAATTCCTAACAACAGTTGCGTTGGATGTGACAACTGCCGCCCCCAATGTCCTACGGGTGCAATCAGAATAGAGGATAATGAATACTGGGTTGATCCTGGTCTTTGTAATAATTGTGAGGGCTATTATTCAGAACCGCAATGTGTAATAGCTTGTCCAACTAATTCTCCTATTCCTTGGCAGGCGAAAAAGGGAAGATGCAAAGTTGAACCAAGAGATGCTAGCAGCTTAGACTTGTTTTCTAATGGCAAGAATAATCCATTTGCTTCAGCGATCGCAATTTGGGAAGCTTGTAATGTATTAGCGCAGCGCACATCCCTACACTGGGAAACCGATGAAGAAGGTTACATCAGTTACAGCCGACAAGTCAATCAAGGCCGAGGTGCGATCGCTTTTCATATCCAAGATCCATTCAAAGTGAACGACAAGGCCACAGATATAGCAGCAATTGAGGGGCTTGACATTAGAGCCGCTTGCATACATCTAATTTTTGCAGCTTATGCCACAGCTTTAGAGCAGCCTTGGGAGCAAGAATTTGCGATCGATGAGCGACAAATTGAGAAATATTTGGGGATGGAGAAACGCAAAGACTTGAGCAAAGCTGCCAAGCTAGCTTTAATGAAAAATATCGTTCAGCAAGCTTGCTCCCTGATTATCTCCATTGACTGGCCCCAACAAGGTCGAATTAACGGATTCTCTGTTGTCGGAAGCCGCTTATGGCACTTAGTAGATATTCAGCACCACTTCCAGGAAGACAATCTCGGATGCAAATATCTAATTGGGCTAACTTTTAAAATCAAAGCAGGCTTATGGGCACAATATTTCTTAAACAAACAAGCATGTAAAGAGCGAACCGCATTCTATCAATACGGCAGTCTTCCCAAAACACTGCTAACCACAGTCATGAGTATTTGGCAGCAACATGAAGGCGCAGTTCGACTAATGTTGTGGTTGCTGTTTAAAACCAAAATGGGCAAGGAACAACGCATTACCATTCCTACCTTACTGCGTATTGCTTACGGTGAAGAAAAAGTCGCACTTGCATCCAGACAACGGGAAGAACGCAAACGTTTGCTGCGAACTTTTGAAAGCGATTTGGAAATTCTCAATCACTATGGAATGAAACCGCTTTTCGATCCAGTTACTTACCCACCAGAAATTCAACCTTTGTGGGCAAAGTTAATTGATCTTCCCGAAGATCCAGATGAAGCATTAGAATTTTGGACTAATGACGGTGGTGCTGAAACTCGCCTCACAGACACAGGCCCCCGTGGTAAATGGAATCTGCTAATGAATGCGCGGATTTTGGCTTTTGAACTTCCGCCAGAATGGGAACAGCAAATCTCAGAATCGGAAAAAAAGAAAACAAGAACTGCTAAAGCCAAAAAGAAGCCCAAAGCTACAAACGATTTGCTAGGCGAACAGATTTTGCAAGCGCGAAAAAATTTGAATCTTTCCCAAAGAGAATTGGCAAAACTCACAGGTAAAAGCCAAAGCTGGATTCGAGATATCGAGAATGGTCGTTTAAAAGCCAAATTAGAAGACCAAGTACTGTTACGAAAAGTCTTAAATATGGCTTCATCTTGATTCAGAATTTAGAATTTAAAAACTCTCCACTTCTATGTACTATAACTCATTACCTTACTAGAGGTAATCCAAAAACTACCGACAGCATATTTAGTAACTACCAACTCTCGTGTAGCATTGCATGAACTCTTCAGTTGTTGAGTCTTGGTTTCATCTTTCACAAGTTTAGCCTGGTAAGTGTAAAGAGAACCACAAGGTTGTTCAAAACTAAGTTCAGCTAAGATAGTAGTATTGTCTAAACTTTGCTCTAAAATTTTGCCTGCAACTTTGTAATTGAACCAATCCCATCCTTTACAGAGGATTAACTCTCTTTCCAAAACCTGAAGTGCAGCAGGCAGAATTCCCCAGCCTCGATAGACTTTATGTAAGCATTGAATATCACCAGTACGAGTCAAAATCGATCTAAATGAATCTTGATCGAGACGACCGTAGTATCTTCCTTCTGGCAAGTCTATAACTGTTGGTGCAAACCGATGTCCACCAAAGTGCGATGATTTCCAAATTCGCACATTATCTAAGCACAAATCAGCATTACTCGCTGTCACATGGAAGTAAAAAGGAGCGCCATATCTCGCACAACACTTATCATGGCTACCGTGGGTACAAACTAAAATATCTCTAGTTGTACTAGTTTCTACTTCAAAATTAGAATTGATACCCCATATCCAGTTTTGGACAACTCCTGCTACTTGCTCAATATTTGCTAGCTTAAACTCTTGCTTATGGTATCCATTACTTAGCCCCTCTTCTTTTTGATAAATCAAAAGTGTAGTGTGATTTACCTTGTGTGATACATCATTAGCAATTAAGAGAAATCTAATCGGTAGTTTAGCACGCTTCACTTCTTCTACTAAAATCCTCAAATTCTGAGGCACCCATTTGGAGTTAAAGGCTTCTGATGTCCAAGGTAAAGGACACTCAACTAAAATATAAGTTTGATAATTGGTGGCACTACCAATAACATCTTCTCCTACTTGCCGTGAATCGTCAGAACAAAAAAAAGTATTCATCTCGCTGTACTCATTAGCATATTTTATGGACAAAAGGTATTCCCAAATACAATTGTGTTCTTAGCTACAATATCCTTGACTAAAGGAGATAAAAAAGAACAATATTCATTTCTCAGTTCAACTAGGTAGCCACTTTATAACATCATTATTGATTGAGGTCTTTCCGGTTAATAAATTCTCCACAATAAAGATAAATAGTGTCAAGAGATATTTTTCCGTATGAGTGGCGTTAATTTTGTATCTAGTTTTATTATTATTTGGTATTTAATAAATTTTAATTTGCGGGAACTCAGTTTTTCTGAACTTGGTTTCTTTGGCAAAATCAAATATATTAAACCTGCTACATAGACGCAAAGCGACTTGGAGAGTTACTAACGATTAACTTGCTTACAATATCGATGTAGCTGATACTACAATCAAAAATATTCTTAGCAGCAACCTAGTTGTTTAAAGTTTTGCTGAAATTATCTACATAGTTAGTTACAGATCCTGTTTTTACATATAAAAATATAATTCTGTGCTCCTCTTGTGAGAAATATATTCCTAAAGGTAGATGCGGAAACATTTAATAAACAGCTATCGGCTTGGTAAGCCAATACTGTTTTAAGACTTCTTCCACACTATCTGCTTGCAATGTATCTATAAAACTATCCATATTGCAAATAATTCTCAATAGGTTGAGAAAAATAAAAAAGTCAAATTAGGGGTAAATGCTTTACTTCCCCGTACTCCATCTGCGATAAGTTAATAATTAAAAATAGTGACTAATTATTAGCAGCGTCACTGACATTAACATTAACAAACTTGGTATTTAGCGTTTTACCTAATCTAACTTCCCGAAGATAGTGTCAGGGTTTGATGATAGGCATCTGCTTTGACTGTAACTGAAGTCAATAAGAAATGCAAGTATTTAAGAATCTTTATGACTTCTTTACAGTTTGTTGCCTCTATGACATTGATTAAATCAAGGTAAACAGGCATTTCATCGTAGATATATCTTAATATAACAAGCATTGATAGCTTAAATTTCATAGAGAAAGTTTTGCAATTGTGACGAATTGTTGCTAATAAAGGCGCACTTACTAATCCAAATATCTGTAGCTATGGCGATCGCATATTTCTACTTTCATGCAGAATTGAATCATTTTTTACCACGGCATCATAAGCAGGTGAGAATCTCTCATTTGTTTGAGGAAAAAGCCTCAATTAAGGACATGATTGAGTCGTTGGGTGTCCCTCATCCAGAGGTGGATTCTATAAATGTTAATGGTGAATATGTAAATTTTTCTTACATAGTTTCCAATGGAGACACTATCAATGTTTATCCAATTTCAGCTAGGAATGTTATTATACCAAGCGTTTCTGTTCTACCAAAACCGCTCAGTATTATCCGCTTTGTTTTAGATATTCATTTGGGGAAGCTTGCGACATCTTTACGACTTTTAGGTTTTGATACTTTATACCGCAATGACTACGAGGATGAGAAATTAGCCCAAATATCCTACAACCAAGCGCGGATTCTCTTGACTCGTGATAAAGGTCTATTGATGCGTAGTTTGGTAACGTATGGCTATTATGTTAGAAACACTGACCCTCAACAACAAATACTAGAAGTACTGCAACGCTTCGACTTGTTTAAATTAATCTCACCATTTAAACGATGTTTGCGTTGCAATGGATTATTAGAACCTGTGGATAAGCAATCCATTATTGAACAAGTGCCAGAAAAAGTGCGATCGCAGATTGATGAATTCCAGCGTTGCCAAGACTGCGATCGCATTTATTGGAAAGGTTCACATTATGAACGATTACAACAGTTTATTGATGGCGTAATTAACTCACAAAGAGATGAGTAACTATTTACCCAGCTGAAATATTCCCACTGATTATTTGACTACCCCCGATTCTAGGATCTTCATCTTCACGATTCAAATCATCAGGGGTGGGGTTTTGCTTACTCTGTCCACTAACTTCTTCTGGTTCAATCGGATCTGCCTCTTGAGCTTTATCGATATCAAGAGAAATAGGAGGTTCTTTGGCGTGAGAGAAATCGATAAGTGGATTGGGTTGATCGGTAGTCATGAGTTGTTAAATAATAGTGTAGTTTTATCTAGTGTTAAATGTATCTTGAGCGCAAACATCTTTCTGAAGAAAGAAACTACCTTGTGTGAAGGTGTAAGAAAAGGTGAGTGAATGACATTAATTTTAGCTCTAGATTTTGGCGGAACTAAGCTGGCGGCAGCAACGGTAAATATCGGTTCGAGAAAGTGGTTGCGTTATGAACGTCGTTTCTCACCAGTAGGTGCAGATGCTAGCACTGATTTGGAAATTATGCGATCGCTAATTTACTCTGTGTTGCAAGACACAAAACCTGCTGCGATCGGTGTCAGCTTTGGCGGCCCAGTTGACGCTTCCACGGGGACAGTACGACTGTCTCATCATGTAGCTGGATGGGAAAATATTCCTCTCAAAGCTTTGTTGGAGGATGAGTTTGGCGTTTCTGTTGGTGTAGATAATGATGCCAATGTTGCGGCTTTGGGCGAACACCGTTTTGGTGCTGGTCAAGGATACGATAGCCTGTTTTATATTACTGTCAGCACTGGCGTGGGTGGTGGTTGGATACTCAACGGCCAGCCTTGGCGGGGTTCTGGTGGGATGGCTGGCGAAATTGGGCATATCGTTGTCGATCCTGCTGGGCCAGTATGTTTGTGTGGTAAGCGGGGATGTGTGGAACGTTTGGCGTCGGGGCCTTATATGGCGCAAAATGTTAGGGAAATTTTGGAAAACGAACTGTCAAGACGCCGAGGAGGAGAGGTTTTGAGGAGTTTAGTGGGTGATAATTTAACATTGTTGACGGGACAGTTGGTAAGTGAAGCTGCGGCCGCTGGGGATGATTTGGCTAAGGAAGTATTGCACAAAGCTGCTTGGGCGCTGGGTGTGGGTATTGGCAATGTGGCGAATTTGATCAATCCGCAGCGCTTTGTCTTGGGAGGCGGTGTGATGAAGGCGGGGGAGGATTTTTGGCGGGTGGTGCGTCAGGTGGCGCGGGAGACGGCTTTGCCAGAAGTTGATTTTGAAGTTGTCCCGGCGGTGCTGGGAGATGATGCGCCTTTGTGGGGGGCGCTGGCTTTAGCAGAAACGGGGATGGCTTAAAAGGCGATCGTTTTTCTGTAGTTTTTTTTGGGTTACTTATTAGATTCTTTGACTAAAAGCTATTAGGTGAGGAGAACTCTTATCAGCAATAAACATAGTAAGCAATATAAAGCAATGGATTACCTTTTTGGTTTGCGCCTGTAATGTCCCCTCACCCAATGACCGTTTCTCAAATGAGGCTTGACAGGTACATAATCAAAAGCAGGAAACTGATTTCTAATTTCAGGGTTTCTGTGAGCGAATTTCCCAAGTAAATCTTGAGCCAAAGCTGAGGTCGCAATTACCTTTTGAAGTTTGTATGTATCCTCAATAGCATTTAAATCTGCTAGTTTTTCACAAGAAAATTCATAAAATAGACCGAAGCTACCAGCTAATCCTCCAAACACTACCATAGCCCAGTACAATTGAGCGAGTTGTCCCAAAGTTATATAACCGACCATGCACAAAATGGCTAGTGTCCAACTCCAGTCAACTATTTCTTTAATCCGCTGAAAATGCTGGCGCAGTGATAACATTTAAGGATACTGAAAAAGTTAACTATTAGGCGTAGATTTCTTTTGAGGTAGTGAGCATTTCAATAAAATAGGTTTAGGTCTCTCAGGGTTACTTTTTAAATTTAAGTCTTGCTTATAAGGCTCACAATAATTTTTATATATGCGAACTTTAACGTAGTCTGTAGTTGGTATTTGAACTCTGAAAGCGCCTAAATTATCAGTTGTATCTGTATCAGATCCACCTTCAGATTCCATTATTACTTTTGCACCAACTATAGGAACTTGAGTCGCTTCATCAAAAACACTAACTTTTACACTACTTGAGTTTAGTACTGTAGAAGGTTTATTTTCAGCGCTTTCTTTATCTGAGGTATTCAGCCCTGGAACATGAGTCGCAGCCCCATAGCCTATAGTCAACAAGAGAAATCCAGTCAGGGCATACCAAATAGGTTTCGGTATATTACTCAGATCCATATAGTTGGCAGATGCGGATGTGTATTGATTAGCAAAGTTAAATTCTAAACATACTTATACTACCGCACGCTAACGATAGTTTATGGAGTCTTCATCAAACAAGCTCGTCTGTGAAAAACTGGTTAAGAATGTGGTGAAATTGAAAAATGACTAATCGTTTCACTATGACTTTTGAATATCTTGGCGAAACTCCCTAATTGCTTCCAAGGGAGACGATAACAAAAGACAACGATTGAGCATAGATAAATCTAATTCTGCTAATAGCTCACTTTTAACAACTTTCTCATATTCTTGTTCTCGTAAGCAGTAAACTTCAATTGTGCCATCTTCCCAAAACCAAACTTCCGGGACTTGCATTAATTTGTATTTCTGTAGTTTGATGGGACTACCGCTAGTAATCACTATTTCAATGCACAAGTCTGGTACAGGTTTGTCGGTTTCAAAGCAATAAGATAAATCTGCTTGATATTCTACTACCTTGGGAATAATCTGATTAAAACTACCACTAGGAAAAAATTCAATGCCTTTGACTTCAAAATAAGTAATCAATAGTCCAGCAATTAAACACTTAATTACCTCATGAGGTTTACCAATAGTCACAATTTCTAAAACTCCATCACAATAAAACAGCCGCACTCCTGGTACGTTTTCAAAGCTGGCTTGAATCGCTTTGAACTGTTCCCAACTTAACCCACGTCGAAAGAAGCGTTGTTCTTCTGGTAAGTTAACAGCATTTTCTAACGTTTGAGTCATAATATGTTTTACTCCCTGAGTTAATAGTCACAAAATTCATCTCATTTCGATTTTAAGTCAAAACCAAATTATCCCGATGAATCACAGTTTCCACACCCGCATATCCTAAAATTATGGAAATTTCTCGTGAATGACAGCCGCGAATCTTTTGCAGTTCATTGCTGTTGTAATTTACAAGTCCTCTGGCAATTTCGTTACCGTTAGTGTCACACAATTGCACGGCATCCTGTGTGTCAAACTCTCCTTCTACTAGCTTAATTCCAGCAGCCAATAACGATTTTCCTGCTAGAGAAATTGCTGCGATCGCACCTTCATCTAAATACAATTTCCCCGCAGGTACAAGTCCGTAAGCTATCCAACGTTTACGCGCCGAAGTTGGTTCAGGTTGCGGTTCAAAATGCGTCCCAATCAGTTCGCCTTGGATAATTTTTTCGATATTCCGGGGAAATCGCCCTTGGGTAATTACGGTACGTACTCCCGCAGCGATCGCAATTCTCGCAGCCGAAATTTTTGTCACCATACCACCAGTACCCCACCGAGAACCTTGGGAATCTGTTTGTATTTGTAATTGAGCTAATTCTTTAATGCTACTAACTAGAGCGATTGGCCGCGCATCTGGCACGGAACGCGGATCGGCTGAGTATAGCCTATCGACATCAGTGAGCAAAAATAGCCAATCTGCTTCTACTAAACTGGCAACTAATGCCGAAAGGGTATCATTATCACCAAATTTTAGTTCGTCTATTGCTACGGTATCATTTTCATTGACTATGGGTATCACTCCCAATCCCAGTAGTTGCTGAAAGGTATTGTAGACGTTGAGATAGCGGCTGCGCTGTACTAAGTCACTGCGAGTCAGTAATACTTGGGCGATCGCCTGTTGTAGGGTAGTAAATAAATCATCGTATATACGAATTAACCTGCCTTGTCCAACTGCTGCTACAGCCTGTTTGAGTGCGATCGCCTTGGGACGTTCAGTTAAACCCAACCGCGCACAACCTACGCCTACAGCGCCAGAAGAAACCAAAATCACCCGATGTCCTTGGCGTCTTAAATGGCAGAGTGTTTCCGCCAAGGTAGCTATGGTAGAAAGTGCTAATTGTCCCGTTTCTGGTTGAGTTAGGCTGGAAGTACCGATTTTGACAACAATTGTTAGTGGCATCTAAAAAGTGAGGAGTTAGGAGTGAGGAGTTAGGAGTTGAATTTAATTCATAACTCATAACTTCTAACTCCTAACTCAATTTGTAAAGCGCCAATCCCTCTATAGTGAAGGTTGACGCTTTACGGAAGTATATTTACTTAGTATGAGTTAGGGTCTTTTTTGGCTGACCCCATGTTATTAATACTTATGATCCCCGATTTTTTGGTTCCAGTAAGATTCCTTAAGCATTTCTTTAGATTTACTTTTCTGACGATTTCTCAACTTTTGTGAATCTTGGTTTTCTTGGGGGTAATAGAGGCTCCCAAAATTTCAGATATCCAAACTTCAAAGTTGCGGACTGGATGAGAACGGAGAGCCGCATCTGCATGAACAATCGGTTCGACTAAAATGGTAAACATTCCTAGACGATTACCTGCTAAAACATCGGTAAACAAGCGATCGCCTACCATTCCCACTTGATGCACTGGTAGATCCATTCCCCTAAGTGCTGCTCTAATTTTGCGTCGGGAAGGCTTGGCTGCACCTAAATAGTAAGGTAGGTTGAGCGATCGCGCAATTCCACCAATTCGGGCTTCACTAAGGTTGTTACTCACTAAACACAGTGCAGTACAGGTGCGGATTTGCTCCACCCACTCTCGTAGTTCTGGGGAAGCTATCCCGACTGTAAAGGGTACTAAAGTTTCATCTACATCCAATACCAGCCCTTTAAGCCCGTATTTTTGGATAATATCTGGTGTTAGGTTCAACACTGAACCCTCTAAAATCAAATCAGGCTGTAAAAGATTGTTCCAGACCATAATCAACAGTCAAATGTAGATAGCTAAGACAAATGAGCATAACCCAATATAGTTTAGTTAGTCGAACTCCATTCTGGAATATCTCCCTGAACATTTTGAGATAAAATCCCTAAAATCTTATCTATCTCTTTAATGTAATAATTATTCAAATCAATAAATATATAGTTTTCTTCTAACTTCAAAAACTTCCAAATTTCCCCTGTTGTTACCGCGCCGTAAATTTTTCTGATTTCATTTCCTTCTTGTTGATTAAACAAATGTGCTGCCAAGATTGCGGCTGCACATTCACCTAATCCACCTTTAATATTTTCATTTTTGGCTTCAATAATAACCACCACTGGCAGATTAATCGTTAGCTGCTCTCTAGAACGACTGATAATAAAGTCACAGTATCCATTCAGACCTTTTTCTGCATCTACATTAAAATCTGTTCCCGAAAATAAGCTAATTGGATAATTAGCCCTGCGTCTTACCTCCAACAATATCGGAGTGATCATCATTTCTGAGCGAGCTTTTTCAGTATTAATTGCTAAAGCTAGTTCTGTAGTCTCTTCTAAAGAATTTTTGAGTTTCTCACTTGGCTCTAAAGGTTTTATGTCAGCACATAAATCAGTTTTTTCATCAATGCGGATGCTGAACGACTTTTTAAATTTACTTAATGTAAAATCGTTATAAGCCATTTTCAGCAACTCATACTAATTTGGTATTTTAGATAATGGAATTGAAAATCACGACCAAACTACTTGTTCCAGAATCTTAAACAATACTAATTGTCCCAATTTCTTATCAATCTTTCATAGCTTCCACATTTAATGGGACATGATAAAAGGTTTAGGTAGATTTTGATTACAATGAAAATTCCCAATTAAAAATTCAAAATGTAATATTTTCATTTTGAATTTTTAATCTTATTCCACTTCATTAAAAAGATGTTCTTCTAACAGAGGTTGCACTTTGCGGAACTCCTCTGGAGAAAGTAATTCTGGCTCACCTGTTTTTGTTATCCGTGCAAAAAACAACAGGGGATCTAGGGGTGTATAAATTGCATACTCCTGATCTTCATCATAGAAGCTAGCGAGTAGCTGTAATTGTTCTGGGTCTAAATCTTCCCCTTCATCTTCGATTTCTAAGGTGAAGAGTTCTGATTCTTCCACTGGCGGTAAATCACCTGCAACTGTCAGAGCATAGGCTGTGTTCTTCAGTATCAGGTTCTGCTCAGATAGTACAGCTTGGGCATTAGCAAAAATTTGCTCAATGATGGCGTCATCTTCTACCAAAACCGCTTCTTCTTCCTCACCCTCACCTTCCCAAGAAAAAATTTCTACAGGTGAGTCTACAGGAAGAAGCAAAACGTATTCTTGCTCATCAACCTCAAGGCGATGCTCTACATAACAATCGAGCGATCGCCCTTTGTCATCGGTTAAAGTGATAGAACCCGCATGAGCGTTATCATTTTCTTCAGGAAATGGAGAGGAAAACATAGCCGAAATGTAGAAATTTAATAAATACCAGCAAGTTTGAAAATCGCTTAACTATAGTTAATGACATATTATTATGTCAAACAAATAGCTTTATACGTAGATACAACTGCTGGCTAATCGTTTTCAGAATATCATGTTAAAAGGTATCAATATTCAATAGCCGCAACTGAACTGCGGGAGTTAGCACGCTTAACATCCAGCCATTGTTGCAAAATCAAAGCGGCTGCCTTGCGGTCAATCAAACCTTTATTGCGTGATGGGGAGCGGTTTTCAGCTATTAGCAGTTGCTCTGCTTGAAATGAAGTTAATCGCTCATCCATATATTCCACAGGCAGGTTTAGTGCTTTAGCAAGTCTTGTAGTAAATTTCTGAACTTGACGAGCCTGAAATCCTAGTGAGCCATCCATCGAATAAGGTAAGCCCATAACTAGAACTTGCACCTCACGTTCATTAACTATTTGTCGGATTTGCTCGACATCTTGCTCAAAAGATGTACGCTCAATAGTGGTGATTCCCGTGGCAATTAAACCCGTGCGATCGCACCCAGCCACACCAATCCGCTTGCGACCAAAATCTAGTCCCAAGGCTGAAATAAACGGTTTTGGTTGCTCTTGGGATATCACACTAATTCTCCTGCTTTCCATCTGCTGATTCAGGAATCGGCGATATTTCTATGCTAGGGTTTTTTACCGAAAAGTTAATCGGTTCTGACTTGCTTGGCAGAGGTTTATCTGACGATGGCAACTTTCCTGGTTGTATCCATGACATCCCACCTGGTATAGGTTTACGAGTCGGTTGTAAACCTTGCAGCATATCAGTCCACTGGATTCCTTCTAAGGAGACGAATTTAGACTCCCGTAGCTTATGCCACACAGAGCGAGACATAACTAATGTATGTTCTATGCGTTTTGCTCCAATTCGCTCCAAATATTCTTCTCGCTCTGCCTGATAGTCTGAGGAGGCTAGTTGTAACCCTTGCTGGGGAAAATCTTGGGCAATGCGAGCCAGTTGAGATAGTAATTCTGGATAAAGCCAGGTGTAAGCAGGATGAACTGTCAGCGTTGCAGTATGGGGAACTTCACCCTTGCGATCGAGTTGCACCTGAAAATAGCCGATCGCAGCTTTGCGTTGCGGTTCAAATACGTAACCACTGACTACTTCTGTTTTGGTCAGCCATTGCTTGACTGCATCAGTTAAAGCGTCAAACAAGCTAGTTTTAAAGTCGCGGGTATTGCGGTCAAAAACCTGACGTACCAGAGGTGGCATCGATGCCGTATCTAATTGATACAGTAACTGGGCATCAGCATTGCTCACTGGCAAGAGGTTGGGCAAGTCTGGCTCTGCTTGTGCCAATTCAGCCAATAATTCTGGCCCAATTTCCCAGTATGTCATTTCTGCCAGACGCTGGAATCCATTTTGCCGATATAGTGCCAGCGCCTCTATGTCATTGATGTTAACTTCTAATAGCCAAGTGCGAGCTTCCAAAATCGATTCAAAGCAATGACGCAAAAGTTGCGAACCAATTCCTTGTTTATCTACACCACGCTCTAGTAACACTTGATCGATCCGCCAAGTACTACGTGTGCGGTTAAAAGGTGACACTTGAATCATTCCTAAAAGTATCCGCCCTTGCTCCGCCACATAAGCACAGAGGCGATACTGTAGCGGGTTAGGAAACCAACTTAAAAATTTGAGTAATCCATACCAGCGACGCAGCCTTTGCATCTGGCTGATGGCAAAACCTGCTCCCTGGGGAGTGAGGGCTGCGAATGACTCTTGAGTTATGCGCTCAATGCCGTCCAGATCCCGGTATTGGACTGGTCGGATAACAACGCTGACGTTTCTGGGAAGTAATGAAGTCATTTTTATTCGAGCCGCCATTTAGCCTTAATTAACTGCTCTTGAAAGGAAGGAACTGCTGCAATAATCTTAACTACTTTCTGCTCTCTACTATTGTGCCAAAAGGGTGATTTTAGTAACTTAATACTTAAAAAGCAGAAAAAGCAGACCTTGTGGGAACACCATTGGCATTGACCCAACAACATCTGCCCTTATTTTATTTGAATTTTGATTAAAATTTGTATATATTTTATAACCCTTGCCGAGAAACTAGCTTTTCAAAGTGGGCTTGGGTTTGATGGAGTAATTGGTGGCGACTATCTACCAGTGTTTGCTTCAGCGTTGGAACAAGATTGCGAGCTTGCAGAGTCATGTGAAGTTGCAGATTGGCGACATATTCACTGAAATCTTGATTCACTTCATCTGCGCTCGCATCCGTTAATAAATTTGATTCCATTGCCACTGTGTTCTCCTGTGTTAATCCTGTGCTGTCTCTCTTCATGACCAAAAACTATCATGTTGTTTGGACTAACTTCTTAATTTGCAATGAAGTTTAACGCTTCTTAGAGATAGCGTGCCCCTTAAAATCTCAAACCAACGCCACCTTGTACAGAGATAGCTGTACCACTGCTATCTCGGTAAGCATCAAAAGCAATAATGGCGTTGCCAAAAAGGACAGTATTGCTATTTGGGATCATATAATCAATGCCCGGTTGTAAAGCAAAACTAATTTTGTCGCCCACAGGAGAAGAACCACCACCACCAGCCAGCACTAATCCAGCACCCAGGTAGGCATCAGCTTGCCAGTTGAGGGGGAAATCGTAAGAAACCGTTGGTACAACTGCCGTATTATTACCAATTAATACTTGAGCGCGGAGTGAAATTGGTGCTTCCAAAAGCTTGTAGCGCCCTGCTATCACCCCCCCAAATTGGATACCATCGGTAAAACCAACAGTGGGGCCGATACCAATATAACTGCCATAAGCTACTTGAGCTTGTGCTGGTTTCGTACTCGCCAGACTCAAGACCAAACCAGCCCCCAAAACTGAAACCAAAGATGGAATATACTTCATAACCAACTCCTCACACCATTTTCTTATTGGGCATTGGGCATTGGGCATGGAACATTGGGCATGGTTATTTTCCTTGTCCCCTTGTCCCCCTGCTCGCCTGCCCCCTTCATTCTACGGGCAACGGGGATGAATGCCTCCTTGAGTACAAATGTACGCTAATTGCTTGGCATCTAAATTTTTGGCTTGAGAAAAATCAACCCCTTGGACTACAGCAGATACTGAGCCTAAATCTGGGGTTTGGACAAATTGATCTGCTGGATCTTGTTTGCTAGGAGCGAGAATTGCCCCCTTAAAATCTGCTCCAGCGACATTTGCCCCTCGTAAATCTGCAAGACTCAGGTCGGCATTTTGCAAGTTAACGTTTTCCATTTGGGCAGAACGTAAAACAGCACCAGTTAAACGAGTAGCACTAAGGTTAGCATTGCTGAGATTAGCCCGATCCAAATAAGCTCCTGATAAATCTGCCCCTTGCCAATCAGTGTTAGTTAAGTTGGCAAAAGATAATTGCGTTCCGATGGCAGTGGCGCGACCTAAACGCGCTGCATACAGATTGGCTTCGTTCAATTTGGCATCGCCTAAATCTGCCCCTGTCAAGCTGGCTTTTTCCAAAACGGCGTTTCGCAGATCGGCTCCGACTAGTTGGGTGCTGTTGAGTTTAGCATCATATAGACGCGCGTTGGATAAGTTGGCTCTGTTAAGAGTGGCGCGACTCAAATCGATCCGGTTCATCAAGACGCGACTGAGGTTAGCATCAGTAAGATTGGCTTGCTGCAACTGAGCTTGGCTTAAATCAGCCATTACATCGTCGTAGGTATCCCAGCGTCCATCTTCACCCACGCCCCGGAAGCGGCTACCCTTAAAGCTGGCTTGGTTAAGATTTGCAGATTTAAACTTAACTCCTGATAAATCAAGATTGTCCAGTACCAAGTTGAAGTAGGAACTTCCTGAAGTACCACTTTGTCCTAATTGGGTGCTACTAAGGTCAACATCCTCGATTTTTTTACCGCTGTAAACAGAGAGAATCTTGTTGATTGTCCGCTGGTTTCTTTGTAGCCGCCCTTGCCGTAATTCCCGCTCTTTGGTTGCAGTACTACCCACAGATTCCAGTTCGCTGACCAAAAACTGATTCTTATTTTTGAGTTCCGGGATGGCTTGGGGCCCGACAGTTGTCAAAGCTTGTTGAATCGTATCCAGAAGGCTGGGGTTAGTTTCGCTAACTAATAAATCCGCCAGAAATTTAATGGATTGTGGGTCATTAAGACCACCCATAGCCAGAATTGCACTTTGGCGTTGCTCATTAGTCGCTCCAGAGTTGGGAGTCAATTGTTTGACAAGTTCGAGGAATTGTTGGCTGTTGATTTGCTTGGTTGCTCGTTGGGATTGTTGAATTTGGATATAAACTTGAGTGCCGATTAAAGTTGCCAGCACAGCAGTCATACTCGTCAGCCCTACCCCAAACAAAGTCAGATTGGGATTTTGCTGTATTCGCCGCCACAAATTAGGCGACTGGCTGGTTTGATCTGCCGCTAACTCTTCTCCCTCTTGCCATTCTTCTGCTTGATCATTACCGTCAGCAGACTGAGCTTGTCTGTTGCTAGCTAAGACTGCATCGATTGTATAAGTACCTGCGAGTTGATTGTGGAATGCGCGACGCCCCCGACGCGACGGTAAGCCTATGCCTTCACCCACAATCATTAATAAAGACAAAAATGTGAATAATCCTAAATTCGGAAAAGCAAAGCTGTAGCGCCACAGCAGATAGGCGATGGAAATGGGTACAGTCCAACGCCCAACGCCTTCTCTAATCACAACTGCCCCCAATCCGGGCGGCTTCCCTTGCTCGTTGACAACCCGCACTTTTAACCAATGTTTCGGAATTGTGCTACCAGTCTTAGCTAATAAATACAATTGCCACCACGAGAGAGTTACAGGCGCTAACAGGGCGATTGTCCACAAAATATTAGTCGGCCATGCGACGTTACGGATGCCATAGCTTACAGGTAGAGCTAGGGGTCTGGCGATCGCTCTTTCTGTGACTACCAGTACGGGATTAAGCGGTACTCGGTTCAGATCGCTTCTAGAATTGGCATAGACACCAATGCCGAAGGGAATCAACCCACTAGTAACCACTAGTGTGATTTCAGCCGCCCAAGCAGCAAAACGTCTACTTGCTAGCAGCAGCGAATTGGCTCTTTCCGATTTTTTTGACTGACCAGATTGATTACTAGTTCTCCTGACAATTGGTGACGTCATCGTATAATTTCCTTTGATATTATTTCTACGCCGCGATCGGCACAATTAAAATAGACTAAGCTAATCAGCAAAAAGAAAAGCATATTGAAATAGGATTTAGGAGTTATGAGTCAGGAGTTGTTTGTATTCTGGCTCCTGACTCTCATAACTCCAGGCAGAGTGCAAAGTAAATGCATATCAACTTATTGCTTGCGTTGAAAGCTACCAGACACAAAAAATTTGTATCCAACATACACTAACACTGCCAAAAGTGCCAGACTAATTACAGATGCAACTAGTTTAAACACTGCTTGCAGTATCGCCAAGCCTACTAGTACCGTCACACCCGAAACTACCAGCTTTTTCACACCAGATAAGCTGTTGAACCAAATCTTAAATCGCTCCAGTTGCAAGTTGAAGCTGGCAAAAACAGACTGAGACGTTTGTTTTTGTTCTTGTGAAACTACCCCAGGCGGAGAATTAATCTCTACCTCTAGCTGATCGAGGCGACGCTGTAAGTTTTCTTCTGGTTGAGGATTCATCAATCTTTCCTACTTCAGTAGCGTACTTATTCAACAATAGACCAACCAAATTCTATTTTTGGTGGTTGTCTTAGTGATTTTAGCTAATGTCTGTGAGTGCAAGACCTTTCTGGACAGGGAAAAATTATGTTTTTTTTGTTGCCTTCCAGACATCAATTGTAAGACGTTGCAATGCAACATCTCTACAGATATACACCTATTAAATCTTCACAAATAATCTTTAACGGACTGGTGTTGCTTTATACGGCAGCTTTTGGAACTAAGACGGATTGCTGTCGTCTATATAGATCAGACTGTATAACAATATTGCTCTAAAAAAATCTGGAGCATTAATTAAAATGAAGACGCTTAGGCTACTTGCAATTATTCCCACAGCTTTGGCGATGAGCTTGGTTTTCACTGAGGCTAATTTTGCACAGACACCAACAATCCAAATTAATCGGAATTCCCAACCAGATCCATTAATTTTGAACGGAAAGTCTGGGGGAACTGTCAAAAGTAATTGTGGCAATATTACCACTGAACCAAGTCAAGTTATCCAAGTTACAGAGTCATTACCTTATTTGCGATTAACAGTAGAGAGTCAAGGAAAGCCAACACTGCTGATCGACGGGCCTGGGGGGCGCTTTTGTGTACTAGCAGATAGTTACTCTGGAGGTAAGTCAGAACTTTCTGGTTATTGGCAGGCAGGAAAATATTCGCTGCATGTGGGCGAACTATCCCCGCAACAATATACTTACAGCCTCTCAATCTCGCAAAAAAATAAATAGTCATTAGTCATTTATGCTTTGCTAATGACTAACGATTCTTGACTATTCTTCCAGTGATTTGGCTGGAACTTCGACAGCAGTGACATCAATTGTGCCTTCTGGTGTGAAGCGCTGAAAATGACTATTTTGTACTAACAGTAACTCCTTACAGTTAGGACATTGCAACTGACTGTTATTTAAACCTGTAAATTCATATCCACAGACGGGACATTGATCGGCAACCAAGTTGCGTTGCAGCCACCAACGAAAGCCAAAGAAAGCCACAATAGGTGCCAACAACAGCAACCCGAAAATAATTAGCAATGAATTAACTAACCAACCCAAGCCCACTGATGCCAGCAACCAAATAACTGCCAGCAGGGTGAGCCAAGGGCGGAGATTTAAAAGATTCAATTGAAATGACTTAAAACTCATTTTTAATAAATTTTGTCCTGCTCTCCTTCTAGGATAGCGATTTTAGTCATTAGTTATGAGTTATTGATCGTTTGTCATTTGGACTCAAATGGACTTTATTACTGAGGATAGCAGCATTTTTTGTAAGTGCTGTTGAAAGGCATTTAGGCCAAACAGAGCGATCGCCTGTTCTCTTAGCCACTCCCCATCACATCGCTGGTCATCCCCTTGAAGCATTTCTATACAAGCTGTTGCTACAGCATCAGGACTGCGGTGTCGTACTCGCCATCCCAGTTTACCATCCTGCAAAGGGTCAGCGGAACCATCGTCGTCACCGGATAACACCGGCACTCCACAAGCCATTGCTTCTAGATAAACTATGCCAAAGCCTTCTTGCGAAGGCATAATATAGGCGTCAGCAAGGCGATAATGTTCCATTAATTCTTCTGTGGCAACGAAACCAGCAAACACGACGCGATCGCTCACACCTAAATATGCAGCAAGTTTAGCTAATCGCGGTTGGTCATCGCCGCGACCAATTACCAAATATTTCACTTCTGGGAAAACTTGAGCGATTTGTGGTATTGCCCGAATCGTGACATCTACACCCTTGTAAATATCTCCTGACCATAACCGTGCTACTGTCATCAACACTTTCGCACCAGTTAAGCCATACTTCTGGACTAATTCTGGTTGTTTGGAACCAGGAGTAAATTTATCCGCATCAATGGCACAAGGCATCATCTGTACCATTTTTGGGTTTAGACTATTGGCAACACAAGCGCGATCGCGGCTGTAGCGACTAATTGTCCAAATTCTATCTGCTGATATCAGGGCGCGACGTTCCTGATTTTTCAACGGTTCCCAGACTTCTTTGCCGTAAGTTAGCACAGTGTAAGGAATCCCTAAGGGCTGGCAAAGTGTTTGGATTAATACTGCTAAGTTAATATGACCGCAGAAAACCTGCTGCGGACGGCTCTGCAACAGACACTTTAGTAAAGCCGCTGCCATTTGCAATCTCCCCAAATAGGGGGACTGATTTTTAAAGTAATGAAATTTTAAGTTCTCGTCTTCAAACGGATTTAAGCTATCAGCACTATCTCGTAGTAAAAAAACTTCTGCCTTGTAGTCTTGGCTCAATCCCAGATAGGCGCGAAAAATATCTTTTATATACGATTGAATACCACCTTCGTGAGCGAAAATTTCTAAAAACACGAAGACATGGTTAGTTTTTTTCTTAACTTTATCACCTAAACTCAGGTTTTTTGTCACTGTAGTGATCTGCATTTTAGATTATTTACACTCGCGGTAAGGGCGCGATCGCACCGCTTTCTAACCGCTCCAAATCTGTTTTTACCATTTTTTCTAAAAGTTCCTCAAAGCTTACTTGGGGTTCCCAGCCGAGGTTTCTTTTAGCCTTGCTGGGGTTAGCTACTAGTTGAAAATGCTCATCTTGTCGCAACAAGCTAGTATTTAATACTACATACTGCTTCCAATCCAATCCGACTGACTCAAAGGCTGTGGCAACTAAATCTTTAACACTATGCAGTTTACCAGTGCCAATCACATATTCTTCTGGCTCATCAATTTGCAACATTAGCCACATGGCCTCTACATAATCACCTGCAAAGCCCCAATCACGTTTGGCATCGAGATTACCCATTTCTAAGGTGTCAGTTAAACCCAATTTAATTGATGCAGCCGCCAAAGAAACTTTGCGTGTGACAAACTGGGGTGCGCGTAGAGGAGACTCGTGATTATATAAAATTCCGCTACAGGCAAATAGCCCATAGCGCTGTCTGTGATGCACCATCGTCCAGTGAGCGTGCATTTTAGCCGCAGCATAAGGATTTTTGGGACGAAAAGCGGTTTCCTCATCTTGGGGCGAGAGGAATACATCGCCAAACATTTCTGAACTGCTGGCTTGATAAAATCTAGTAAACAAACCGACTTTTCGTACTGCTTCCAAGAGCCTAGTAGCTGTACCAGTTATTAAATCCAGGGTTCCCAATGGGTCGTTCCAGGAGTCGGGTACAAAACTGGGAGCCGCCAAATTGTAAATTTCTTGGGGACGCAGTTGTTCAACTGCGGTCAACAGTGCCGCTTTATCCCTCAAGTCAACCGTAAAAATTTCTACCTGATTTGCCAGGATTCCCAGCTTTGTCAAATTAGGTTGTCGATGTGGGGGTACTAATCCGACAACTCGATAACCACGGTTGAGGAGCAAATGGCTGAGATAGTAGCCATCTTGACCAGTAATTCCTGTAATTAGGGCTGTCTTACTCATATTTGTCCCCTATTCTGTCTATCTCTTTAAGCACGAAATGGCACTTGTTGGAGAACAAACATTAAGACTCTCAACACTGCTGACAAATCTTAACAAGCGAGCTAGTGTAACTCGAATGCTATTTTTACTATATTCACTAATTCTTTTTATACAAAAATCTTACTTGAGATTTTACAAAAAAATCATAATGAATAAGCAATTTCACGTAAAAAATATATTTATCCAATTTAAATAATATTGAAAAAAGAGTATACTTTTATCAATCAAATAACTATGTATTTCAGCAAAAACTGCTTCTGTTTGAAAGTGTGTACTTCAACTTTGAGCAAAATCTTCGTTACCTTGGTGACGACTATATGAGAAGTTTTATTTGTTTGAGTCCTAAGTACGGGCGAGTTAGCAAGAGAGTATTGTAGAGAAGAAAAGCCCTCGTTTTTGGTCGATACTCCTTCCCTACACTCCGCTCACAAGCCAAATTTCACTGTTACTTTTGTGCTTCTACAGAGTATTTGACAATGAGCAGGCAATTTCTACCATCCGCACCACGTTCGTATACAACCCGATCGGCCAACCGCCGGAGGAGAAACCATCCATACCCACCTACTTGCAGAGTACCTGGGGCTGGCTCTGCGATCGCATCAGGATTAAAAGGTTTTCCGTAATCCCAAATTCTAATCTCTAGTCGGTCAATCCACAGATAAACGTTAATTTCAATGATTGTTTCCGGGGGTAAAGCATGATGAGCATGACGAACAGCGTTGGTAAAGCCTTCTGCTAATGCTAAATTGAGGCGATCAAGTTGGGTTTTTGACCAGCCAAGTTGAGACAAGTGTTGCAGACAAAATTGCTCAAACCATTCTTGCACCTGGTTTAAGAGCCTGAGTTCGCTCTTAACCGTCAGATGGTCTTGCTGCACTATACTAAGCATTAACTGTGAGTTGAATATAAGTAAACCCAAGTTGCTAGTTAGTAAATTCTGCGCTGTTCGCAAAATTTCTCTCACATAAAAAAATCTAAATTGACATATTCTGTGTACCAAAATACAAAACATGAACGATTTTGGCATTCTGAGGGTTGTAACTAGCAACTTAAGTTAAGTAAGTAAGAAATGTTTGTATTTGTTGACTTTTGATGATTTGAGATTTTGAATAGCTTTTCCATCCAAAACTTCAAATCTCAGATGCAATCTGAACTATTGAAGAAGAATTCAGAATAGTGAATTCAGAATTCAGAATGCAATTACTGAGGGATACTCTGCGGGATCTGGCTACAGACCCAACACATTTTGTTGACCACTAAAAAAAGCATATTTAGTGTAGGAATTAAGCCAGTTTATTTCAGACGTTATCTACGAGACGCTGTGCTTAACTTGCTTGCCCGTAGGATACGCGGACTCGCTTTGGGTAGCGTTATCCGCTTTTGATTCAGAATTTAATTCTGAATTCTGGCTTCTGACTCCTGAATTCTTTCCTGTTAAAATTGACGCCTGTTGATTGTTTTCAAAAGCACATCTGCATCTGCTCTTGAAACTCACAGGCGTCAAAGCATTTTCTAGTGACTAATTTAGAATAGTCCCAAGGTCAAAGATTTATCCAATGGCAAAGCAGCACCAATACCCAGCCACAAGGTGACAAGAGTACCAACGAGGAATACTGTGGTTGCAACTGGACGGCGGAAGGGGTTTTGGAACTTATTCACGTTCTCAATAAAGGGAATGAGGATTAGACCTACTGGTACGGAACCCATTGCTAACACTCCTAAAAGTTTGTTAGGAAGCGATCGCAAAATTTGGAAGACTGGATACAAGTACCATTCTGGCAAAATTTCCAATGGTGTGGCAAAAGGATTTGCTGGTTCCCCGGTCATTGCGGGATCTAGCACAGCTAGAGCCACAATCGCAGCGAAGGAACCCATGATCACAATTGGAAAGACGTAAAGTAAGTCATTAGGCCAAGCGGGTTCACCATAGTAGTTGTGACCCATGCCTTTAGCGAGTTTGGCTCTTAACTGAGGATCGCTCAGGTCAGGTTTTTTTTGTGTTGACATTTTGAAATGTGCTCTCCTGCTTAAGTTAAATTAAAGCATTTGTGAAAGCTATCAGCTACTAGGCAACCAACAGCGTTTCTATATCTACAGTCATCCGCCTGAAGTTTTCTACAGCTTTAGGCTTAAGATACAAGTATTTGTTTTTTGGAACTTATGTGCAATTAATTTCTTGTGTTTCATAAGTTTAAAACAAACAACTCGATCTGAAAACTAACAAATGTTGCCTTTCGCTAATAGCTGAGATTACAAAGGCCCGGAAATGCCTTGCTTGCGGATCATCAAGAAGTGAAACAGCATGAAGACTGCAATCAACCAAGGCAGTACAAATGTGTGTGCGCTGTAGTAACGAGTTAGTGTTGCTTGACCAACACTAGAACCGCCGCGCAGCAGGTCGGAAATCAGAACTCCAACCACGGGAATTGCTTCTGGTACGCCGCTAACAATTTTCACAGCCCAGTAGCCAACTTGATCCCAAGGTAGAGAATAGCCAGTAACTCCAAAGGAAACGGTAATCACAGCTAGGATCACACCACTTATCCAGGTCAGTTCGCGAGGCTTTTTGAAACCACCAGTCAGATAAACCCGGAAGGTGTGCAAAATCATCATCAATACCATCATGCTGGCAGACCAGCGATGGATGGAGCGAATTAGCCAACCGAAGTTTACTTCATTCATGATGTACTCTACTGAGGAGAAAGCTTCAGTAACTGTTGGCCTGTAGTAGAACGTCATGGCAAATCCAGTAGCAAACTGGATGAGAAAGCAAACTAGGGTAATTCCACCCAGGCAGTAAAAGATATTGACGTGGGGAGGGACGTACTTGCTAGTAACGTCTTCGGCGAGTGCCTGAATCTCCAGGCGTTCCTCAAACCAGTCGTAAACGTTGGCCATACAATCTCAAGTTCCTAAAAGTCGGTTGCGGTTGATAAATCCCGAAGTTCTGAATCGGCAGAAGCCTTCGCTCAGACTTCTCTCCCAACTAGTAATTTTGGGATTTTAGTAAAGGGGAGTTTTTGGAAAGCTTTTCAGCTTTTGGCGTGCTAAGAGACTTCAGAAACTTTACACTCTGTAAAGATGGAATATATTGCGATCTCTTTACGCCCCTACACACAAAATGGTGGACACAAAGTAGATTTTATCCTTTGGTGAGTGGATACGATGCATCAGTTGACTGAACAACTTGATGAGAAAAATGCACCACTTCTATAAAAAAAGTAACATAATCGAGAGATAGATTTCATCAACAACAGAGGAAGTGGGCATTATCTAGGCAATTTGGGTTGAGGTGGAATTGATAATGGGGTTCATGAACAAACAAGTCTTTCGGGTTGGATTTTCATTGTTAATGGCATTTTGCTTGGTGTTGGGTACGCTCACTCAGCCAGCACTGGCTTTGACGGGGGAACAAAAGCTGGTTTCGGAAGTTTGGCGAATTGTTAATCGTACTTATCTAGATGAGACGTTTAATCATCAAAACTGGGCGGCTGTCAGGCAAAAGGTTCTAGAGAAGCCACTGGCAGACTCAAATGCCAGTTATGAGGCAATTGGGAAGATGCTCAAGAGCCTCGACGATCCTTTTACCCGCTTTTTAGATCCAGAACAGTACCGCAGCTTGCAGGTCAATACTTCTGGGGAACTGACTGGGGTAGGATTGCAAATTGCCCTGAATTCTGAGAATGGGAAGTTGGAAGTAGTGGCTCCCATCGCCGGTTCACCGGCAGATAAAGCGGGGATTCGACCACGCGATCGCATTCTCAAAATTGAAGGTGTTTCCACAGAAAATCTCACCCTTGATGAAGCTGCAACCAGAATGCGCGGGCCGAGTGGCAGCCTTGTGACTCTCTTGATCGAACGAGACGGAGAGGCAGAAACGGAAATTAGACTGACACGCGATCGCATTGCTCTTAACCCTGTGGTTTCGGATTTGCGTGTTTCTCCTGAGGGTACACCCATTGGCTACCTACGTCTTACACAATTTAATGCCAACGCTTCAACGGAATTGGCACACGCTATTTCTAGTCTAGAAAAAAAAGGCGCTGCTGCCTACATTCTAGATTTACGAAATAATCCTGGGGGGCTATTGCAATCAGGAATTGAAATCGCCCGTCTGTGGTTAGATTCCGGCACGATCGTTTACACTGTTAACCGACAAGGTATTCAGGGGAGTTTTGAAGCCTTTGGGCCAGCCCTGACGAACGATCCTCTGGTGATTTTGGTGAATCAAGGAACTGCTAGTGCGAGTGAGATTCTTGCTGGCGCACTCCAAGATAACGATCGCGCCCAGTTGGTAGGCGAAACCACCTTTGGAAAGGGTTTAATCCAATCTTTGTTTGAATTATCAGATGGTTCAGGCTTGGCAGTGACAATTGCTAAGTATGAAACTCCTGAACACCGAGATATTAACAAACTAGGTATTAAGCCGGATAAAGTTATTTCCCAACCAGCCATTAACCGCGAACAGATTGGTACTGAAGCGGATCTGCAATATCAAGCAGCAGTCGAACTTTTGGTAAAAAACTCAGTGTTGGCCAAAAAGGCGTAAAAAGTTAGGAGTTAGGAGTTAGGAGTTACGAGAGACGCGATTAATCGCGTCTGTACAAGAGTTAGGAATTGCCTTGTTCCCAGTCTCTGACTGGGAATGACCATTAGGAGGCTTTGCCTTCTTTGTTTGTACCAGAGCCGTAAGGAAATTTTTATCCTACAACCAACAACTGTGATTTTCTAGCTTATGCTGACAACGGTAGCTGAATCACAAATTCAGTTCCTTTGCCAAGTTGAGAATTCACCTTGATCGCTCCACCATGTTTTTCTACAATAATTTGACGAGCGATCGCCAATCCTAAGCCTGTGCCTTTACCGACAGCTTTTGTCGTAAATAAATGGTCAAATATTTTTTGTTTTATCTCTTCATCTATACCCTTGGCATTATCGGCAATTGTAATTCTAACTAGATTATTTTCTACTGTAGTTATAATTTTAATACAGTTGGGATTCGCTTGAATTTCGTCAAAACTTTGTCCAATATTCGATTCTTCTAAGGCATCAATAGCATTTGCTAGTAGATTCATAAATACCTGATTTAATTGTCCAGGAAAACACTCAACTTGAGGTAAAGTGGTGTACTTAGTTATCACTTCAATTGCTGGACGTTGCTCGTTAGCTTTGAGACGATGTTTCAAAATTAAAATTGTGCTATCAATGCCTTGGTGAATATTAAATGGTACTTTATAATCTTTGTCGGCACGCGAAAAAGTCCGTAAACTGGTGCTGATATTTTTCAGGCGATCGCACGCCATCGACATGGCATCAATCATCTTGGGCAAGTCTTCTAAGCTATACTCCAAGTCGATTTCTTCAGCATGATCTTTGATTTCATCACTCGCATTAGGCAGGCTTGATTGATAGAGTTTTAAGTGTTCAACTACATCAGTAAAGGTAGGTTTAGCTTGTTTGAGACTGGCAGCAATAAAACCGAGAGGATTATTCATTTCGTGAGCGACACCAGCAACTAAGTTGCCTAGTGCAGACATTTTCTCATTTTGCACCATTTGTAATTGGGTGTTTTGCAGATCGGTTAGTGCTTGTTCTAAGTCAAGTGATTTTTGCTGCAAGGCAAGTTCTGCAAGTTTGCGATCGCTAACATCAATCACCACCCCATCCCAGATGATTGACCCATCAGTTTGTCGCTCTGGTCGAGCCGCAGATTGAATCCATTTTACGGTTCCTGAAGGCAGGATAATCCGCCATTCTTGCTCAAACGGTGTGAGATTTTGGGCAGAGTAGGCGATCGCTTCTTCAATAGCTGGGCGATCGTCAGGATGATTCATGGCGTAAAGGCTATGCGTCCCTGCCATCACCGACTCTGGCTCTAACCCATACAAGTCCAAACAGCCAGAGCTAACATAGGGTGTTGAAGTTGAACCGTCGGCCGCCAGGCGGAATTGGTACACCATCCCAGGAATATTATTCGTCAGATTTTGGAAGCGGATTTCACTAACCTGCAATTTTGCTAGAGATTGTGTTAACTGTTTAGCATAGTTCTGCGAATTTCGATAAAGTCGCGCATTTTCCAGAGAAATTGCCGCTTGAGCGCAAAGTAAGTTCAGCAGCTCGACGCAATCACTAGTAAATGCTCCGATTGCCAAATTGTTTTCTAGATACAAAATGCCCAGCAACTTACCCTGATGCAAAATCGGGCAGCACAAGATACTTTTGGGCTGCTGTTGTTGAATATACGAGTCATTGATTAATTGCGGATGCACTGTGGCATCAATAATCACTGCTGGTTGTAAGCTGCGTTTGACGGTATTAATTAAGCTAAGTGGTACATCAACAGAGTCTTCAACAGGCTGTGGGTTGAGCAACATCGGGTAAAAATCGACTTTAGCAGCCTGGTTCTGTACAACGCTCACGGAAAGCTGTGCTAACGCCTGAATCAGTAAACGTCCTGACTCCAAAAGCATGAACACACACTTATCGGCTCCCGCATTTTCAATGACGATATGCAGTAATGCAGAGAGCAGTTTTTCGAGTTCGATTTCCCCAGAAAGGGTTTGGGATGCTTTGAGAATGGTAGCCAAATCTAAAGCAACAGAGGCGCTGCTACTGCTGGAAGTGGCGGAAGTGGTGGAGGTGACACTCCCCAATGTAAAGATAGTTTCGTTAGTTGAGAGGGGAGAACGGGTTTGCTCTAAGATGGGGGCGAGGAGTTGGGGATAGCGTCGTTCCAAGTCGGCGACTTTGGCTTTAGCACCCCAACGAGCATAGCTGTAGTAGGCTTGGGTTATGTATTCCTGAGCAATCCGTTGTTTACCCCAGCTGAGGTAAAATTTAGCTGCCAGTTCATTGGCCAGCGCTTCTTCTTGGATGTAATGGTTTTCTTTGGCTTCGGTGATGGCGCGATCGTACAAATCTATTGCCTGGGCTTTGTTGCCTTGCACTCGCTCTCGTTCCGCCTCGACTAGATGAAACTTGTGCAAGAAATTCATCGGGGCATGAGTTGCCCAATACTTAAGTTTTTCTTGGTTGGCAGCGATGTATTCCTTTGCTTGCTGCAGTTCTGGGGTTGAAAGTCGCTCAAACCATGCTAGTTGAGCTAAAGACTCATAGAAATGAAAGATAGGTACATATACGAAAGCAAGGACAGCATCCAAATACTGTCTTGCCTGCCTAGCCTGTTCTACAGCTTGCTCAAAGTCTGAAAACAGATAGGACAGAATCAGTTTATTAATCCCCAGCAATGCTAATCCGGTGCGATCGCCTGCTGCTTCATGTAATGGAAGTTGATGCTGTTCATTGTAGGCTGCACCTTTCAACACCACCACGTTATCTGCATTGCCCATTAAATTGAGCAAAATTTGTCGAATCAACTGGGAATAAGTCAGAGTTAGATTTTGCTTGAGATGCTTGAGTGCTTCACAATATCCAGCAACTTCCGGCTCCAGTTGCGTTAAATTCTGTCCGGCAAAATAGGAGTAAAAACCGTAGTTATACGCAGAGTAGCCCGCGAAAGTCAAATCACCTACATCTAAACAACTACAATAGGTCATCTGCAAGGGATTTAATATCTCACCCAGGTGCATTTTCCAATGCCTTGTGTACAAATACACTAGTAATAAAGTTTTCCCTTTCAATTCAGAATTTTGATAACGTGAAAGTAGGTCGAGGGCTAACTGACCGAATTCATAACCTAATTCGACGTTTCCGACCACACCACACATGAATATTCCATAAGAGGCATAGCTAAAAGTCGAGGTTGACTCATTGCCATACACGACAGACAGATAAACCTTTTTTAAAATCACCAGTAAATACAGCAGTGGCACAGACACATAAGCGCCGGGTGCTACCGATGTCAAAATTCGAGCCGCCGCTAGGATGTTCACATCCCTTGCTTGGCTGAGGTTGAGTAACTCGGCAGGTAAGTGCTTTCCAATCGCATCTGAGACGGTACTAAAGGCAGCTGCCACGTCATCCTGGGTTGGCGCTGCGGGCAGTTCCACTCCCAATTGCTTTAAGATGGCAAGTGCCGCTGCGATCGCCTCGGTAAATTTACCCTGAGCGATGAATGCCTCAATCTTCACCTCATAAACGCTGATTTGATCTAATGGGGTTTTGGCATGGTTTAGGACGAGGTTCGCAAAGGCTGCCATCTGCTCTAAATTACCGCTCAGATAGGCGGCTTCTGTGGCAACTTGATGCAGTGCTAGGGTCAACTCATACTGATGCTGCCAACTGTTTTGGGCAAGTAACTCAATGCCTATTTGGGCATATTTGCAGGCGGCAGTATAGGCAGTCGCCGCCTTTGCCTTGCGACTTGCCATCAGGTTAAATTGCGCCAATTCTTGACGTTCTGCGGATTGGGCGAGCAATTCAGTCGCAACATTGAATTGACTGACGATTTCAAAAATGCGTTCTTCCCGGTTGTTTTCGGGGGTGTTACGCAGGAGTAACTGTCCAATCTTCAAGTGAACGGGTTGTTTTTCATCGGCGGGAATTAGGGAGTATGCCGCTTGTTGCACCCGATCATGTAAAAATCTATATGCAACAATCTCAGAATTTTCTTGAGCAACTGGTTGATGTTCTTCCCCAACATAAAACTTATAAATTTCACTTTGGGGTAAAATCAAACCTTCCTGTAAGGCTTTCCATAAACTTGCAGCCGCTTCGATTTGGGATTGTTCGGAAATGATCGCCAACGTCCCCAAATCAAACTGATTGCCAATACAGGCTGCCAGTTTGACAATATCTTGAGTGATGTCGGGCAACTTCTGAAGTTGTTGTGACATAAATTCCACCACATCATCGGTGAGAGCAAGCGATCGCACTTGTGCTACATCACACTGCCAAAAACCTGCCTCCCAATTAAATGTAATCAGCCCATCCTCATGTAGCGCTTTCAAAAACTGAGTTGTGAAAAAGGGATTGCCTTTGGCTTTTTGATAAACCAACTCTGTCAACGGCAATGCCTGTTTTGTTGCACAACTGAGTGAGTCGGCGATCAAATGGTTCACATCTGCTTGACTTAAGGTTGCTAGCGTCAAAGTATTGACGAAAGAGGATGTCTTTTCAATTTCATCTAGCGTCAACATGAATGGATGAGCTGCAAATACCTCGTTATCGCGGTATGCACCAATAATGAATAGATAGCTGCAATCACTCCGAGCCATCAACAACTTCAGCAAATTCAGCGATGCCGAATCTGCCCACTGCAAGTCATCGAGAAACATTACCAACGGATGCTCTCTTGTCGCGAACACCTGAATGAACTTTTGGAACAGCAGATTGAAACGGTTTTGTGCCGCACCGCCTGATAGTTCAGCGATCGCAGGCTGTTTGCCAATCATCTGTTCCAGTTCAGGAATTACCTCGATCAGAAGTTGTCCGTTCTCTCCAACTGCCGCTAAAATCTTTTTCTGCCATTGCTTTAGCTGAGTATCGCTTTCACTAAGCAACTGTCCTATTAGGTCACGAAAAGCTTGTACAAAAGCAGACAGAGGAATGTTGCGGTTGAACTGGTCATATTTGCCCTTGATGAAGTAGCCATTCCACCGCACAATTGGCTTATGCACTTCATTGACGACTGCGGTTTTGCCAATACCAGAGAAACCTGCCACTAGCATCAATTGAGAGCTACCATTGGCAACCTGACCAAATGCCTCTAGTAAGGTCTTTACTTCCGATTCCCGTCCGTAGAGTTTTTCTCTTATGAGAAAGCGATCGCTGATATCGCGCTGTCCTAAATCAAACCAGGTGTGTTTGCGTGTTTCTCGCCACTGTTTTAAGCAGGTAACAAGGTCATGTTTAAGTCCTAGCGCACTTTGATAGCGATCTTCGGCGTTCTTCGCCATCAGTTTGCGGACAATTTCGCCCAGCATCAAGGGCAATTTGGGGTTGAAATCGCAGACGCAGGGTGGAAGTTTCGCAATGTGGTAATGCACCAACTCCATCGGTTCATGGGACTCAAAGGGCAGTTGTCCGCTCAGTAGTTCAAAGAAAGTCACACCTAAAGAATAGAAGTCACTGCGGTAGTCAATGCCTCTGTTCATCCGTCCGGTTTGCTCTGGCGATAGATAGGCTAGCGTTCCCTCCAATCCATTGAGGCTCTGGATTTCCTGGGTTTCTCGTGGTAAGAGCGAGGCAATACTAAAGTCAATCAGCTTGATTTGTTTCGTGTCAGGGTGAATCAGGATGTTAGCTGGCTTAATGTCTTTGTGAATGACGCGCTGTTGATGTAACTGGTGTAAAGTGTCTAGCAGTTGCAGAGCAATGGGTAGGAATTGCTCTAATGTCAGTGTTTTTCCTTGAGTAAATTGCCGCAGGGAAACACCACCAAAGTCTTCCATGACTAGGGCATAGCCATTGTGATAGGCTTCCAGGCTGTAGGGTTTGATAATGCCGGGAATATCTAGGTTTTTAGCGATCGCATATTGGTTGCGAAACTGTACTAATTCGGTAAAAGTTGGGTATTCTCGTTTTAAGAGCTTGATCACAACTGGTAGGCGATCGCCTTCTCGAATTGCCCGATACACTTGAGTACGAGAACCTGAATAAAGTTGCTCGATGATTTGGTAGCCAGCAATCCTTAAAGTTCCATCAACTTTTGCGCTCATAAATTTTTACGAAAATTTCTTTATACTAGTGTTATAATTCCCACTACCATATCTTGGTTAACAAACGTTAGAAAAGTTGCATTGGGTATGGGGCACTGGAGGCAGAAGCTAGGAAAGCATCTTCATGTAGATGTGGCGATCGCTTTTTGATGATTTCCCAAAGTAGCATCAGAACTCCGTCAAGGAGTTAACAATTTATCAAATCAAGCATAGATTGTTGTCAAATTATTTAGCTCGGCAATTAAAACGTCAAGATGTTACCATGTTTATCGCCTAGTTATTTGGTGCGCAGCGCGGTGTGGCTGCGCCATTACTTGTGACAGTTGCGTAAGTCCTGTCAAAAATCAAATAGGTTTCCTATATATGTAGACAATTTGCAGAATTTTTACTCTTTGAATTTAGATTTAATTGGGTGGTAATTCTAAACTAATGTGCTTCTTCCTTGGCTATACAGTATTTTCAGCCTTGGGTGTCAATCATACTACTCAATCGCTACTCAAAAGCACTATTTTTAACCACATTTTTAGCGTAGGCGTAGCCCGCCGCAGGCATCGCAAGCAGCGATCGCGCTACTCAAATGCTACTCATTTTTGACGATCGCACTTTATAACAACTTGATGTCTGCTGTGCCGAGTCGAACGGCTTACCACATTCCTGGTTAAGGCGAGAACAGCTACCCACTGATATCCTCCCACTGGATGCAGGGCGATCATTTGTTATTCTAGCCATCTATGGCAACAAAGGGCTTTCAGCCACCTATGTTACGAAAACGGAATTACGACAAATGGAAAATGAACAAATTGCTTATATCTCAACCAAACGACTATCACAACTAGATAGTAAGGATATGGAAGCGCTCAAAGACATAGTGATAATTGAGGTTCCGACATCTCCTGACGAGATGGATGATGCCGAATATGAGGAATGGGTCATGGAACACGCTGAAGATTGGAAAGACAAGCTTTGATTGTTTTATGTGACGAAATGGAGATTTTGACCAATGGATCAAAGTACCAGTAACGCAGCAAGGGATAGGTTTTGCTGTACTTGTGGAAGATACTGCTCAGATAATGAGCCTTACTTTCCTGAGTCTGTACACTGCCTTTGGTGTTACACCTTGCAAGACTTGATTCGCCAAAAGAGATTTTTTGTAGTCCCCTACAAGTTACTAAAGTGACGCGTAAGCAGTGAAATAAAATGAGTTTTTTCTACTGTCCCAGTTGTAGTTACAAAACTTATGGGTTGTTCCCGTATCAAATCATTAATGAAATGGGAGAAAAAGTAAGGGTTCAGTTATATCACTGTGTTAACTGCGGTTATGAACCAGAAGTCAAGCAAGCAAATCTGATAGACCCAAGTCAAAGAGACAAAAGGTTTTCTTAGCTATTTAAAGCATCTAGTGGTCACTCGCGCAAAAAGTTTCGATTACCCTGAATCCCCAGAGGGTTATTTAGACTGTGGCTGTTGTTCCCTAGTAGCAGGTTGCTGCACGAGATAACCAAGAATAGCAGTAGCAAAACCGCCGATAGTACCAGCAACAGTGTGGTTAATCACCCCAATGCTACCAAGGAAATTAGCAGCACCAGCAGCCACTCCAAAAATAGTAGTGAGAGTGTTGAGAGTTGATTTAGACATAATTCGTCTGTGTTTGTAGTTAAGAGTATTTTTGATTACCAATCAAGTAAGCTTTTATTTCTCGCAATTCGTTAGACATGGCATCGATCTGATCTTCAAGATCCTCAAAGCCATGAGCGATATTTTTGGAAATGTCTAGCTGGTTGTTGACAAGATGGTTAAAGTCACGTCTCTCGTTTAAGGCTTGTTCGGCATCTTTGACAGCTTTTTGAATAATTTGCTGTCTCCTGCCGATCCACCAAGCTATCCAGCCAGAAATGGCACCGCTAAGAGCTAGTAAAAAACTGAATGTACTAGCATCAAACTTCATATTTTTGATTAGTTACTGAATCCTCTAGTAATCTTTTCTACGTTGAAAGATTGCTGTATCGGTGGCATCTATACCTTGATTCCCCACACCTTTGTCAGTGTTATGTAAAATGCGCTGCTACCTGAATTCTTCCCCACAACAGTTACAGTAATGGTGTTACGTCCCGTGACTGGTATTACAATACTCCTATTTAGTTTTACGATGGTGTTGAACCCATAAAAATCTAAATCAGAGTATTGAAGTGTTCCATTTACGCTAATAGAAGCAAGTCCTCTGTTTGTATATGCGTGTCCTAAAAACGTTACATCATAGGTTCCCGCCTCAACAAATATATCAAACGAGAATGAGTCCCCAACGGCATTACTTGGCTGATAACTGGTGATTCCATAAGGATTAGTTGAGGAATAGTCAGACACTAATGCTGCACCAGCTATTACAGAACTTTCATCATGCCAGTGAGTAAAACTAGCGAGAAGTAATAATTCTGCAAATACTGGATTAGATAAAGGCATCTTAAGTTAGCTCCCGAACCAAACCGTTGCCATTGGCAGCAGACCAAATACCACTAATGACCCCAGTGTAATGAAATGGAACTTCGTAGTATCCATCTGCTGATAATTTGGCAGTAAAAGCGCTGGTTGTTGCTGTTGCACCAAATTCAATAAATAAATTAGCAGTGCTATCATTCCAAATCGTTGCACCTTTACGATTAGAATTACTAGCAAGAATTGTCACGCTAGTAACACTAGAAGCAACAGTGGTTGGAATTGATGTATCACTAGTTGATTCAGTTACTGTTGCTGTAGCCGGATTATAAAGAGCCATTATTCAACACACTCCACAAAAGAAAGTTTGCAATTATTGGTAGTGATAGCGCTAACTTTACCTATATAGAGGTTATTGCTATTAATCTCATAACTACCTCCACGAGGCTTTAAAATAATTCCTTTGCCGATTACTGCATTTGTTTTATCACCCAAAATAAGAGTGATATCAATTGAGGAATTATTTATAAATGCTGCATAGCTTCTAGCACTATTAGCATTTAAAACAACATCAGATACGTTTCCTGTTAGTGATTTGTCAGCATTGCTACAATTGCTAAATTTAATCACACCATCAACTTCTTGAGTATTGTTAATCATTATTCAGTCGGATCATCAAGGTTATCAATAAATAAAGCCGTATCGACTTTCACCCGCACTGTAAACTCATATTCCGGTGCTTCTGGTGTACCTGTAAGCTGTTGAGAAACAAACTGAATTGGTGGAAGATTAGCATTAACTCTTGATTCATTCACTTGATTAGTAAGTGATGACAATGCTTGCATCACCTTGACAATGCCTTTAACACAGGATGAATCTAATGTGAGAGTTGCACCTGATTCTGTTGTCAAACTCAAATTAAGTTTGACTTGATTATTTCCGACAAATTCAATTGAACCAGCAGGTAGTTTTTCTGCTAATGCGGTGTAGCTTAATGTGGTCATAAATTATCAATTTTGAATTCAATAGTTTCAAGTTTTGCTCTGATTGCCTCTAATGCATCTTCTGTTGAATCGCTTACGATTCCCGTGTAAACCCAAACTCCCAAAGTTACTTCTTCTATCCAGGGCATCGCCTCAAATCGCAAGCGATAATCATTAGTAATTTGGGGAAACCTGATTAAATCAATGCTGTTGAGCTTAATAAGAGAGCGATTAAAGTCTGTTTCAGTGCTGGGGACTGCTCCCAATCCTTCGTAGATTATGGTGTCATCAATATGAATCCCGCCAATTTGCTGGTAGAGATATCCAGCACGTAACCAAGTTGGCTTTGCTTTACTTGAGGAGGCCCCGACTAGCAAGATGTGTTTATCGGTGATGAAGGGCAATTCAACCGGATCGATGATCGGGGCTTTGATTCTGCGATTTTGGGGGTTGCCTGAGAGCTTTTGATAATAAAAAAGCTCCCAAGCTCCAACCGCTCCAACATCAGCTAATAATGCCATCGCCTAATTCCCAATCAAGAGCCACTTTAAATACATCAAAGCCTTGGTCATTGATGAAATCTAAAAGATGATCTGGAGGAATTTCACCGTTAAGAAAGTTGCGGGTTATTGCGGCCCGCTCCATCATTAGGTTCAATTCCTCAGAAAATTCAAGTTCTGATTGACCTGGATACCAAATAGCTGGTGTAGAAATGTTGATCATCAACCGCTAGCGTTTGCGGGGTAACGCTCGGATTCAAACCAGACACGTCCATAGCTACCACCAAGAGAACTTTTCACAGATGTAAAAATTGCTTTCACCTTGGTATCAAGGGCTGAGGGAGTAGCGGCAGTGATTGCAGCCGAATAATTGTATTGAGCGTTGCTACCACGTGAGCCTTTGCCGTAGCGAACGTAAGGCCGATTTGAACCTTTAGCTCGAACTACACTAGGGGAGCCATCAGCCACGGTTGCCTTCATTTCAGCCGGACGGAAACCGCGAGGCGCGCTAGGATCTGTTGCCGGTTCCGCTAATCCTAATACTGTAATTCCACCAAAAAATTGTAATCCAGCAGCAGATACTTGGATGGTAAATGCTGAATCTGTGGCTGCTAAAGGAGAAAGTACCGCATATTTTACCGCAGTCTTTGGACGACGCTGGGTTGCGGCCCCCTCTTCTCTTAGTGGTGCAGTATAGGCTTCTCTAGCTTTAGCATACTTAAGTTGGTTTTCTAATTCTCGTGCGCTCTTGCGTCTAGACATATTAGTACTTATTAATTGTCAATTGCTTGTTATTCAGTCATAGCAATGATTCAAGTCATTTTTCCCAAGCGGATAACATAGTGTAGTCCGGTAAATTTTTGGAATAATTGACCCTAAACTCGCTCGATGACGCTTCTTAATCGACTACCGCTAGTAGCTACCAAATTGATTGGATTTTGCTTACCCCAGATAAGTAACTGTGCAAATCTGAACTTGACGTCTGCCGTCCGCCGCCGAGTGAATTTTTGAACGTTGCGTCCATAAACTCGGTGCGTTCCTGGGTTTGTTGGATAGCTACGGTCATTGTCGATAAATTGGAGGTAATCGCGGTCAAAAGAGTGGTTGCGAATATCTAGGACTGCACGGATCATCCGTTCCCCTTCTGTTTTACTTGTTACTAATAGCTTCAATTCGTAGCCATGTTTTTTGTCAGAATAAGTACATTTAAAATGTCCTTTATTCCAAGTAAAAGGAGGTGTCGCAAATATACTTTTAATTTGTCTAGCTAAGGTTTCTGCATTGCTGCGGCTAATAGTTTCGCTCGATTCATCCATTAATCTAAAGGTGATTTCACCTTCAGCTTGGGGTATTTTGCCATCACCGTGAATAGTAAAGTTGTAAGGCTCTAAAAAATAAAGTTTGACTTGTGGTTTGAAGGTGCGTTCTGATTGAATTTCATACCAAGGAATGCCATATACAGGCCGCTGTAATGCTTGAGCATGACCGCAGGTTATTTCAAATAGCCACATTCTCATCAATGTCATGGTTGAGGTGTCATCATCTTTCATCAAACAAGAATGTTTTAACCTTGGTTTCCCTTCGCTGACATCATTATCTGGTTGATTTTTAAAGTACGTTTTAACCGCTTTGTTGTGTTCGAGCCTAACTATATCTTGAAGATTCTCCCATTCATCGAAATTATCTGGTAAAGGCATTATTCATCAGCCTCCTTATCTGAATCTGATATCGCTATTCCTGTTGCACTAACTAATTTAGAAGCATCAAAACCAGCCTTAACTTGTGTTGCTTCAGGTGGCGTAGTGCCTTGCTTGCCGTCCGGTTCCTGACCCAACGCTTTGAGAAATTCAGCTTTTTGGGTTCCAATCTGAGCGACTGTATCTTCAACGCTCAAAACTTCTGACGCAACGCTATCAATTTGACTCACCACATTTTCAGTTGTTTCTAAGGCTGTAAAGAATTTATTTTGAAAATTAGGTGTTGGGTTCATCCACCGATAAGCCTTTTCACTAATCTCACCCCATCTACGCAGGGCATTACCAATCAAAGCAACCCACGAACCAACAACCTCTAAAGCGCTCAAAATTGAATAGCCAATAGATTGTATTGAATTCATCAAGTTAGCAGCCGCTTGATAGATTCGATTCCATTTTTTGTATTCTGCCTTGATGCCTCCCCATTCACTTTCGCCAATTACAGATTTAGCTAAAGAATCAAATTGATGACCTAAAACTTCGCCAATATCTAACGGGCTACCTTCAGCATCTTTAATTCCTATTGCTGCCAGAACATTTGATATAGCGCTAGTTAATGTTTGTCCCAGGTTGGCAGAAAGCATATAGGCATTGTGGAGAGTCTGCCACCAAATCAAAATATTTAGCACTCTATCAAGGTGCATCCATGAACTGAGTCTTTGTAATTTACCTGATATTCCGCCTGGAATGAAATCACCAAGCTTTGTATTCATCAACTCTAAAAGTGCTAATTGGGCTGCATTCGCCCCAGCATTAATTTTGTCTAGAAGGTTAGCTGTATTCTGATTATTATTTTGATTTACTTTATTAGCAGAATCATCTAGAGCATTCCCCAAACATCCCCCAGGTTGAGCAATTTCGCAGACAGCGCCTTGAGTAGTTTCCTTGTTCGCCGCTTGCACAGTTGGGGATTTTGCGATCGCATCTGGTATGCCTTGTATTGCTGGTGTTAATCCTGCAATTACACCGGCAATTGTTGTCAGTTGTCCTAATTGTTCCTTGAAGTCTTTTTGTTGTTGATCTAATGCCGTTTTGATGCCATCGTTGGCTAGTTCTGTTGGCGTTTTCGTAATCGGTGCCGATTTCGATTTCGGTACGGGTGACAATGCATCCGACATCGGTATGGGTTGCGCTGTCGTTGGTGCTGACGACGGAACACTTGTTAAAAACGTGTTTTTGTCGCGTGTCGATACGTCATTGCCGAATGCGTCTGTACCCTCGGAAACTGTAATTGTCGATTGCGTTACCGTGCCCGCTGTTACCTCCGCATACCCGTAAGGCACGATACCGCCTTCCGAGGGTGTAATCGTTAGTCCGATCCGTGGCACTGGGATATCCTCTGGTTCAGCGAATGGTAGTGATTGCCGCTGAGGTAATGGCTGCATTTGTGGCAACATGCCGCCAAGGTTTGAAGGTTGGTGCGCTGGGTTTGGCAAGTAGCTTGGCGCTAAACCGCCATGTCCAGGAAAAAAAGGCGCTCCGTTGGGTGTGTTGTTTGAAGGCATTGAGGGAGCGATTTGCTTGTCCTTGCCTTTGTTGATACCAGCCGCTGGCATTGCCGACGGCACTGTATTATCATTACCAATCGGCGAAGTGTCGTAACGGTAAGGAGTGTTGTCTGGCGGCGGTGCTGGTTGTGTGAGGTTTTGTGGTGAATCCATGCCAGTATCGCTGCCATAAAGATATACCACCGATATGTTCCTAATGTTTCTTGCGCTCGTAGCTCCACCACGCGAGGTCTTTAATGCAAAAGGATTACCATTGAGGTCGTAGGCGGGGAATATTACCCCACAGTACCCATCCTGGGAGTAGGTATAAGGTGCGCCGATTGGCCCATTAGCTTGCCCGCTGTCGGTGAACGTACCGATAATCCGATTGCCATCGTAAAGATCGTAGGTAACTGTCACCTGATATCGCGCACCATCTTTTTGCCCTCCCAAGAATGCCGGGTAATTTGGTGTATATGACTCTAGGTGCGCGGCAGTAGATGGCAGATTCTGGGCAAACAGCCAATCAGAAAATAACGACGCAGCAGTACCACCAATCATGCTGCCGACAACGCCACCGATAGGCCCACCGATCGCAGTGCCGATGATCGCACCAATTCCAGTACCAACTAATCCAGCACCAGTACTAGTTACGGCTTGGATAACAGATTGACCGACAACTAACCGCGTACCAATGGACAGTGCAGCACCTACGCCGGGTATGACCAGTCTACCCGCCGCTTGTGGTAGCGCCCTTGGTAAGGCACTAATCGCATTTCCAGCAGTCGTTGCGATCGCTTCACGTAATATCGCTGGGCGTGGTGTCGCAGTCGGTTCTACCAGCGAATCGGCGCGTGCCGCTGTACCGTTAGGCGTTGGAGGTATCGCGCCTGTTGATGGCAGCGGCTGCCGTTCGGGTGTCGATCGCTGTAGTTGGCTGAGTGATGATTCGCTTCTTGGTGGTAATTTTTCGGGGGTTTCGGTACCGTTTGTGCGATTTTTTATGTCCTGTCGCTGCTGCTGATTCCGTCGTGTAATTTCCTCCTCTCTTGCTGCTTCTGCCTGTTTTCTTGCTGTCCGTTCTGGCTCCGTCCTTTTCCACTCGTCGTCATATAACCGCTTTTCCATTTGGCGGGTACTAGCATTCTCTAGCCCGGTCTGGGTACGCGGCAACGGTCGCTGCAATGGGACACCAGGTGCAGGACGCTCTAGCAATGCCCCGTACATATCGGCGTCAGCATAGTCTAGTGATGCAAATTGGCGGGGATTGATCGCGTCCGTCATATTAATCAATTCTGCTTAAACGCAGCGGGTAAAGCAGTATTACTTAATGGCTGAATATACGTCCAGTTCTTATTTGAACCACTCGCTTGATCGGGGGAGACTTCCAGCGACAACCTGACGATCATCCGTGTTTTGCTGTCGGCTGCTACCCAATAGTTCCCCGCTTGGCAAGCGCGCTCCGTGTACCCAACTCCCTCAGTAACAACGAGTCCCGGATTGATATTGAATAGCGCTGCACCTACCCATGCAGCAAGTTTTTCTAGTGTATCGATTTGAGATGGAATATCTGTCGCTGGATTAAATGCTGTCATTTGAAGAGATTTCTAAATAGTTACTCTTCCGTTTTATGCAAGTTTAAAAAAATCGTAAATGTTCCACTTTTATGTAAAAGTGGAGTATTTACGGATTACGCCAAAGCCTTGTCAGCAATACGATAGAGCCTATATTTGCCCACAGCAGATAGAAAGTAAATTCCACTTTTACCATTAGCCAAAGTAAAAGTGGAACATACAAAATGGTTCTTCAAATGAAAAATAACAGAAGTGGACAAGCTGCTGCACTGTCCAATGATGAATATTCTAAAATCCGTAGACAAATCGTAAGTGAAAAGTACAAAATCCTTTTCGCTTTAGGGTGGTACACCGGCGAACGTTGGGGAGCTTTAATTCAGTTGAAAGTCTCAGATGTTTACGACCCTGATGGTAAGCCATATTCAGAAATTACTTTCAGAGCCACTACCCGAAAGAAAGACCCAGGTGGAAGCAGTGAAACTCGACAAGTTCCGATCCACGATCTACTACGTGAGCAGCTAGGGTATTATAAGCCAGACAAAGATAGTATTTGGCTTTTTCCCGGTCGAGACTTTAAAAAACATACTTGCTGGCGTAATGTCTACGATATTCTCACTAGTGCTGTTGAGAAGGCGGGACTAGCAAGTAAAGGTGTTAGCACTCACAGCACTCGTAGAAGTTTTGTTACTAACCTGCACAATAACGGTATCAGCTTGGCAACGATTAAACGAATTACGGGGCACAAGGATATCAAGTCTTTAGAGCGTTACATCGATATCGCGGCTGACCAATTAAGGGGCGCGATCGCAACTTTATGATGCCTTGGTGACAAACAGTACTCTCAGCAAGTAAGCTCAAACCAGTAATTAGCACAGCGCGATCGCTCACTTTTACTCACAAGGCGATCGCATTTTTATGGAGAAAATAAATATGGATACTGCAACTAAAGAAGTCACGGTTAGCGACCTGATCCAAGAATTACAAAACCTTCCTGGAGATGCACCTGTTTCTCTTAAAGATGGGTACGGTGAGACGTTTAGCATCGCTGGGTTTGAAGCTGGGTCTGAAGGTGTAATTATTGTCATCTCCGAAGATGGTGACGATGGCGATAACGATGATGACGAATAAACCCAAAAACAGCAGGGTTTCGCTACGCTAACAATCATGTAGTCTCATGCTGGCAAGCGCTAGCATGAGTTTTTTTATTTACCATCTACGATCGCGATACTTGTCGATCGCCAAGTAGCGGATTATAATGTCGGGCTTTGATTGGGGTTGCTTAGTTTACTGGCTTTGACGTAGTAGGTTCGATTGGTACTGGTTTCTATTTGATACTGTCTTTTGGCGGAATCGTACCCCACTACCATGACCAACTCTGAGCCATACATAGCAGGCTGGGTTAACATCGGCTGCCAAGTTAGCGCTGTGAGGTCAGATAGCTTCACGCGGATTACATCTATGTCACCAGCAAGGATGACTTCAGCTTCCGCTTTGGTGACAATTATTTTCTGGATTTTGGCTTTCTTGTTGTGAAGAGAGCAGTGACAGATTTCACCTATCTGCAAACTGGTAAAGCTGCGGCTGCTTTTCGATGGAGAGCATTTCTCAAATTCTCCCCTGGCAAAAAACAATGCAGATTCAGTCCTAATGGTTTTATCGGACATTCGTGCAATGGTTTCTTCTCGCCCAATCAGTTCTGGTCTGCCGGGGCAGGCAGTAATCCTGATTGTGTCTTTGATTTTAAAACCCAGTTCTGATAGTTTGGGCTGTAGTACACCGCTATTGTCATCGAGGCGATCGCGATCGCCTCGGATCACCTCGTGATCACCTTGCGATCGCCTTACCGGATCACCTTCTGGATTACTTACTGCCTCTGCGTTTCCGGCAAAGGTGATCCGGTCAATTGTCTGAACATCGATTTTTTTTTCTGATTCGGAATTTGGTAAAACTGCGATTTCAGGCATACTTAGATGATCACCTTCGTTACAATTGGATAAAGCCTCTTGTTCTGTATGGCTTACAGAATTGTTAAGAAGGTGATCCGTCAAGGTGATCATAAGGTGATCACAAGGTGATCCATCGTTTTTATACATCTCTGGCGACTCGCTAATTACCTCCGATTGACAAAGGATTGAGTCATTTTCAAAGGTGATCCGCTGAGATGATGTTACTGTTGCGGTTTGTAAAGGGTTTTCTGTACTACAATTATCGGACTCACGAGCTATGTAATACAGCTTTGCAGTACCGCTAAAGCTTCTCTCATCAAGGATTACTAGTCCGTCTCTTGCTAACTGTCCTAAACATCGTCGAGCGTTACCTGTTGTCGTTTTGAGGTAATGGGCTATCTCTTCGGCTTGATATTTAACGTTGGCATGTTCCTGGAGGAATTTAATTATCTGGTCTTTGGTGGACAGATCCGGCGAACCCAACTCAAGGCCTACTTCCTCTAACAGCGAAAAACTAAAGTCTTCTTCGTTGAAGAACAGGCGATAGCTTGTGGGGAAGCGGCGCGATCGCGATTTCTCGATCGTGAGAATTTTCTCTTGGGGGTTGGCGCTGGGGTTGGGGTCTTTCTCCAATTTGATAACTTCTGAGACAGCATTTCTAACTGCTGTCGTCCCCCTAGACCCTCCGTTTTTGTTGGTGTGGTGAACAATGACTACGGTTATCCCGGTTTCTGCCGCGAACTTGTTTAGCTCCAGTACGGGGCGAGAGTATTCTGTTCTGTTTTCGTCGTAAAGGGAGTAGCGGTTAACAAAGGTCAAGGAGTCGATCATCACGATCGAAGGGCGAAACTCAGCGGCGTCTTGATACAAAATCGGCATTGCATCTGTATTCCAGCCAAACCTGACTGCTGTACTTTGGCGAACTTCTGTCCCTGGTTTAAAACCGCGCTTGTTGAGCGCCTGGAGCATATCGTTTTTTGACTCGTCCCCTTGGTAAATCAAAACGCGCCGACTATCGGCGGTGGCAGGAAAGTTATTCCAGTTTTGACCAGAGGCAATGCAGTGGAGCAAGTCATAAAGCCACTTAGTTTTACCAACGCCACCATCGGCAATTACTAGTGCTGTGGTTGCCTGTGCAAGGATTCCGCCCAAAAGCCATTTTCTTTCCTCTGAGCCTACTTCCTCTTCAAGTTCATCTAAGCTTTTACGTGGCTCAACTGTGGCGCACAGCGATTTCATATAAAGGTCTTCGAGGTCTTTTACTCTTCTGCCGGGGCTGCTATTAGCTAATTCTTGAAGCTTGAATAGTTTTAGACCAGGATCAGATGTTTTGAGGTAGATGTTTTCCAGTTCATTGATTAGCTGATTGTAGTGCCACAGTTGGTTTTGTTCTTTTGTTGGAGCTAGTGGCGCTCCTATTATTGACTGAGTTTTATTTTCAACAACTACACGGATATCTGACCAATCTGTCTCCGTCTCGTAAGCTAAACGTATAAATTCATTGCCTGTTTTTAAAAGTCCTCTACGTTCGGCTACCTCTATAACCGATAGAGCTAAACTATCAATATTGACTGCACTGACTGTTCTATCGACAAGGCTAGCTAATTTATTCCTTCCACCAATTCTTGCTAGCAAGTTATGGTCTAATAACCAGCTACTAACGTGCAATAAATCTGTTGGTAGTGCTTTTTTAGAGAGTCTAAGGCAGGCTTTGTAAATATCTTGATGTGCGCCGATATAAAAGTGTTCTGGCTCTAATCTATCTTTGACTCGATAGATAGCATTTGGGTCAAGCAATATGCCGCCTAACACCGCTTCTTCATGTTCAATTTTGCATGGTGGAAGCCGATGTTCAACAGGTTTAAAGTTTGGTTCTTCCGTGTATGAATAGGGGACTAATACCATTTTCTTGTCCCCCGATTAGCTAGCTTTGAATTATTTGATGTGGTACAATAGCAGAAAGTGAAGGCTATGCTACTGCCTAATCTTTTTAAGTATTTATTCATTTTTTTGTTGTTTTTAATTCACTAATGTTTACGTTGGTGAGTTTTTTTTTGCGCGTGAGAAGTAGCCTAGTTGCTGCTTAAAACCTACTTCCTCTTGTTAAAGTCACGCTGGGTTGTCTTTAGGGTAGTAAGGGTGTTGAATTCGGCTAGAAGTTTGGTGCAGATTGGGTCAAAGGACTGTTCTACCCCTTTGGCTTCGGCTAGCTCCGCGGCCAATGCATAAGTTAGTTCCAAAGTAGAGAGCAGATGGTGGCGTAGGTTATCCACTGTGCGCTCTAGCTTGTCTAGTCGCTCTTGAGTTGGGTCTTTCTGGTTGGTGGGTGGTTTTTGGATGTTATTCACGATCGCAAAGCTGTAAAAACAACAGAAAGTTGTCTAATTCCTCTTCGGTCAACAGGAGGCGCGATGCCTACAGCGGCAAGCTACGCACTCCGCAATATTTCATTAAATGCTCTCGACCTTGTTCAGTTGTCCAGCCCAGGCGCTGCATCTCGGTATCTGTCTGGTTTATTAGCTTGTCGAAGTTTGGGTATGTTGGTTTCTCGGTCATTGGGCATTGGACGTTGAGCGTAGGCGTAGCCCGCCTTAGGCATCGCTACTGAGTTTTTTCGCACCGAGTGCCCTCAATGTCTGTTCCTGTTTCTCTGCGGCTGAACTTAGCCAGTAGGTAATCTCGTTCATCGCTGAAACTTTGCCTATGTAACTAAGTTCACTGATAACTTCGAGTACCTCTGCTGGAAATTTGTAGCTCTCTCCTTCTACTACGTCGGAGATTGGGTCATCGTCGTACTTTGCAGATTTGGCTAAGAACGCCAGTAAGTCGAATAAGTAGGGTTTACAAAGGGATAGCAGGAGGTCTGTTTGTTCTTGAGTCATAAGTTAGTTGTTGGTTATTGGTTGTTGGGGATTCCGTTTTTTGTGTTTTATCTCTGCTGCTGCCTCTCTGAACCGATTTACTAGTAAGGGGTTCTCTTGGAATAGCTCTGGCAAGCTATGTAATGTAATTGCTGCTAGCAATGTGGCTTCGTCTGGTTTTAAGTCTGGGTCAATGGTGCGCATGTATTCGATTAATTGGTCTAATGCATAAATCGCTAGAATCTTTGTGTCAACCGCCTTTGATGAGATTTTGTATTTTTTAGTCATTAGTCTTTAGTCATTAGTCATTGGGCATGTGCAAGTATTCCTCCCACTGGTAAGTTGCCTCCCAGAGGTTCCGCTCTACTAGCCTGTAAAGATGTCCTTTGCTCAAAATGAAGTTAGGGAATTCAGAAATGCCGACTAATTCCCTGGTTTCGGCTATTCCCCCGGTGCTGATTTTTAGAATCACTTTCATGTCCATCACGCAATAAAAATGGCGGTTGACCTTGGTGTTGATCAGCCGCCGCTAAACTTCAAAGAGAGTTAGCTAACGCCGATCGCGTTCTAGATCGCCAATTATTTTTTCTAAATACCAACCATGTTGTTTGCCAGGGTAAGCCTGTCTTTGTTGCAGTAACAAACGTTCGGCGGCGGCATCATCTCCTTGCAGCATTAGCAGAAGCCGTGAATACATTTCCCAATCTCTGAGTTCATCTATGCCGTGCTCCAAGTTATAAATAACTTTCGCCAAATACCAGTTATCGTGTCTGCCAGGAAACCATTGCCTCTGTTGCAGCAGCAATTGCTTGGCGGTAGAAACATCACCCTGCAACATATCAAGGAGTTGAGCTTGTAGTTGGCGATTCCTGGGATTGGTGAGATATGTCTCAGAGTATTTGGGTTGTTGCTGGGGAGAGGATTTAGATTTGTGGTCTTGCTCTTGTTTGGTGTAATAGTCGCACCAGAGAGCGTAACAGAGTCCGTAACAGAGACCGTACCAAGCAGCGCTCGGCACGGAATTTATTACTCTGAAAATCCAGTAAGTTAAAATTTCCATAAATTGAGTTGGTAGCGCAACTCAATCCACCATGTGGGGATTCTCTATCTAATAGCATCAGGGAATCTCCGCATTTGTGTTTAATTTTCTCTTCATACTTTTGAGTATTAGTATTCATCGCTTAGGTATTAACCTTTACTAAAGAGATCGCAACTCAATCCCGAATAGTCACAGATGCATCGCCTGCTGATGGCAGTAGGCGACATATCCATGAAAAGCCGTCCTTGCCAGAGTAGGCAGGACGGCTATTATGAAGCTTCTTGAAATTGTTTTTGAAGTTCCTCTCGAAGTACTTTAAACTCTTGAACCCTTGATTTAAGGCGGGTTACTTCGTCAACAAGGCGCTGAATTTCACTCTCTTTATTTGCCACCTGATCGCAATATTCATCGATCAGGTTGTCAAGCACTCCCCCAGTAACTGCTGTTCCGGGGCTGAAGATACTTGATTGCGAGCTATGCGCTCGATTATTTCGCTTTTGCTGATTCCTAATAGATTCGCTTTCTCCTCCAGCAACGCCACGGCCTCTGGAGAGACTGACAGATTCAAGTTTTGCTTCCTCTGTCCATGTAACGGTTTTCTCATCTTTGGTTGTACCCATGCACTACTCCTTATTGTATACGCACACTATCTTTACATTTATTGCGTGTAGTACTAGACTATATTTAGTTGTACGCGCAAACAACTGAATTTGCAAGCGAACGCAACAACTCTCACCACCCCAAACTAGGCAGAGATAGCAGCCTGCCAGCACTGAGCGAACGCCAAAGACCTGCTAGGGGAACCGACAACGGACAATTTACCCAGGATCTAACCAACATGACAATTACAGTTCAAGGATTGATTGAAAAACTACAAGGCTACCCAGGTGATGCAGAGTTAGCGATCGAGAATCTTGAAGACGATCAGCAATTCTTTATTGCCAGTCTTGCTCCTGGTGATAACAAGCTGACTATTGTGATCACCGACCAAGAAGAAGAGGAAGACGAGGAAGGATAAAGCTTCTGACAACTGTATTCACCCATAAGTCGTAGCGTCGCTGGGTTAGCAGTACTTAGCTCTCATCCATGCTGAATGTATTAATTGACAACTGCATTCACCCGTAAGTCGTAGCGATCGCCTGCATTCACCCACTTATGACCCTCAACTTTATTCATTTTGAACATCCCCGCTCTGATACCTGGATCTGTTTTGACAAAATTGCCCACGTGCAACGAATCGAAAATGTCGTTTTCATTCACTTTGACGGCGATCCTAAACCAGTTCAGTTGCGTAAAGAAGCAGCAGAAGCATTTTTGCGGATACTCCAAGACAACAGCTTGACGGTCTACGCAACCGAATCGACATCGGAAAACGATCGTGGTCTTAGTGCCACCTTCGAGCCAAGCACACCAGAGGAATGAAGGAGGAAGAGGAAGACGGTGAATAAATCATCTGGTAACTGCATTCACCCGTAAGTCCTAGCGTCGCGGGGCAGGGAGTACTTAGCCTACATCCATGCTGAGTGTTTGTTTTGTAACTGCCTTTACCCGTAAGTCGTAGCGTCGCTGGGTTAGCAGGCAACTAAAAATCCAGAGTAAAGTGCCCTGGATATCCTAAACCGATTGGTAAATAAATAACGTTGAAAGGGAGAACAGCATGAATGTAACAGAAATTAATCTTCTCGACATCATCAGCCACATCGATCAGAACTTTAACCGCACTCAAACCACTGGGCTAAACTGCCTAATCTTTTTGGCATTGCGAGAAAAATCCACCATCGCTTACCAGAAGAAGGAATGGGGATTTGAGGACATACCCGAACAGATCATTACTTGGTGCGATTCTCTCGAAGAAATCGAACTCATTGAACTGGGAGCCGATATTGCCGCCGGCTTATTGGACGAAATTATTACGGCTGCGGTCGAGCCAACAAACGCTCAAATTCTTGCTATGCAAGCGATTGAAGCAAAAGTAAACACCCCACTATTGAGCGACTATTAACGCACTATCGAGGCACACGTCACCTACTAATGATGCACATGTCATCTACGATCGAGGCACACATCACCCACTATGACCGACCAACAAACCACAGATCGAGCCACTACTAACGGCAAGTCAGCCACACAAACTGAACCTAAAGCCAGAAGAACCAGAGAGTGGAAAGAAATGTCAATAGATCCACTCTCGGAGGGGTTTGAGGTTCTTCAAGCTGAATACGTAGTTGGAAAAACTCAAGTCGGCTTCGATACCTTGTCCCCAGGTCAACTGTTTTCTCGAACTAAAAGCGGTAAAAGCCTTTACGTGAAACTCAATGACGGACGCGGGGTTTGTCTTGATACCCGTCAACCCATTGAAGTCAGTCCACAAAAGCGAAAAACCTGGCAGATATGGCTTGTGACCAATTTCAACTCAACCACTGCGTCAAAAGTTGATTATTAGGGCGACCACACTTTCCCAAGAAGCGCGATCGCCCACCAATGCGATGTAGCCCCGCCGCTGCGAAAACTAAACATCACCTTGCATTATGACAGAAGACATCAACAAATCCTACGTCCAGCGTTATGTTGATCGAGCCAAGACAACAGACAGCGACGCCGAGAAAAACAATTGTCTCTACCGTGCGGGGACACACATGGAGGTCATCGACTGCAACGGTAACGATAACCTCACCCCAGAACAGAGACAGACAGTACTAGATGCCGCCGACAAATTGCTAGGAGTTAAAAATGACTAATAAAAAACTTAGCGAATTGGTTGTCGAAGTTTCACAAAAAATCTCCGAGATATACAACCATCCTGAGTACCAAGAGATCGATACCAAAGGGTATAAGCCAGAGGCAACACTCGGCGATGCTTACCAGGCTTTTGTGGACCTGAACATGGAGATTGCAAAGAAGGAGCAGGAGTGAATCAAGCAGTTATTCTTTTTTGCACCATAGCCGCCTTGTTAATTGCGATCGCCGCCCTGTGCAAACAGGAAAGCAACCGGACTTTCTACCTCAAAATCGAGGTGCAGTATGGCAGATGAGCAAAAAATAGTCGTTGAGGTTCCAAGCAGCAGCGGTCAGTATTCCCTAGTCCCCAGTCCCCAGTTGTCCAAGTTAGAGGAATTTAAAAAGGGGTGGGCGGACGCGATCGCCCTCCCAGACAATCTGGCAGACTTAGCTTATAGCCTTGTCTCCAGCGTGGCGATTCCCGCTTTGTTAAGTAGCTGCTGGGTAAGTCTACCCATGCCTGGGTTTATCCGCCTGGGGGTATTGGGACTGTTAGCGATCGCTGGGATTGTCATTCTCTACTTGCGGCAGACTGTGCCAGAGGTCAAAGATGTTCTGCTGTTGCGGATTGGGTTAGTTGCTGTGGGGGTATTGCTAGGGATATGAGCAGCGATTTACACCCTTCCCAGTTACACCAGCACTTGCAGATGTACGCCTATGCCAAGTGGTCATTCTGGGGTAGTTTAGCTTTGGGCTGTGGCTTGTTGTTCCTGGGGACAACTCAAAAACCAGAGTCTAAACCGTGGATACTAGGCGCATCAGTTGGCGTTCTCGAAGTGGGTCGCAGACATCGCCAAACAGCCAAGCTCCTACAAGAATCGCTCGGCGACATCGACCGAGCATCACGGCTAAACTTCCAAGCCTGGGCAAGAGCTAACACGCAACCAACAGCACAGTTAGCACTAACCGTTGGCGTCATCGATGAGAACTGGAAACCTGATAATTTCATCACAGATCCAGTTGAGTACATCCTTCAAAAACAAAAACACGTCGCAATGGTAGGCGGGACTGGTGATGGGAAATCAACTTTCACCCAATACTTATCATCAAAAATCGGTGGACGAGTCGTTGTCTATGATTCCGATGCCAAGCCCGACGATTGGGCATGGCTCTCAGCCGCCGATGTCATTGGCAGAAAAGGCAATTTTCTTGCCATCGACACCGCGATGGGCAACGATTTAAAAACCTTAGAGGAGCTTGTAGAACTGCGAGGAGAGGGGGGAGATAAGGCTCTAGTCGGTCGGGAACGATTCATGATCGCTGAGGAATTCCCCGTTTTGGTAGACGAATGCGACAATGCCAGACCCTGGATAAAACGCCACGCCAAACGGGGCAGGCGATACCAACAGTTCATTTGTGCGCTGGCCCAAAACGACACTGCTGAGAATTTCGGGTTGGAAGGTGACAAGGACACCCTTTACAGCTGCTTTGTCTTGGTGCGTTTAGGGCAGTTCGGGCGCGACTACGTCAGGACAAAACTTAAAGATCCTCAACTAGAGCAGTGGTTAAAAGCTGGTGGTAAAAAGCGGTTTATGGTCGATGACTGTCCTTGTGAACTTGACCTGAGCAACTGGGGAGCTTTTAGCAGGGGGCAGCACCAAACTGATAGCCAGGTTCAGGAGGAGGTGCAATCGCAACCTACAGCCATGAATGAGTATGAGCAATTTATCCTTGACTGGGGTCAACAGCACCAAAGTGAAGTTTTAAAGGCTGGGATGCTCAGTCGGGGTACGCGGCTATTTGACGGTATGCAACCGGATGAGGTGCGGATCATCTTCGTTTCTATGGCTGACAGGGGATTGGGGGAAGTCGAAGGAAGTGGAGCAAAGCTCGGCTGGAGGTGGTCAAAGTAATGTCTATAGTTTGCCTACAGTTCGTCTACACCTAGCCAACACTCTTGTACAGGCGAATTAACTATCATCTCTCAAATACTGTGAGAATTTCAGTTAACCCTCAATACCCAATCACCAATTAAGTTTTAGACCGTCTACACCGTCTACAATTTTTCAATTTCAAAAATTCGGCTATAGACGGCTAAAACACTTATCTGGAGCGGATTTTAACTACTGTAGACATTTTTTTTGAAAGCCCAAAATAACGTTTTTAGTTGTTTTTGAGAGAAATTATGGAAATTCATGGAAGTCATCCCTATACCGAGATTCATGGAGATTTAATTCCCAAAGAGTATTTTTTAAGTGAGATTAATGACTCTTGGAATATCCCACCAGAAGATGATAGAGAAATGCAACAAATCATCAATAGCATGGGAGTATTAAATGCCACTGATGACTTACATTTGCTGTCTTGTTTGATTAGGCGACTAGCTTACACTTTCAGAGGATTACCATCAGCAAAATACTCTCATGGTTTGGATTTTGATATATTGTGCGAGCAATATATCTCTCGACTAACAATTAACCAACGAATCGAAAAAATTCAAGAATTAGCTAATAGAATCCAAATTCCCAGATTTTATGAAGTTAATAATGGGGATTGAAATTATGAATTATTTCACTTATCACGACCTGAAAAAGGAAAACAAGCACGGGTTTACTGCTGGGGACAAACCACTCACTGAAAAATCATTAGTAGTTCGTGAGATGGTTGTCCCCGGCATGGCTGGCTATCCAGATATGCATATTCGACACATTGATATCATCTTTGAAGAGCAAAAGTATCTGCTGATTACCATGACTGATTATGAACTTGATCAAGCCAAAATATTAGAGATATCTATTGGCGCTGCGAAGTTTTTAAAGACAAGAAGCCAAAGAAATTGATGCAATGAAGAAAACTCCTAAATACTCCAAAGCCTGCTGCCTATTAACCTTCCCGCACTCTTCACAAGAACAACTTTACTCTGAACTCAACCGATTAGGTTGGTACTGGCAACCAAAAGAAAAGGAATGGTTATGGGATGACACACAAGCCTTGGCAGCAACTAAATTAATCAAAATTCGAGTTTGGGCTGCTAAAGAAATTGTCGAAGATGCAGCAGAAGTGTTTTTAGAAAATGCCGAGAGTAACGGGTTGAGGTTAATAGAAAAATCATCACCCTACCCATGCCGTCCACCTAAGCAATTAGAAAGCAGAATTTACCTAACCTTTGAAGATATCCATAAAGCTGAAGAATAACTATGGCTATAACCGTAGACCCTAAAACGCAAAAACTAAATATTCGCTTTAGAGTTAATGGCTATAAAAAGCAGTTCTATTTGGCTAGTGGGCTTAACGATTTAGTCAAAAATAGAATTATTGTAGAATCTCGCTGGGAAGAAATTCAGAGAGATATCGCATTGGGGCGTTTTGATTCCACACTAAAATCATACAAATTTGGAAATTATCAAAATGCCGTAGTCCCTACAGAGAAACTATCTCTAGACAAATTATGGGATAAATTTTTAGTTTTTCAAGCTCAACATCTAGAGCGATCAACCCTAGAAAGTGATTACAAGCAAATAACTAAAATTATTGTGGAGTTATCAAGTCAATCACTTGAAGATGCTCGAACAGTTCGAGATTGGCTGTTAGCCAAATACAGTTACCATACAGCACACAAAGCGCTTGCAGCTTTTTCTAGGTGCTGTAGATGGGGTATTGATTCGTGCTTAATTGACTTTAATCCCTTTGAAAAAATGCAGTTGCCAAAGCCCAAAAATCCCAGCATTGAGAATGATCTGAAAGCCTACACGCTGGAGCAACGTGATCTAATTATCACGGCTTTTGAGTCTCACCCAAAATTTTCACACTATAGTAGCCTAATTAAATTTTTATTCTGGACTGGCTGTCGACCTGGAGAAGCCTTTTCTTTAACGTGGGGTGATGTCAGCCGCGAATGCACACGCATCTCTATCACAAAGGCTTATGCATCTCGTGTTTGCGTTCTCAAAGGAACCAAAAACAATAGACGGCGGGTATTCCCTTGCAAAGAAGGATCAAAGCTGCAATATCTACTTGCAAAAATTCAGCCCGACTCTCCAGATCCAAAAGGACTGATTTTTAAAAGTAAAGCAGGGCAGAGAGTGAATTTAAACATTTTGGATAAATGTTGGAGGGCCCATGATACGAAGGGCTATCGCTATAACGGCGTAGTCGCAGAACTAGCTGACCAAGGCATAGTTCCTTACTTAAAGGCTTATAGCACTCGGCACACCTTCGCCACTTGGGCGATCGCTTCTGGGGAGTCGCCGGAAAAGGTAGCTTACTGGGTTGGCGATAACGTGCAAACAGTTTTGAGGTACTACTGTCATCCAGATGTTACCAAAGCCGAGTGCCCAGACTTTTAAAGTGCTACTCACCTGCTACTCAAAAACAGGTTGAAAATGCTTGTAATCTAGTTAGGAGGCAATTCTAAACTCATTTCACCCAACAACCCCTTGCGAAAATCTGTTAAAAGTTGCCTTGCTGCTCGCTCTACATCACCTTTGTAACGATGCTCTGCTAAGGTGTGCAAATAGGTATCTCCCGTGTCTGATCTCGAATCGAGTTGGTAGCGAGACTGTAATGGTTTTTTTGGTAATAAATCTCCTGCTACAGCTTCTAAATAGTTGAGTAAATCGACTAAGGCTGCTGCTACTAGTTGGTTATCGTAAGATGCTTCACCGATATCATCACAAATAGCTAATTTCAACGCTGCATCTTGGTCTTCTAATCTTAAAGGGATAACACCAGGAGCATCTAGTAATTCTAAATGTTCGGAAATTCGCACCCAGCGTAGTTGGCGAGTTACCCCAGGACGAGCTGCACTTTCCACGACTCGCTTTCCCAACAGGCGGTTAATTAAAGCTGATTTACCGACATTGGGAAAACCAATCACCACAGCCCGCACTGGACGGGGTAACATGCCGCGATCGCTTCTTCTTTGATTGAGTTCTACCCCAGCGGCTTGCGCTGCCCGCGCTACTTCTGCTATACCTTTACCATGTTGAGCGTTGGTAAAATAAGGGACTTCTCCTTGACCTTTAAACCAATCGATCCACAGCGATCGCATTTGCGGCGTAATCATATCTACTCGGTTAAGTATCAACACCCGTGCCTTACCCTCCACCCACTCACCTATTTGGGGATGGTGAGTCGCTAAGGGAATCCGAGCATCTCGTACTTCAAATACCACATCTACGCGCTTCAGCTGTTCTTTGAGCTTCCTTTCAGCTTTCGCAATGTGACCTGGATACCATTGAATCAGGTTTAATCTATAATTTTGAGTTATAGCCATAATTTATTATTAACTACCAATTACAAAGAAGGCAGGAGGCAGAGGGCAGGAGGCAGAGGGCAGGAGGCAGGAGGAAAGAAGTATGAATAAAAACTTGCATTTGCAGGGTCATTGCCCAGTTTAAAAGAAGAATTGTATCAAGACGCGTAGCGCAAGATACAAAGCGTCCTTACTTCAATCCCACGTTTTTAAACGTGGGTTCCTCCAGCAAGAACTGCCTCCTATCTCCTGCCTCCTGAATTATTATCACTAATAAAAGGGACTGGGGACACAACTCTTGGAGAGGCTGCGCCAACGACAAGCTCAGTGCATCGCTGGGGATTGGGGACTAGAGGAGAATAATAACTCTTAACTCCTAACTCTTAACTCTTAACTCCTAACTCTTAACTCAGCACTCTTCTTTGGCTTGATGTAAAATCAAACGGTTGCCATCAGGGTCATAAGCATAGATTTCTCTGCCGTGGGAAGCAATGGAAATGTCTCCTGGTGGAGGATAGCCTAAAGCAGTTAGGTGAGCGATCGCATTTTCTAAGTTACTCACCTCTAAACACAAACTTATCTTACTTTTGGCGTAGGCACAAAGTGGCTTGTCGTCAGTAATCGCTTCAAATTCCGATTCGTTTGTGTTCTTTGGTTTAAAAATACCTAATCGCATACTAACTAAATTAAACTCAGCATAGACATTCGGAATTAAAAGAACTGGCTTTTGCTCCAGCAATTTGGTATAGAAATTCACTAAATTCTCACAATTAACCGATGCTATGGTGACAAATGCGTTAGTGTACTGAAAAACCATATAAGCCTTAAGTTATTTGATTTTTTGAGACTCTCACTTTTCTAAAGTTCTTACACTCAGCACTTGCGGTGGTGTCGAATCTGGTGGATAAATCACATCTACCTGTGTAATTTAAAGCTTGGTTTTGCCGTACTTTAAAGTTTGATTTTGCCACTACATTGCCTCAATCCCAGTAAATCTGTTCCACGAATATCCATAATATAAGCAGTTTTTAAAGCCTGAGTTTGCCGGAATAGCAATTTTAAAGTTTGACATTGCCGAAATAGTCTGAACTTGTTATGGTGTTTTTATAGGTAAAATTGTACTAATTTTAGAGGAGATAACCATGCTCTACGATGTCGAGTTTCAAGCATGGTGTGATAGTTTGCGACTCTCCCAACAGCAAAGAGATTTGGTTAACCAAATTAGGACTTCCCCACCAGCTCGTAAAGTCAAAGGAGGAGGAAGAAACGTTCATGGTTTCTATGCTAGCTCAAAGATGGGTAGAACGATTCAATTTGAGTCTCATACTGTTGAATTACCAGCTATTACTCAATTTTATGAATATGATGACCAAGTTTTAGAATATTGGGATCAACCGATTAAATTCAGTATTAAATGCTCACCACAAGGTAAACAAGCCACAACTATCAGTCATTATCCCGATTTTTTTGTAATGAGAAAGAATTTTTGTGGTTTTGAAGAGTGGAAAACAGAGAAAAGACTGGAAAAACTTAGTGGGGAACAGCCTCATCGCTATCAAAAAATAGAAGGACAATGGGTGGATGTCATTGTTCAAGAATATATCGAAAGCTTAGGATATTATTATCGTCTTCGTTCTGATAGTGAAATTGATTGGATCAAATATCGCAATCAGAAATATTTACAATCCTACAAACAAGGATATTTAAATCAAGAATATATCCTTAATGACCAAATAGAAGCAAATGTTCAAGAGATTATCGTTAATTATCCCGGTATTAACCTCACCAATCTGCTTGAGAAGGCGAAAAATGCCACTATTGATGATATTAATACCTTAATTGCCCTCGAAAAAGTCTATGTGAATTTAAGCGAAGTAGCTTTGGTGGATCAAGAGAAAGTTCATCTATTCCGTGACCAAGCTACCGCAGAAGCTTATATCACGGTAACTCATGATTATTGTGAACCTGTATCCAGCAATGTGTCGATAGTTGAACTTAAAGTGGGGTCATCATTTTTGTTAGATGGAAAAAGCCTCACCATTGACCATATTGGGGAAAGTAAAATCATTCTTAGAGGAGAACAAGGAATTATTCGCTGGACTTATGCAGAATTTCAACAATTAATCGAATTAGGAGAAATTAGTAATCTTGAGACAGAAAACCACACAACTTTAGATGAGGAAGGATGGCAATACTTTCTAGAGGCCAGTCCTAAAGCCTTAGAAATTGCAAATTATCGTTATGCAGCTATTCAGCCTTTTTTAGGGAAAGAAGCTGATAATTCTCAAAAATGCGATGATCTATCAGAACGAACTCTACGCGACTGGAAAGCAAAATATCGAAAAGCCCAACAAAAATACGGATGTGGGTTTATTGGCTTAATTCCCCAATACAAAGGCAATCCAACCCCTCGTTATTCTGATGAAGATTTAGAATTTATTGATAAAGTCATTAAAGAACAATATGAAACTCCTAAACAAAAAAATGTTTGGCAGACGTATAAATTTTTAGAGGATAAATGGCAGAAAGAGGGACGAATTTCTCCTGTTCCCAGTCATACCTTTTATTACGAGAGAGTGAAAAAACGAAACAGCTATCAACAAACTAAAAATAGAAGGGGATCTCGTGCAGCGAATAATTTGTTGGGGCCTTGGTTAATTCAACCTACCACCCCCCGTCATGGAGATCGCCCGCTCGAAATCGTTCATATTGACCACACAAAGCTTGATGTTGAGTGTATCTGTCCCTATAGTGGCAAAAATTTAGGCAGACCTTGGGTAACAGGCATGATTGATGCCTATAGTCGGAAGATTTTAGCTTTATACCTTACCTTTGATCATCCGAGTTACCGTTCTTGTATGATGGCTATTCGCATCTGTATACAACGGTTTGGAAGATTTCCTGAATTGATTGTTGTGGATAACGGCAAGGAGTTTCGTTCTACTTATTTTGATACATTATTAGCGCGTTTTGATGCCAACAAAAAGCATCGTCCTAAGGATTGCCCTAAATTTAGTTCAATTATTGAACGTTGGTTTGGCTCACAAAATACTGAATTTATTAATAACTTGAGGGGGAATACCCAAATCATGAAGCACGTCCGCCTCGTTAAAAAAGCAAATAATCCCAAGAGTTTAGCTGTCTGGAATTTAGAAGAATTATACGATTATTTGGCATTTGGCTATGCTTATGGAGTTTATGATAAAGCAGAACATCCTGCTTTAGAAGGAATGTCGCCTCATAAGGCTTTTGAATTAGGGTTAGCTAAAACGGGACATCGCCCTCATCAATATATTAAGTATGATGAGCAATTCAAGATTTTAACCTTGCCGACGAACAATAAGGGAACGGCCAAAGTTATTCCTGGTCAAGGAATTAGAGTCAACTATCAAAATTATTGGACAGATGAATTTTACAGTGTTGAGAATCAATCTATTCCTGTTCGCTATGACCCACTAGATTATGGTGTTACTTATGCCTATGTTAATAATCATTGGGTAAAGTGTTTATCTAATTATTATATGAAGTTTCAAGGACATTCAGAAAAGGCAGTAGCAATAGCCACAACAATTTGCAGACGAAAACGGCAAATCTATAATCAAAGTCAATATGTAGGTTCTAAAGAGATTGTTGACTTACTTAATAATGCGGAAGAGCATGAAGAATTAATACTACAAATTCGTCGAGATCAATCTGCTAAATTAGTTTTCAATTTAATTGAAGGAAACCTGAGTAGTGCGGTATTATTAAATGTATCAAATATTGAGCAGCATTCATCTCAAGATAGTCAAACAATAGAAAAAAATCTAGATTTAATAGATTTAAAAGAAGAGAATTCACAGCCTAGTATACCCAAAAAATTTAATCCTGATGAAATTCAGGTTTTTGCTGAAGAGGAATTGTGGTAATGGTTACAAATCGTCGTTTCCCTCAAGAATTTTTACAAGCACCAACTGATAACAAACTTAAGTATTTTAAAGATATAATTGTTCCTCATCGCAATATTAAACTGGTTCTAGAGCAGCTACTAAAAAATGCTATAGAACCGGATGATGCTTTAGTTTATCTGGTGTTTGGGGTAACAGGGGTAGGAAAATCACGGTTAAAAGCAGAATTTGAAAAACGATTGCTTAAACATTTTGCAGACAAAATTATTTCTAATCCAGGAAGCTTAGTGGTAGGAGGAATCGAGGTAGATGGTGCTGAAGGAGGAAAGTTTAACTATTCTGATTACTATATTCAAGTTTTGGAATCTTTGAAGGAAGTTTTAATTGATTATAAAGAAAATTATGGAGTTGATTTAGAGGATGACAACTCAGATAATTTAATAGGAGATCATGAAGGAAAAAATGCTAAAGCTTTGCGTCGAACAATGCAAAAGGTTTTTTTACACCGTCAATTAAAAGCTTATACCTTAGATGAAGCACAGCACTTATTTGATGTTGCAGGAGGAAGACAAATAAATGTTCAAATGAACTGGCTTAAATCACTGGCTAATAAAACTCAAACAGTTCATATTTTATTTGGAACTTATGAACTTTTAAAATGTCAAGAAGTCAATGGTCAAGTGGGAAGAAGAAGTGAAGATTATTATTTACCTCCCTACTATCTGACTAAATCAGAAGATCAACAAGAATTTATTAAGGTAATTAAGACTTTACAACAGTATTTGCCAGTTGAAGATGAACCCCAATTAGAGGAACATTGGGAATATTTTATGGAATACTCGATAGGGTGTGTGGGCATTCTTAAAAGTTGGTGGTATCGCGCTCTCAAAAATGCGTTAGACGAGGGGGCTAAAACAGTGAGGATGAAAGATTTTAAAGCGAGGGAATTATCAGCAGGAAGACGAAAAACAATTCAAAAAGAGTTAGAAGCAGGAGAAAGCCGTTTAGCTTTTCTATATAAGAACGAGGAAAAAATTGAAAAGCCTAAATCTATGAATTCTCAACCAGTGAAAAAAGGTAGGAAAGTTGGGGAACGGAAGGTAGGGAGAGACTTGGTAGGAGTTAATCAAGAGGGATGAATATTTATGAGGAACTTTGGAGTCCAAAACCTCTAGAAATCCCTCAACGGAGTCGCTTATTTTGTCTTGAACCTGTGGGTGTAGGAACTCCCCATACAGAAAGTCTCAGCAGTTATCTTAATCGTTTGGCACAGGAGCATTGTTTAACTGCCCAGAAGCTTATTATGGGGGAAATTGCGCTACTTATTTTGGAAAATGAGGATAAATCGAAGTTACTGCAAAAGAGTGTCAGCTATTTATTAGGAAATAGCGATGCTAAACCGGCTATCAACGGAATGCGAGAAATGACAGGAAAGTTAGTTACTGTCTTAGAAGAGTTAACAATGCGTCAGGATTTACGCTTTTTGACCCTTTTAAGCTGGAAAGGAATGATTTATGACAAGGGGTTATTTCGGAACTATCGCGCTTGGTGTCCTTGTTGTTGGCAAGAGTGGATGCAGGAGAACAAAACTATTTATGAACCATTATCATGGTCATTTAAGGATGTAGAATTTTGTTTAATTCACAAACAGCGATTAATAGAACAATGTCCTCATTGTGGTTCGCGTTTAACTGTGATGGCTAGGTTTTCACCTGCGGGATTTTGTTCTCGTTGTTACGGGTGGTTAGGACAGGAAATTAAAGGCGAAGAAGAAATAGAGAAATATCAAGTTAATATTCAAGGAATTAACGAATTAATTGCACTTACTCCCCAATTAGGATATAAACCCATCCCAATCGAGTTAACCCGAAAATTACAATTGATTTTGTTTGTATTTGAACAAGCAATTGGAAAGGATGTGAAGTTATTGGGAGATTTAGGTGTAATTATGGAATCGTTGAGGATAGCCTCAACAACAAATCAAAGTCAACCTTATCATTTGGTGAAGTTGATTATTCCTGTGTGCGAGAAGGCGAAGATTAGTGTATCCCAGTTGTTTGGGTCAGATTTTAAGGAATTGGGCAAGATATTATTCGGTAATTTTAGTCTGGAATTAAAATTATAGAAGTTTGGTATAAATAAAGATTGATATCAATTCCGGTTACATCGGTATTATTCCCTTTTTCACCTAACGTTTCAGGAGTATTTTGCTGCTAGAGAAATTTCTTTGTGTTTGGCTTCAGGGAGTGCGATTGCTTTCCGTTACTGAAAATATGGAATAGAATCATCCGACTGATACTAGAAAAAAGCACGTATTTTAAGAGCGTGCTTTTTATTGTCAGGCGGTCGCTGCCAAGATGAACGACGAGAAAGCATTAACTTTAGTAATTTTGTAAGCAACATGACACAGCATAACCCGTCAGATAACAGCCATGTCACAGAGTATTTAGATTATTACTGTAATTTACCTGATCCGCCTGGATTTGCCGTTTTACTTAAAGGAGAGTGGGGATCTGGTGAGACATGGTTCATCAAAAGGTACTGCGAAAGCTTAAGGCAGAAAAAGCGGAAATGCTTGTATGTCAGCCTTAATGGAGTGACTTCATTTTCTGAAATAGAAGAAGCTTTCTTGCAACAACAAATTCCTTTTCTAGCATCCAAGCCAGTGGCGATAGGAAGAAATCTTATTACACAAGTTTTAAAGAATAGTTTAAAACTAGATGTAAATAATGATGCAACATTAAATCTTACAACTCCAAGTATAAAGCTTACTGAGCTTTTTACAAATCTTGAACAAAGTATTTTGATATTTGATGATTTAGAGCGATGTAGCATAAATCTCGTCAACATACTGGGATATATCAACAGTTTTGTAGAACACAAGGAATTAAAAGTAATTATTGTTGCCGACGAGGAAAGGCTAAATAAAGACGATTTCAAAGTGTTCAAAGAAAAACTAATTGGTCAACCTATAGCAATTTCCCTAGAATTTGACAAGGCACTCGAAAACTTTCTACAAGGGGTAAAAAATCAAGATGCAAGCAAGCTATTGTCTGACAATACTGAATTAATCCAAGACTTATACCAGCAAGCACAATGCAAAAATCTAAGAACTTTAAAGCAAGTTGTTTTAAATTTTGAAAGGATTTTTCATGTACTACCAGAAAAAGCGAAGAAGAAGCCGGAACTCCTTCAAGAAATTTTAAGGTTCCTTGTGCCTTTTTCAATTGAAATTAGAAGTGGGAAAATGCTGCCTAAAGATATCGGCAGTTTGCTACAAGAATCTGCAAATATAAGGATGGAGATTAGACCTGGGTTCACTAATTCAGATACAGGGCAGAATGATAGCGAAGGAAAAACACTTCAGGAAGTAATTAGGAAATATCCTGGGTTAAGGTTGTACGATCCATTTCCTAGCACAAGATGGTGGCATACTTTCTTTGATAAAGGCATCTTAGATTTACAAGAACTCAATCAATCACTTGCTAGCAGTATATATTTTCAAGATGAAAATACACCCAAATGGATGAAATTATGGCATTTTCATCATCTTAGTGATGACAAATTTATTATTTTGCTCAATGAAGTTGAAACACAATACTTAAACAGAGACACGGAATTTTTTGATCTCGGAATCCTAAAGCATGTAACAGGGCTTCTACTCTATTTTTCTGACATCGGGTTATATTCAAAAACTAAAGAAGAAATTTTGATTAATTCAAAGCTCTTTATTGATTGGCTGAAAAATAATAATCAATCAAAACTGGCATCTTATTCAGTTTCTACGTATGAAAGTATGTTTGGGGGATACATGGGGCTTGCGTTTCAAGGCGAAAAAGTTCAAGAATTTCAAGATTTTTGTACATACCTTGAAAAAGCTCAAGAGTTAGCAAGGGTTGAGATTTTCCCTAATCTTGGGAGAGAGCTACTTGCTATCATGCAAAGCGATAAATGGAAATTCCACGACATAATCTCCTTAAATAACTCTCATGATTGGGGCGTGCCAGGGCTGAGATATGCTGAAATACCTATATTGAAAGACATAGAAACAAGTGAATTTATAGAAAGCTTCCTGCAACTCAAATTTGACCATCAGATGACTATTGGTTATGCAATAAAAGAACGATATAAGTTCGATGGCAACAATGAAAAATTACTTGAGGAATTGGATTGGCTTAAATCTGTTCGGGATTTATTACTGGATGAGGTTGCTCGGAGAAAGGGCAAGCCGAGTGGACACTCTATACAAGTACTAATCGAGCTTGATCTGAATGAAGCGATTCAAAAGCTTGAAGCGACAGCGCATCGATTACAGCAATCGCAAAACAACACAGCGATAGACAACTAATTGTCAAAAGCAGGTGGTTTGTGAGGGGCGATTGGCGATCGCTTTACTTAGGATTGAGAACAGGAGGGAGATCGCTTTATTTGTTGCTACGCACTGGTGGGCGATCGCCTGCTTTCAGAACTGTTTTATTCTTCCTCCCCAAGCTCACCAAGAGCGTCATCAAATTTGTTGATGATGTCGAGTAATTTTGATACGACTCGCGCAAAGATTTTTTTACGATCTAATAATTTGGGTTTTTCGTTACAAGCACTCAGCACAGTTTCTCTTAATGGCTCTTTCCCTGAAAATTTATAGTCAGCAATCATTTGATTAACAACTTCGACCTTGAGGTTTTCCTCTATACAGAGTTGCTGAATTGCTTCAACACGTTCTTGAGTCCAAAAGTCTTGAAAGACGGTTTCTACTTTTTCTTCGGGTTCAAGGGTAGGTAGCCGCTCTTCAATAAATTTCTCCAGCAGATCCCGTTTACTTCGTAATTGCGCTTCTTTGCCAATAATTTCCAGGATAGAGGCTTTTTGGCTCTGGTACTCTTCTGAGGTGACATCTGTTTGCCGATCGCGCTGGAGGTTAGCCACCAGCTTGAGAATATAGGCGACATTGATTTCGTCTCGCTGGATCAGTTCCAGTTCAAAATCGACTTCCTCAACCAAAGATTCTTTCTCTTCATCTGGTTTGGATCGCGTTTTATCGTAGATGTCCAGATATTTGCTTTTATAATCTTCAAAGGTTTGTTCATCCAGATTCAAGTCAGAAAAACTAAATTCAGTAAATGATTTACTTACATTCTGTAAACGGATAAGATTACGAAAGGCTTTAACAAACTTAACTTGGTCGTCTTCACTAATAAGCTTATTGACATCGTTAGGGATAGTGACAATCACTCTCAGTTCTTGCACACCTTTATTAAATTCCTCAATGTAGTATTCGTAGGGTTCAATGAAAATTTGTTCATTAGCATTGGGATCGGAAAAGAGTGCAATGGCTTGATCGGTATTCTCCTTAAGATTGCGAAAGCAAACAATATTTCCCTGAGATTTAAGTTCGCCCAAGATGCGATTAGTACGGGAGTATGCTTGAATTAACCCGTGGTACTTCAGATTTTTGTCAACGTAAAGTGTATTGAGCTTTTTGACATCAAAGCCCGTGAGAAACATATTGACGACTAACAGAATATCGGCGCGTTCCTGATCCTGAAAGTTTTCTCGATCGCGGTCTTTCATCCGCTTGGCGATGTCTTTATAGTAGGCATAGAAAGCCTGACTATCTTTGGCGGAATGTTGGGTTTGGTACATCTGGTTATAGTCCGCGATAAATTGATTCAATTTGTCGCGACTATGGCTACGGTTGCTCGGATCTGTGCTGATATTGAAATCAGGTTCTCCAATTAAGCCGTTTGCGTCTTGGTCTTCTTCGTTATAGCCAGGAGTAAAAATTGTGATCACTCGTAGGTCATGTAATCCCTGTTTTTGTTTGTTTTTGAACGTGTCGTAATAGGTAATTAGGGTGTCTACGCTGCTGGCGCAGAGCATCGCCGAGAACTTTCTACCGTGGGTTTTACGGTTATGGTTAGCAATAATCCAATCGACAATCAGAGAAATTCGGTCGGGGTTTTCAAAGAATTCGCGGTCTGATTTTGGCTCTGGAATGAGTGTTCCATCTTTGCGTTTGAGTTTGCCCCAATACTCGACGGAAAATTTCAGAACGTTTTCATCAGCGATCGCATTAGTGATCACATATTTATGCAGACATTCCTGGAATAGGTCTTTGGTAGTGCGTTTACCTTGTTCGTTGCTAGCAGCGTTAGCGGCAAAAATGGGAGTCCCGGTAAAGCCAAACATTTGGGCTTTGGTGAAGAATTTGACGATATTTTTATGGGTTTCGCCAAATTGGGAGCGATGGCATTCGTCAAAGATAAACACAATGCGCTTATCTTTCAAGCTCTCCATTGCGGTTTCATGGCGTTGGGATTTGATCGCTCGGTTGAGTTTCTGGATAGTGGTGACAATGAGGGGGTTATCCCCTGCAATTTGTTCTACAAGTTGTTTGGTGTTGTCGGTGGTGTCTACGCAATTAGGACTGAAATAATTAAATTCCTTGCTGGTTTGGTAGTCAAGGTCAGCGCGATCGACCACGAACAGCACTTTATGCACTTTGGGGAGTTGGGTGAGGATTTGGGCAGCTTTGAAGCTGGTGAGGGTTTTACCCGATCCGGTCGTGTGCCAGATATAGCCGTTTTTATCAGTATCCTTGACTCGCTCAATAATGGCTTCTACTGCGTAGTATTGATAGGGGCGCAGCACCATCAGCACTTTGTCAGATTCGTGCAGGACAATGTATTTACAGATCATTTTGGAAACGTGGCATTTTTCCAAAAAGCTGTCGGCAAAGTCCTCCAGTTGGGTTATAAGGTTATTGTCTTGGTCTGCCCAGTAGAACGTTTGTTTAAATTCTTGTTTACGGTTGTTGGCATAGTAGCGGGTATTAACTCCGTTGGAGATAACGAAAATTTGGACATATTGAAACAGTCCATTGTCTGCGCTGTAGGAATGGCGTTGGTAGCGGTTGATTTGGTTAAAGGCTTCCTTAAGTTCCAGTCCTCGGCGTTTCAGTTCAATTTGGACGAGGGGCAAACCATTAATCAGCAGGGTTACATCGTAGCGGTTTTTGTATTTGCCTTGCTGGGTAATCTGGTTCGTGACTTGATATTGGTTTTGACACCAATGTTCGGTGTTGAGGAATTCTAGGTAAAAGGTAGTGCCATCGTCGCGCCTAAGTTCCATTCTGTCGCGTAGGCGTTTGGCACGGTCAAAGACGTTACCTTTATCAAGATGGTTGAGGATGCTTTTAAACTCTGTGTCGCTGAGTTTGATATGGTTATGTTTTTCGAGTTGAGTTTTGAGGTTGGCTTTGAAGTCTTCAGCGTTGCGAAGGGTGACAGGTTCGTAACCTAGTCCCGTTAGACGTTTGATGAGTTTTTGTTCTAGTTCGGCTTCGGTTTGGGGCATAGGGGAATGGGGAATACAATAAAGGTATTATTTATTGCCTACTACCTATAAAATACTACCTATTCCCGAATGGTGTCTGTTGGGGTTTCTGCGGAGAGGGTTAAACCGCGATAGACTTGTTCAATAGGAAAATTGAGGTTAATGCTTTTGAGTTCGATTGTGTCGCCTGCTTTGTAGTTGATAATCAACCAGTCCCCTGCGTCGTTTTTGTGATACAGGTCGATTTCGATGCTGGTGGAACTGACTAGTAGGTAATCTATTAAGGTTGGGTTTTGGCGGTACATTCGGAACTTGCCGCCTCTGTCGTAGGCTTCGGTGCTGGCGGAGAGGACTTCGACGATTAAGCAGGGGTAGGTAATATATTGGGTTGTGGTTTTGTCGCGATCGTCGCAGGTAACGCTGGCATCTGGGTAGGTATAGTTATTATTGCCAAAGATATTGACTTTGACATCAGAATTTCCAGTGATGCAACCTGTCTTTTCTAAGTGGCTGTCGAACATGGCGGTGAAGCGGATGGCGATACGACCGTGATTGACGCTACCGCCGCTCATGGCGTAAACTTCGCCGTTGATATACTCGTGCTTTTCCAGTTGAGTTGCTTCCCAGGCAAAGTATTCTTCTGGGGTTAAGTTTGTGGGTTTGTCTTTGGCTGCGATCATTGTGGGGAAACTCCTGGATTGGATGACTCGCAAACTTTCATATAGAAAAATCTCTGCTGCACTTTATTTTACACAAATAGATTTATCCGTAATGCCCTACTCTTCGTCTAACAATGCTTGTTCTTTTGGTTGCAGATTCTTTAATAGCTGTTTCATTAATAAATCTTGTGATAGAAATTTTATATATTGAATCTTCTTCAAGATCAGAGCTTGAAATCCAAGGAATTTTTCCACCAATCCAATAATTTTTTTGAGATGTGCTAGGGGTTCCTCCTCCGAGAAAAGTACCTAATTCTCCTAACTTTTTCTTTTGCCAGTCGGGGAAGGGTGAGCCGATCGCAGACTTAAATCGAATTTTTTGGGAGAAGATTTTTTGTATTACGCCGCGTTTGTAGGTTTGCAAGAGTTCCTGCTTGCGGCGTAGTTGCGTTAGACGGCGATCAACAGCCCCCAAAAAACTAGCAATCTTTTTTTGTTCGGCGATCGAGGGATAAAATAATAAGATTTGAGATAATGAATCTTGATTTATATTCGTATTAGCGCTAGAAGTGGCAAAAGATAAGATTTCTTTTCTAAATGATGATTCAGCGAAACAGTATTTTTTATACAGATGATAAAGAGTATTAGATTTTTCTCGGAATCTAATGATAAACCCACTGTAAACAGTATCTTCAAAATGGTCATTTACTAGGCATGATTGACCAACGCCTTCCCTTTTTACTGAGGATCTGACGAATAAGACATCACCTTTTTGAATTTTGTATTGCTCTAATTGTTTTTCTGGAATTTCTACTCGTTCAAGATATGTCTTTTGGATCTCACTTTTGCCAAAAATATCCATTAAATTGACAAATTCTACGCCAGATCCAAATGCTTGTTTATCCGCGTTAAAACCATTTTTTAAGTCGCCAATTTGATCAAGATAATTAGATTCCCAATTATCCTTAAACTCAGGAAATCTCAACTGAGGAACTTTTTTATTTAACTTCTTACTCATAACGGCGCATCAATCCCCAACTCATCACAAAACCCCTTAATCGCCTCATCGATCGCCACCATATCGCGATCACACTGCCTCAACTCCGCCGCTACAGCCGCCAGATCAATCTCCTCCTCCTCCTCAAACGTATCCACATAACGCGGAATATTTAAATTAAAATCATTCTCGGCAATCTCCGCTAATGGGGCGCGATAGCTATACTTGTCCTCCTCTATCCTTTGGCGATAAGTGGAAACAATTTTTTCAACATCCTCATCTCGCAAATAGTTCTGATTCTTCGCCTTCTCAAAATAGGCACTGGCATCAATAAACAAAACATCTTCAGGAGATTCCCGGCACTTTTTCAACACCAAAATACAAGTCGGGATACTCGTTCCATAAAAAATATTCGCAGGCAACCCAATCACCGCATCCAACCAATTCCGCTCCTTGATTAGATACTGGCGAATATGCCCTTCCGCACCTCCTCGAAACAAAACCCCGTGGGGCAACACCACCGCCATAATGCCATTCTCATCGAGGTGATGCAGCATGTGCTGCACAAATGCAAAATCAGCCTTAGAAGCCGGGGCTAACTTCCCATACTGACTAAAGCGATCGTCCGACTCAAACAGCTTATTCGCACTCCACTGCGCCGAAAACGGCGGATTCGCCACCACCGCCTCAAACCGCATTCCCTCATGCTGGGGGTTCTCTAACGTATCCTCTTGCCTGAGATCAAAATTCCGATAATGCACCCCATGCAAAATCATGTTCATCCGTGCTAGGTTGTAAGTCGTGCGGTTCATCTCTTGTCCGTAAAAATCCCCGACTGATTCTACCTCCCGCGCCACCCGCAGCAACAAAGAACCCGATCCACAGGTGGGGTCATACACCGACTTCAGCCGACTCTTCCCTGTTGTCACAAGCTTTGCCAACACCTTAGACACCTGCTGCGGCGTGTAAAACTCCCCTGCCTTCTTCCCCGCACCACTGGCAAACTGCCCAATTAAATACTCATAGGCATCCCCCAGCACATCGCTCTCGGTTTCCTCTAGCCGAAAATTAATCTTATTTAGATGCACTAAAATCTTGGCAATTAAAGCATTTTTCGCCTTCGGAGTCCGCCCCAACTTCGTCGAATTCAGATCCAGATCCTCAAATAAGTGATCAAAATCCTCTTCGCTTTCTTCCCCCATAGTTGATCGCTCGATGCTGTTCAGCACTTGGGTTAGGTCATCCAAAATAAAGTTAGATGATTCAAAATCCTCATCTGCTAGATTTTCCTCATGGGCTTTTTTCGCTCCTAACGCCCGTTCCGCTAACGAGCTAAACAACTCTGACGGCTTGAGAAAATATCCCAGGGTGGCGATCGAATCCTCTTGAATCGCCTTTAAATATTCCTGCCCTTCCTCCGAAGTTTCATCAATCTCCAGAAAATCAATGCCATCCTCCGCTAACAATTTATTGGCATAAAGATGCTGCCGCTCAGAGAGGTACTTATAGAAAATAAACCCTAAGCAATAATCCCGAAACTCATCAGCATTCATCTTGCCCCGAAGCGAGTCGGCAATATTCCAAAGCTGGGTTTCTAGCTTTTTCTTGTGTCCGTTTTGTCCGTTCAGTCCGTTCGTCATTTATCTCTCGTACTGGGCGATCGCTAGCACTGCCAAGAAGTGGTGTCTGAGCAACGTATAGAGTAACACACAAGATGATTTGTTTGTACAGTGTGTAAGTCCTAATATTGTGCTAGATGAGCATAGCAAGTTTATAGTCATTGACCCGCGCGAGAAAACGCAGCTAAAGATGCTAATGGCTTACCAGGAATCAAAATCTCAATATTGCGATCGCATTTTTATTCATAGCAAGGCAAAATCCGCAAGTTTGGACTTCTGTTGATAATAATGAAAAATAAATGCCTTTTGGTGCTTCAGCGTTAGTTTTTCTAAAGGAGTCCCACTTTCGCTCTAAATCGTTATAGTTTGTAAACTGTAGTAGCTCAAAAATTTATATTTTGTTTACTGCTGTAGCTATTATATGTCTAACAAGGGTGAGAAAGAAAGCAGAATTTATATTTATATTGAGGACGTTGTATCTGTTGCCTGGAACAAAGATAGAGGAACAGTTTTAAAAAGGTTACGTGGAAAAAAGTCACGCCAGAAACTGGCTGATGAAATTGCTGCCAAAGGCGGCGAGTGTTCGCACCAAAATTTGAAAAAATTAGAGTATGGTGAGTCTGAAAGTGTTTCTCTAAAAGTATTAGAGGCTATTTGTACTGCATTAGGAATATCGGTAAACAATTTTTTAAGCACAGTCGAAGTGACAAATTAAAGTTTTAAACACACTTATTGATTTTAGCTACTAAAGTAACTAATATATTGATGTACTCAAAAAGGCGATCGCCCTCCGCCAAGAGAAATGCGATCGCCTTTTGTTCAACCCCGTTAATGAGGTCACTCATGATGATTGTACAAGATGACTTTAGTAACTCAGCCTTGGCTGAATCAGAGTTTGAGGAATATATTGACCATTTGGCCGATCCAGTAGCACCAGAAATTGAAATTGACTCAGTAGCAGATGACTTGGGTGAACTGTATCGAGTCTGGAATGGTTCTCAACTACTTGGCACTTTCTACCAAAATCTAGAGGGGAAATGGGTAGCACAACCCTGTAATAGGGATGATAGGCCATGTTGTGATAGCCCTTTAGCAGCGCAAATAATTATCATCGCTGTTAATGGCTTACTGGTAGCCGACGCAGCATAACACACAAAGCACTTTATCCCATCACTTGGAGACGTGATTTAGTTCACGTCTCTTTCTTATGTAGAGGAATAATTGGGTTAAACAATTTAAGTTTTACTACAGCAAAAATTTATGCGATCGCACTTTTGATATTTGGTAATCAAGCTGACTCTAACTCTTCTATGCTCATTGTCGAATTTCACCTTCTGCTTTACAAAGCTAATTTTCGTTCTCGTAGTAAGAGTTAGACTACGCCCCGGTTCTGCATCTTTAACCGTACCATCAAAGGTTAGCGGAAGTTGCTGAAGGAATAACCTAACCTTATCAAGCTACGAATCGCTTCTGCGATCGTAGTCAGTAATTTGACCTCGATATTTGGGCAACGCCTAACGGCATAAAGCCAAGAATCACGTGGTGTTTTGGAAGACTTCCCGGGTATATCGCCATTGAGCAACGCCTAACGGCATAAAGCCACGAATCACCGATTTTAGCCCAACTTTAATGTGTGAAATGTGTGATTGAGCAACGCCTAACGGCATAAAGCCACGAATCACGATAGAATCTGCGGTTAATTTTGCTACTCCATAAAGTTGAGCAACGCCTAACGGCATAAAGCCACGAATCACAGCAAAGTTGAAAACCCTTAACTGAGGAAGGTTCATTTACAATCTTACAAGTACTTTCCAGATCGAGAAACCAAAAACATACAATTTACCAAAGTTTCTGTCACTTTCAGCCCCTCAAACCCAGTGCAGATAAACTTTCCCAAAAATGGCAAGTACCTTTTTTATTATCTCAATTACCATATCCCTTATCGTGTAAACCTTCCCACCATTCTTTTACCCTAAATTCCCTTTCCCATAAGAGATACTTGTCAAATTGGAGATTGAATCATCGTCCACGCCAAATCAGGAGGTGTTGAGCTTGGCATTTTCTCAATCCGATACCTCAAAAATCGGGTATTTCTTGACCCCACATGGTCAACCCAATAGGGTAAGGTTAACCTGCCTCGATTGTCTCTAATCGCCCACTGTCTCACCCCCTCTAGATAATCTTCCGAGACAAGTTTGATCGTTTTAATCAACTGGTCACTTTCTCCCAAAAATAAACAACCAAACCGTCTTACTAGCTCAGGATGGTCAAACGCTAACTGTATCCTCTCCCTTAAACTTGGTTGTATCTTCTCCTCGTCAGAACGAACCCAAATTAAACACTTCAGATTAGACAAAATTTCTTGATAACAGGGAATAACATTCTCTGGATGGCTAAAATTAGCATTCTTAAACCGTCTCATTTGACGCAAAATTCGCGATTTTTTGGGGCTAGATAACATCGCGATCGCCAATTCTACCCCACAGTGGCGATAGACATTCGTTTCCCCTACCAAAGACAATAACATCCCATACACTGTCGCTGGAGGAGGGACAGGATAGGTTTTTCCCATTTCCCTTGCATGTGACTCCCGAAAAGTCGCAAATGGAACATCCAAATAGAGAATTAATGGTGCAATCATTTTGATTCTTCTAAGCCCAAATCTCTTTTAATGACTGTTTTCAAAGCTTCAATCAGTTCATTTCGATTACGATAAATATGCGCCTTCTTAAAAAGAGAATTATCAAAATTATCTAATTGCTGTAATTCCTTAACAATTGTTCCCCCAATCCACAATTTACTATGGTCAATCTGTCCGCATTCCACTTCATCTATAAACTCTTTTGTAAGTTTTGCTTCCTTACTTTTTGGATCGCAATATTCAAAGCAATAGGAAATATATGAAGCAAAATGATTTGTCCAGTGAAATACTAAACTATCGGGACAGAAAGGATAATTAAAAATATTACTACTTCCTCCCACCTAGGGCAAATTCATAATCCCATCTATCAGAGGTAAAATCCGCGAAACATCTTTGAGATGAGTGACATTAATTCCAAAATAATATTGATATCGAGTTGCATGATATTCTGTAAAATGAAGCGATGTGCTATCCTTCTCTCTGCCACTTTTTGCCCCTAACTTGACTGCACCATCATAAGGCGTTAGCGAAACAGCCATATTCATCCCTAAAGCACCCATTCGCTGATTAGGAGTGCTGACTGTTGTTCGTTTGTTTTTTCTCTTTGTTGTTGAAGCCTCCTCTTCTGTTTCAGCAGACTCTAATAAAGCAAACCCAAAAATATCATCATCATAAAATTCTTCTGGATCGAAATATTCACTTGTTAATCGATTAATATGTTCGTCTTCATCCCAAACTCGATTAACTAAATAACCTTGCTTTTGAAGATAAAAACGTAACGCCCAACGAATTGCACTTGAACCTACAAAAGAATGAATCTTACCATTCCAATAGCCTTTTTGCAGGATAGTCTTATTTCCTCGTCTAATGTCATGATTTAAGGACGCTAACCCATAACGAGTGAGGACTGTTCCGTAAAGATAATAATTGGGAATATTATTGTCATTCTTCTTCTGACTCATCATTCACATCTTCTAGTTTTTGATTGTTTAGTAATGAACTATCATCCCTATTAGTGGGCTTATCTTTGGGTTTATAACTGGCGATCGCTAACAATGACCAAATTCTTAGTTCTTGCCAAGGTGTTTTTTTAATTAGTAGTGCAATCTCTTCTTGATGCTCATTAAAATACTTATTTAATCCCCCTCTTACTAAAAAGTCGGACAAATATTCCTGAAATGACAATTCATCATAACAATAGTTTAGCTCTGCCCTTAATCGTTCAACTTTCTTCTTAATTGGAGGATCTTTCCCTGACTCTGCTTTGGCATAAATTTTAGCAAAGTTGCCCTTCATAGCTTGCTGAAATACCTTCATAAAAATAAGATACCACTTGTCTTCTTCACTATTCTCTGCCATTATGATGAATCCTTCTCGGTTGGAAAATAACTGGTTAAATAAATATCCTTTTGAATCTTCTATCACCAATTTTTCCCAAAAATTAGACCACCAATGAATTCCTTTCACTAAATTATCAGCAATCAGTGAGCGAATCAGATTGACCTTAATAAAAATTTGCTTATATTTAATTATCTGATAATTAGTTTTAAAGTATTTTTGCACCTGTTGATAAGTGATTAAAATATTCTTATCAATTTTAATTTCTTCTATACTCATCAATGTCCGTTGACGAGAAGCTTTATTTGTTTTTTCATATAACCAAACTTGACAAGCTTGATAGTAGCCTACTTCAGGCTGAATATCGTCTGAGCTGTAATAAAGTAATCCTGCTTCTCCAAGGCTACTAACATGAAACTGTTTAGTTTCTAATTGCTGTAATCCCCATCTCCTTTGAGAAGCGTCTTCAAAATCCTTGATTTCTGGAATCACCACCAAGTAGCTATGGGGTTTCCTTTCTTTTAAGTCTTCTGATGGAATATGAAGTAAGCAATAATGACAAACTACTGGTACAAATAATAATGCTAAAGCGTATTCAGGTTTCTCTTCTAGTTTTGTAGTATTCTGCGTCCGAGCATGGCGAACAATTCCCCCTAAATACAACCAACTGGTTATTTGAATGTAATCATGTCTGAGTTGTTGGGTATCTGCCTCGCATAACTTCTCTGCAAAGGTTTGATGTGCGTACCAAGTTAGGGATTTATATTGATACTCGACTTGTTTTTCTTCAAACGTTAGTTCAGTGTTAATTATCTCTCCTGCTTGATAAAACTTATTAAGTCGCAGGAAAACAGCGCATATTCCCTCATGAATATGGATTTTCTGCCTTAAATCTATTCGATCATTGTCTAATCCTACTAAATGAATTAAACCTGTATCATCTAATTGAAAAGACTCATTAATTAACCAAGATAAGGCGATGAAATCACTTCCTTCCCAGAATAATTCAATAGTATCAGCAGTCAAAAACCATGATATATGTACTCCCCGTTGACGAGATAAAGGATATTGTTTTTCCAATCGCTTTAAAGTCATGTAAAGTCCGGTCATTCCGACGCGGTGCATTATTGTCGTATCCGCAGCATGGAGAGATAGGGAAATTTTGGGTTGGGTAGAGACTATCATCAGGTTTCCTCTTCTGACTTGCTGCGAGTCGCTGGGACAAATATTCCACACATCATCTTTCGTTTCCCGCCAATTCCCTGTTCTTGCAAGGTTAAGGAATCTTCAAGATTGAGTTTACTGATTTTTACGCCAAATCCTCTAACTTTAAACTGTTTCCCTTCTTTATTGATGGTTAATTGTCTTCGTTGAGGTGTTCCATCTTGTCGGGTAAGAAGTTCAATTTTTCCTTGTATTCCTAAATTATCCATTTGCCGTTGCACAGCTTCAATAAAGTTAGTAGAGTCTTGGAACCCTTTAATTATCACTAATCTGGAATAGACACTTTCTGAAGAAATTAACGGTTTGTAGTCGGGAATATCTAATTGATAAAAATTTTGACCTATATGAAAGGCTTGACCCGCTAAATAAGGATAAATTAAAGGAATTTGTTGATGATAAATCCGAATTTTTAGACGAGATTGAGCAGTGAGTTCAAGTAAATTGTTTCTGGTCGGTATTCCAGCAATCGGATGAATCCCAACAGACTTTAGTTCGTGTAGTGGGGGACAAATACGGGATAAGGCAGCGTAGGTAAGATAACCGTTGTCAAGAGGAATCGGTGCGCCTCTAAGTTTAAAGGTTAAGTCTAGGTAATCTTCGCTGTTTATACTTGTGGCTATCACGGATAAGAATTTTTATAAAATTTGATACTAATGTTTAAAAGAATTACCAATAATTTAACTACAATAGTACATTGTAAATTAAGCCGAAAGCTCAAGTCATCAAAGTATAATTTTTATTAAAAAATTTAGGTTATTTAACAAAGAAATCATCGTCATGGACATTGATATAATCCAAATTCAACCCTACTTTGAGGATGAGCTATGGAGTCCAGAGAAATTTCCAGTGCTTGAGCGAAGTCGTTTACATCATTTGGAACCGATTGGTATAGGGACTCCTATGGTTGAGAGTTTAACCAGTTATGTGACACGGTTAGCTCATTCTCATGGAGTTTTTGTCAATACATTACTATCAAGAATAGTTAATCCTCTCTTACAGCAAACCTTTATCAAAAACTCTAATGGTAGAGGATTAAAACCGTTTTTTAACCGTTCTCATGCCTTAAATGGATATGGGATAATGGCTACTGATTTTGTTGAGGTTATTAATCAATTAACATTGCATAATCAGCTAGATTTTTTAACATTGATACCTTTTTCAAACATTTTAGTTATAAAAGGCTTATTACGTCCTCATAAAGCTTGGTGCCCAATATGTTACCAACACAGGAAACAAAATAAACAAATTATTTATGATCCATTACTATGGTCACTCAATGATGTCAGGGTTTGTTTAATACATCAACATACTCTTGTGCAAAATTGTCCTCATTGTCATAGTCAATTACTTTGGTTAAACTGGAAATCCACGTTAGGCTATTGTTCACAATGTTTTCAGTGGTTAGGAGGATATTCTAAAACTTCAGTAGTTACTCAGGAGAGATGGATAGTAGAAAATCTGGGAGAATTTCTTACCAATGCAAATCAGTTATCTTCTGTACTTACTCAAGAGCTTATACCAAAATCCTTCACCCATGTAGTGCATAAAGTTAGTGAAGATAATATAGCTGCTTTTGCTGCAATGCACAAAATCCCTAAAAATACTTTCTGGGGTTGGTATTCAGGTAAAACTTGTCCCTCTTTATCTGCTTTACTGCAAATTTGTTATAATCTTCAAGTTTCTTTATCTCAGTTCTTGACACAAGATTTCAATCTATCAACTACCCATTGTCAAAATCTCAAGCTTGACACGAAATATTCTAAGAACATACGTTCATCTCCCAAAACACTGGACTTGGATCATATTGAAAATACCCTGACCAACATTTTATTTCAAGCAAGAGATCCATTACCAACAATTGCAGAGATAGCCAAACAATTAAAAATTAATAGACGAGTTATTTCAAGACATTTTCCTTTATTATCCCACCAAATTGTCGTTAAACGTCGCAATTATATGGGTATGTGTCATTTAGCTGCTATTGAGCAGTGTTGTCAAGAAATTAGAGAAGCAATTGTCTCACTCCATCAATCGGGAGAATATCCAACCGAGTCCCGCGTGTGTGAACTGATTAGTAACCCCGGCTATTTTCGTTATAAGAAGGTTCGACTATTCTATAAGAAAACAGTTCAATCTATTTTAAGTAGCTTGTGAACTTTCAGTACCAATGGAGATGGTTGATAATTCACATTGATTTTTTTTCAAAATTTTTCAGGCATGATTTTGCCGTTACAGTTTTCAAGCATAGCTTTGCCGTTGCGGCAAATTCAAACTTTAAATTACAGACAAATAATTAGTCACTGTACAACAACAAATGGACGTAACTGGATTCGAACCAGTGACCTCTACGATGTCAACGTAGCGCTCTAACCAACTGAGCTATACGTCCTTAACCACACAATTATTAATAGTAGCATATACTTATTTGATAAAGCAAGATAAAAGACCAAATCAGGCGAACTCTATCACTCCCTAAGTAATCAAGCGCAGATGATCTGAAGTATTTGTTTGATTTGTAAAAAAGGTTGCACCACTTGCTACAAATCAAACAAATAAGTCAAATCCTCTTTCCTTTTGCCTCCAGCAAGACTGCCTGATTTCCTGCAAGCGTCTTTAAGTTTCTCGAATCCAAAATGCCAATCCGCCCCCACGACCGCGAGCTGCAATGAAATCTTCTGTCACTAAAAAGAAGCCAAAGAAGGGTAGTTTAGCTATAGGTTGGTTGTAGAAATCTTCTGTTTGAACTTTACCAGCACGGATTGCTCTGTTGTAAATAACACGACCAAATAAACTGATAATCATCTGCTTAAAGTCAAACGCCAATAAATTTTTCTTACCGAAATATTGCACTGGACCCGTGAGCTTCAGTGAAACTGGGTTAAATTCAACCTGATTAGTAATTTCGCCTCTGTCTGAATTCTGTTCCAAAGTGGTATTAAAGGAAACATGGATTGCCATAAACTTAGGTACATAGAAACCGTTGCCTAATACAATTCCCCCGCTACCTCTGTTTTTCTTAGTGCCAGTGACAAAGCAAAGTTGCCATTTACCGAGAAGAAACTCAAACGGATAAGTCAACCGTTGCTGCTTGGCAGTTTTTTCTGCTTGTAGCAACGCCTTTACTAATATTTCAGCACTAGGGCGTATGCGTTGTGGTTGTCGATACGTAACCGCAGCTTGGGATAGCACAGTCACAAAGTCAAATGTTGCTGTAGATGTTAAATTAGCCGTCATGAAGCCACTCTGGATTTAACTATTTCTTTGCTTTTCTGATAGATTGTAACGTTCATCTGCAATAAGGCACATCTTTTGCTTGCTTCCGGTTTCGTATATCATCTGGGGATTCATTGTAGGGTGCTATTCTCGCTACCAAGTTCAGGAAACTAAGTTTACTGCTTCCATCCCTAAGTTGGCAATTTTGTTGACAGCGCTCGCAGCAGGCGCTTGGTTGATCGGAAATGCTCTGGATGAATGAAAAATTCAGGTTTATGTCAGGTATCTACTTCTCAATCAGCAAGATTAACTTTTCCACTTGTCATATATTTGGTAGAGTACTTAAGTACTCTTAACTCTGCACTCCTTCGGCTATATCAACGATAGTGTTCAATAAAGTACGGTAGTTTGATTGAGTTACTGTACTTGAGACTAGTTAGCAAACTATCATAGACAACTCTCTAAAGCTTGCTCTAGAGACAATGGGGAATAGGGAATGGGAAATGTCAATTATTAAAGTCACATCTGCAACTGCAAATAAGTACCTTTTTGTATAAGCAATGACTCAAAAATTTGAGAATAATAGGTCAAAAAATAGCGATCGTATTATTCGCGTTAGACCAATTCTGTATAAAGATGTGTAGAAATAACCCCACCACCTGCGGCACTTCCCGCGAGTTCGGGAAGGTTGAGAGGGGTGGAAATGATGTGCAGCTTCACAGAGAATTGCCTTTACTCAGTAAATCAAAGATCAAAATAATTTATTACAATGGATAATTTTGGGATTTACACACTTGCTAATGACGTGGTATTTGACCAACTAGTAGCTTTGCTAAATAGCATTGAGGTAAATGTTAGTCCAGATATTCCGATTTGTATTATTCCCTATGATGACCGCTTAAAACGAGTTAAGCAGGAGATACATTCTCGACCAAATGTCACCCTGTTTGACGATAAAAGCTCGATCAAAAAATGGGAGGATTTTGCCGTTCAAGTTTGGAACGCTTATCCAAGAAATAGCCGAAAAAATAAACCTTCTATCGAATGGAATAAAAAAAATAATTTAATCCGAAAAATGTGTGCTTTTGATGGTGAGTTTGAAAGATTTGTATTTTATGATGCTGATAGTTTGGCAATGAATAAGCTGGATAAGGTTTTAGAAAAACTAGACCAATACGACTTTGTGTTTGATGACTGGGAACACACAAAACAAACTTCAGTTGCAGCTTTCGACTTGCCGAAGTTAGAACAAAAAATGTCTTTGCCTGAATCTGAAATCAGACGAGAAATACACTGTTCTAGTTTTTTTGGTTCAAAAAAGGGTATTTTAGGCGTTGAAGAATTAAAAATACTCAAAAAGCGATTGATAGAAGATAAGGAAGTCGAATTGATTAACGAAATCGCTTGGTGGTGTGACGCAGATTTATTTAGTTACATGACTTTTAGAATTGCTCGACCACTATTTAACTTTACACTCAGTCCCAATGGTGAAGATAGAACTGGCAACTGTGCTAATGCAAATCCATTTGTCAACATTGATAATGTTCTTTACAACCAACAGGGATTAAAACCAATTCATCGCCTTCACTATATGGGCTATTCTGCTATTGGATTTACCCGCTTGTGTAAAGGTGAAGATGTTGATATCCGTTACAAAAATGAATTTTTGCACTATCGCTTTCTGAAGCAACCAGAGCAAAAACCGAAGCGATTAAAGCCACCTACCATAGCGGCTAGAAGCAATCGATTTATCAAAAAACTTTTGAATAAAATTAACCAAACTATTTCCTACACTTAGCTTTTGCCCAGCCTTGCTCATTAAGCGTTTAGTTAGTGAGCAATGTCCACTCTCATCTTGCAAAAATGCCTAAAGTTAGTGTTTCCATTCCCACGTTTAATCGAGTTAATTTACTGCCTTTCGCAATTGACAGTGTACTCAATCAGTCTGAGCAAGACTTTGAGCTAATTATTTGTGATGACGGTTCTAGCGATCGCACACCCGAATTGATGTCACAATACACAGATGATCGGATTAAATATATCCGTCATCAGCAAAATATTGGTAAAAGTAATAATATGCGCTCTGGCTTTGATGCTGCTAGTGGTGAATATTTTATTAAATTTGATGATGACGACCGACTAACACCCGATTTTCTCGCAAGTACAGCAGCTATTCTTGCTGAAGACTCTAGCATTGATTTTGTTGGTACAGACCATTGGATAATTGATATTAACAATGAGCGGGATGAGGCAAAAACTCAAGAAAATTCTCATCGCTGGGGTAGGAAGAATTTACCAGCAGGTGTGGTAAATAATTTGTTGGAAGTTGTATTTATTCAGCAAAGCTTTCAAGTTGGGTCGACATTATTTCGCCGTAAAACATTGCAAGAATTAGGATATATGCAGCCAAATCTGCAAAATTGTGAGGATAATGATTTATTTGTGCGTCTGGCTTTAGCTGGCAAAAAGGGCTATTACTTACCAGAATTATTGATGGAATATCGCTACCATGCAGAGCAGCAAGGTATTAATCGAGCTATTCCTTATTTATTTGATAAAATTCAGTATTTAGAAAGTTATAAGTTTGAGTCTGATAAATTAGAGAAAGTCAGGAAAAATCGTTTAACTGAAACGCAATTATTATTAGGTTTGCGTTTAATTGAAAAGGGTGAAACGCAAAAAGGCAGAGAGCTAGTTTTAGCGGGACAGTCTTTTTCGACTGCTAAAGCTTGGACAGGTTTAGGTTTATCGTTGTTACCAGTTGGCTGGCGAGGTAAGGCGTTTAATGCACTGCGACAGATGCAGGGTTAGAGATTGACATATTATATTGTGCAATTGACTTCTCACGTCATCTAAAAAAGCTGTGTAGGTTGGGTTCAGGAACGAAACCCAACATTAAGCGTTAATTGTAGGGTTTCACTTCGTTCAACCCAACCTACAATTATCTTGGTGGCTCATGGCTCACACAAAGACGCAGAGAAGAGCTATGCAAGTTTTTACACCGCAAATAACTTATTTAAATAGCTACTAACTTTTTGACCACTCATCAATAATCGTCAAAATTGTTTTATCACCCAAGTTTTTAACAGATTTTACTACATCGCGGTAATCTTCAAACTTTTGCTTCGGTTTCTTACTTCGAGCATCAAATATACCCTTTGCAAGTTTTTCAGACCCAGGAATCCTAGAGCGTTGTAACTTTATAGATAACTCGTCTTTATCCAAAGAGTTCAATAAACTAAGTGGATTACTCTGTTCGCTCTTTTGGGGAATAAGATTTTCAAGTTGCTTGAACTGACTATCTATTCTCTGTTTTTCTTGTAAAAATTCTGACTTAAACTCATTAAATTGCTTCTCAAGACGTAATTCTAAATTTGCCAAACGTGGTTCTAACTTTGTTGTTTCAGGGTGTAGTGTTACTATTTTACTAGAAGAATCAATTCCTTTGAGAGATGTAATTTGCTTTAATGCTAAATCCTCGTTTTCAGAAGATATAATTAATGCGCTAACCATATCACCTTCAATAGGATTTTTTTCTCTAGCTCTTACAGCAGAATAGTACTCGAAATGCCCATCAACTACCTCATATTGTTCAAAGCCAGTCTTTTTTAGGACTAATGGTTTTAAAATGCCTCCAGATTCTAGTATCAGGTCAGCAAGAATTTCTAAATCAGCCTCTTGAAAGTTTGAACGAGGAACATTAGAAGTTACACTTTCAACATCTACCATAAAAAATTTAACCATTATTGCATCCCCATTTTACTTAAAACTTCTATAGCTAGAAATTCAAACTCAGCGGCGGCTTGATTTGCAGAAGGTTCATTCAGAGCAAAATCAAGAATAGATTTCGGATCAGGTATTTCCATATTTCCCACTAATATAGTTTTATTAATGCAAGCAGATAAAGCTGTTCTTTCTGAGATAATACTATCCATGAGTGGCATATTATAACGATCAATAGACCTCTTGCAAAAAAGTTTTGTGGTAGATTAGTAGATTAAAAAATTTCCAAC
>NZ_JABXKL010000090.1 GCF_017114995.1 Nostoc sp. NMS9 | reverse complement strand
TAGCCTACATCTAGACTGGGTTTTACCTTCTTACCTTTAACCCGAACTCAGGTTAACTACTTTACCAGCCTCAATAGCTACAGCTTTCTTTATCTGCTTTAACTTCTCACTGCGGATGTCAAATTCTGCCTGAAATGCGTCTAGTTTTTGTTGCGATCGCCGTCGCCCTCCAGCAGTTAAACTAGTAGCAGGTACAAGGAAGTATTCATTGGTGCGCTGGATGCGTCCACCGTGACCAGAGTAGTAAATGATGACAGTTGCATCAGGATTTTGATTTACCTGGGCGATGATTTGGTCAAAAGCTGCGAGGATCTTTTGCCGAGTTGCAGAGGTTTCGGTTAGCAGTGTAACCTGTTCTGATGGATAGGCGGCGTGATCGCCATCAATTAGTATATCTCGTATAGCCGTTGCATCTTTGACTGTGACAGGTAAATCAGCACCTACGCCAATAAGTAATGCATAACCGTTGGTAAAAGTTTGGTTTGTCATACGGTGGGTGAGGAATGCGATCGCCTTTTATACTCTATAACGTGCAAAGAGGTGCTATGTCTACGACGGGCTATTTGGTGATGCACTCTAGCTCACTGATGTGCTAGTTTCAATAATTAGGCGATTACTTTTCTTTTGACTGCTCCACAATCTAATGGGGTACAAAAGGTCTATTCAATGAATTCAAACTCGAAGGAATTGGTAATTACCAAACTTGAGCAAGGATTACCCGCTATCACCCCAGCATTTGGTGCAGCATTAGCAGAAGCCTGTGCTGTCTGCTTAACCGACCAAGGTTATGTTCAAGGTGTACAACTCAAAATTAAAGGAGACCTTACGGCTGTTTTTCAATTATATTGGCAAGAAGTCACCGACCAAATGCTGCGCTGTTGGAACGATAGTGAATATACTACAGAACAAGCTGCCTATGGAATTGCTTTTTTAGTGATACAAGAACTCACAGACTACACAGTTATCGAACGTTCTCGCAAAGGAACAGGATTTGATTACTGGTTGGGCAAAAAAAGTGAGAATAATGAACTACCATTTCAAAATGCAGTTCGGTTGGAAGTTTCAGGCATACGTAAGGGCGACGACAGCCGAGTCAAAGCTAGAGTTAAACAGAAACTTGAGCAGGTAAGTCCCACAGATGGCACACTCCCAGCATATATCGTGGTTGTTGAGTTCAGTAACCCTTTAGCGTTCATAGTGAAAAAATGAGTCAAATTCAAGAGTTACATCAACAGGCAATGGATTTGGCAGAGATGGCACAGGTTGCAAAACTTAGAGGTGACTTCACTTCAGCTTCGCAATTATCCAGGGAAGCGTTTGAAAAAGAACGATTAGCAGCAGAATTAATCGCAGGTGATCTTGAGGCAGAACCAACCCGTTCCGTGTTGCATCGTAGTGCGGCAACTCTCGCGATTGAATGTGGTGAAAATCACACAGCAGAGCGTTTAATTGCGATCGCTTTATCAGGAAATCCGCCGACTGATATTGCCGAAGAACTCAAAGATTTATTTGTGCAAATAAACATTGATAAATATTTTGCGCGTCGGGGTCTTGCATTTGATGAAGCTAAACTTCAAAGCTTCATGGGGTGATTTGTATTAGTGGATAGGCGGCGCGATCGCTATCAATCAGTATATCTTTTAAAGCAGTTGCATCGAGGACTGTGACTGGTAAATCTGCACCTACGCCAATAAGTAATGCATAACCGTTAGTAAAAGTTTGGTTTGTCATGCGTTACATGAGGAATGCGATCGCCTAGCCTTTTGTTGTTTAACACGAGTTACAGTTTCCCGCAGTGATTTTTAATTACACCCACTTAGAGAATTTTAAAGCTTTTAATGACCAAAAATATTAGTATTGACTAGTTTTAGCTATTTTACTTGTGTGGAAGTTGGGCTAACAAAAGGCTCTGTAGTTTTTGTAACTTTTTGTCCAGATATGAGATTACGTAATTGGGATGTCACTTGGAATAGGGATGGCGACTTTACAAAACATTTAAGGTCTTGTACTGAGCCGTTGAAGTAGTTCAAATCAGATTTACCGCTAACGCCAGGTACACCTGATATATCAGTAGCAAATTGATATAATAGATATTTACCGTGCCAAGGGCTACGAATGGATGTTGGCGGCGGCTGAGTTTGGTTTTCGCGACCAATCCATAACGGATAACTATCAAAATCAGAAGGATTACCAAGCTCTTCCCAAAAGTTAGGGTAAGTATAAATAATTGGTTTGATTGTTCTTCCTGTCTGTTGTTTTAGATCTTTTTCTACCTCTGCTAGCCATTGCTTCGCTCCATTAATTACTGCTTGGCTATTTCCTCCTTTATCTATTACTTCTATATCTAAAACTGGTGGTAAATCTCCTGGTTAAAATTTACCAACAGTTTTTAAGAATTCCTTCGCTTGCTCAACCGGGTCAGATGTATGTGGGTGAAAGAAATGATAAGCACCCCGAATCATACCAACAGCTTTCAGAGTGCGCCAGTGTTCAGCAAAAGCAGAATCTTTAATGGAAACACCTTCTGTAGCTTTAGCAAAAGCAAAAGTTTTACCAGAGTTTTTCACGGTTGTCCAATCTACTGTGCCAGATAGGTCATAAACATCAATACCAAGCGCTTTGTCATTGCCTTGTGGCTCAACGAGAGACTGCATACACATTGGAATTGCTTTTGCTGGCTCGTAAAGATACCAAAAACTGACATTAACCAGTGCTAAAGCCACTCCAGAAAAAATTAAAGACTTAGGAAATTTATTTTTTACCAATGGAGGCTCTACAGCCTCTTGATTGCCAGAGGCAAAGCTCCTCATCTTACGAGCATCAATCAGTAGTGGCTCAAATTCTGCTAGTGGCTCTGCGAACGTTTCTACCAATGATGCTAATCGAATTAAATCTGCTCTATCGGTCTGATAGGCTTTTTTGAGAGTAGCTGTTAGTTCACTAGCTGCCTCACTGGGTTTAGTATATGCGATCGCTATCCAAAAAATCAAATCTGGCTGGTTTGTGTCTTTTGGTGTTGCGGTTGGTGTTGCGGTTGGTGTTCGTTGTTTTAAAGTTAGTCCAACACCCAAGACAATTCCTACTCCGACAAACCCCAGAATGAGGTAGCGAGTAATTAGAGATAATTGATGCTGCCGAGAATGTCTAACAACTTTTTCTGACGTTGGCAATAAAACATTAATACTTATTAATTGTTCAAAGTGATATTCAAATAATCGCAACTCCTCAGCCGATTTAATCCACAAAGTCTGGCACAAACGTTTCAAAGCAGCTTAGCCAATTCGTTTAGTTCAGCTTCAGTTTGTTCAATTTGCTTTTCTAGTTGAAAGCGAATAAGAGTATCTGCTGCGATCGCATAATCACGACGCAACCTTTTTAACTTCTCGGCTAACAGGTCATAATGTTCCTGTAGTGCATGGCGTTTGTGCTGTAGATGTTGCTCGGAGGACATCCAGGTACTTTTTAAGTTAATAATCTTTACTCAAGACGACCAGCCAGATTATCGATTTAGCAATCTGGTTTACTGTGTTTGGTTTCAATAGCTGAAACATGATTGCGACATGAGATGTCACTTATGTAATTTCTTCTGTCAGTAATTTACCAGTTCCACACTTAGTATAAGAACGTCGTCTTCATAGTTCCTCTACGCTCTAGCAAGCAAACAGATGTTTAGCATACCACTACTCACTTGCATTCAGTACAACGATAATTTCTGCTAGCCTAATTCCCAAAGATTTCCAGTGAGGATTATTGGAAGAAAAAGTACTATCCCCAGACACTGATTGGTAGTCATTGGGGAACTTTTCAGAAGCATTAGGAGCCGTATCTACTCGTAAAATGAGTTTGCCTTGATAACCAGATAAGTTACTACTATCCAACAAAATAGTACCGCCGTAGTCCCACGCCAATCCATAAAGTTTAAAATCACCTAATTTTTTACGTAATTCGCTCAAAGGGGTTCCCACTCCGATACCTTCGCGGGTTTTCCAAGCTGAACCCAGGTTACACACATCTAGAGGTTTAGTACGAGTATTATCACTCCAAACCACTAAGAGCGATCGCCCCTGAGTTAGATTTAACTGAGTAGCTGCAAAACTACCTATTCCTTCAGCACCAGAGATAGTTTTATCAACGAGATGGGATGCACCAAACAGTTTCACTAAATCCTGCTTGGTAGTTTTGCGTGTGATTAGCCCCACTCGTTCCCCAGGAACAATTAAGGTATCTTTTAAGGGTTGCAATTTAGCAACAGTAACTGGATGATTGATTTTCTGGGGTAGTGCAAAGGCTGGGTTGGCTGAATAGTTTAGTAGTAAAGCTAAACTAGCTGTAGCAATGCCTTTGATTGATGAATTCATAGGTTTTACTATTAGATAGCAGAATATGAGTCACGTCGCTTCGCTTCGCTGCGAATTCAAAATTCAAAATTAATACCCATAAATAAATTTAGGGGCTTGTATCATGAGTGTTCTTCGGTGAGAAGTACTTATACTTTAACTACTACAATTTTCCAATTACAGATTCCCAATTTTAAAAAAATTTTATTTCATCGCTCTAGTTGCATTTAGAATTGCCAGCATTGCTACTCCAACATCAGCAAAGACAGCTTCCCACATTGTCGCTATCCCGAAAATACCCAACCCAATAAATACACCTTTAATTGCTAACGCAAAGCCAATATTTTGCCAAACAATTTTGCGAGTTTTTCTGGCGATTTGGATTGCTTCTGCCACTTTGGATGGTGCATCTGTCACGATTACAATATCGGCAGTTTCGATCGCTGCATCTGAGCCTAATCCGCCCATTGCTATGCCAACATCTGCTCTAGCAATCACTGGTGCATCATTAATTCCATCCCCAACAAAGGCAATTTTACCATGCTTGCTGGCGGTGCTGAGTAACTTCTCAATGGCATTAACTTTTTCTTCAGGTAATAACTCTGCTTCGTAAGTATCTATGCCAAGCTGTTCAGCAATGCGGGAAGCGATCGCTTGATTATCTCCTGTCAACATTACTGTTCTCTCTACACCCATTTGCTTGAGTGCTTGAATAGCTTGTCTAGCATCTTCTTTCAGTTCATCAGCAATGACAATATAGCCAGCATAAATATTATCCACTGCTAGATGAATAACTGTTCCCTCTAACTGGCAATTATCGTGAGAAATCTTCTCTCTATGTAATAGGCGATCGCTTCCCGCTATTACTACCCTATTTTCAACCTTGGCTTTAATTCCATAGCCTGCTATTTCTTCATAATCTCTGATCTCAAATTCATCGATTTTTCTACCATAAGCCTTGCAGATAGATTGAGCGATGGGATGATTTGAGTGCGATTCTACTTTGGCAGCTAATAGCAGCAGTTCTTGTTCATTCCAGCCATTTAATGGTACTATCTCTACTACTTTGAATACCCCTTTCGTTAACGTTCCAGTTTTATCAAAAATAACTGTATTCACTGCATTTAAAGTATCTAAAAAAGTAGAGCCTTTAACCAAAATACCACGTCTAGCTGCACCTCCCACACCTCCAAAGTAACCTAATGGAATACTGATAACGAGTCCACACGGACAGGAGATAACTAGTAAAATCAGGGCACGATAAACCCATTCAGAAGAAGTTGTACCCGAAATGAATAAAGGAGGCAATATTGCAACTGCTAGAGATGTAAAAACTACTATTGGTGTATAATATCGGGCAAATTTAGTAATAAACTTTTCTGTTGCTGCTTTTTTACTTTTGGCATTTTGCACCAAGTCTAAAATCTTGGCTATGGAAGATTCATCAAATAGTTTTGTGACTCTAATGACGAGCGCACCTATTTTATTAATCGTACCAGCAAAAACTGTTTCTCCAATTCTTACCGTTCGTGGTACAGATTCTCCAGTTAATGCAGATGTATCAACTTGCGAATTACCATCTATAATTTCGCCATCTAAGGGAATCTTTTCTCCCGGCTTGACAACGATAATATCCCCAATATTTACTGTTTCTGGCGATACTTTCTTCAGTTCTCCCTCTATTTGGATATTTGCATAGTCTGGGCGGATTTCCAATAATGATTTGATCGAATTACGGGAGCGACTGATGGCAAGATCTTGAAACAATTCTCCAATTTTGTAAAATAACATGACTCCGACAGCTTCGGGTAATTTATGAATTGCGATCGCCCCTAATGTCGCTACTGTCATCAAAAATGTTTCATCAAATACTCTACCTCTGATTATATTGCGTCCAGCAATTTTTAAAACACTCCATCCACTTAATAAATAAGCAGGAATAAAAAGCAGATATTCACCTATTGAGTAGAATGTATTGTGTAATTGATTTTCAAAAATTACACCAGGCGCATATAAACTTAAAATTGCTACCAAAGGCAATATCTCATTTTTCAGATTGAACTCTCCCCCGTGTTCATGATTGTGGTCATGGTTATGATTATCATCATGATTGTGATTATGAACATGGTTATGATTCTCGTGATGGTCATGTTCACAGCTGCAACAATCTGAAGATTCTGAATGTACTTTCTGCTTCATTTTTTCTATGTAGGCTAGTAAATTAATTGAGATATGAGCCTTTTTTTAAATGTAATGAAAAAAAGAAGTTTTTACAAGTTGATATTTTAAGAACGAGAATCTATCTCAATCCGGTTCGGTTAAGGTTTTCTGATGAAAATTCTAGATTGCTAAAGATGCGATGAATCGCCGTCAAGACCAAAGACTGATTATTGTAGAGACGGCGATTCATCGCGTCTCTTGTCTTAACCGAACAATATTGGAATCTATCTCAAATTTATTGCTAAATACATACACTATCTTTTGATTAAAATTAAGATTTATAATCTTGTAAAGATAGCTATAGCGGTTTTCAATTGTATAGAATTATGTAAGATATACCTTTTGTTCGTAGTGAGCGATTTATTGCTCTGTATAAGAATTTAAAGGGCTAGAGCCGCTAATTACTAGCTCTAATTTAATTAAGCTCTTATACTTACATCAAGCAAATAATAAGCGTCTTGAGAATATACAGCGGATTGAAATTTGCTGAATTACATAATGTTGCGTCTAAAAGCTAGACATCAAGCCTGTTTGATTGCTGAATTACAATGTAGTAAATAATTTCCGATCAAACTGGTGAAGAGATGGAACTTTCTTGGGTAATATAGTGTCTATCTAGCTATTCTCAGGGAAAATTCACTTGAAGTTTGAAAGTTAATCGAATACCCTAATCTAGTAGACAATTTTCTCAAGGAAATCTATGAACAAAAAAATTCTTCTGAATTTGCTTTCCAGTTCCTCAATTTTTGTGTCGATGATGTCTACGCTGGTGGCATTTCATCCTGCCCATGCTAGTGGTAGCATTACACAGAGATTATTGCACACACAAGACGGTCGTACCTGTATTACTAACCCACATGGTGGACAAGATTTTGTGTGCATTCGAGATTCGGAGAGAAAACGCCCATATACCTCTACAAGTTCCTCAACTATTGTCACATCAGTATCAGATCGGAATGTTGCCATGTTGAACTTTACTGAAGAGGAAAGCGACGCTGCAATTAGGGTATTTGGTTGCGACTGTCCATTATGTATAAATTCTTTGCGTCAGTTGCAGGGTACTGGAAACTTGGTGTACTAAGATTGAATAGCGCTGATAGCGACTATAACTTTTGTTAGATACACGTGATTAATCACGTATAAAAGATATACGAAACCAAAAAAGCATTTTTAACTACGTACCACTACTATTATTTGGTCAAATGTAAATTGATTGTTAGGGCGGTTTGTAGTACTATTTCCAACCCCCTCAAATGAAAAACTCCATCCCCTTGTGGGTGGAGTTTTTGGGTATGGGGAATGGAGCATAGGGCATGGGGAAGAATCACTAATGCCCTATGCCGGCGAGCGGCTATCCCTCTCCACTTAGAAGGGGATGGAGTTTCCCGCTGACTTTCTATTAAAAATAAAGGTAATGTATAGGAATCCTATCTGATTTCTGAACAGGATTTCAGATGAAACTCTTATAAAACGGGCTTTTTAGTCTCAGTATTTTTTCAAGACTAAAATCGGAGTCCTATAGTTTATTAAATTTAGTGGCAGTTGACGAATCTGGTACATTATACGTATCTTGCTCCCCCGTCACCACCAACTCAATCGGCTTATCCTGCTGTGCTGTTGGTTCTTCTGGCGGTGTCTCGCTTACTGGCTTTTGTTGATCTTCCGGTGTTTGGGGTTGCTGTGGTGGCTGTGTCGCTGTTCCAGCAGATGCTACCGCAAAAACCAGCCCAGCATTATCATCAAATAACTCAACCGTAGGCAAAGCTTTCTCACCCACCACTGTCACTTGCACAGTATTTGAATCAATGTTTGTGACTGTTATTTGAATAATTCCCGTAAGAGGTTTTTCCGAGCGGAAGGTGAAACCCTCGCCTGATGGTAAACTCAATTGTGTGTTAGGAATATCGGTAATAAAATTATTACCAGCACTGCGGTTTATGAGTTGTAATTTTTCCCCTTGAGTGGTTTGTAAAATTACCTCCACACCTTTTTCTGTAGGGTTTGCTTTTACCCCTGTTATTTGTACAATACCCCCCTGTTTCCCCCCTTGGTAAGGGGGGAAAGTTTGCGGTATGGGCAACTGCACTAGCAATTGTTGAGCGCTGGTGATGGAGGTTTCTAAGTCGCTCAGTTGCCGGATTTTTTGATACCCTCGGTTTGTAAGGCGATCGCTCAGTGCAGAAGAATCTATTTGTTGAAGTAAACTATCAATAGCTTTTTGAGACAATTTCTCTCTATTCTCAAGTTTCGTTTCTGCCCAAGCAGGTAGAGTTACCAAAGTGCTGATAATTACGACCACAGTTGCTGCTAGCCATAGATAGATATTGGGCTGCCAACTTTTCATACCGCTCCCCACACCGTTTTAATTAAAATGCTTATTGCATATGTTATTAATTGCAATATTGGCTGAGTATAGAGAAGCGATCGCGGGTGGGTCTATATCCAAAACGGCATTACAGTCGCAAAATGGCATTAAGAGTCGGAAATATTTTTTTCCCTGACAAACATTCACTGGTGTAATGCCGAACTTGCGTTTGAAGGCGATCGCAAAGTGTCCTTGTTGGGCATAACCCACTAAATTGGCAACCTGAGTCACAGTTAACTTACCAGAGCGTAGTAATTGCTCTGCTTGTTCCATACGTTTACTGGTAAGATAACCAAACACCGTTGTGCCAAAGAGTTCTCTAAATCCATTACCGAGAGTGCGATCGCTCACTCCTACAAGTTGCGCCAATTCCGGTATCAATGGCGGATTCTCCAGACGGGAAAGCAAAATATCCCTAGCGTGGTGAATACGGACAATGGTTTGAGCCTTTAGTCGTGGGTATGGTTGCAGTCCATCCGACTGTGCCAGAATGGGAGCTAACTGCAACGCCATTAATTCTTGGATCTTTGCCTGCAAATACATCCGCTTTATCATCCCTTGGTAGGGACAGTTAACGATTTGCTGTGCTACTCCTTGAATAGCGGTTGTAATTTACGGGTAAATTAATGTCTGCCAATCATTACCCTTAACGAGAAACTTCAACTGGGGAGAAATATCTCCATCCTCTGTAGGGAAAAAGGTTCTGAGTAAATTAGGTGTCATCTCGATGTCAACACTTGTGTACTAACCTTTTGGAGTCGCCACTAACCTTGTTCGTTGCACGCCGCTACCAGAAATGAGTGTGTATCCTTCCCCAACCTGTCCTCCGTATTTGTCTAGACTTTTGCCTGAAAGGGTAACTTTAAATTGCACGGGATGTTCCCATTCAGTAATTTTTCTTAGCAAGTCATGGTGAAATTCTATGTCCGTAATACAAAGCGAGAGATTGGGATGCACTTTAATCTCTCGCTCATATCCTTTACCCTCCCAACTAGGCACTTGATAAATAAACTCATCTGGCTCTGGGTTTTGCAGCTTGTTCATCTCAGCTTCTGCCTCCTCCTTCCGTCGCTGTCATGGTAATAGTCATGGTAGGTGGTAGAGATTAATCAAACCAAAACTTATTAAGATTAATTATCACCTGTTTCTTAAACTCATACAAGTTGAACTACTGACCTTTATAGGACAAGGGCAGGGGGAGACAAGTACTAATTCGTAATTAGTAGGGGTAGGTTGGGGAGCCACTGCGCCCTTGCGGTTTCCCGACTTGTACCCCTACGGGGAAGCAAGCTACGCGCAGCGTCTCCCCTTCTCTACGAGACGCCAAGGGCGATGGGAGAAGCAAGTGGCGTTTGAGGAACGAAACCCAACACAAAAAATCCTTGGTTTTGTTAGGTTTCACTTTGTTCAATCCAACCTACATTTTTTCTTTTATCAGAGTCATAAAAGAGCGCTAATTGCTAATTTGTAATTCGTAGTAAAGAATTCAATTACGAATTACGTTAGTGAGTCCGCAAGCATCATTATCAATTACGAATTATTTTAAATGCTGTCTGTGCGTCCCCGTGTAAAAGCGTAAGAGCGTCCTGTTTATTCAACCACCTCATTCACAGGGAATCTATCAATCAACTGCATCGCCCGATAGGCATTACGCTGGAAAGAGTCTCGCAAATGGGGAATGTGGGGTATCTGCGACAATAAATCCAAAGTCCGGCGTAAAATTCTCACTACATCGCCTTCATCCAAGGTAGTGTTCTCGCAGAGTTCTATCCACTCCATTCCCAGCGCCCATTGTTCGACTATGGCAATTAACTCAAATTCCAACCATATCGGCAGCGCTACGTTATACCGCCGTTGTCGTTGGAACATTTGGTGGCGGATTCCCCGCAATTTTTTCAAGGCTTCTGCCACTTCATTACTAAGGTCAAAGTTAACCTTGCTATCTGGACGGGGCGTTTCCATCACTAAAGCTGCTGCTGCTGCTGCTAGATGATGCGGATCTAAGTTGTCCAATTCACCACTAGCGAATACTAAACCCAGCCACAATTCATTTTCCCCGCGAATGGCGGCAGCGATTTGCCCTAATTGTGTGGGGACTAAGTTATCCAAAGCGTCAAAATGTTGCAGAATGGCGATTAAATTGAGAAATTCTTCCCAATGACGTTGTGATTGTTGCTCTACTTGCCCTTGCAACTGTTCGAGTTCGGCTTCTAGTTCGATATAGCGGGCCCGGCGTTTGAAAAGCGTTGCAGCATTGCCTGATTGATGTAGGGGATGAGCTTCTAATTGCTCTTGGACTGCGGTAACGTGACTGAGTTGTTCTGCTACTTCTGGCGCTTGATGCAAAGATTCTATCGGATTGGGAATACGCACAGCGATCGCAAAGCTTTCTTCGTTGCCACGGCGAGACTGTCCTGGCTTCAAAGGCATCTCTGGCGGTGGTAGTACATCAGGCGGCACTTCAATTCGCGGCAGTTCGGCATACAAATCGACTACATCCCTTGTCGTTGCCACATACCAGCGGTTATCGTGCCCCAAGCATACCAAGTAAGGAGCTTGACCAGAACCAGGTGATTTTCCCACTAAAACTGCGGTTACAGGTGAAGACACTGTGATATTTTTGCCCTTGAGACTCAACAGAGTTCCTGACACTGCAAAGCCCAACATCATCACCAATTCTTCTTGTCGGTCTTCTTGTGCTTGCTCTTGCAAGGTTTTCAATATCTGGCGTTCCACCTTCAAGCGTTGCCGCAATTTCTCATAAATAGCCAGTTCATTTTCATTAACTGCGGCGATTTGCTCATGAAGTTGAGCTAATTGGGTTTGCAACTCGGCAATCTCATCGTATTCTGGCCGTAAATGCAAGGTCGCCATGTACTGCCCAAAACTGCGCTCTATCAGTTCCCTAGTTTGCTCTAGGGTATGGGTTTGCAGCAAGTTGAGTACCATCCCATAACTGGGCGTAAACTGGCTTACTAGAGGGTCTGGCTTGGATGTTCCCAAATACGCGGCTTCTTTGGCTCCTTCAAAGGGAGTTTGGACTGTCACCACATGACCTTGTTTATCCATCCCCCGGCGGCCTGCTCGTCCTGCCATTTGCAAAAATTCGGAAGCGTTCAACAGGCGGTGTCCGGTGTCAGTCCGCTTTGAAAGGGTAGAAATTACCGTTGTCCGGGCGGGCATATTAATCCCCGCTGCTAGTGTCTCAGTGGCAAATACGACTTTAATCAGCCCTTGCTGAAATAGTTCTTCTACCAGTGCTTTCCAAGCAGGTAAAATCCCAGCGTGGTGGGCAGCAATTCCGCGATACAGGGGTGCAATTTGTCCAGAACGCCCTGCTTCGGGATTACGGGCTAAAAAGTCATCAATCTGTTCCCGTAAAATTTGGGACTCTTCACTATTTACCAGCCATAAATCACCCACTTCCGCTACCGCTTTATCACATCCCCGGCGGCTGAAGATAAAGTAAATTGCTGGTAGCATATCCCGTTGCTCTAACTGGCTCAAGGTATAAATTATGCCTGGAGCTTCAGGTCTGCCATTTCTCCCCCTATCCCTTTCTCCCCCTTTCCCCTTTTTCTTTTGAAGCCGGGGATTGATTTTGGTTTTGCTATCATTTAGCAGGGGAAATAACCCTTTGGGATTGCAAAAGTGAAATTCTAAGGGGACTGGGCGAAAATCAGAGTAAATTAGGTCTGTTGGCCCGTGAACGCGATTTAGCCAATCAGTGAGTTGATCGCTATTGGCAACCGTTGCTGAAAGGGCTGCCAGTTGCACTTCACGGGGACAATAGATGATTGATTCTTCCCAAACTGTACCGCGCTGGCGATCGTTCATGTAGTGGCATTCATCAAGTATCACCGCTTCAACGTCTACTAATGAGATGCCGATTTGCCCAATGGGTGTGCCATAGAGCATATTTCGGAAAATTTCTGTGGTCATCACCAAAATCGGTGCATCCCTGTTAATGGATGCATCTCCAGTTAACAGTCCGACTCGATCAAACCCGAATTTTTCTCGAAAGTCACGTAATTTTTGATTCGACAGCGCCTTAAGGGGAGTAGTATAAAATACACGTTTTCCTCGCGCTAGGGCGCGATAAATGGCGTATTCCCCGACTAATGTTTTACCCGAACCTGTGGGGGCGCATACGACTACGGAGCGTCCAGCGTTCAGGGACGCGATCGCTTCTTTTTGAAACTGATCCAGTTCAAAGGGAAATATAAACCCTAAGTCAAGTTCTGGAGACGGTGCAGGATAATTCACTCAATCACATTTGCAACCAGATTGTTTACTATACTAACGTTGGGCATTAGGCATTGGGCATTGGGCATTGGATATTGCAAAATTCTACCTACTATTCATTCCCCATTCCCCATGCGCTATGCCCAATGCCCCATTCCCTAGTTTCTCATTTTCCCAGCTCTTGCGATCGCTCTGTGGCAGCTTTGACTGCTTCAATTAAAGCGGAACGAAATCCTGCCTGTTCTAGCTTGGCAATTCCCGCAATGGTTGTACCGCCGGGACTAGTAACACGATCTTTGAGTTCTGCTGGGTGCATTTTGGTTTCCTGCAACAGTTTCGCTGTTCCCAGTACGGTTTGCAAGGCTAGTTGATTGGCAATTACTCTAGGCAAACCTGCGGCTACTCCACCATCTGCAAGTGCTTCTACCACGAGCGCCACGTAAGCGGGGCCGCTACCAGATAGCCCTGTAACTGCATCCATCAGCATTTCTGACACTTCCACTACTTCGCCCACAGCAGAAAAAACTTGCTGTGCTATTTGGTGATGCTTGGCATTGGTATATGCACCTAAACAAATCGCAGTAACTCCTGCTCCCACTGTTGCCGGAGTGTTGGGCATTGCTCTAATCACTGGCAATTGCACAAATGCAGCTTCTAGCTGACTCAAGGGCACACCCGCCAAAATAGAAATGATTAGAGGTGAATGTTCTCTATTAAGAATATCAATATCTGCTAATTCTTGAGCGATCGCACTAAATACCTGCGGTTTCACTGCCAAAAATAGAACTTCTTTTGCTTCGGTGAAAACCTGGCTATTATCTGTCGTCACAGCAACACCGTATTGCTGTTTTAAAAAATCTAGGCGTGAAGATAGCGGTTCGCTAACTATGACTTCTGATGATTGATAAATTCCACGCGCGATAAGGCGGGATAAGAGTGCTTCTCCCATTACCCCACCACCAATTAAGCCAAATTTTATAGTCATTAGTCATTAGTCATTAGTCATTGGTCATTAGTCGTTTGTCATTTGTCATTTGTCACCATGAGCAAAACCCAGGACAAATGACAAAGGACAAAGGACAAAGGACTAAATACTAATTTAACTTTATTGTGCCATCCGGTTAGTTTCGTTGCCCCAGGTTTGATTTGGAGTACCTGTTGTCGGACGAGAAGGACGTACTGGTGGTTGTGGTACTTCATGAAGAACGCCACCTTGGGTACTAACTTGGACACAACTTGGTGTAAACAAAAAGATGCTCTCACCGATGCGCTCTTGATGTCCATCTAGTGCGTAAGTACCACCTGCAACAAAATCTACTGCTCGTTGAGCTTGATCTGGGTCCATAATTGTCAGATTTAATACCACTGACTTGCGTTCGCGCAACGCTTGAATTGCCTGGGGCATTTCTTCAAAGGTGCGTGGTTCGAGTACTAAAACTTCCGAAATTCCGTTAATTGCTCCTGGCATACCAATCACATTCCCCATTGGCTTTTGACCTGCTGTCATATCATCTCCCATTGTAGGCACTGGTTCCCGCCAGCGTCGATTTTGAGCGGCTGTACTCTCTTGCGGTGCTGGTTGGGGATTTTCTTGCTGATACAGATTTTGGTAATTATTATTATCTGTTTCTGGTTCTTCTTCGTAATACTCGTATTCTACTTGCTCATTTAGACCCACAAAGTCTCTGAGTTTGGAAAAAATGTTGTTCATTGTGTGTGTACTCTCCTGGTGCGAATAGCCTGTATTGACTTGGCTGAGGATTAGTTGAGATAGGAGCGCTCGCTACATCGGTGGATACTTCCGCAACTGTATTGCTAGTTGTAGCCCATACTACCGGTTTTGGCGATGAACTGACACTTATTGGAAAGGTCTGTGCATCGCCTAAACATAATAATGAGTCAAGATTATATCCTAAGGTTTATCCGAAGGAAAGTTCTTTATACCCCATTTTCTCTTGGCGATTGCTCTTGTCAATACTATATCCTTTGTTTCCGATTGCACCAGTCTGTTACAAAATTCTTGTCATCAAATCCTTAGCTTTTATTAATACTGAAGAGTAAGGCTGATGATTAATCGGCTAAGAGCGATCGCCAAACAATATGGTTCCTAATCGTACCATCGTTGCGCCTGCTTCCACTGCCAGTTCGTAGTCGCCTGACATACCCATAGATAGATGCTGCATTTTAATCTGCGACCAGTTTTGCTCCTGGATTTCTTTTGCTAGCTCACGATTGAGATTAAACACACTGAGAATTTCGGAATCATTTAATCCTGAAGGCGGAATTGTCATCAAACCTTGAATTTGTAAATTTTTGTATTGATTGAGTGTGGGTAAATCAGCCAAAAGTTCTGGCACACTCCAACCAGACTTGTTGGGATCGGGGAGAATTTTCACTTGCAGACAAACCTGGGGACTCACTCCTAGCTGTTGCGCCAATTGGTCTAAGCGCTGTGCCAGCTTCAAATTATCGACGGAGTGAATCCAAGAGAATTGCTCGATGGCTTTTTTGGCTTTATTGCCTTGCAAATGTCCAATAAAGTGCCAGGTAATATCCGGTAAGTCTTGCAACTCGGCTTGTTTGCTGGCAGCTTCTTGGATACGACTTTCCCCAAAATCACGAATTCCTGCGTTGTATGCAGACCGAATGGCCTGAGCAGAAACTTGCTTGCTAACAGCAATCAATTTGACTGAAGTTGGTAGTGAGGAACGAATAGTAACAATACGTTCGGAAATCGAACTGTTCATTGGAAGGTGCGCTGGAAAACACTCTGAAGCTGATCGTACTCCTGAGAATGCCCACTGCGCCGCAGGGTACGTAAGCGATTTTCCAACATCATTCTCGCCTCAGTACGTCCTAGAGACTGGAATTTAACACCTTTAACGTCATTTGCCACCAAAAAAAATAAGCGCTGGGCATAAAGTGTGGTGAACAAATCCTGGTTCTCATCAACCATACAGATTTTGTAGAGTAAACCCCAAGTTGGATGGTTTATGTAAGTTTCTGCGTTTTCTGGATTCATTTAAGAGTCAAGGTGTAGTCAAGGTGAAAGTATATATATCTTTTCGCAGTGAATTCCAAACATTCAGACGATAATACCAACATTCGTCAGAATATTTTGGTTAAAATGCGAAGTGGCGGTTACGAAGACCTTGATCTAGTTCCTAATGGGCAGATGAAGCTAGTGGTAGTGAAGCGCAATGGTACAACAGAAGCCGCGAAGCGTAGATTCAAAGAGTAGAGGCTGTTCGACAAATATCACCATCTGCTTTGGTGACTTCAATTTACTAATCTGTGGGGACAAGGCACAAAATATTCCTGATCCTCTTGTTGAAAGTTCGACGTGGGAAGGAAAAACACCCTTTGAAGTTCCCAACAGCAACCGCGAATTTTTCAACTTCTTTCCATACTGCCACAACTGTCGCTGAATGGCACAAAATTGGAGAGTGGGGATTGGGAATTGGGTACAGGAAAGAAAACTATCATTTATACAAAAGGTCTATTGATTATCCAGTATTTTCAGTGGTGTAATTGGTGCCTGAGCATTGTGCAGAGATTCATAACGGTACTCGGTCAAAAATCTTGAGATTAGTTTGTAGTGTTCGCGTAACGCTGGTTAATATCTAAAATCTACAGGAAATGCTAGGGGATCAATTTTATGGCTGGGTAGCTATTCAAATTACCCTACCATATTGTTACCTATAGCTCAATACTGTTCGATTAAGGCAAGAGACGCGATGAATCGCCGTCTCTACAATAATCAGTCTTTGGTAGAGACGGCGATTTAATGTTTTACTTCTGACTCCTAAATTCTGGATTCTGCTGTATTACCTCTTACATTTTCTCGATACAAAATTATGCCTGAGTTCCTATAGCTAGCCGTATTCCCCAGAATAAGATTAAAGTTGCGATCGCAAGCCAGTCACGCCCTTTTAATCGTAAGTCGTGCCACTGCACTCGATGCTCATTGGGACTGGTAAAACCCCGTACCATCATGGCATTCGCCATTTGATCGGCTCGTAAGAGCAGATTTTCCAAAAGTCTTTCTGCAACTGTCATCCAAACCTTGAATGCTCCTTTTAATCCCAGCTTTTTCCAATTAATTGCCCTTGTCATCACGGAGCGAAATAAGTTTTGCACTTCTTCTAAAACCAGGGGAATGAAGCGCAAGGACAAGGTTAAAGTTAAAGCAATTTCTGTGACAGGCAACTTGAAGCGTCGCAAGGGTTGCATTAAGCTTTCTATCCCAGATGTGATTTCTTCTGGTGCGGTTGTCAGCAGATAGAGGTTGGTGCTGTAAATTACGGTAAATATAAGTGTACTCAGGCGTACTGCCAAACTCAAGGAGTAGCGAGTTACTTTAACCGGGCCTTTGTGAAATAGCACGTAGCTGTATTCTTTTTTCTCAGCTGCTGGCTCTTGAAGAAGATTATTGGAGAATGCTTGCTGAGTTAAGATTTGTTCATTAGCTGGCAGACGTGATTGATAATCTACACCCAGTCCATCAGGACTGATGGCTGCGATCGCTAAGACAAAAAACGATAGCATTAATAGCCAACCCATTTGCTGCTGCCATACTCGTCGAGGAATTCTCGCAATTAAGGTGGCAATAATCAATATTATCACCAGCAGCACCCGCCAATTGTTGTTGGCTAAAACATAGCTGGTTAAAAAGCTCATCAACCAGGCGAACTTGACTCGCGGATCGATTTTATGCAGCCAAGTTTGGGGTTGTTCTAAATAAAGTCCAAGTGGCAGCGATCGCAATAAATCCATTTTAGAGTTAGGAGTTAGGAGTTAGGAGTGAGGAGTTAGCAGTTTTGAATTTAACTCATAACTTTCACCTTGTACCGCTATCAAACTCAAGTCGATAGGGTTCTATAATTAGCAATTTTGACTTTAACTCATAACTCCTAACTCATAACTCTTAACTCCTAACTTATTTTGACGCGAGTTGCTCTATTAACATTACCACTTTCGGCATCACGGACTTTTTTGCTCCGCCACAGTAAAATAATTGGCGTGCCTTTAAATCCTAGCTGTTGCCGGAATTGGCGTTCAATGTAGCGGCGGTAGTTGTCGTTGAAGCGTTTGGAGTCGTTGACAAATAGTGCGATCGTTGGTGGTTGGCTGCTTACTTGTGTACCATAATAAATCTTGCCCTGACGCCCACCACGGGATGCTGGCGGTGAATGCCAACTGACGGCATCTGTTAAAACTTCATTAATTACTGATGTGCTGACACGGCGTTTGTGTGATTCAGCTGCCGTTTTCACCAATTCTAAAATCTTTTCTACCCGTTGTCCTGACAAGGCACTCACAAAAATTGTTTCTGCCCATTCGGTAAAATGTAACCGTGATTGCAAAGTTTTTTCGTAGTCGTAGATTGTGTAAGAGTCTTTTTCGACAGCATCCCACTTATTAACGACGATGATACAAGCTCGACCTTCTTCGATAATCCGCCCAGCTAATTTTTGGTCTTGCTCGGTGACTCCATCTACGGCATCTATTACTAATAAAACCACATCAGCGCGACGAATCGCTTTGAAAGCACGGTTAATACTAAAAAATTCTGTACCGTATTCGATGTGTTTCTTTTTGCGAATACCGGCGGTATCAATCAAACGGTAGGTTTGTCCGGCTCGTTCAATGACAGTATCAATAGCATCGCGGGTAGTGCCGGAAATGGGGCTGACAATTGCCCTTTCTTCCCCAACAAAAGAATTGAGTAAGCTCGATTTGCCCACATTTGGGCGTCCCACAATTGCTACTTTGATTTCATTCGTGTCTGGAATGTCTTCAATAGCAGGGATGTGATTAACTAACTCGTCGAGTAACTCTCCTGTACCACTGCCATGAATCGCGGAGATTGGGTAAGGTTCGCCCAATCCCAATTCCCAAAATTCGGCAGCTTGCATTAAGCCTTGTTCTGGGGATTCACATTTATTTACAGCTAGTAGCACAGGTACGGGTTGATGGCGCATCCATTCGGCGATTTCTAAATCTGCCGATGTGGGGCCTGTTTGACCATCGACGACAAAAATAGCGCCACACGCTTCTGCAAGGGCTGTCATTGCCTGTTGGCGAATCAGTGGTAAAAATTCGGTATCATCATTAAAAACTAAACCACCGGTGTCTACCACTAAAAATTCGCGACCATTCCAGAAAGCTGGCAAATAAGTGCGATCGCGTGTCACTCCCGGTTCATCATGGACAATCGCCGTTTGTTCCCCGGCGAGTCGATTAACCAGGGTGGATTTGCCCACATTTGGGCGTCCGATAATTGCAACAATTGGCAGTGCCATAAAACCAGGGTAAGTGAGAGGTGTAGTATATCACGTCCTTACATTTTACTCACTTTAAACTTGAAGTTTTAATAATTTCCCAATCATCTGAAGCGATCGCTATACTTCGGGCAAAACTGCTTTTTTGGCGCTCTGCTTCGCGCCTTTGCGACGGACATTTTGATACTTGCTACCCTGCGGGAACGCTAAAAGCGAACAACGGGGAAAATACACACGCAGGTGTTTTTGCCTTGGCGCGAGACACAATATCCGAAAAATACCCGTGGGGGTAATTTTTAAATTTAATTGGATATTTTATACTCATGATAAAGGTTTTGGTGAATGTCCTAAAACCTAGATATCCGGTTATCTTGTGCATAGAATAAAGACTTTCAACCAATATAAAAGTGGGCAAATAAACCAAAATCCCAATCATAATTATCTGAGCAGTTTAGAAATCATAGCTTCAGGAGATACGAATAACTATGACTCGTAACTTATATGCTTTGCTTATTGGTATTGACAATTATCCTGATTTAAATAATCGACTTCAAGGTTGTGTAAACGACATTACAGCAATAGAAGAGTATCTTAACGAACGATTCGATCGAAAAGAATACCAATTACATTTACAAACGCTTAAGGATGACCAGGCAACTCGTCAGGCAGTCATTGATGGTTTCCGAAAGCATCTTAGTCAAGCTGGACAAGATGATATAGTTTTGTTTTACTACAGTGGTCACGGTTCTCAGGAGTTGGCACCAAAAGAATTTTGGCACTTAGAACCCGACCATCTTGATGAAACTTTAGTTTGTTATGACAGTCGTACTGAAAGCGGCTGGGATTTGGCAGATAAAGAATTAGCAAAACTCATTGCCGAAGTAGCAGAAAAAGACCCGCACATTACCATTATTATGGATTGCTGCCACTCTGGTTCCAGCACCAAAGACCCATTGCAAGAAACAGGAATACGTCGCTTACCCACAGACAAGCGAGAACGCCCACTGGATAGTTTTATTTTTTCGCTCGCCGACTTAACGCAACTTTCAGATTCCCGTGACCCGGAAAAACACCCTTCTGGCTGGAAGATACCGAAAGGTCGTCATGTACTTCTAGCAGCTTGTCGAGACTACGAAACCGCGAAGGAATACTACGGGGGTGACAAACATCGGGGTAGTTTCTCTTATTTCTTGATGGATACACTTGCTAAAGCCAGTGGCAAATTGACTTATCGAGATTTGTTTGGGCGGACAAATGCGATCATCCGCAGTAAAATTACAGCCCAGTCTCCTCAGTTGGAAGTGAAGAATCCTGATGATGAAAACAAATTTTTCCTTGATGGAGCGATCGCAGAACGTTACCCCTACTTTATTGTTAAAAATGACCCAAACTATGGCTGGGTAATTGATGGTGATGCAGTCTGCGGAGTGCAACCACCCAAAGACGAGGAAACCACTTTACTAGCACTGTTTTCCTTTGATGCCAATATCCAAGACCTGCGTGACCCAGCAAAGTCTGTGGGTACAGCAAAAGTGACTAGCGTACTAGCAACGCAGAGTCAGGTAGATATCAAAGATGTGCCAAACCTCACTGCTGATGGTACTTGTTTTAAAGCAGTTATTACCAGCCTACCGCTACCACCTTTAGGCGTTCACATTGAGGGAGATGAAGCTGGTGTAACTCTCGCACGCCAAGCACTAGCAACAGCTGGACTTGATGGTAAAGCTTCACCCTATGTACGCGAGGAGAAAGAAGTTGGTAAAGCCGAGTTTCGCCTACTTTGTCGTCATCAACAGTATTTAATTGCCCGACTTACAGATGACCGACCTTTAGTAGCTCAAATTGATGGCTATAGTCCAGATAATGCAAAACAGGCAATTCAACGTTTGGAACATATTTCCCGTTGGACAACAATTGCGGAACTCTCAAATCCAACAACTAATATTAGAGCCAATGATGTAGAGATAAAACTGATCTTTGAAAATGAAGAATCATCTCAATTGCAGCAGATGCGTTTGCAGTACGCGTATAGGGATGGTAAGTGGCAAAATCCAGAATTTCAACTGAAACTCACCAATAAAAGTCAAAACCCGCTTTACTTTGGCTTAGTCAACCTTTCAGACAGTTTCGCTATTAACGCCCCATTTTTTGAAGCAGGTAGCATTAGGCTACAACCAGGAGAATCAGCACTGGCTCTAGACGGCGAAAACTTGATACTCGAAGTCCCAGACGAGTTGTGGTCCCAGGGGATTACTGAGTACAAAGACATAATTAAATTGATTGTCAGTAACGAGGAATTTGATGCTAGATTGCTGATTCAGGATAAACTTGATGCTCCTCGTCTACCTGTCACAAGAGATTTAGAATCTGCAAATCAAAGTAGCCTTGAGCGTTTGATGAATCGAAGTCAAAATCGTGAAATCAAAGCCAAAAGTGCAGCAAAGTATGACGATTGGTATGCACAGGAAATTACCATTACCACTGTACGTCCCTTAGACTCTACACCAGTTTCTCAGACAGAACAAAAATTATTAGGAGCAGGGGTGAAATTACAGGTGCATCCTAGCTTGGTGGCAAATGCTCGCCTAACTACCACACCGCAAGTCAGCCGAGATTTAGGAAATCAAATTTTGCCCCCTATCCTGCGGGAAGATGCAGAAGTTACTCGACCTTTCCAATTTACTACCAGTCGAGGTACCGACCCTGGATTAAGTGTATTGGAATTGAACGAAATTCAAGATTACACAGTTGTCACCCCAGATGCACCTTTGAAGTTATTAGTAGATGCACCGTTAGCAGACAATGAATACCTTCTTGCTGTTGGCTATGATGGGGAATTTTTCTTGCCTTTAGGTCGCGGTAAAACAACTCAAGATAGCAAAATAGAAATTGACATAGAACGATTAACAGCTCCAGTTAGTCAGGGAGAACGTAGCCTACAAGGGTCTATTCGCATCTTCTTTGAAAAAGTAATCAGTCGCCATTTTGGACGGGAATTTAAGTATCCCATTTTAGCAGTGGCTGAGGTAGGAGATGATAACAAAGTAACTTATAAACGCGATGTGATTGATGTTCAGCAGCGAGTAGCAAAAGCACAAAGAATTGCCCTCTATCTACACGGTATTATTGGCGACACCGAAAGTTTAATTAGTAGTATTAATCAACCAGTATTGCAACCAGATGGGCAAAAGCTTTCTATCAGCAAACTTTACGACGTAGTTCTGACCTTTGACTACGAAAACCTGAATACTTCAATTAAAGAGAATGCTGAAAATTTGAAACGCCGACTAACAGAAGTGGGTTTAGGAGCAAACCACGGTAAAGAGCTGCACATTATTGCTCATTCAATGGGAGGTTTAGTTTCCCGTTGGTTTATTGAACGAGAAGGAGGTAATAAAGTTGTCCAACATTTAATTATGTTAGGTACACCAAATGCCGGTTCTCCTTGGCCAGTTGTTGAAGATTGGGTAAAACTCACTTTGGGTATTGGACTCAACAGACTTTCTACAGTTGCTTGGCCTGTAACAGTGCTGACAGGTTTGATGGGAATTCTGGAAAAAAATATTAGAGTAGCTCTAGCTGAGTTAAACCCAAACTCTGATTTTCTCAAATCTTTGGCAGCGAGTGAAGATCCTGGCATTCCCTACTCAATTATCGCTGGCAATACATCTATTATTCCGGCAGCATTGGAGCAACAGCTAGAGAAAAAATCTAGTGTTTTAGAACGGCTAGAGCAAAGTTTATTTAAGAAAGTTGTAAATTTACCTTTCTTTGGTATACCAAATGATATTGCAGTCACTGTAGATAGTATCCAGAATATTCCCAAAGGGCGATCGCTTGCGCCCTTTGTTCAAGAAGTAGCTTGCGACCACCTAAGTTACTTCAGCATCGAATTACCAGAAGTCGGGTTAGACGCTTTGATTACAGCGATCATCGTTCAACAAAAGAAGCAAACAGTTGAAAGGCAAAAATAAGCATTTATTTTTGCTATTGTTGCCTTGATAAATTATATAGCAATACAGTTAACTTAAGGATTGTTTGTAGAGATTTGATATGTGTTGAGACGTTGCAATGTAACATCTCAAAGCGAAGTTATCACTCGTATAAGTTATCTTAATCTAAAAGTATTGTCTTAAAGGCATCAGACTTGACCGAAAACGAAAAGGATACAAGCCCCTGAATTTATTTATGGGGATCAATAATGCAAGAATTTTAAATTTTGAATTCGGAGCAAAGCAACGTGATGCTGTGTCTGTGTATGAGATTTTCATAAGTATTCAACTCGAATTAATATTAGATGAGGTCTACTAATGTCTAAGCATAAGTTCAACCGGAATTTTGCGATTATTATTGGTATCAATGACTATGTAAATGGTATTAGAGAGTTAGAAACAGCGGTTAATGATGCTCACAAACTTGCTCAAATTCTCCAAAAGCAACATCAAAATCTCAAACAGCAATATCAAGCACAAAATAAATATGAAGTCCAGTTGCTATTGAATAAACGTGTTACCCTTAACAAACTCAAACAACTGATTGAAGACTTCAAACAAGGACAAATACCTTTTGACAACGAAAAAGTGGCAATTACCGAGAGCGATCGCATCCTCTTCTATTTTGCTGGACATGGTGTCGCTTTAGAGGCTCTAGAAAATCAAGAGGGGCCAGTAGGTTATTTGATTCCGCAAGATGCCACATTAGGAGATAGTAGTACCTACTTGCCGATGCAGGAGTTACATGATGCCCTGAATGCACTCCCTTGTCGGCACATGTTAGCAATTTTAGATTGCTGTTTTGCAGGCGCTTTTCGTTGGGCGAGCCTCAAGCGAGAGATTCAGCCCAAAGTCACAGTTTACAAAGAACGCTACGATCGCTTTATCAGCGATGCCGCTTGGCAAGTAATTACTTCTGCTGCCGACGATCAAAAAGCTTTGGATTCTTTGGGTGTGCGGGGGGAAGTAAAAGAAGGTAACGAGGTTCACTCTCCCTTTGCCAAAGCACTTTTTGATGCCCTACGCGGAACTGACAAAAAAGCTGACTTGAATGATGATGGCATCGTTACGGCAACTGAACTGTACTCATATTTGCGAGATCAAGTTGAAGTTGTCACAGAAAAGAATTACAAGCGGCAAACTCCAAGTCTGTGTCCCTTGAGAAAACATGACAAAGGGGAATTCATCTTCCTATTACCTAATTTTGACCGAGATAAATTGGAGGATGCACCACCACTTAACCTCGAAAATAATCCTTATCGAGGATTGCAATCTTATGACGAAAAAGACAGTAACTTGTTTTTTGGTAGAGACAACCTAATCAAACAGCTTTATCAGCAAGTCGTTTCCAATAAACAAACGTTGACAGTGGTACTAGGCGCTTCTGGAACAGGTAAATCCAGCTTAATGAAAGCTGGATTATTACCGTGTCTGCGTGATTCCCAGGAGGATAAATTTCAGATTTTAGACCCCATGCGTCCAGGGGAAACTCCTTTGCAGGCTTTAGCACAGGTGTGTTTACCAATTGCAACTACAATTACTGTTGCAGAATTAGCAAAAGACGAGCAAGCTCTAGCAAATATCATTGAACGTTGGAGCCAGACCAATCCCCAGATTAAACTATTGCTAGCAGTCGATCAGTTTGAAGAGTTGATTACCCTGTGTAAGAGTGACGAACAACGAGAGCAATTTCAGAAATTGATCGAGAGTGCGATCGCTAAATATCCCGACAAAATCCATGTAGTTATCACCTTGCGACTCGACTTTGAGGGTCAGTTTCAAACTTCTGTACTCAAAGACTTTTGGAATGATGATACCCGATTTGTCGTCCCACCAATGACCCAAGATGAATTCCGGGAAGCAATTGAGAAACCAGCATCTGAAAAAGTGGTATATTTCGACCCTCCCAGCTTGGTGGATGAACTGATCAACGAAGTCGTACAAATGCCAGGTGCTTTACCCTTACTTTCTTTCACCCTCAGCGAATTGTACCTGAAATATTTAGAGGAACGAAGGGACAACCGCGCCTTAAAAAAGGAAGATTACGAAGAGTTGGGAAGAGTAGTTGGTTCTCTAACCAAACGTGCTAACCAAGAATACGATCGACTAGTTGCTTCATCTCCCGCTTATGAAAACACAGTACGGCGGGTAATGCTGCGAATGATTTCATTGCAGGGTGGCGACTTAGCAAGGCGACAGGTTCCCAAGTCTGAACTAATTTACGCCGATGAACAAGAAAGCGATCGCGTGCAAACAGTCATCAAACGTTTTTCTGAAGCCCGCTTAATCATTGAAGGTTCTAATTCTCAAGGCGAACCCTATGTAGAGCCAGCCCATGATGCTTTAGTGGAGGGATGGGATAAATTACTCAAGTGGAAAAAAGAAGAAGACATAATTTTACAACGGCGGCTAACAGCAGCTGCCGAAGAGTGGGAGAGTGTCGCCAGCAAGGAACAGCCATCAGGTTTGCAAGCCAAAGCTGAAACTGTAATTGATTGGTTAGATCGCAGATTATACGTTGCTGAAAACTTATTTAGCAAAATTCCGACTCGGCCTGTTCAAGGATTACAGCAAAGACAGCATCAACAAGAGGGTTTGAGAGAGAAACCTATACAGTTTCTTTGGAATAGTAATCCTTATCTTGATGTATTGAATCAGGAACTCCAGTTAAATGACAATTGGTTTAATCAGTTAGAAACAGAATTTGTCCAACAAAGTGTTTTACAGAAACGCCGGAACATTAGTTGGCGATGGCGGATTGCGATCGCAGTTATTTTAGGTTTAAGCGGGTTGACTGGCTGGGCAGTGTTTAGTCAAAGTAATGCATTGATGGGTCAAAGCAGGGCTTCTAGAGAAACAGCAGAAGCCAGGCTACAGGAGCAAGGGTTAGATGCATTAATTTCTAGCCTACGAGCCGGAAGGTTACTGCAACACCCACTTTTACAATTATTTCGTCCCAGCGAGCAGCTACAAAATCAAGTGCAAGGAACACTGCAAAAGGCAGTTTATACAGTCAGAGAACGCAACCGCTTAGAAGGGCATCAAGGCACGGTCAGAAGCAGTTTTAGCCCAAATGGGCAGTTACTAGCAAGCGCTGGAGAGGATGGTATTGTTCGCTTATGGAACTTACAGGGTCAGGAGCAGGCTGTATGGAATACAAATCTGGTCAGAAGCCTCAGTTTTAGCCCGAATGGGCAACTACTGGCTACAGCTGGAGAGGACGGTATTATTCGCTTATGGAACTTACAGGGTCAACTGTTAGCAGAATTGAAAGGGCATCAAAATCGGGTTAGGGGTATCCGTTTTAGCCCAGATAGTCAGCTAATCGCTAGCGGCGGCGATGACGATACAATCCGCATTTGGAACTTACAAGGTCAGCAGTTGCGAGAATGGAAAGCAAATCAAAACTCGGTTAACAGCGTCAGTTTTAGCCCCAATGGGCAGATGCTAGCTACAGCTGGAAAAAACAGTACTATCCGCTTGTGGAACTTGCAGGGTCAACAATTAGCACAATGCAAAGGACATCAACAACCTGTTAGCAGTGTCAGTTTTAGCCCAGATGGTCAGTTACTGGTCAGTGGTGGACAGGACAGAACTGTTCGCGTGTGGAACTTGCAGGGTCAGCAGTTGGGGAAACCTTTTACAGGGCATCAAGGCCGAATCTGGAGTGTGCAATTTAGCCCAGATGGTCAACAAGTAGCTAGTGCAGCCGGAGATGGCACTGTCCGTTTATGGGATTTGCAGGGTAAGGAGTTGGAGAAATTTGCTGGGCATCAAGGCCCAGTTAGAAGCGTTAGTTTTAGCCGAGATGGTCAACTACTAACTAGCGCCGGAGATGATAAAACTGTCCGCGTGTGGAACTTGCAGGGTAAGCAGCTGACAGAATTACAAGGGCATCAAGATCGATTTCTCAGCATTAATTTCAGCCCAGATGGTCAACGAGTAACGACTGGGGGAGATGATGGCATCATCCGCTTGTGGAACTTACAGGGTCAACAGTTGCTAGGATGGACAGCACATCAAGGTAAACGAGTCCAGAGTGTCAGTTTTAGCCCGGATGGTCAGTTAATGGCTAGCGCCGGAGATGATAGCAATGTCCGCGTGTGGAACTTGCATGGTCAACAGTTGACAGCATTATCAATGGCAGAATTTTCTGGTTATCCAAAGCATATATGCGATGTCAGTTTTAGTCCGGATAGCAAACTAGTAGCTAGTGTGGAAAACAACGGTGTTGTTCTTGTGTGGGACTGGCAAAAGCGGCGGCAGTTAGCAAAGTTCTCTATGGTAAAATTCCCTAGTGAAAAGCACTTCTGCAAAGTTAGTTTTAGCCCAGATAGCAAGCTGCTGGCTAGCGCCGGAAATGACGGCATTATCCGTGTGTGGAATTGGCACAAACAGCAGTTGATCACAAACATTCCGGGTCATTTAGGCCCTGTCTATAGTGTGGCATTCAGTCCCGATAGTCAGCGACTAGTTAGTGCTGGAGATGATGGCACTATTCGCTTATGGAACTTGCAGGGTAAGCCATTGCAGGAATTCGTGGCGGCAGTAAATTTTGGGGCGGCGGTGAATTCAGTAGCATTCAGCCCCGATGGCAAGATGATTGTCAGTGGTGACCAAAAAGGTAATGTGCAGTTGTGGGACTGGCAGAATAGGGAGCAGTTTGCTGCCTGGAAAGCACATCAAGGCGAAGTCAGGAACGTCAGTTTTAACAAGGATGGTAAGATACTGGCTAGCGCGGGAGATGATAGCATTGCTAAGTTGTGGCCGATTCAATCATTCGATGAGCTGATACAAGGGGCTTGCGATCGCGCACGTGACTATTTGCAGAATAACCCTAATGTTGTGGAGAGCGATCGCCATCTCTGTAATAATTTACCATCAACCCCTGCAAATCCAGACAAGTAAGGTAAAAGCGATGTATAAGACGAGCTACGCCTACACTACATTTTGATAAATAAAAAAGGTAGGAAATCCTACCTTTTACCCAAAAAAAGCATTTTGTAACCAAATACCAAATTAAATATCGCACAAGCTTTTGACAAATCTATTGCAAAACTATGACGAGTGTATGACGTTTAATTTGTAATTGACTTCGCTATTCCTCCCAGTTGCAACCCAGGCGGATAGCTACCTTCTTCCTTGATGCGCTTAATTTCAGCATCGGTTATCTGCAAATTTAACTTTTGTACCAACGCCCTTACAATATCACCCCGATCAATTACACCAGCTACGGCACCAGAGGGAGAAAGTACGGTAATTCTAGGTAACTGCTCATTTTCTAATTTGTTAATTACCTCAGCTATTGATGTTGATTCTGCAACGGTAGGTATTTCTGTCAGCGGATGCACTATCCTGTGTAAAGTTTCAGTTTCCCATTCACTCCTTTGGGTTAAACGAAAATCGTCAATGGAAACTAGACCCCGATAACGTCCATCAGAAGCAGCAAAATAAACCTGTGAGGGAGCGGTTTCCAACAGGTATAAATCAGCAAAGGAACGCAATGTCTGGTCAGCATCAATTACGCGAAAGTCACGAGTCATCGCATCGGCCGCCACCACCTTGAGCAAGCTTTCTTGCAATGTAGTCATGTTGTCATAGGTGTTAGCGTTGCGGACAGCAAACCAACCTAACAGCGCAATCCACAAACCAACTACTAACTCTTTGGTAACAAAATCTACAACAAATCCAAAAACGATCGCACTATAACCCAATATTTGTCCCGCCTTTGCAGCCCAGTGTACGGCTTGAAAACGATTACCTGTGATTTGCCATAGTGCTGCTTTTAACACTTGCCCCCCATCTAGAGGTAAGCCAGGAATCAGGTTAAATAGAGCCACTACTAAGTTAATTCTCGCCAAATCTCCGACCATGACACTGAGGGGATTCGTATCAGGTATCGCAAAAGCTGCCAGACGGAGGAGGAAAAATAGTATGATACTCACCAAAGGACCAGCGATCGCTACTTGAAAGGCTTTGAAAGGAGTTTTAGATTCTTCTTCAATGGCAGCAATCCCGCCAAACATAAATAGAGTAATTGAATTAACTCTAATGCCTTGCGATCGGGCTACCAAGCTATGACCCAACTCATGCAATAGCACCGAACCAAAAAGCAGCAGTGCCATAACTATTCCAGCACTCCAAGCTATAACACTTCCCCATTCCTGGTAAGCTACCCCAAAGTTCAGGGTTGCCAACCCTAAAATCACAAACCATAACGGGTCTAAAAACAGGGGAATTCCAAATAATGACCCAATTCTCCAATTTGTTTGCATTACATTGCCCTAAAACTAGATATCGTCAGTACTTTTTATACCTATATACTATGCATATTCGTATACACATCTATTGCATATTCGTATACACATCTATATTGAGCATCAATTCGGTAGTAACAAGTGACGAAATGCTCTTATTTCTAGAATAGACAATTAATGCCTATGAGCAAAACTCTGGAATTGGGAATTGAGTATGGGGCATGGGGCATTGGGCATGGGTCATAAGTTATTTCTTTCCTACTCCCCCTACCCACTGCCCAAAATCATTTTTAGGAGTTTTGTATTGATAGTGGCGTTACAAGTAACACCTCTGTCATCACAAAACTACAGACGACCGATGTAAGTTAGTCCTAGAACTATGCCAACGCCAATAATATGACCAAAAGCCATCGCAGCAACAAATGTTGGAATACTAATCGGCAAAATAGGGAACTTGGGGCCAACTAAGGGTTTTTCAATCCTAGTACTTAGCAAAACAACTACTAAGCTACTGATGCTGATGATGATTCCTACTGTGGGATTCCACACAGGTGTTGCGGGAACAGATGCAGCGGCGGCTGCTAGTAAAATAGAGGAAATCAAGGTTTTGTCTCCTGAATGGAAAAGTTAATGTAGACCTACAAGATTATAAAATTACAAGGCCCAAAAATTTTTTAGATAGTTTAGACTTTTCAGATGATTAGTTTAAATTTGTTAAATATTCATGCGCGTTAAGATTTGCGGCATTACTCAACCACAGCAGTCTATAGCGATCGCCTCTCTAGGCGCAACAGCACTAGGATTTATTTGTGTACCAAATTCACCTCGTTACGTTACCGCATTGCAAATTCGGGCAGCAGTGGCAGAACTCCCGGCAAATATTGACACAATTGGGGTTTTTGCCAACGCTAGTATCGCTGAAATCAGTCAGATAATTGCTGATTCTGGGTTGACTGGTGTGCAGTTACACGGAGATGAATCACCAAATTTTTGCTACCAACTACGTCAAGCTTTACCCAATATTGAAATTATTAAAGCACTGAGAATTCGTAGTCTTGAGCATCTTGACACAGCGGTTGATTACACCAAATTTGTCGATACTTTGCTACTTGACGCTTACCATCCGCAACAACTGGGTGGTACAGGCAAAACTTTAGATTGGAAGATGCTAGAACAATTTAGCCCTAGTTGTCCTTGGCTTTTAGCAGGGGGACTAACAGCCGATAATATTGTGGAAGCCCTAAATCAGGTTAATCCTAGCGGCGTTGATTTATCTAGTGGTGTGGAACGGACACCAGGAGATAAGGATTTAGATAAAGTAGCACTCCTATTTCACAGTCTAAAAAACATTGATTTACTTAGAAGTTAGGAGTAATGAGTTGTGAATTAACTCCTAACTCCTAACTCCTAACTCAGCATTTAAAAGAACGCTGGTTGGTGGCGAATTAAGTTAAAAAATTCTTCGCGGGTTTTGTGTTCCTCTTGGAACACACCAACCATTGCGCTAGTGACAGTCCAGGAACCTGGTTTCTGAACGCCACGCATTACCATGCACATGTGGCTAGCTTCCATCACTACAGCAACGCCTTGAGGTTCTAGAACGGTCTGGATTGCTTCGGCAATTTGACGAGTTAACCTCTCTTGTACTTGTAAGCGACGGGAATACATCTCAACAATCCGGGCCAGCTTACTCAGTCCGACAACTTTTTGGTTGGGAATATAAGCAACGTGCGCTCTACCCATAAATGGCAGCATGTGGTGTTCGCACAAACTAAAGAAATTAATATCTCTAACTAGCACCATCTCGCTATGCCCTTCATCAAAGATGGCATCGTTAACGAGTTCTTCAAGAGATTGGTTGTACCCACTGGTAAGAAACCGCATTGCCTCGGCTACTCGTTTGGGTGTTTTCAGGAGTCCTTCGCGTTCGGGGTCTTCGCCAACTCCCAGTATTAGTGTCCGCACGGCGTCCTTCATTTCCTCCATCTGTTCCTCTGTTGGCGGGAACACATCCGGTTGTCGCCCGTTATTAGTATTGCGATCGGGTCTGGGAGTTATGGCTTCTGCCAAGTCGGGAATCAGAGGCGATTGAGAGCAATTGGAACCGTTGGAACTAGCAATAGTCATGATTCAGTCTTGGTTATGGTTTTAATTTAGTTATGAGTTATGAGTTATGAGTTAGGAGTTATAAATTTATAACTCCTAACTTTTAACTCATAACTTCTAACTCCTAACTTCGCAATTAGAGTGCGCCAGCGCTGGGCATCAAGGTCAATTCATCAATCACTGCCTGTTGTGGTAACAGAACTGTATAGAGAATTGACTGAGCCACAATTTCCGGGGTTAACATTTTAGAACGGTCTAAGTTGATATGGACTGTTTCTGTATCCCAAAGTTCGGTATTGACTGCGCCAGGACAGATAGCTGTGACACGAATGCCATGAGTGCGTTCTTCTTGTGCCAGGGTTTGAGAGAGGGCTATCAAACCAGCTTTGCTGACGCTGTATGCTCCCCAACCGGGAAAGGGTTGCTTGGCGGCAATTGAGGCGACGTTGATAATTGTGCCTGCGCCTTGATCGCGCATTGAAGGTAAAATCCCCACAATGCACTGAAACACGCTGGTGAGATTCAAGTCAATTACCTGCTGCCAGCCCTCTAGTGAAATTTCGCTCAAAGTTCCTGTATAGGCAATGCCAGCATTGTTTACCAGAATGTTTATATCACCAAAGTCAAGAGCGATCGCTTGGATCTTTTCTTTGACTTCCAAGATCCGCGCTAAATCTACAGCGTAAGCTTTCGCTTCCACCCCAGTATGCTCTACGGCTTCTCTTACCGCCTCCAATTTATCCAAAGAACGGCTGACTAAGGCGACATCTATTCCCGCTTTGGCAAAGGCTAAAGCCGTTGCTTTCCCAATTCCACTACTTGCCCCAGTAATCAGGGCGCGTCGTTTTTGCTCAACATTCATGGTGTCTCCCAATTTTTTGGCAGTTCCCAAAGCCTATTACCATCCCATTATTCACACTTCTCGGTTTGGATAGATTAAAGGAATCTAAAAATCTGATGATTTTCATTAAGCAAATGCTATGATGCAGCACAACAGTTCCCATATTGTGGGTTTTAGCAGTGAAGACAACAAGTTGTTGCCTGGAAAACCACGCCGTACATTCAAATTAGATTATTTACATAATACAAAACCCACTCAATTAAATTGAGTAGATTTGCCAAATATGCGAATGCCTATGGCTAGATTGTTAAAAATCTTTAAGCACATAGGCAATTATAGCATTGCTGCTTTACTAATAAATCATTATGCAGTGCCGTTAGTGAGCAACTTCTGTAAAAACACCAATTTTGCGGAATTTTTCATAGCGCAGTTGGCGGCGTTCTGGAGCGGTTAAACGATTGAGTTCGTCTAAATTTTCCATTAGCACTTGCTTGAGAGTGGTAGCGGCTTTTAAGGGGTCGGAATGAGCGCCACCAGTGGGTTCAGGCAGTATTTGGTCGATAATTCCCAACTTTTTCAGGTCATGGGAAATAATTTTTAGCGCCACAGCGGCTTGGGGAGCCTTACCAGCATCTTTCCACAAAATGGCGGCGCAGGCTTCGGGAGTGGCGACGGTGTAAACGGAGTGTTCAAACATGAGTAGGCGATCGCCTACTCCAATACCAAGTGCGCCACCAGAACCACCTTCACCGATAACTGTGCAGATAATTGGCACATCCAAGCAAAACATTTCCCGTAAGTTGTAAGCGATCGCTTCTCCTTGACCTTGGTGTTCTGCTTCTACCCCAGACCAAGCTCCGGGCGTGTCGATAAAAGTTAGTATCGGCATACTAAACTTGTTGGCGTGTTCCATCAACCGCATGGCTTTGCGATAGCCGCCAGGGTAAGGCATTCCAAAGTTACGGGCAATATTGTCTTTAGTATCGCGTCCTTTTTGATGACCCAACATTACCACAGGTTGCCCACTCAGACGACCAACACCACCAACTAAAGCTGGATCGTCACCACCACAGCGATCGCCATGCAATTCCATCCATTCATCACTAATTGCCTGAATGTAATCGAGAGTACTAGGGCGACGCGGATGACGAGCGACTTGTAATCGCTGGGACGGGGATAGACTAGTGAAAATTTCCTCACGTAGTTGCATGGCGCGTGCTTCTAGTTGACGAATTTGACCAGAAACATCGACGCCATTTTCTTCTGCAAGTTGCCGAATTTGATCGATTCGGGTTGCAAGTTCTGCTAGGGGCTTTTCAAAATCTAACAGTAGCGGTTTACGCTCGGTAGTTGCCATCGTAGGGGTTATAAGTTACGAGTTATAAGTTTTTCAGAGTGAGGGATGAGGAGTTAGGATGTTAGGAGTTATGAGTGAGGAGTTAGGTATTAGAAGGCGTGTACTGATGAAAGTTATTAACTCTTAACTCCTAACTTTTAACTCCTAACTCTTACAGTTAAACCAGCAGCGGTCTAAATCCATGCTTCACAGATACCTTACCAATCTGCTCCATTTTGTCTACGGTAATCTGATTCCGTCCCCACGAAAAGTTCGTGTATAACTTCTCAAATTCCAGCAGCATTGATTCGGCAAAACAAGCAAACAACTGGCGGGCTGGCACGTCCATATTGACGATTTTCATAATTTTCCAGTCAATATCCAGGGAATGCTCTACAATCCCACCATTTAACACATATACACCAGGATGCTGAACTTTTGTTGCTAAGTTTTTAGGATAGCCACCATCAATCAATAAACAGGGTTGTTTCAAAGTGGTGGGGTCAATTTCCACGCCTCTGGGCATACTAGCAACCCAAACTACAACGTCAGCTTCAGGCAATGCTTCTGTCAAACCCATGATTTTTCCTCGTCCCAGTTCGCCTTGCAGTTCTTTGAGGCGTTCTTGATCGCGGGCGATTAATAAAAGTTCTTTGACATCTGTTTTTGCATCTAGCCAGCGGGTAACTGCACTACCAATATCCCCAGTTGCCCCACATATTGCAACAGTCGCTTTTGACAGATCGATTCCCAGTTGTTTTGAGGCTTCTTCTACCTGCTTACAAATAATGTAGGCAGTATGTGTGTTTCCTGTGGTGAAACGTTCAAACTCTAGTTTAATGTTGCGGACTTGGCTAAACTGGTCTAACTTAAAGTTTTCAAAAATAATCGACGAAAATCCCCCTAAAGCTGTAATGTTAATGCCATGCTTTTGTGCGTGAGCCATCGCGTTGAGGATTTTGCGCGTTGCGGCTTTGATGCGCCTACTGGCCAGCATCTCCGGCAAAAAGCAAGATTCTACATACCGTCCTTCAATTTTTTGCCCAGTTACACTGGTGACAATAATGGTATCGACAATTTGCGGTGGGGCGCTGCACCAAAAGTCTAGCCCTTGATCGGCATATTCTGGGTATCCCAATTCTTGAGCTACCGCTTGAGCGTGTTCTAAACTAGTCAGATGTCCAATTAGACCAAACATGTAGTGATTATTAGGCTTATGCTGTCTTGAGGGGGTGGAATTTATTAGAGTTGGGAGTTAGGAGTTGGGAGTTAGGAGTTGGGAGTTAGGAGTTGGGAGTTAGGAGTTAGGAGTACGACTCATAATTTCTCACTGATCATTCCTCACTCCTAACTTTTTTTAAGCGGCTATGAGTCCGTAGGCTGACAAGCGCATGATGTCGCGAGTCGTGAAGCCTATGTTACTTAATGCTTCACCGTATTGAATCATAAAGTCTTCTACCAAAGCATCTTTTTCCATTGCCATTGTGTGGGCATCACCCTCTACTTTATTAAGCATTTTCCAGACGATAGGTAAGTTCTGGCGATTTGCTTGTTCTAGTTCAGCTTTGGATTCTGTGAAATGCTCTTTTAACCAAACTTCTCCAAAGTTGAGGTGGCTGTATTCTTCTTTTACTACTCCTTCCGTGATTTTGCGGGCAAAAGCGTCAGCGACGGGGATGTAAATGTTATATGCTGCGATCGCAAAACATTCGATAATCAAAGACTGAATCAACAGACAAGTGACGACCTTTCCGGACGCCGCTGCTGTTTGGAAATTTTGGTGTAGTCCAGAGAAAAATTCCTTGGCAAATTGCAAATCTGGGGTGACTTCCAAGTTACGCCCACAAGCTTCAAATCCTTTCTTGTGGCGGCTTTCCATCTTGGACAGGCGAATCAATTCATCATGAGATTCTGGCAGCAGTTTGGCTAATGTGATGTAATTTTCATGGGCTTCTTGTTCCCCTTCAATCACGATCGCATTAATCCGGCTATAAGCATCTTTGTATGTTTCGCTCTTGAAATCTAATTCTTTAAATTGGTCTGCAAGCTGCTGCATGGTTATGTTTACTCCTGTAAACTTGAATTATTTGACACCAGGATTGAATTTACCCTATGAACTGAGGGTAACAATTACTGTGGTTTAATTTAACTTAACAAGTAGACTATGTTTATAGATTAATGGTTGCTGGGGGCAATGCTCTAGTACTAGCGAAATAAATGCTTTGCGGCTCAAGTTATGTCTAAACCAAACCCGAATCTAAAATCTGGTGATTTTTTGAGCCTAGTAATCTTACTGCTAGGGGTATTTATCGTTCTACTACCGCTGTTTGTGGTCTTTCTCACCTCCTTTGCACCGACAGCCGCCAGCCCAGAAAATTTGTCCAAAAATAACTGGTCTTTAGCAAATTACCGCGTTGCGTGGCAACAAGGGAAATTTTTGCTGGCGTTTGCTAATTCTACCTTGGTAGCGATCGCTGTGACGGCGTTTCAGATTGTCACTTCTGCTTTGGCTGGTTACGCCCTAGCACGGTTGAAGTTTCGGGGACGCCAAGCACTGCTACTAGTCGTTTTAGCAACTTTAGTAATTCCCTTTCAGTTATTGGTGATTCCCATCTTTTTGGTGTTGAAGTGGGGACACCTGATAAATACATACTGGGCGCTCATTCTACCCACTGCGGTTAGCGGATTTGGGATTTTCTTATTACGTCAGTATTTCCAGACAATTCCCCTGGAGTTAGAGGAAGCCGCAGCGATAGATGGGGCGAACCGACTGCAAATTTTGTGGCGGGTGATGTTACCTTTAGCCCGTCCGGCCTTAGTGACACTGTTTTTGTTCACCTTCATCGGTGAGTGGAATGATTTGTTTAAGCCTCTAGTATTTACGACAAGACCAGAATTAAGGACGGTGCAACTAGCATTGGCTGAGTTTCAGGAGCAATTTACAAATAATTGGCCCTTGATGATGGCAGCAGTGACAATAGCGACAGTTCCAGTGATGGTATTATTTCTCATCGGTCAGCGTCAATTTCTTCAGGGTATTGCTGCGACGGGGATTAAGAATTAGTGGGGAAACAGACGGGAAATGAAAGCCCGATTTTAGTTACTAGACGAGATGCCCACTCTACAATAAATAATTTGAATTGGTGTTATCGCAAAATAAGCTGCAAAGGAAATCCCGCAGGAAAACATGAACTTTTATGACACTTAGCGTAATCATTGCTAACTAAACTGAAGCAATAATTATACACATTCCGTCAGGAAGGAAAACAATATGAGTTCTCAACAAGTTATAGACCCTCAATTATTACAGCAGTTACAAGAAGAGATTCAGCAGAAAATGGATCAAAGCCTAGAAAACGCTGACTTACATTCAGTGCTTGAAAAGTACGGCTTATTAGAATATAGAGTCTTGAGAATTCATTGGCAGTGTAATCTCGACCCCAATCAACTCAAATCTGATGATGCAGTTGATGAACAGCAACCCAATGCATTATTGGCAGAAACTCCAACAGCTTCAATACCAGAAATTGTGTTAGTCAAAAAAGCATTGTGTATCCCTTGCCCGTCAACTGGCAGCCCTTTAGGCTGTTACTGCTAAATAATTTAATCTTCGGACTGCAAAGAGTTTATTCTAGTGAATGTAAAAATACTAAACTTTGCTTTTATGTAGTAGTTAGGCTACAGAGATCACATCAGCGTACTAACATCACTAATTAGCAAAAAGCAGTATTTTAATAAACTCTTATTTTTTGAGCGCAAGTTTTTCATGTCTCAAAACCGAAGCAGTTGCCAGTGCAAGTTAGGAATAGTGAGTACTTTAGTAATTGCTGGAGTGCTCACTTTTGCTGAGAGTTTTGCCTTAGCTCAAATTCAAACAGATACCACGCTCGGATCTGAAAGCTCAATAATTACACCAAAGCTAATTGATGGTCAGCCTACAGACCAGATTGATGGTGGAGCAGTTCGTGGTACAAACTTGTTCCACAGCTTTGAACAGTTTTCTGTCTCTGCGGGAAGGACAGCCCATTTTAACAATGCAATCGATATTCAGAACATCATCAGTCGGGTGACAGGCAATTCTGTTTCTAATATAGATGGCATTCTTAAAGCTAACGGCACAGCCAATATATTTCTGATTAATCCTAACGGCATTGTTTTTGGGCCCAATGCTTCTTTAAATATTGGCGGTTCATTTGTGGCTAGTACGGCGAGTAGTTTGAACTTTGCTGATGGTACAAACTTTAGTGCTACATCTGGTCAAACTGCACCTCTACTCACAGAAAGTGTTCCTATAGGTTTACAATTCGGAACAACTGCTCGACCTATCCGCAATCAATCCCAAGCAAGTCCAAATAATGCAATTAATACCTTCGGACAAGGTGTTGGTCTACAAGTGCAGCAAGGCAAAACCTTAGCACTTATAGGCGGTGATATAACGCTAGAGGGCGGAAATATAACGGCAAGTGGGGGAAGAATTGAGTTAGGAAGTGTTGCTGGCAATAGTTTGGTTGGTGTAAGTTCAACGAATCAAGGTTGGGCATTCGGATATGAAGGTGTTCAAAATTTTCAGAACATCCAACTAACCCAGCAAAGTGAGATTCCGTCTACTATCGATACCAGTGGCCAAGGTGGCGGTAATATCCACTTGCAAGGACAGCGTGTACTGGTAACTGACGGTTCACAAATTTTGGCTCTTACCCTGGGAGCGCAACCAGGAGGAAATTTGACAGTGAACGCTTCCGAGTCTGTAGAACTTGGAATAAATGCATTCTTGTCTACTGGATCTTTCAACACTGGAAACTCTGGAGATATAAATATCACTACCAGAAAGTTGATTGTCAGAGATGGAGCGCAAGTCTTAATGTTCAATGTTGGTTCGGGATTGGCAGGGCAATTGACCATAAATGCCTCAGATTCCGTAGAACTAATTGCAGGCATCCCCATTTCTCCTTTGCCAGATGGTAGTGATTTAACATCCAGTGGATTATTTAGTGCAACTTATGGCGCTCCAAATGCTGGCAGCATAATAATTAATACTGGAAAGTTACGTATCGAGGGAGGTGCAGCAATATCAACAAGTTCTGAAGGTATACTTGGGCGTTTTTCTAACCAATTTATACCAGCTACAGGAAATGGAGGAGATTTGATAGTGAACGCCTCTGAGTCCATAGAATTAATGGGAACCTCAGCAAATGGTTCTAGGCTCAGTAACTTATTCGCTGGCACTCAAGGGCCTGGAAATGGCGGCAACTTGACCCTAACTACAGGGCGATTGGTTATCAAAGATGGGGCAGCAATAACTGTGAGCAGTGAAGCTCGAAAAAATGTTAACTATCAAGGGGGTATACCCAATTTAGGTCTAGCAGGCGAACTCAATATAAGCGCTCGTTCCATCCTGCTGGATAAAGGAAAACTCACATCTGATAGTGAGTCAGGTAAGGGCGGTGACATTGCGGTACAGGTGCAGGACTTATTACTGATGCGTCGCAACAGTCAAATCTCTACTAATGCTGGAGGTGATAAAACTGGCGGTAATATCACCATCAATGCACGTAATGGCTTTCTCGTCGCCACTCCTTTCGGAAATAGCGATATTACCGCCAACGCCAACTTTGGTTCTGGTGGTAAAATTGCGATCGCCGCTAAGAATACCTTTGGGTTTGTGTCACGCACTCGTGCAGAGGTGGAGAGGCTCGATCCAAAAGATATAAACCCGAATAACATACCAACAAGTGACATTACAGCATTTTCTCAACAAAACCCTTCATTAAGTGGCACTGTACAAATCAACTCACCAGATGCTGACCCCAGTAAAGGATTAGTGGAACTACCCGTAAATCTGGTTGATGCTTCGCAGCAAGTTGCTGCTAGTTGTAGTTCTGGTGGAAAAATAGCAAGAGGTTCATTTGTTACTACTGGGCGTGGAGGAATACAAGCCGATCCCACAGAGCCATTGATAGCTGATGATGCGGTGCTGGTAGGTTGGATCGCCCTCCCTCCAGAGAGTCAGAATCGTGCTGAGGGTATTCAGAAAAGAGTGGTTATTCAGGCGCAAGGATACACAGAAGAAAAATCACAGAAGGTTAATTCTGTCAATGAGCCTACTCAAATTGTAGAAGCCCAAGGGTGGATTCTAGATGCCAATGGAAACGTGGTTTTGGTTGCTCAAGTACCCACTGCATCGCCCCATAACTCCTCGCTCGTCCCTACATCTTGTGCTGCTAATTAAAATTTGAGATTATCGTAACTTTTGTTGGTGCGTTGGCGGAGTTTATGTAATATTCTTTACAAGCCGATCGCGAATTATTTGGAGTTGGTCTTGAGTCTTAATTGGCTCTCGCGGTGCTGGCAATTCAGTATTCGGCCAGTTAGGTAAATCATTGCAGGGACATAACAACGCCGGCATCCCGACGTTTCGCTTGGCTACTGGCATACTACAACGGCCACAAGGCATAATATCCCATGCTGGTGTCAACAATTCAGCAATGGTTTCGTATGTACCCTCAAGGTAACAATCACCCGATTCCGGTGAAATAATTTTTTGCCAGCACTCTTCAAATTCTTGACTATAGCGATCGCCATTTAGCACCGATAGCGGAGCGTTAGCGAGTCCGCGTTCGCGCAGCGTCTCGCAGAGAGCGTCTTGGGGCAAAATTGCCTCACCGTTGCCCGTAATCACTTTCTTACCCAACTGAAACCAGTAGGCAAGGTATCGTTTAAGTTCTTGTTTGGTTGCCATATTACAATTCTAGATTTTAGATTTTAGATTTGGGATTAATTTGAATCAACAGTTAAGAATCTTGACTCCTAAATGTTCCAGCATCACCTCTATTTGGCAATGGCGAACCAAGAATGCTGAGATTGAGAACATGGCCGCCAGTCACTAAATAAACAGTTTCGCTAAGTGTTGCTAGCTGGCGTACTAAAGAACCGAGGCGATCGCGGAACGTTCTCCCAAGGGGATAAGCTGGGATCACACCCCAACCCACCTCTTCTGCTACGAACAGCATATCAGCAGCAACCAGTTCCACCGTCTCCAAAAACTCTGCAAGGGCATTTTCCCAGTTAGATTCGTCCTGTTCTAGGAGATTAGCAACCCAAGTTCCTAAAGAATCAACTAAAAGACAGGTATAGGGTTTGGCATCAGCAAGGGTAGCAGACAGTTCCACGGCTACAGATAAAGTTACCCAGTCTTGAGGACGACGTTGTTGGTGCTCTAAAATGCGTTGATGCCACTCTTGATCGTCTAGGTTATCGGTGGCTGTTGCTATATAAACAACTGCTTTTCCTGACTGCATAGCTAAAGTTTCTGCCCATTCACTTTTACCAGATCGTGCTGGCCCTGTTACTAAGATGATTTTACCCAAAGTTTTTTACTGAGTATTTTAACAAGAGAGGCAGGAGGCAGAGGGCAGGAGGCAGAAGGAATATTGCCGTTGCCTCTTGCGGTTATTATCGCAAATGAGCTTGTAGTTTGAGTCCTCCACCAAAATCTACGATTTCGTGGCTTGGAATTAGATGGGGTTGAGAGCAACAGATAAATTCCAACCTCCTGCCTCCTGCCTCCTGCCTCCTCCACATACCCACGGTTACAATTTATTACCACAATTTTTTACTTCATCGGTGAGATTTTTGGTTTCAAATAACTTTTAAGGGATAAAATTAGCACCAGCATCATTGATGCTACAACTGGCAAAAGTCAAAAATCCCAACAACCCCATTCTCAATTATTCAATACCACTGGGGAAAGCAAACTTTAGGATATCTTTATGAACGCAGGCTTAAAACGCATTGAAGCAACTCTACACGATTTAGGGAATCGCGGCACTGCCTCTACTGCCGAAACAGGTGATTCGACGACAAAACGGCCTTTCTCTTTTAGAATCAGCGTCGGAGCCAACGAACCCACAGAAAGTACACAAATTCCATCCTCTCAGGATGAGAAACTCGTTGAATTGAGCAAAGAAACTGAGAGTGATTATCCTTCAGAACAAAATTTCTTTCCTCACCATGACTCTGTGCAGACCTTTCAAGCAGAAGATAATGGTGGCAAAACACCTAGCCTACCCAAGTTGAAAACTCCGAGCTTTAGTAGCCATCGCAACGGAGCGAATCCAGCATTGGCGATGAATCTATTGCAAGAAATTCAGGAAACCGTCGCCGATTGGGAAACAGAATTGCAAAATATTTTGAAGCAAATTCAGGATATTTACTTAGAAGGGCCAATTGTCAATGGCTGGTTAGAATCCAATCCCACCGAACCAGAACCGGGAGGAACCGCGACACTGCGCCATGCAGAAGTTGACCGCCTGATGAACTACGTAGAAGAAATTTGCGCCACTGGTGGAAAAGTATCTTATCAATCATCTATTACTGGCTATCGCCTCTGTGGTGTAGACGATACTGGTAAAGTTTGGTCGCGCCCATGTCCACCGGATCAGGTTCCCAATGTTAGTATGGCGATCGCTCGTTACCAAAAGTTACGTCAACTGCTAGGACGCAAGCAATCTTTGGAAACCCGCCTTAGTCAACTGGCGCAAACTCTTGTAGTTTTACACGGTCATATTCAACAAACGTAAAGTTTTAAAGATTATTTCCGAAGAAACTCGGTTGGTAGGTCGGTAACTTTTGGTTTAGATTAACTCTCAGCAGTTATAGCGTTGGATTTAAGATTTTAATCTAAAATCGTTCGACTGAGCGTAGCCGTACCCCTTCGTGGAAGCAAGCTACGTGTAACGTTCCGTTCGCGCAGCGTCTCGTAGAGAAGGAAAGTCCCAAATCTCAAATCCAAAATTCAATCTATGCCAGACATCCAAATTTCTGCCATTATCTGTACTTACAATCGAGATACCTATTTAGGGGCTGCAATTGATAGTCTTTTAGCACAGGATTTTGCTGCTGACTTTGAAATTGTAGTAGTTGATAATGGATCTAGCGATCGCACTCGTGAGGTTGTAGAACAAAGAAGCCACAATCCGCGCCTGAAGTATGTTTTTGAACCCACCATTGGTTTATCTGTCGCCCGTAACACAGGTGCAAAGGTAGCCAGTGGTGATATTCTTGCTTATCTAGATGACGATGCCGTTGCCAGTAAGGGCTGGCTACAAGTTTTATATTTTGCCTATTACAATAATTCTAAGCTAGCGATCGCAGGTGGCAAAGTCACTCTCCTGTGGCCCTCAGGAATTCAACAACCACGGTGGCTATCTCCGGGGCTAGCTGCAAATCTGGGTGCATACGACTTAGGTGAAAGTAACATCTACATTGAGCAACCTGGCTCAACACCCAGAGGCTTAAATTACTCCATCCGTCGCAGTTTCCTAGAAGAAATTGGCGGTTTCGATCCTCATCTCGGTCGAGTGGGTAAAAATTTATTATCTAACGAAGAACTGCAAATGACCGAATTCGCCCTACAGCGTGGTTGGCAAGTCGCTTATCTTCCCGAAGCACTCGTTGCTCACAATGTAGCCCCAGAGCGCCTCCAACGCTCCTGGTTTTTAAACCGAGGCTGGTGGCAGGGTATCAGTGAATGCTATCGAGAACAACTCGCTGGTAAGGCTGGGATCGCTCAATTGCAGCGAGGTAGCGAACGGTTTTTGCGAGGCTTGTATAAAGCATTACAATATTTCTCCGATCCAGCAGAACGGTTTGACAAACTGGTGTATGCTTACGGTCAGATTGGTTACTTAAATGCTGCTATTCAAGGTCTTTTATCTACATCAAATAAGAAATAACCAGTAACATAATTTCTACTCAATATGTCATCTAAAATACCAGTTTCAGTACTAATTCCGGCAAAAAACGAACAAGCTAACTTGCCTGCTTGCCTTGCTAGCCTCAGCAGAGCAGATGAAATATTTGTAGTAGATTCTCAAAGTACCGACAACAGCATTGAAATTGCTAAAAGTCACGGTGTAAATGTCGTACAATTCAACTTCAATGGACGCTGGCCTAAAAAGAAAAACTGGTCTTTGGATAATCTCCCTTTTCGTAATGAATGGGTGCTAATTGTAGATTGTGATGAGCGCATCACTCCCGAACTTTGGGAAGAAATTGACCAAGCAATTCAAAATGGTGAATATACAGGTTATTATCTCAACCGCCGCGTATTTTTCTTAGGAAAATGGATTCGTTATGGTGGTAAATATCCTGATTGGAATCTACGTTTATTTCAACATAAAAAAGGTCGCTACGAAAATCTAAATACAGAAGATATTCCTAATACTGGTGATAACGAAGTTCACGAACATGTAATTTTGCAAGGGAAAGTTGGGTATCTCAAAAATGATATGCTCCACGAAGACTTCCGCGACCTTTATCACTGGTTAGAACGCCATAACCGCTATTCAAACTGGGAAGCCAGGGTTTATTTTAATATTCTTACAGGTAAAGATGATAGCGGTACTATCGGCGCTAATCTATTTGGTGATGCCGTACAACGCAAACGATTTTTGAAAAAAGTGTGGGTACACCTACCATTTAAACCCATTTTGCGATTTGTTTTGTTTTATATAATTCAGCGCGGTTTTTTAGATGGCAAAGCAGGATATATCTATGCACGTTTGCTGAGTCAATATGAATATCAAATTGGCGTTAAACTTTACGAATTACGCAACTGTGGTGGTCACTTAAATACTGCAACTATCCCGAAGGATGGAGCAGAGGACCAGGGGAGCAGAGAAGCAGAAGCAAAGCTATTGACCATTGATTCCTAACTAATAACTAATGACAAATGACCAATGACAAATGACCAATGACCAATGACTAATGACCCGTTCGTAGATTTACGCAAATATGACCAATCTTGGTTTGACCGGGGGCGTCCAAGTTGGTATGTTTTATTATGGTGGTTTGTACAAGCGATCGCCTTTCCTCTAACTCCTCAACCGTTAAATATTCTGCGTTGTGCTTTGCTACGATTATTTGGCGCTCGTATCGGCAAAGGTGTATTAATTCGACCCACAGCCCGCTTTACCTACCCCTGGAAAGTCACTATTGGTAACTACAGTTGGATTGGAGATAACGTAGTTTTATATAGCCTCGATCAGATCCACATCGGTGAACATTGCGTAATTTCACAAAAGAGTTACCTGTGTACTGGTACTCACGATCTCCAAGATCCTGCCTTTGGGTTGAAAACAGCGAGTATTACCATTGACAATGGTGCATGGGTAGCGGCAGATTGTTTTGTTGGGCCAGGAGTGCAAATCGGGGCTAATGCTGTGATTGGCGCTCGGAGTAGTGTTTTTACTAATATGCCTTCTGGGCAGGTTTGTTGGGGAAGTCCTTGTCGTGCTAAAACGGCTCGGCTAAAACTCGATGCTTCCACAACGCCGTGATTTTTGCGATCGCACTATATACAAAATATCAACAAGAAATTAGTAGACCTCTTGCACAAATGCAAAATTCGCCCTCATCCCCCAACCCCTTCTCCCAATTTTGGGAGAAGGGGAGCCAATTTCAAAGTCCCTCTCCCAAGCTTGGGAGAGGGATTTAGGGTGAGGGCTTTTGATTCATGTAAGAAGTCTAGTGTGTTGTTGGTTGATATGATGCCATGTATGGATAGACCAACGACTATCAATGTGTTGAAAAAAATTAATCCAGACATCAAAATTATTGGTGTTAGTGGATTAGCATCCAATCAGGAAATGATTAAAAACCTTGGTAATAGTGTTATAGCAACCGCCAAGGCGATTAGGACAAACAGTATACTTGATGAGTAAAGTAACAAATATTGATACTGCTCAAGCGGACAGTAGAGGAATAGATAATGCCAAAACCCTACAGTTACGACCTACGTCAGAAAGTAATTCAAGCAATTGAGTTAGACGGGATGAGCAAGAGTGAAGCATCTCAAGTTTTTCAAATCAGTCGAAATACAATCAACCTATGGCTTCAACGTAAAGCCACCACTGGAGATTACCAAGCTTTACCAAATCAACCATTAGGGAATGGTGATAAAATTACTGACTGGGAAAAATTTGGGAAATTTGTCGAGGTTAATGGGGATAAAACCCAAGTAGAGATGGCCAAACTATGGTCAGTAGAAATTAAAGAAATTAGCGCTCGCACAATATCAAGAGCCTTACGGAAAATTGGGTTCACTCGTAAAAAAAAACTTATGGTTATCAAGAACGAGATGAAGTTAAACGACAAGCATTCAGTGAAGAGATAGCGATGTATAAACCAGAGTCAATAGTCTATATAGACAAAGCTGGACTGGATAATAGAGAAGATTATAGGTATGGTTGGAATCAAAGAGGCAATCGCTTTCATGCTCTTAAAAGTGGCAGGAGGCAAGGGCGAGTTAATATGATCGCCGCTTGTTGTAATGGGAAGTTATTTGCTCCGTTTACTGTTGAGGGAGCAAGGAAGCGAAACGTATTTGAAACTTGGCTTGAAACTTGTTTAATTCCAGCGCTTAAACCCGGACAAATAGTGATTGCAGATAATGCTACATTTCACCGAGGCGGATGTATTCAAGAATTAATTGAAGCGGCAGACTGTCACTTAAAATACTTACCGCCTTATTCGCCTGATCTTAATAAAATTGAGCGATGTTGGTCATGGTTGAAGAGTCGAATTCGTAAACAACTCATTCAATTTGACTGTCTTCGAGATGCCATAGAAGATGTTCTTCGCACAGCGTCCTAACTGCCTTGGCGATTGCTATAAAACCCTTTTGTCCAAGCCCTACACCTCAAGCGATTTGTTAATAAATTTACAGATAGTTATTAGCACAAAGTAGAGTTTGTCATTAGTCATTAGTCATTTGTCATTAGTGAATAACCAATGCCCCATGCCCAAGCAAAATGGTAAGTAGCAGTGGTAATATGTTTTCATGGCTGCTCTAATCCTTGCTATTAATGAACAAACTATTGGATGAAACGCTGTCAATCAAAATTGCTGAACAGATAAACAGCAAAGCTAGCACTCCGTTTGATAATGCTTATAAAGCAGCATTATCTACTGAGGGAGCAAAGTATATTCAGGGATTTTTAGCTTTTGCTGGGAAGCCATATAGACCTATTGAACACAGTTGGATTGAGCTAGACGACGCCTCCGATGTCCGCATTATCGATCCCACATTACCTTACCTGAACAAAAATCCCCAAGAAATCTGGTATTTTGCAGCACATAGTCTGACTGTTAAAAAACTGAAAGCCATCATTGAAGAATCAAAAGAAGATTATCCAGAAGATGATCCATTGCCAATTTATGGCGATCCACCTTATGAATATTACGGTGATGTAATGTTGGGTGGTCAAGACTATCTGGCAGCATATCAAGCCGCAGAGGCTAAGTGCAGAGAAATCAACGAACTCAACCCTGAGAGTAACTAATAAAAATCAATTAAATAATTCATAATTACCGAAGAAAGGCAGAGGGCAGGAGGCAGGAGGCAGGAGGAAGAAAATATATTTTTTGCCCTCTGCGAAACGGGTTTAGAGCAAGTAAATTTATTTATGAAAAACAAAGAAATATGTATTTCGAGACGTGTAGCGCAAGAAATACAGCGTCCTTATTAAATTCCCTAAATTTATTTATGGGGATTCCAACTGAGCCTCCTGCCTTCTGCCTCCTGCCTCCTTAAGAATTATTTAATACGATTTACCATCGCTGCCAAAGTATTCTCTATAGCCACAAATTTTGTCTTCACGCACATCAAAAGAAACCGCTACCCGATTTCTGTAAGGCTGTCCGAATAAAAGACCCTCGTCCCGAAACTCAAAGACAGCAGTCGTTTCATTACTGGTAACACGGTCTAGACCAGTCAGCTTCAACCCAGGACTAAAGGATTCAGAAACGTACTCGAAAAATTCTCTAGCTCGCTCTTTTCCCACGTTTAAACCGTGGAATTTTGCCATTGGAAACCAAAGGGTGAAATCTTCTGTGAGCATATCTAACAATGCTTCCCACTCTCCTGTTGCCATTCCATGTGTAAGATGCTCAAATGCCTGTTGAGCAACTTTTAAAGTATTTTCTGAATTTTGTGTCATTCTCACCACCCATTGAGTATAAGCTGATACCATGTTACTTGAAATTTCACAACTACTTTGCCACAATTCTGACCACTGAGAAGATATTCTACAGCGTCGGGTATTGATTGTATGCCTTGAAACTGTAGCAACTTTGAGTTTGCCTGTATAGAAGAGGTAAAAGATGCGATCGCGTGCCTCTGCCATATATTCTTTATAATGAGGCATGAGAAAGCCTCTCACAGAAGCAGCTTTCCAAAATAGCTGGTGATCAAAGCGTGGTTGTGTCATTTGTGCTAAATTATTTGCGTATTTGGAGATAAAACCAGCCACTACTAAACCTTCCCGTACCGTCAAGTTTGCAACACAGGTATCAAATACCGCTTTACTTACACACTCAAAAATTAAATTAATCCAATTGAAATGGAGACTTATAAGTAATTCTTTTTACTTTTTCTGTGCAACTGTCTGTAGCCATTCAATTAGGGGTTTTAAGGTTCCTGGCAATGCTGACTCACTGACAGTCACTGTATGCTGCTTGCCGTTATCTTCTACTGTTAACTTATACTGAAAGCGATCGCTCTGGGGATTTGGTGAAGTAATTAGTTCCGGTAGCCTAAATAAATCAGCAACTTCCACTAATTGGGGAAGTGTCGCAGCTTCATGTGCCGGGAGAGTGTCTGTATCAACGGTTATCTTCTTGGTAATTCCAGCAAAGCCGCCCGTGCGTTCAAATGATACCCGCATTTTTTTGCTCTCCGTTGTGTTATTTAGTTGGAATACATACTAAGACTGGGAGATGATAGTTATCACGTCCCAGTTTAACAACAACAAACAACAGATTAATCAGTCCTGAGTCTTGAGTGAGGCAGTGGAAGGTATTGAACATTTATTCCTAACTCCTCACTCATCACTCCTAAATAACTCCTACCTTTTGCCAGGCATTTCGCACAGCTTTTTGCTCATTACTGTCATTACCGTAGAGTTCGCCAGCAACTTGAATGGTGACGTTGGCAGCTTTTTTAAAATCTGCTTTGGCACGCAAGCGATCACGTAAAGCTATATACCATATTTTGCCAGCTTTTTCCCAAGCATACCCACCAATCTCCACAGCCGCTAGATAAAAGGCATGGTTAGGGATTCCTGAGTTTATATGCACTCCAGCATTATCTTCAACACCAGTATATTTATCTTTCATGTGGGCTGGTTGGGGATCTTTACCCAATACCGAATCATCATAAGCTGTTCCCGGTACTTTCATTGACCGCAGGGCAACACCTTTGACAGTTGGTACTAAAAGACCTTCACCAATCAGCCAGTCTGCTTCTTGTGCAGTCTGATTTTTGGACTTTTGTTTCACCAAGGAACCAAAGACATCAGAAAACGATTCATTTAGTGCCCCTGGTTCGCCATAATACTGCAAACCCGCTTCATACTGAGTTATCCCATGAGCTAACTCATGCCCAATTACATCAATTGATTTCGTAAAGCGCTGAAACATTTCTCCATCGCCATCACCATAAACCATTTGGTCGCCGTTCCAAAAGGCGTTGTCATATTTAACGCCATAATGCACGGTGGAGTCTAAACGTAGTCCTTTGTCGTCAATAGAATTGCGATCGAATATTTCATGAAATAAGTCATAAGTAGCACCAGCCGCATCGTAGGCTTCATTTACTGATGCATCACTGCTTGGCGGATCTCCTTCAGCACGTACTAATGTGCCAGGGAGTTGCTGTCCATATTTGGCATCGTAGATGGTGCGGCGCTTCTCACCTGGAGAAGGTGCAAAGGAGATACTACCTATGACATCTCTGCGTCCACGAAGCTGTGCTGAAATATTTAATGTATGAAAAGCCCAACTCCGCTGCTGAGGATTGCCATTCACCACGACATTTTCCAGCATGTGGGGCGGGATAATACAACAAATAGGGCATCTAGAGACGAGTGGATGCTCATACTTAAACCCGGCTGATTTCTTTTTATTTCGAGCCATCCAAGATATTCTCCTTTTAAAACTAAGTGATGGCAAACAGTGGCTTTAACTCCACTGGAGAAAGGAGCAGAAAAACGAATCCAAATCGCGTGTTTCTGGTTTCTTTTCTGAAGGAAATTTTCTACTCTGTATTTTCGGATAGGTCTGTAGAGGATTGATAGTATCCTCATCGGTACTTATGATGTGGAAATATTGTATAAAAACACAAAGCCAGCTTAATTAGCTCAAGTTTCAGTCAAAACCCTTGTGTGAGTTAGCAAAACCTCCTTTACATACCTAATGCGTTTATATATTAGTTCTTATCAAGATAAATAATATTATTTATTGCTGTTTTGTTACTATCAAGTTGTTAATGCTATAAATGCCTATTGGAGACAGGCGAATCTCAAATCTAGGCATCCAAAACCGAAAATTTTCACAAACAGCCACCAAATACCGCCAGACCATAATATTTCCAAGGTACTGCGACTGTCTTAAATCCAGCTTTGCTCAACATTTGGAAATGACTATCTAAGCTAGCTAGCTGGTCTTGGCTAGAGTAACCTTCAGTAGTGCTGGTGGCACGTTTAGCGCGAATCTCTGTCAATTAATCATCCATCATTACCGAGGTATATGGTACATCGGTGGGAGGAACTTTTAGTATTAAAATATATGGACGAAAATATACTTTTTCAAAAACAACGTACAATATTATTGAGAGGCTTGCTAAATTCGTCATAGTGAGGGTAATTCTGTGGAATTGGGGTTTGAATGGCATGAAACAAAAGCCAAAGAAAACCTCAAGAAGCATGGAATTAGCTTTGAGGAAGCAAAAACTGTATTCAATGACCCGTTTTCGATTACTATCACTGATCCTGACCACTCAATTGAGGAAGAACGATACATTGATATTGGTCTTTCTTTACGAGGAGAGTTACTCGTTGTAGTTTATACAGAACGTCAACCCAATATTCGCATTATCAGTTGCCGCCAAGCCACAAAAGCAGAACGGAAAGTTTATGAACAAAGTTAATTCTGAGCAGCCTGATATCACGGATAACGATATGCTTCCAGAGTACGATTTCACTGATGGTGTTCGTGGAAAGCATTACCAAGCTTATCGGCGTGGACATACTGTTACCATTCATCAAGCTGATGAGACAACTGTTGTACAGCACTTTACCCTTGAAGATGGGGCAGTAATGCTTGATCCCGATGTACAGGAATATTTTCCTAATGGAGAAGCTGTCAATCAGGCTTTACGCACATTGATTAGTCTGTTCCCGAAAAATAACGAATCGATTACAACTCAATCTGTTGAATAATCTGCATTGTTTCCACACTGACGGTGCAGACTCTTTGTAGTAAATCAATCACTTGTTCTTTGTAATCTGCAAAGCGATATGTATTGAATTTTTCAGCAATTGTCGGGTCTTTAGGTTTCTTTTCTTTGTATTGATCTAATATCCACTCTAAAGCACAACGGTTGCCAAGGCGATATTCCCAAGCAATTTTGGGGACACCTTCTAAAGTTGTGACATCATCTAAAATTATGGTTCCATTGGCTGTAAGTAGTTAGACATGATTAAATATAAAACGCTCAACGGAGTAATTACTTTTGTC